>CAVZFK010000029.1:0-34362 GCA_963774515.1 uncultured Acidobacteriota bacterium | reverse complement strand
AGCCGACGATCGGACTTGAACCGATGACCTGCTGATTACGAATCAGCTGCTCTACCAACTGAGCTACGTCGGCGCTTTTTGATTTGGGGCTTAAAAAAGTGCCCGACATCGTGCCCATGGCGGCCCCAGGTGGTGTGGGCAAATTCTGAACCATTGGGTCAGGCTGAAGAATGCAGCAGGACGTCGTGCAGCAGTCCCGAAGGCGCTGTATGAAGGGTACCATTCGGCGGAGAAAACCCGCAACGGGCAGCGGTTTCTGTCGGGCACAAATCACGATAGATAGAGCACTCGCACCGATGGCGCAGCGACGAATGTCTGTAGGTGCGGATCGCGCTGCCGGATCCAGTGCTCAGCGACATGCGATGCCGAGATCATTTTTCGGGGCAACCCGGGAGACGTAATTGCTGAAACTTTCGTTGTGCAATTTCGGCCAGCGTGGGAGAACGACCCTAGCGGGCCAGGCCCCACACAATTCTGGCAATGACAACAATCACGGTGCAGCTGACGGCTGTCCACTTCTTCATTCTTATGACCGACTCTGGCTCAATGTCCTCGGATTCACTTAGCGTGCTGCGATCGAAATTCATCACTCGTCCTCTGGAATCCACTAAACCATTGCTCACGGAGGACTGGCAGTGACTGCGGTCACCGAGGTGGTCGGGCTGGAGCACACCCGAAGGTGAATCCACGGGGAATCGGCGACTCCACTGTCACACTTTGAGGAAAATCTTGCGGCGATAGAGAATCGCGACTGGGACAAAGCATATGGCGACGATCATAATCGAATACGCCAGGGATGCCAGGTGATGAGACGGTATCCCCGCGAAGCAGTGGTCAAAAAGATAGGCGCTCAGGCTCACCGTTGTGGTTCCACTGTGAATCTTGATTGCATATAGGCTGGCTGACAGAAGCTCCGAGAAAACATACGCCGTAATGGCATTCATTCCAAAAACCAGCCAGATATAGGTCCAGCCTGTTTTCCAATTCTTGATATCGATCGCCCAATAGCATACCGACAGCGCGACCAACGCAATACCGGCGGCGAACAGCACATACGAACTGCTCCAGAGGTTCTTGTTGATGGGGAACCATAGGCCCCAGAATTGCCCCAGAACAATGCCGAGAATTCCAGCTCCCAACATTCCCCAAGCCTTGATAGATGGACCGCGTTTGGATCGCAGCCACATCGCTGTCAGCATTCCAAGCAATGTTGTCGCCACTGCGGGAATGTCGCTCAACAATCCTTCGGGATCGCGTACGCCTCGATACAACCGACCCGGAAAGATATGCCGATCGATGTACGCTCCGAGATTCCGCGTTTGATCGAACAATGGAATATCGCGGCCCGGCATGCCATAGCCCGGTACCGGAACCCATCGCAAAAGAATCCAGTAGCCAAACAATGCCAGCACGATCAACACGATTTTGCTGGCAGGGCGTCGGTCCAGAAGGTACAAGATGCTCGCAATCAGGAAGCAGATCGCAATCCGCTGCAGCACTCCGTAGATGCGCCATGTCGCCAGCGGGAAATCTGGAAAGCCGTTAACGACCAGGCCGAGCGCAAACAAGATGCAAGCGCGCCGGAATGTATGGAGAAGAAGAGAAGACTTCGAGGCTCCGCGACTCAAGCGAGATTCAAAAGAAAAAACAATGGTGACACCGACAAGAAATAAGAAGGTCGGAAATACCAGATCGGTTGGGGTCCATCCGTTCCACTCGGCATGTTCGAGGGCGGGAAACGGATAATTTGAAAAGCCATTGTTGACCAGGATCATGAACGCGATTGTGATTCCGCGGAGAACGTCCACCGAGACCAGTCGATTTGAAGGGATGCGCGACGTTCTCGACGCGGCGACGGCGGTAGAAGTCTGGGCTTGATGGACTGACATTCGCTTCAACGTACCACCCAGTTGAGCGATGGTCAATCGTAACTGCTGGTGGGCCACAGCTTCACCGGGCTGCCCGTGGTGTCCTTATACTTCTCGCGCAGGTCCTTCAGTTGCATGACCAGATTTTCTGCAATCGACTGATACGCAGGATGGACTTTGTAGCCCGACCACTCGAAAAGATTTTCCATTTCATCCGGATCTTTTTCCAGGTCGAATAGTTCCCACTCATTCACCGTGTAATAGCTGATTAGCTTATAGCGGTTGGTACGAATTCCATAGTGCGGCAACACCCAGTGCGGCGGAGCAAACTCATAATAGTGGTAGTAGAAGGATGTTTGCCAGTCTGACGGAGCGCTCCCTTTCAGAAGCGGTGCGACGCTGCAACCCTGCATATCCTGCGGCACTGGCAAACCAGCCAGATCGAGAGCGGTGGGTGCGTTGTCAATATTCACGACCCAATCCTTGCTGACACTGCCCGGTTGAACATGCCCTGGATAACGAATCATCCACGGAACCCGAATCGCCTGTTCATACATAAAGCGCTTATCAAACCAGCCGTGATCGCCGAGGAAAAACCCGTGGTCTGCTGTGTAGACAACGATGGTGTTCTCCGCAAGTCCAGACTTGTCCAGGTAGTCGAGGAGCCGGCCCATGTTGTCATCCTGAGATCGCAGCGTTCCCAGGAAGTGCTGCATGAATTTCTGATAGTTCCACTGCTTGCGCTGGCGCTCGGTCAGGTCTTGCGGCGGATTGAAGTCCGGCATGTCCGCAATTCGCATCCTGGCTTCTCTTGCAGGTGCGGCGCGCATGGAATAGTCATCGTAAAACGTGCCGGGCTCTGGGATGCGAACGTCGTCGTACAAATGTTCGTATTTGTGTGGCGGATCAAAGGGACGATGATCGTTGAAGAACTGCATCATCATAAAGAATGGCTGCTGGAATTGCTTCATCCCTTCAATGGCAAAATCCGTCATGTTATCGGTGATGTAGCCGGGATAACTTTTCTCATGAATTTCATTGCTGCCTAAGCTTGTATTTCGCAGGTATCCGTTGGGATCGTAATATGGGCCGCCCGCGCCGCGCTTGAACACAAAATAATCAAAGCCTGTCTCCCCGGGATTTGCCGGCAGATGCCACTTCCCTACCATGCCAGTCTGATATCCATTGCGCTTGAATATTTTCGCGATCGTCTCCTGCGATGCATCGAAGGTGGGACTCGTCATTCCCGCGGTTGTTTCACCCGGGTTGGAAGTCATTCCATTCAGGTGATCGTATTTCCCTGTCAGCAACGTGGCTCGACTTGGAGCGCACAGCGCATTGGTGACAAAGCTGTTTTCAAACCGCATGCCTTCGTTCGCAATCCGGTCGATGTGCGGAGTTTGTATGAGCGTGCTTCCATAGCAACTCAGCGCCTTAAGCGGAATGCCTTCACCTGTAATCCATAAAACATTGGGCCGGGTTGAAGAGCGGTGGCCAGGGGGACCATTTGGAGCACGCACCGGAGATACCGGCACATGAGAATTTGCTTGAGCGGATAACAACCCAGGCGTCATCGCCGAACCCAAAGCAGCGCCTCCCATGCGTGCCAGGGCTTCTCTGCGAGTGATCGAGTTTGTTTTGTCGCTCATCTCTGCTCCTTTATGAGTGCCGAGTTTTCCGCGCGGCGAAATCTCCACTTACTAGCTAGGATGCTCCACGCAAGTTTGGGCGAAGAGTCAACGATCCATCTTCGTTCAACTTCTGCAGGCAAGCCCATTGCACAGGATAACGAACACCTTTCACTTCAATTTCTGCCGAGAGCTTTAGCCCTTTCCAGTCGATTCCATTGGGAAGAATGAACTGAGCCTGTCGAATTTTTCCGGGCAACGGGTATCCAGGATCGAGGCTGCCGCCGGCCATGACCTTGCCGTCACCACTGGCCACCGTCACTCGAAGCGCCCCTGGAACGCCGGCGATTCCATCATTGGCGAATCCTATGATGAGGCCTTGATGATCGCCATCGACGTATTGCCAGATGAACGAAGGTCTCACCTTATATCCGATGGAACGATTGATATGGTCGATCGCGGTGGGAGAGCGATGGTAGTAGTCCATAATATTTTCTGCGCTGATGTTATGGAAATTCCACAGTGACCAGTAGTTTGCCCCAACATCAATAACATGCTCGATTGCACTGTCGCTGTAGGAGATGGGCTCCTTCGTCGGTGGAATTTTTGAGATCTGACCGGGCAGCGCGATCTCCACAACCGCGCCAACCCAGGGAGGCCGATTGCTGATGGTTTCAATCTGCATATTCTCAATAAAAATTGTGTCGGTGCGCAGCCAGTTGCCGCTCCGTACAGTTCGATCGACAAGCTCAGAATTCCCCACGCGACTGAAATCCGGCTGCGTGTTGGTTGCCAGCGGCGTCTTGGTCCAGTTGGCAAGCTGCACGTCGAGCATGTGAAGCCAGGTGCGTTCCGCCGTTGCATAGTCGGGAAATGGATTATTTGTATAGGGCCACGTATGTCCCTCGCCCCAGAAGCCATACATAAATGTGTCCATGAATTCGATCTGCGGACTTCCATTCAATTCGGCCGCCAGCAGTTCATTCAGTTCGCGATACGCTGCCTGAAAAACTGGATCATCGTAGCGAGGCTGCATATGAGCTTTGCGATAGCGAACCTCGGTGGCATCACCCCGCCACTCTCCAGCCAGCTTCACCATGGGAACTTTGTCGACGAGAAAGTCTGGCAGCACCGGCCCCGCAATATCTGGATCACTCATCATGACGCGAAAGCCAATCCGTTTTTTATACTTCGCCGCCATTTCAAAAGTGATCTTCCAGTAATCGGCGAAATCCAATCGCCCCGGCTGTTGCTGCACGTCTCGCCACGGGACGCGGATGTAGAGTTTCTGGCCTAGAGGAAGACTGGCGAGCGCCTCGATGGCTTGCTCAAGATTGTTGGACTTGATTTCGTCGCGGCCTAGATCGCCGGAGATATAAGTCATGAGACCTTTGCCGTAATTCGGGACGATTTCGTTCGTCCGCGTCGTTGCCATCACAACGTCGTCGGTGGGAATCACGGCCTGTGGCGGATATTGTGGAAATGGCCCCTGATTCAGCCGGTCGGTGATTGCGGGGCCGGAGCCAAAATCGTATTTACCCCAGTTGTGAGCTGGGACAAATGCACGGGCCGGTTGGGCTGCCGCTCCGCCCGCGATACCCGCGATTGCTGCCGATTTCAGGAATGTTCTTCGATTCACAGTCATTGCCTCGCTTCCGCAACAATGCAACTGCGCCCCACTATACCGATCGGAATAAATAGAAACAAGTCGGAGCCTCGGCATGGCTCACTTTTTCTGGTGGAGTGGATTGCTCAGGCATAGCGACTGGGGCTGGCGTTCGCACCCAATCTCGCGGAACAGTATTCGCAGCAGTTTGGAAGCTTTCGGACATGCAAATCCAGGGGTACCGGCATCGCGCTTGACAAGCGGATAATTGAAAGCTAAAAGGGTGGAGTCCGTAATGAAACGAAATTTTGCTGGCGTGCTGATTTAAACACAAGTGAAGGAGAAGCCCTTGGACCGTCGATGCATGAATCTCGTGGTGTTGGTTGCGTTGCTATCGCTGAGCGTGAGTTTGTACGCCGCAGTTGCCCCCACTCCTTCCCTATATGTGTCGACGCATGGAAGCGATTCCAATCCGGGCACGAAAGAAAAGCCGTTTCTGACAGTGCAGCATGCGGCCGACGTAGCGAAGCCGGGAGATACCATCAACATTCGCGGCGGAAAATATTGCGAGCGGCTGGCCGTCACATCCTCCGGGAACGCGACCCAGGGTTACATTACATTTCGCAGCGAACCGGGAGAGACGGCGGTGTTGGATGGAAGCTGTCTGACTCCGGAGGTTGGCGATAGCCCCATGGTCGCGTTGCGAAACGTGAGCTACGTAAAAATCGAGCATCTTGAGATTGGCAACTATCGTACCGCCGATCCCACTCGGGTTCCCGCAGGCATTCGCGTCTACGGCCACGGTTCCCACATCGAGATTCGAGATAACAATGTCCACAATATTGAGCAGACCTACCCTGGCCGCGAAGGCCCCGGCCACGGCGCCAATGGATTCGGCATCGCCGTATACGGCACCGACGCCACAAGTCCAATCACCGATCTGATTGTCGACGGAAACGAAGTCCACAATCTTCAGACAGGCTCGAGCGAATCGCTGGTGTTGAACGGCAACGTCACAAATTTTCGAGTCACTCGAAATCGCGTTCACAACAATAACAATATCGGCATCGACATTATTGGATTTGAGCACACCGCGAAAGATCCCAGTGTGGACCGCGCGCGCGATGGGGTTGTCGCTGAAAATCATGTGTACGACATTACCTCCAGGGGCAATCCAGCGTACGGGAATGACGCAAACTCAGACGGAATCTATGTGGACGGCGGGACCCACGTAGTGATCGAGCGCAACATCATTGACCACACGGATTTCGGGATTGAATTGGCCAGTGAGCACTTCCATCGCGATACCAGCTACATCATCGCGCGCAACAATCTGATTTATTCCTGCCACACTGCTGGCATCTCAATTGGCGGTTACGATGAAAAACGTGGCAGCACGCATGACACGATGATCGTCAACAACACACTATACAAAAACGATACCTTCCATACTGGCACCGGCGAAATCCAGATGCAGTTCTATCTGCGCAATAATGTTTTCAAGAACAACATCGTCTATATCGGTGACTCGAATCAGGCGCTGAGGAGTCGATCGGGCCGCATGGATCCCAATACGCCAACGGTGACGTTTGATCACAATCTGTATTACTCGCCCGTCGGCGCGAACAAAGTGAAATGGTCGCTGGATGGCAAGGACTATTCGAGTTTCGAGGCGTACGTGAAGGCCACAGGAGAAGATCGCGACTCCAAATTTGCGGACCCAGAATTTGTCGAGCCAGCCGCGCACAACTTCCATCTGAAAAAAGATTCTCCTGCGATAGGTAGCGGAGTCAATCCGGGTAAGGATATCGTGGGAAGCGAGGATCTCGACGGCAAACCACGATGCATGAATGACAAGATCGATATCGGGTGCTACGAGATGCGTTAGCGGATTTGTCGCAATGGAAAGGACGTCGATGCCGCACTCGGATCAACCGGGCAACATACATTCTCGATATCGTGCGGTCCTCTTCCATGTAATCGGCACAGTGACCCTCATCGCGACGCTGGCTCAAATTGCCACCGCACAAAAGCTAATCACTCCCGGTTATCTATTCAACTCCGACCCTACCTGCAGACAGATCGGAAATACTTTCTATCTATTCACCACGCAGGATCCCTTCACCGTCGAATTTCAACGCAACAATGCTTTCTACAAAGGCATGTATTCATATCACGAATTTACGACGACGGACTTTGATCACTGGGTCGATCATGGTTCCATTCTCACTAGCCGCGATGTGACCTGGAATACGGGCGGCGCGTTGTGGGACGGCGATGCGGGAATCCCTGCCAACGGCCGCTTCTATGCCTACGCGCCATTTCGAATGAACTCCGCATCCGAGGCGAACTATGGCCGATTTGATATTGGCGTGTTCACTGCAACCAACCCGGCCGGTCCTTATCATGATGTGTTCGGGGCCCCGATGAAGAATTTCGATGGCAAGCCACTGCAGGGTTTAAGTCCGACAGTTATCCGAGGAGACGACGGTGCGCCGTATCTTATATGGGGCGCCGGCGATACGACCAAGCATGCAGTGATGCTGGCGCGGCTGAAGCCGAACATGGTGGAACTAGCGGAGCCGCCGCGGGAGTTGGCGGTGCAAAAGAATGATGCCTGCGGGAATCTCGAATATTTTGAAAGTCCCATGCTCTTCAAAGCCGGGGCGAAGTGGTACCTGACATATGTCGCGTACAAAGACAACAAGGGGACTGGATGTGACGCGCAAGGTTCTTATGTCGAATACGCCGAATCGAATAGTATGTTCGGACCGTTTGATGCGCCCGCGCGACACCTGATTTATCCTGCTGCCGGCGGTGTGGAGTCGGTGCAGCAAGGGGTCTGCCAGTACAAGGGAAAATGGTACATCGCGTATCACGTTCCGTATGAAGACCTGGTGCCTCACAACGATCATCATCGCCAGGTGGCTGTGACTGCGCTTGACGATTCTTCCCGATGGAAGTCTGCGCCCCATCTACCCGGCGCGCGATTTGGGAGTGGGTACTCCGGGCGTCACGCACCTGACCCTCGATGCCTATGCGCCGCAGACGCGAGGCTGCGGAGTTTCAGATTCGCAGGTACGCAGCAGGCGAAAAAGGTTTGTCTGGCGAGTACCAGATGATGATGAAGGATGGCAGCTACCTTCAATTTCACAATGTCGACTTCGGCAGTGGAGCAGCGGCCTTTCGCGTAGAAATCAGCTCAGAAAATAAAACACTGCGAAACACCGTGCTCCAGGTGCGTCTCGATAATCCCGCGGGCAAAGTGATTGGCACAGTGAAAATTGATGGCGGCCACGGCGCGACCAACTATCGCACCTACACCATCCCGGTGGATGCATCGGCGCAGGGAGTTCACGACCTTTGCCTGGTCGCTCAAGGCGAGGGCGGCGATGCGCACGGAAACTTATTCAACATTACCTGGTTTGCTTTTGTGAAGCGCCAGCCATGAACTTTGAGTTGCCGGTTCGCCAGCGCTTCGCCGCTGATTGGAATGCGACTATGCTTTCGCTAATTCTGTCTCGATCGTTTTGACCAGTGCGGGATCATCTGGTGTTGTGTTCGGGGCGAACCGGGCAACTACTTTCCCATCGCGGCCGACTACAAACTTTTCAAAGTTCCAAAGAATTTCCGGCTCGGGATTCGGATCGATTCCGTATTTCTTCAAGTCTTCCCCGAACGGCACGTCAGAGGTGCTGATGGCTTTCGGCTTAGCCGCGATCAGCTCTTTATACAGCGGATGTTTGGTTTCGCCGACGACGGTGATCTTTTCAAACATCGGAAAGTCGACGCCGTAGTTGGTGGTGCAGAAGCTCTGAATGTCGGCGTTGGAGCCGGGTTCCTGACTCTTGAAATCGTTCGCGGGAAAGGCGGCGACAACCAGACCGCGATCGCGGTAGGCGCGATACAGCTTCTCTAGACCTTCATACTGCGGAGTCAGCCCGCATTTTGAAGCGACATTGACGACGAGAAGAACTTTGCCGGCGTACTCGCCGAGATTGGTGGCTTCACCTGTAATGCGATGCACCGGAATTTGCTGGATAGAAGTATTCATGATGCCTCCAAGTTTATAGCAGTCATGCAATCGCGAATAGCGAGACGCAGCGCCTCACTGGGAATCCGCCTCAACCATGTGCGGAGTGGCTGCCATGCCGGAACGCAATTCATCAGTTGCATGCAGAGCAACTTCATCTCCTTGTTGCAGCGGTCCGAATACCTCAGTCAAGCCGCCCATGACTGCGCCTGTTTTGATGCTTATTTGCTCTACCTTCCCGTCACGAATGCGGACGACATAATTCTGTTCCATATTTCGACCGACGGCAGACTGCGGAACAAAGAGCGTCGCTGACGTACGACGCACCGGCCACAAGATCGAGGGGAACATTCCCGAATGCAATTCCAATCCTGGATTCCACACATCCATTTCAACCGGCATGGTGCGGGTCGATACATCGATGGAATCGGCGAGCCGCGCCACCGTACCGCTGAAAGCACGACTCGGGAACGCCGGCACCGTGAAGCTGATTTTTTCGCCTTTCTGAATCCCAGCGACATACACTTCCGGCACAGCGACGACCAGTCGCAGATGCGCCACCTGCTCGATGCGCATCATCGAGGGCTGCGTTCCAGAACCGCCGCCAGGACCGACAAGCGCGCCGGGATGCACGTTGCGTTTGGTGACGACGCCATCAAACGGGGCGGTGATTCGCAAATAGCTTTCCATCTCCGCAGCCGATCGTAAATTTGCACGCGCGGCGTCGGCAGTATTGCGCAACGCAACCACGCGAGCGCGATCTGCGGTGGCGGCCTTCTCCGCAACCTCAAGTTCTTCGTCGGAGATCACCCCGGGCGTAGCGGCAGCCTGCTTCAGCCGTTCCCAGCTGCTTTCATCGGCAGCGAGTTTCGCTTCCGCAGCAATGCGCTGATTCTCCGCGCTCAGAACCTTCGATTCGGCTTCCGACTTCTGCGCTACGATTTCTGGAGCAACCAGCACCGCCAATAGCTGTCCTTGTTTCACGACAGAGCCGCGATCGACCCCAATCCACTTTACGAATCCGCTCACCTTGGGGAAGATTCTCACTTCCTCATAAGGCTGTAGTTCTCCGGGCAGCGGGATCGTGATATCGAGCCTCCGCGAAACAACTTTGACGCAATCGACGACGGTTGGAGCAGGCGGCTGCGATGCTGCGGCGGCCGCGGCTTTGTTTGCGCTGGAATTACAGCCGCATATTGCAAGGCCGATGGTAAATGTTGCTGCCGCCAGCAAAGCTCGCGAAGAATTTCGCGTGAAGTATCGCGATCGAGTTGCATGTCCTGTGATCAATTCCGTTCTCCTTCAGTTGCCAGCGAGGAATAGGGGCTGTGCGGGTCGGACACGTCGAGCGATGCCGAAGACCTGGACGCCCGTTCCTGAGCCAACGAAAATATCGCCGGCAAAATGAACAGCGTGGCGAGTGTCGAAGCCGCCAATCCACCGATCACTGCACGGCCAAGCGGCGAAGTTTGATGGCCGCCTTCATTCAGAGCGAGCGCCATGGGTATCATCCCGGCGATCATTGCAATGCTTGTCATTAAGATGGGACGCAACCTGGTCTTGCCGCCGAAAATAGCTGCCTCCACAGAAGACTCCTTGCCCGCACGCCGATGCGATTCCGCAAATGTGACTAATAGAATCGAATTCGCGACCGATACGCCGAGCGCCATAATCGCTCCCATGAACGACTGCAGATTGAGCGTGGTCCCTGTCAGCAGCAGCATGATAATGACACCGCACACAACCGCCGGCGTAGTGGAAACCGCAACAAACGCCAATCGCAGAGACTGGAAGTTTGCGGCGAGCAAGAGATAAATCGCCACTACCGCGAACAGCAATCCCAGCGTGAGATAGTGCAGCGTTTGTCGCATGGGTACCACCTGTCCGCGAATGTGAACCTCTACCCCGCGAGGCGGAGGGCCTGCGCGGCGAATCGCTGCTTCCACCTGATCCGCAGCCCGACCCAGATCCTCGCCTTGCACATTCGCTGTTAGCGAGATCATGCGCTGCATGTCGTAGCGATCGAATTCTCCCGTCACCTGTCCGTATGAAAGCTGCGCCACGTCGCCGAGATTCGGATGATTCGACGGTCCTCCGCTCATCAGCGGAATGCTGGATAAATCATCCATGGATTTCATTTGATCCTGTGGCACTTCCACCTGCACCTGGTATCCCACACCGGTTGCTGGATCCTGCCAGAAATTACGGGAGACAAATCGGCTGGACCATGTTGCCGTCTCCACAGAACGAGCGACCTGATCAACTGTCAGACCGAGTTGACCTGCCCGTTCGCGATCGATGTTGATATTGAGGCTGGGATACTGCAGCGGCTGGCCATAATGCAAATCTCGCAGGTGACCGATCTTCGCCATTTCGGCGCGAACCTTTTCCGCGTACTCGTGATCCGCAGAAAAATTGAACCCCTGGATCGCGACTTCAATCGGTGTCGGCGAGCCAAAGTCCATGATCTGATCGACGATATCGCCGGATTCAAACGTGAAGGCCGTGTCCGGAAATTCACGTGGAAGCACTCTGCGCAACTGCTCCTGCAGCACGCTGACATGAATGTTCGCGCTTTTCTTTAACTGGACGCGAAGCACCGCCTCCTGTGGCCCGCTGGTCCATAGGTACACCAGGTTCACCGGATAGCTTGGAGCGTAGGTGCCAACATACCCAATACTCACTTCGACGTTGCCGGGGCCGGCGAGACGCTTAATCTCTTCCAAAGTTTTCAGCGTCGTTTGTTCTGTCACTTCGATCCGAGTTCCAGAGGGCGCACGCAGACGAAGCTGGAATTGAGTTTCGGGAGTGTGCGGAAAAATCTCGCGACCCAGTTGCGGACCCAGCAGCAGGATGATCGCCGCCGCAACCGCAACATAAACACCGATCAATAGACCACGCCGACCGATCAGGCGCCCGATGAAGCGTTCATAGCGGTCGCGGAAATGATCGAATCGGCTGCGGCCAGAGCTTTCCTCCTCGTTGCGATGCATGCGCTTGTTCAGCCAGATATAAAGCACTGGCACAAACGTGCTGGATAGCAAATACGAAGCGATCATGGCGAAGCCCACCGCCAACGACAGCGGAACAAATAATGCACGCGTCACCCCGACCATGAGAAACGAAGGAATAAACACGGCGAGGATGGAGAGCATCGCCAAAAATCTGGGAACGATCGTCTGCCGCGTCGCATCCAATACCGCCTGCGGCACGTTGTCGGTTAATTGCAGGTTGCGGTGAATATTTTCAATCTCGACCATCGCCTCGTCGACAAGAATGCCGACCGCGAGTGCAAGTCCACTCAAGGTCATGATGTTGATGGTCTGATCGGCAAGCCACAGGCAAACGACGGCTGCAACCAGCGCAAATGGAATGGAAGCGATCACGATGAATGAGCTTCGCCATTCTCGCAGGAATAGAAATACCATCAGCCCAGTGAGAAACGCCCCGATGGTGCCTTCCCAGATGAGTCCTGCGAGCGACCGCTTCACGCGTCCGGACTGGTCGAATTCATAGCTGATCTGAACGTCCGGAGGAAGCACGTTGGCAAACCGGCTCATGCTGCTCTTCACTTCATTCACCACCGCCAGCGTGGACGCATCCGCACGCTTGGTGACAGGCAGATACACCGTGCGGCGGCCATTCACCAGCGCATAGCCGAGCGTGATATCGCTGCCGTCCTCCACCCAACCGACGTCACGCATAAAAACTGTCGGCCCGGCGCCGGTGCGTACCGGTAGATTCGCCAGATCGCTGATGTTCGACACGACCGCGTTCATTGGAGTAATTCGATCGAGCTTACCGGTTCGCACATCTCCGGCGGGAGCGATGACATTGCCGGAAAGAAGCGCTTTTACGACCTCGCCTGTCGACATGCGATAGCTGTTCAGCTTGCTTCGGTCGACGTGAATCACGATGGTTCGCGAGCTACCGCCGAAGGTGGCCGGGGACGAGACTCCGGGCAACGTCGTGAACAGTGGGCGAACCCGGTTGAGCGCCAGATCCTGCAGTTCATCCACGCTGTGGGTCTTGCTGGAAAACACGACGTAGCCAACCGGTACGCTGCCCGCATCGAATCGCAACACAAATGGCGGGACGGTTCCCGCGGGCATGTAGGCGTGCGCTCGCTCAATGTATGCGACGGTCTGCGCTAACGCCTGGTTCATGTCGGTACCGGGAAGAAACGACAGCTTCAGCAGCGCGAAATTTTCAACCGACTTCGACTCCACGCTCTCCAGTCCAGCAACGTACAAAAAGTTCGATTCGTAGTAGTAGGTTAGGTAGCCTTCCATCTGCGCAGGACTCATTCCGCCGTAGGGCTGAGCCACATAGATCACAGGCAGATTCAGATTGGGGAAAATATCAACGGGCATCCGCGCGACGGCAAGGATCGAGCAGAGTGCGACGGCGATGACCGCGATAAGTACCGTGATGGGACGCCGCAGAGCGGCATGAACAAGCCACATAGGTCAGCGCCCTCCCGCAGGCATGCTGTTCACAGTGTTAATAAATGGAGTCAAATCGCCCTGGGATGCGGCGAGGCCGGCGAGTGCGCGCCAGATGCTGAGCCGCGCCAGTGAATCATCCATCTCTGCCTGGACCAGCAGGCTCTGTGCCTCGGCCACATCGACGATGGTTCCCAATCCGGCATGAAATCGCGCCAATGCCTGGGCCTCACTCTGCCGTGATGCTTCCAGTTCAGTCGGAGTGTTTTGTGCAACGCGCCGCGCACCGGTCAGTTCTGCCAAGGCCTGCTGCTGTTGGCCGGTCAGCACCTGCATGGTCTGCGCATAGACTGCTTCTTCACGACGTTTATTTGCCACTTCAATCTTCTTGCGTTCGTGGATTGGAGCAATGCTGGTCAGATCGAGCGAGGCCGTCAGTCCCGCCTCCCAGTTATAGATATCGAAGCCCATCCCACTTGGCCACTGTTTCACTTCTCCTGTAGACGTCTGTCCGCTGCCACGAGCGGAAAGCAATCCCTCGGTCGTGAAGTGTGGATAGAAGGAATGATTCAGAACGCTGATTCGCGCGTCGGCTTCCTGAATCCTTCTTTGTTGCGTAATCGCCGCGGGATGATCCGCCAGCGGTGTTTCTGCCCAGGTTTGATCCGGCGGAACTTCTAGGAATGGGCCGGCTTTGATCTGAACAGATGTTCCGGCCAAGCCTAGCAGCGAAGCAAAGGCACCGCTATTCACCTGATCATCTCGCTGCGCAAGGATGAGCCGCGTCCGGGCAGCCGCTAACTCCGCCTCCGCACGGGAAGCATCCGCACCCGGTCGCAGATGCGCATCGACTAAAGCATGCACGGATTTGGCAAACACTTCTCTGCGGTTTACGTCGGCTAGACTGGCATTCACCCGCTGCTCCCCAGCCAGCACGGCCAGCGCTGCTTCAGCAACAGCGGTGGCGACGCCGAGCTTGGTGAGTTCGACCTGCTCTCCAATGCGACTCTCTGTCGTCTGTGCGGAACGCACCTGGGAACGACGGTAGCCGAAGTCGAAGGGCTCCCACGAAAGCAGAACTCCGGCACCGGAAGTCCAAAAGGGCCGGTAAGAGTGGGGAGTGACACTTCCCTGCGTCCCAGTCAGGATGTTTGGACTTTGCGGAAGCAGCACTCCGAGCACGCTTTCGCGCGAGCCGCGGTCTCCTTGCCAAACGGTATCGAGCCGCGGAATATAAGCCGTTTTCGCAAGCCCCACGCCAGCCTTCGAGGCGTTGTACTGTTCCATCGCTGCGCGCACTGAAGGATAGTTCGTCAGAGCATAATCGACAGCTTCTTGAACGGTAAATTGCCTCACTCCGGGCGCGGCGGGCTGCTGCGCGCCGGCGGAAAGCCACTGCGAACACACGAGTATTGCTGCGAGAGCAGAGAGCGACTTTCTTCTCACGATCAGCATGCGCTGAATACCTCCAGCTGATGTTTCTTCACCGAAATTGCTTTCATCCTTGAATGGACCCGCGTTCCTGACATTCCAGGCGCGAAAATAGCGATCTGTAAATGCGTCGGCGACGGATACAAGTTTGCTCGAACTGACAAAAATTGTGGAGAAATCCCGCGATGAGTTGAGCGAACCGTGCATACGCAGGAGCAACCGATGCCAACTGCGTAGACGGAACGAGCAACGCAAAAGCCGCGAAAATCAATCTGTAGGGAGGCGATTTCCTCTGCTTTCGCGATTCCACAAAAAGGAAGCGTTACGCTCTACGTCAGGCGGAGGGAATTCGGGGGCGAGCGGCCATTCGACTGCAAATGCGTGAAGGAGCGAACCTGGAAGTCGATGCCGAACAACTGGGCAACCTGAAGAAAGAACGGATCGATGGGCGTTGCAGGCATCTCAAGGCCCAACCGACGATGCACTCGACGATGTGGTATCGACACTACATCGCTGGTTCTAGCCTGCAACTCCGGGTTGGGATTGAGTTTCTTACCAGATACACGCGCTCCGACCAACCAGCGATGCGAATCACACTGCAGCTGACCAGAGGATGCACGCGAAGTTCCGGGAGTGCTAAGTACCGCCCCGAAACAAGGAGCGCTCAAGAGAATTGTCGTGGAAACGACAAACCAGAACAGATATAAAATTCTTCGAAAATTCATGCTCTGGGGTCTCATGCCCAATCATATCTCAGATTTGGGTCCAGCTTTCCGCCCAACCAAATCGGCCGAAGACCTTGGCATTGACTGGCAAGATTCGTTCGGCCCCGGAGATACGGGACGGCAATCGCCGTCCGCGCCGCAAGTCTTAGAGACTTAAGGTCATAGGGATGATGCGATCATTTGGCGGCCAAAGCGCCAGGGGTGGGCGCCACGTCTGCCGCCTTCGCGGCGCGAAACAATCCATAACGCTTCAGCATCACGAACCACAGGATGACCCCGCCGACAAAAAGCGCTAGAAACAACGGAAAAACAGACCACTGCGTGTGAACCACGAACCGCTCGGGATGATAGTAGGACTTCAGATAGGCATCGCGAAGAATATCCCGCATGACGCACATGCTGAGGATCACAACGGCCAGGATACCCGGGACATAGTAGGCGGCGACGCGGATGTTTTCTTGTCGCACGGCGTGAGACATCATGAAGATGGCCGCGCTCGCACCGAAAACTCCCAGGAGCATAAGCGACGTAGCGACAAGATTATTGCCTGTAAACAACATGAGCATTTCTCGTGGAAGGCTGACCAGGAACCAGACTCCCACGAGAAATTGTGCCATGGTGGCATACATGAAAGCTTTGCCACCAAGCTGCAACACCTGGCGTGCATATTCGTGATCGCGTTTCCAGTTTGCCAGTGCGATGAAGACGAGGAGAATCCCGCCGACCGCAACCGCCGAGATGAAGAAGTGGAGGAAGCGAGGGATCAATGTCGGCTCGGACAGATTGAGGTGCCAGCCGGAAGAATTGGCAAAGTACTTGGCGCCCCAGCGCGACGGCACCAGGCTAAGCGTGAGGTTGTTGCTATACACAAAGCCGATGAGGCAGACGAGAATCACGCTGAACAGCATGACGAAACCTGCTCTGCCAGGGCGCTTGCCGCTGTGGAATGAAACGTAATAAAAGCCATAGTAAGTAGTGGTAAGAAGCACCAGGACCAGGAACCACGGCCACGCCATGATGATGGACGATGTATAGAAAAACTGTCCGTACAGGACTTGCACAAACAAGAGCGGAGCGATCCCGAGTGTGATGGTCGCGGGCAGAAAAACGGGAAGCTTCTTGGCGAGATCGAAGAAAATGCGATTTCCATCTTGGTGCTTTCGCGAGCGCCACTTGGCCACCAACGCGAGGACAGCGCCGCCCAGCATGAAATTCATCGCCAATATGTGAAGGAAGAAAGTCACGATCAGCAGGAGCTTAAACACCCAATAAGGCGCGGGCAGCGGATTGGGATCTAACACCGGAATCAGGTCAGGCTGCATCATGATCAATTTCCTCCTTGCTTGGCCGTGCCGGTCGCCTCTGCGCTGCGTTGCGAGTTCACCCACTGCACCAGGGCCGTACGCTCCTGATCACTAAGCTTCAGGTTTGGCATCAGAGGAAACAGCCCAGGCAAATCTTTCAGAGCTTCGCGCTCAGCCTTGAGGTCATGCGGCAGCCCGTTGATCAGCACATCGCGCGTGACCCCTTCATGGCACATGCCACAGTTCTGTTGGAACACGATCTTGCCATCTGTCACCGCCGGTCGGTCAGCGGGAATCGGCGCAATGGAGCTAAGGTAGGCGGCGAGTGCTCCTTTCTCCGCGTCGGTGCCGGCGAACGGCGGCATCACGCCGTTATGCATCAGTTGAAGATCGCCGATCATGGCTTGAATCTTGTCCCGATCCCACTGCCGCAGCACAATGTAATGCTTCATGCCTCGATAGGCGTCCGCTGTGTGGCAACTTTGGCACTCTACGCGGAAAATCTCGGCGCCGATCGCGACTTGGTTTGCGGGCGTAATTTCGCGGTTGTCGATCCATTTTGCGGATTTCAAAACGCCCGCCGCGTTTACCTCATCAATGCTGAATCCGCCGTCGCCGGGTATCTGCGTCACGTACAGAGAATTTGCATATAGGTAGTTGCTGATCACGAATGGCTTGCGAATGGCCTCACGCACGAATTCGAACGACCCCATCGCGCCAAGCGCGACCAGTCCAACCAACAGGCTGAAGGTCAAATGCATGCGGGAAGGCCGCACCAGCGTGAAAAGAGTCAGCAGTAGAGTGATTGCGAGCAGAACCACGGCGAACGTCGCAAAAAATGTTCCGGTCGGCATGGGTCCGCGAGCGCTGGCCCAGGTCTCGGCGGGAATCTGGTGGATATACCACCATCCCAATCCGGGCAGAACGATCAGGGAGGGCACGATCCAGAGAGCACTCCAGCGAACGATGCGAGCTTTCAGTGCAACGTCTTTCTGCACGCTCGCGGTGATCAACGCATAGACCCCCGCAAGCGCCAAAGCGATCGCGAAGCGGAAGAACAGAGATGGAAAATACGTTGGATTAAAGAACCCGCTCCAGAACTGGTGATTTTGAACCCAGGTTCCAGAGGTCAACATAAAGGTGATGATGCCGTTGATGATCACCATGCTGGCGAACGCAGCGATGAAATAGATCCATCCGTACCATTCGTGAAGCGCCGGCTCCAGCTTCTCCCATCCGTACAGGTAGAGCAGCGCGGCGGTGATTTCCACGAAGAAAAATACCCACTCGATCGCCCATCCCCAGACGTAGGCGTGAATCAGGTTGCTGGTGGCCATAGGGCTGATGAGGCCGATGGTGAACCAGATGCCAACGCCGCTGACCACACCAAACACGACCGTTACCAGCACAAAAAACTTGGTATGCCGTTTCAGCCATTCAAGCAGCGCCGAATCGTTGTTGCGTCTGGCCTTACGTTCGGTCAGCACCAGAAAAAGGCCGCCTCCCACAGCAAAGTGGGAAACAAACACATGCAGGATCGCCAGCACTGCCATCAACAGCCCTGCACCAAAAGCAACGTTCCAAACCGGGTAGTTCATGCGGCCTCTCCTGTACCGGCGCCGGAATCGAAAAGAAGCACAGCGGCACAATTCCGCCGCGCGTGGCTTCGCAGAGTTCCAAACTATTCATTGATCCTCCCTTCCAGAGCCATTGGCGGTGACAGGAATCACAAGGGTTGGTGATTTGGGCTCACCTCTCGCCAGCGAATAGGCGCGCAATGGCTCCGGATCGGTCTGTGCTCTGGATGCGGCGGTGGTGACTTATCGGCGACTCATGCACCTATATAGATATAATAGTAGCGAAGTCACTGAAACACACATCTCAATCGTGATCGACTCTAGCTCCCCAGCCGCGCTGTTCCCGCTCGAGACGTTCATTTTTGCGCAGACGGAGCCGCAAAATTTGCGCTCGCGGCGACCCTGACGTACAGTTCTTGACGTAAGCACAATTGACTATGCGACGAGCCTTCCATTTTCTACTGCTGATCTCATCTCTTTTCCTGCTGACGCCCATCGTTGGGGTTGCACAAACGAGTGCCTCGCCCGGCCAGAATGGTGCATCGACCGATCAGCCCGGTACCTCCCAAGACCAGCCCGCGCGCTGGAGCGAAGCCAAGGCGAATGCCTGGTATGCCAAGCAGCCCTGGCCAGTCGGTGCGGATTACATCCCGCGGGATGCGATCAATCAATTGGAAATGTGGCAGGCGGCAACGTTTAATCCGCAGGAGATTGATCAGGAACTGGGCTGGGCGCAAGCCATCGGCATGAATACGATGCGCGTGTTCCTGCACGATTTGCTGTGGCAGCAGGACCCTGCCGGATTTCAGCAGCGGATCAACACATTCCTGACGATCGCCAACAAGCATAAGATTCGACCGATCTTTGTGCTGTTCGATTCCTGTTGGGAGCCGGATCCGAAGCTGGGACCGCAGCATCCGCCGATTCCTGGGGTCCATAATTCCGGTTGGGTGCAAAGTCCGGGCATGCCGGCGCTGGCCGACCCTACGCAGTACCCGCGACTGGAAGCCTATGTGAAAGGTGTGGTCGGCGCGTTCGCGAATGATCCGCGCATTCTGGCGTGGGACCTGTGGAACGAACCTGACAACGGCGACGACGAGAGCTACGACAAACCTCAAAAGGAAAAGGGAAAGAATGGCTTGGTGGCGGAGCTGCTGCCGCAGGTATTTTCCTGGGCCCGATCACAGCATCCCATTCAGCCTTTGACCAGCGGAGTTTATTACGGCGACTGGAACGATTTTTCCAAGCTGAAACCGGTGCAGAAGATTCAAATCGGCGAGTCGGATATTTTGTCGTTCCACAACTACAGCTGGCCCGAAGATTTCGAAAAGCACGTTGTGCAGTTAGCAGACCTACCATCGTCCCATCTTCTGTACGGAATACATGGCGCGCAGTGTAGGCAGCACCTTCGATACGATTCTTCCCATCGCGATGAAGTATCAAGGTGGCGGCCATCAACTGGGGCCTGGTCAATGGCAAGACGCAGACCAATCTGCCGTGGGATTCCTGGCAGCGCCCGTATGTGCTGGAGAAGCCGCCGATCTGGTTTCACGACGTTTTCTATCCCGACGGCAAACCCTACCGACAGCATGAGGTGGACTTGATTCGCCAGCTGACCAGCGAAACCAACGGAAAGCCTCAGTAGCCTTCTGTCGATCAACGCTGCCGGATGCTATAACCAAAACGTATGGTTCGACTGAAAAGACTCTCTGCCGCGCTCCATTCCGCTGCTTCGGACGCGGATGCAATGCTGGTGACTCATCCCGTCGATGTTCGCTATTTGACCGGCTTTACCGGCTCGAATGCAGCGATTGTTTTGCCTTTACAGCGCGCCGGCAAAAAGCGCCAGGGTTCACGAAATAGCAAACCCGTGCTGTTTACCGACGGCCGTTACATTCAACAAGCCAAGCAGGAAACCAAACATGCAGGAGTGTGTGATCGCGCAGGGTCCAATTCTGCGGGAAGCCTGCGCCTCGATGGTTTCAGGAGGTGTACGACGCTGTGCGATTGATTCGGAGCACACGACCGTCGCCACACTAGACGCGATGCGTCGGTGGATACCCTCCAAACTGCGGCGAAACTTCTTTCAACCTGTGCCTCCTTTGACTGCCGGGCTTCGCGAAATCAAGGATGCCGGCGAAATAGACCGGCTCCGGTCGGCGGCAAATCTGGGCTGCCGGCTTTTCGAAGATTCGCTGACGCAAATTGAGCCTGGCAAGCGCGAGGTCGAAATTGCGGCTCACCTCGAATTTGCGGCGCGGATGGCAGGTGCGGAAGGCATGTCGTTCGAAACCATCGTCGCCAGCGGTCCGCGCTCTGCGCTGCCCCATGGCCACGCGACCCAGCAGCGAATGCCTCGGCGTGGATTTGTTGTACTCGATTTTGGCGTGTTGCTGGGGGGATATTGTTCCGATATGACCCGTACCGTCCACCTGGGAGCGGCCACGACCGCGGAGCGTGATGCCTATGCAGCCGTGCTGGAAGCGCAGCTCGCTGCAATTGCCGCCGTCAGGCCGGGAGTTCAATGCGGCGATGTAGACGAAGCGGCGCGAAGCGTTCTACGCCGTGCCAAGCTGGCGGATTTCTTTACTCACTCGACGGGTCATGGCGTCGGCATGGAGATTCACGAAGGTCCGCGCATCGGCGCCAAACAACAGCAAACGCTGAAGGCTGGAATGGTGATTACAATTGAACCCGGCGTCTATTTGCCTGGCCGTTTTGGCATTCGAATTGAAGATATGGTGCTGGTCACTCGAGGCGGGCCGGAAATACTCACTCCGGCAACAAAAGCCTGGATTGAGCTCTAAAATTTGCGGCTATCATAAATCTGCCCTCGACCATTGCTATTTTGGAGTCCTGGACGCGACCATAGCTCGCCGAAACCACTATACTTGCAAGGACGCTACAGAATTGTAGAAGTGCCTGTTAAGGAGCACGTGAAACGTATGAATGCCGGACAGTTGCAATCGTTGAAAGACCTTATCGAATTCCTCAAACAGCAGGAAGTCGGTGAATTCGAACTGGAACAGGACGGTCTGAAAGTTCATCTTAGCTTTGCCGGCCATGGCCGCTCTGCGGGCAATGTGGATCTGAGCCAACTGAGCCATTTGCTGCAGCACGCACCCGCAGCCCAGACGCATGCCGCGACTGCGCCGGCTCATCTTGCAAACGTAGCTGCTGGAGCAGCAGCGACCCACCATGCACCGGCGGTGAGCGAAGAGGACGGCCTGCATATCATCAAGTCTCCGATTGTCGGAACGTTTTACGAAGCATCCGCGCCCGGTGCCGAGCCCTATATTAAGGTTGGCGACAAGGTGGAGTCCGGACAAGTGGTATGCATCGTGGAAGCGATGAAGCTCATGAATGAAATTGAATCGGATATCGCCGGAGAAGTGGTGAAACGCATGGTCGCGAGCGGACAGCCCGTGGAATACGGTCAACCTCTTTTCGCCATTCGCCCGCGCTAAGTTATGATCGGCGCGCAGGTCAGTTGATTCGCAAACTCCCCAGAGTTCACCACCTTTACTGAGTTGAGGTTTATGTTCCGAAAAGTTCTTATCGCCAATCGCGGCGAAATTGCGCTGCGCATCATCAGTGCCTGCAAGGAAATGGGCATTCGCACAGTTGCGATCTATAGCGAGGCCGATCGAAATTCTCTCCATGTACGTTTCGCCGACGAAGCCATCTGTATTGGGCCACCGCGATCTGCGGATAGCTATCTGAATGTCCCTGCCGTGATCAGCGCTGCGGAGATTGCCGACGTGGATGCCATTCATCCCGGCTATGGCTTGTTGAGCGAGAACGCGAATTTCGCTGAAGTCTGTCGTGCCTCGAATATCAAGTTCATTGGACCTCCGCCAGAAGTCACGCGCCTGATGGGTGAAAAAGAAAAGGCGCGGATGTCGATGAAGCGGGCCAAGGTTCCCATCCTTCCCGGATCGGAAGGCGTGATCCAAAGCGAAGAAGAGGCCTTGGACTGGGCCAAACAGATTGGCTATCCGGTCATTTTGAAAGCTTCCGCAGGCGGCGGCGGCCGCGGCATGCGCGTGGTGCGAAGCGCAGAAGAGCTACCGAACTTCTTCCGCGCGGCTCGCACGGAAGCGCAAAATGCATTCGGCAACGGCGATCTTTATATGGAGAAATTCATCGAGAGACCGCGTCACATCGAATTCCAAGTCCTCGCCGACGAGCACGGCAACGTGATGTCTTTGGGTGAGCGAGAATGCTCCATTCAGAGACGCCACCAGAAACTGATTGAAGAATCGCCGTCGCTACAGGTAACGCCGAAGATGCGCGAGGAGATTGGCGCAACTCTGAAGCGATGCCTGGAAACTATCGGCTACATGAATGCCGGCACCGTTGAATTTCTGATGGATGAAGATGGCAAGCTGTACTTCATCGAGATGAACACGCGAATTCAGGTGGAACATCCAGTCACCGAATTGGTGACGGGTGTGGACCTGGTGAAGGCGCAATTCCGCATCGCTGCGGGAGAGAAACTTAGCCAGATCATTACCAAACCGATCGAGATGCGCGGTCACGCGATTGAATGTCGCATCAATGCGGAACACCCTGAAAAATTCACTCCATCGGCGGGAAAGATCACAGTATTTAATTTGCCCGGCGGCAACGGCGTACGCGTCGACACCGCACAATATGCGGAAGGCGTTGTGCCGCCCTATTACGATTCGCTGATTGCGAAGTTAGTTGTGCACGGAAAAGACCGTGCCGAAGCGGTGGCCCGCATGGAGCGCGCTCTGGGCATGTTCGTCGTGGAAGGCATCTACACCACCATCCCCCTGCATCAGCGTATTTTCGCCGATGAAGATTTCCGGGCAGGCGAATTCGATACTAAGTTCATGGAACGTTTTTTTGAACGCGAGAAATCACGCCAGGAATCGACGCAGTAGCCGACATGCTGGCACCCCTCTACCCCCTTCTGGATATTGACCTGCTGACGGCTCGCTCGCTGGATCTAGGGTCGATTGCACTTGCCTGGCGCAACGCCGGCGTAACGCTGATTCAGTATCGCAACAAGCTGGGTAGCGCTCGTGACATGCTGCGCGATGCGGCCCGTATCCGCGAGATATTTCCTGTAGGGGAGGGCGCGCGTTTGATCTTCAATGATCGCCCCGACCTGGCGTTGCTCGCTGACTTCGACGGCGTGCATGTCGGCCAGGGAGATATATCGGCCGCAGACGCGCGCAAAATTGTCGGCGCGACTCGCTGGGTAGGCGTGTCCACAAATTCCGCCGAACAAATCATCGAGGCCGACAAGACCAGCTGCGATTACATTGCGTATGGCCCAATCTTTCCCACTGCGTCTAAATTGAATCCTGACCCGACCGTAGGGCTTGAAGGATTAAAGGCGGCGCGCGCCCTTACGACCAAGCCACTGGTTGCGATCGGCGGAATTACAAGAAGGAATTGCCTCAGCGTGATCAATGCCGGAGCGGATTCCTTGGCGGTGATTTCAGACCTGTTGCCTGGCGGTGATAACGGGAATTCGGGCGGCAAAAGCGCTCAAGATATTGTCGAGGAATTTCTGGCGCTATTAGTGTAGTTCGTTTCCTGCTAGGAGACCGCTGCATACGATACTATCGAGCTACGCAAATATTGCTGGCGAAATCGACGTCCATTCCGACTGTATAGAGAACACTGGGAGAAACCTCTCAACATGCCAAAACTCGGGGCGATCAAGCCTATGTCCGCGCTTCTCTCTGAAGCGCACAAAGAGGGCGAACACGAACTGAAGCGGGCGCTGGGTCCCCTGAACCTGATCACGCTTGGCATTGGCGCCGTCATTGGCGCGGGCATCTTCGTGCTGACCGGGCAGGCCGCCGCAATTCACGCGGGTCCCGCCGTCACCCTCAGCTTTATCGTGGCTGGCATCACGTGCGCATTCGCCGGCCTTTGTTATGCCGAATTCGCTGCGCTAATCCCCATCGCCGGTTCTGCCTACACATACGGATACGCCACCCTGGGTGAATTTGTTGCGTGGATGATCGGCTGGGACCTGGTGCTGGAATACGCATTTGGCGCGGCTTCCGTCAGTTCCGGATGGAGCGGATACCTGGTCAGTCTGCTGCAGGATTTTCATATCTACATTCCACCAAGATTGACCACAACCCCCGGCGACATTTTGTATTTGTATAAAGACCACTGGCTGCCGATGGGATCGCTGCCGATGGGCATCAACACGGCTGGTATGCCGCACGTCACCGGAGTCTTCAACCTGGTCGCCTTTCTTGCGCTACTGGTCGTCACCTTGATCCTGGTCGTGGGCATTGAGGAATCGGCGAACCTGAACACGGCGATGGTGCTGATCAAGTTGGCCGCGGTTGGCGTATTCCTGGTCATCGGTGTCGGATTCTTGCTGCATCATCCCCATCTAGCCAAGCTCAACTGGCACCCGTACATTCCCCCTTCACAGGGTCCGGGCCAGTTTGGAATCGGCGGCATCACCGCCGGAGCCGCGTCCATTTTCTTCGCCTACATCGGCTTTGATGCTGTCTCCACAGCGGCGCAAGAAGCGAAAAATCCGCAGCGAGATATGCCCATCGGCATCCTGGGCACGCTGGTGATTTGCACGCTGCTTTACATTCTTGTCTCAGCCGTAATGACCGGCATGGTCAGCTATAAAACTTTGAATGTAGCCGACCCCATGGCGGTTGCGATTGACGTGACTGGGATTGAGTGGGGAAGCATCCTGGTCAAAGTGGGCGCTGTGTTCGGACTCGCCACGGTAATGCTGGTGATGTTGCTGGCGCAGAGCCGCATTTTCTTTTCCATGTCGCGCGACGGGTTGCTGTGGAAGTGGGCAGGCAAAATTCATCCGCGCTTCAGGACGCCATACATTTCAAATATTGTGGTTGGCGTGATCGTAGCATTTTTGCCTGCGCTACTGCCGATCGGCAAGCTGGCGGAGTTGGTGAATATGGGCACGCTGTTGGCGTTCGCCATCGTCTGCGCTGGTGTATGGATTTTGCGGCGGCGCATGCCCGATCTTCCGCGCCCTTTCAAGACTCCCTGGGTCCCTCTGGTACCGATTTGCGGCATCGTGACCGCTCTCTACCTTGTGTGGACGCTTCCCGCGTTGACCAAAGAAGTGGTGATCGCATGGCTGCTGGTCGGCCTGCTGATTTACTTCACCTACAGCGTGAAGCACAGTAAGGTGCAGAAGGCACTCGGCACGGAACGCAAATAAGTAGCATCGCGTTCATTCCGGCAGTCCAGTTGAGCGGGTCACTCGCTGACTATGTAGAATTCCTTGCATGACGGACACCGCTTTGATCGGCCAACGCCGCCGACCAAGATCGCCTGAGCTTACAGCAAGGAATACGAACAGCGCTGGCAGCCGTGCTGGCGTACTGGATCACGGACAAGCTACATTTGCCCGGCGGCTATTGGGCCGCGATCAGTGCCATTGTGGTGATGCAATCGGAAGTCGGCGCGACTGTGATGGCGTCACGCGACCGCCTCGCCGGAACTGCGATGGGTGCGGTGGTCGGTCTGTTGACCTCGTTCGTATGGCACCATTCCTTGCTTGTGTTCGGCTTGGCCGTTCTGGTGGTGATGATGTTATGCGCCGCGCTCAATTACAAGAATGCCGGTCGTCTGGGCGGTGTCACTGTCGCCATCATTGTTCTCATTCCTTATCCGGGCGCACTGTGGCACATTGCGCTGCAGCGCTTTCTGGAAGTCTCTCTTGGAATCGTTATCTCTCTGTTTGTTGCACTGGCGTGGACCCGCATCGACGAATGGGTGCAGCGCAAACAGGCGTAGAAATTCAGCGAGCGTCCATGGCTTCATCGGGCTCCGGTATTGCATGTCGATCACTGTGTTCCGCATCCAGCCCACATGCGGCAGGCGGGTTGATCATTTGCTTTGCAAAATTATGGTAGCCGGGAGTTCCCGGACGCAGCGTGGCCCAGTATGAATTGCTCCATACGATTGGCCGGTGTAGGTCGATCAATTGATTCTTCAGAATTGCAACTCCGCACACAAGATTGTTTTTTGGCTGGAGGATGGTTCTCGCAGGATCATTCGGCGGCAGTCCTCTGTCCGCGTCTTCATCGAATGCGCAGCCATACCGCTGACGGTCGGCATACGTCAGTTGCAACAGGCCCTCGGTACGAACCTTCGTGACTGGCACATGTTCCTGTTGCGCCAGTTTTGGCTCAGTGTGGCGAGCCGTTGCGTTTGGGTTGAGACCGGCCTCGGCGCCAGCGAGAGCCTGGAAAAAGTACGCCCAGAACGTTCGCTTTTGCGCGTTGGTCATGACATAGAAACGTGGGCAAAAGTCGCGCACGTCACGTGGTACGCGGTTCGACAGCAACACTGACGGCAACGCCTGCGCCACAATTTGATTCCACTCTGGATTCCAGGTAGTTTCGCCAAGCTCTGCCGCCTTCTTATCGATGGGAGTCGGCGGCACCGGTTTTAAAGGTTTCGGTGGGTCTGCTGAAGGTTTTGCGGCTGGTTGTGCAGGAGGGGTTTGCTGCTCGCGCGTCGCGCAACCAAAGAATGCCATTCCGAGACAAGTGACGACCGCGCATCTTTTCAAGGTCGACAGAGACACTCGCGCCACGACATTCCCCGCTAACACACAGGACAGCCTTTGATGGCTGCCCCGCATGTTAGGACGCACAGGGCGCAAATCCCGTTGCCATGGACCGGTTATTTCAAGTGGTTGCTTATTGGGCGCCGCTTGGACTGCTTACATCCAAATTGCCTCGTAGGACAACGATCGAAGCTGGCGGTATCTCGTACTCGGTCGACTTATCGCCGCGTACGGTCGACTCCTGTATCGGTCCGTCTGGATCTGCGAAACCATCGGTATACAACAAAGGAATCTTATCCAGGGTTTCCGGGATATGCGATGTGTCGGCGTGTCGAAATGCCGGATGCCACTTATATTGTTCGCTACCAAACGTAGAAACGTGAACCTCTCCGGAAAAATAGCTGGCGGTTTTATCTTGCGAATTATCAAAAACAACCTGCACTTTGTGCGATTGTTCCTGATCACGGTTCACCAACATCACTGACCATTCATGATCCGGACGCAGAACGGAGTAGGCTGTGACCATGGTGTGGTGCGCGCCGTCGTCATAGGTACCGGTCGCTGGATAAATTGTGTGTTCCCCGCCATCGTGCTGCAGCCACTCAAAATTGATCATGCGGCTTGCAAAGTACTGCGACAGCGGCTGCTGAATTTGATAATCCGCATTCACCGTAAACATCCCAAATGTTCCCGGAGAATTATTGCAGCCATTTTCCATTTGCAACGGTAGGTAGTGGAAGTAGTAGAGACCTTTTCCTCCCGCATTCAGGAAAGAGCCAACATAGTCGGCCAGCCAAACACCGGCGAAAATGTCCATGTAGGTCTCAGAAGCGGCGGAAGAAAGATTGGACTCCGTGATTAACATGGGCAGGTTCGCAGGTAAGCCATCATTGCGCCACGTCTTCATAATGTTGGCGACTAACTCCGGCTCGTCATACAGGCTGCTCCATGCCATTTCGCAGGGACCCAGGGGATAGTGCTCGAAGGAGAAGAATGCCAGGTCTTGTAAGTGGCCGTGTTGTCGCAAGTAATCTAGAAATCGCCCGAGCCACGAAGCCTTCCCTTCAGCGTTGGGCCAATAAAGGATGTCGCGATTGACGCCTTCAAAAGATGGGCCTCCGAGTTTGATGTTGGGATCGACGTGGTGAATCGCAATCGCAAACTGGATGTACAAAGCCGCAACATCTTCCGGCGGAATGTACTGACCATCGGCTTCCTCGCCCATTTCTACATAGGAGATGGGATAGTGGCGTGCCTCCAGGTATTTGATTTCAGCGGCCGCATTGTCGGGATTGTCATAGATTAGTGCGATCGGGATAATAGCCGGCAATCCTTGGGTCACGCCGCTGGTGTAAAACAAATCGAATCCCATCTGGGACTCATTGGTCGTCAGAAGATCCTTTGCTGTGTGCCACGAATCTACAGATGAAGCCTCGGTGACCGTCTGTTGCTGGTCCGCCGTGTGGCGAACCACGTCATGAAATGTTCCGTCTGCGCTCGTGGTTCCTGCATACAGTTCGTCGATCGCATATCCAACGCAGTTGCGCGGGTCCGATGAACCATGTGTATCGCATGTATTGGAGGAGTGGGTCATCACGATACGCACAAATCTCGCAGGAATAAGCTGGTCCGACAGAGTGAACTGTTTCGACGCCGCCCTTTCCCGAGTTGACTACACCGTGAGGAAAAGTTTGCCAGACGCCGTTGGTTGGGAAGTCGAGCGGACTCTCATAAGGAATCGTTCCAGTCCAATATTGAACCGTGTATTGCGTGGCGTAAGGATTTGTCCAGGCAATCTTGACGCTATCGATGAACTGTACGCTGCTAAGGTCCATCAGCACCCACTGCGGATGGAGTGCATCATCTTCACCCGTATATCGACTGCTCAGGTATGGATTACTTTTCCAGTAAGTCGAGGTATCGCCGTCCGTCAATCGTGAGTAACCTGTAACTGAACCCCCGTCGCGAGTAATTCCCCGATGCGGCAACGCATAGCCAAATGAATGTCGAATAAATCCAGTCGGCTCGGACGATCCCGTGAAATATCCCTGCTGATCTTTTGGGTCGCTCCATGTTCCATCCGGATTCCAGTGCCAGGCCTCGATGGCAAGCTCGGTATTCTGTCGATAGGTCACGGGCTGCCAGCCTGCCGTGAACACTCGGTCGAATATGGTCTTGTTCATCAACTTATCGATGGCGACCGTTTGAATGCGATCGATTCCCGCGCCCAGCGTTTGCTTCGGAACAAAGTGATTGGTGGCATGGGCAGGAGTTATATCTACCTTCACCACCTGCGCTGTCAACGGCAAGATAGACAGGCAACAACCAAGCAGTAGTAATGATGCGCATTTCGACTTAGTCACGATATTTCCTCCTCAGCCGCGGCTGCGACTTAATCGCCTCCGTGGCTGATGTCGGTTCTTCGCTTACTCGGCTCCCGTGCCGGCGTTAGGGGTGAGCTTCGCGCCCACGGTCAGCGTGTTGGTATTCCAGCCACTCACGATCACGGACACTTGGTTTGCGGCCGTGGTCTTGGGAAGTTCGGCCGTCAAATCCCGATGCTCACCGGGCATCAACTCCACAAAATCGTCATTCCAGAGCAGAGGAATAATCGGCTTGCCATCGGCGGTAAACCCTCGCACCTCCACTTGAAATGCCAGCGCGTGCGACGGATTTTCAATATGGACGTGGACGACATGATTCGTAGTCGATAGGGTGGCGCGGATGTCGCTCTTCGGCAGCGAACGCAGCGCCTGCATGTTGGGGTAGCTGATCGCAGGAGTGTAGGTATATTCCGTCTTGGACCAGTCGAACACAGTGAGCTTCGAAGGAATCCAATAAAAATTCCTGCTGACAACATTGCCCGCTGCGTTCTTCATTTCCAAGCGAACAAAATGTGTGGACTGCTCCGGCTGAAAAATATCGGCCGGAATGTCGAGGACACGCTGCGACCCATCCGCAGCCAGATCCACCGTCTTCGTCTGATGGAAGACAGACTTCAAATCGAGATCGTACACATCCGCCTGAACCTGTAGCCCCGGTGTCGCGACCGGCAGACTGCTCACCGCATAAATGCTGTGATCGTCGTACGAATACTGCACATGCAGCGGCTCGCAGGCTTTCTTGGTACCGAAATAGCCTCCGCCGGTTTGCAGATAGTAATCGTACAAGTGCCAGATGACGGACGGCCACGCATTGTTCAACATCCATTGGATCACTCCGGTGGACGTGTACTTATTGCGCGTGTATGCCTCAAACATGGCCCGCTCGCCATCGTAGGTCATGGTCTGCGCCAGCTTGGAATACGCATCCATCGAGTCCGGCCAGCCGTAGGTCGCGCGCATGGCCGTGTTGAACACGTTGACGTTCATAAAGTCGCCGCCGCCTGCGTGATAGTTCCACACTTCGCCGATCGGCCAACGATCTTGCGGAGGCAGAAATCTCACCAGGCTATCGGGCTGAGGAATGGCCGGCCCGGGACTGGTTTCTGTGTTGAAGGCGAAGGCGCCGCCATGCTGCGTATCGACATACCAGTACTCAGGAGAAACGTAATCGTATGGGCCCGACATTTTAACGCCGCTCGGTCCGGTGACCGTGCTCGGGGCTCCCGTAGCGGAGGAGAGGGTGGGATTCGGCCATCCTGTTTCCTTCTCGACATTCAGATAGGCTTGCTCCACGTCGGCCGTTGGATGATGATCGCTGCCGTTCAACCACACCAGCAGCGAAGCATGATGCCGCAGGCGCAGCATCTGCGATCGCAGAGAAGCTTCCGCCACCTGGTGATTTTCGGGCGTCCAATTTTTCCAATTTTCCCATTGGTCACAGCAGCACCACCCGGCCATCACCAGGATGCCATTCTCGTCCGTCAGCCGATAGAATTCGTCGCCTTCCAGTTTGGCTTCCTGGCGAATCGTATTCAGTCGCATGTCCTTCACCAGGCGAATTTGCTCGGGGAGATTTTCGTGATCTTCGCGCATCATCAGGTCCTGAGACCATCCGCCGCCGCGAATCAAAATTGGCTTGCCGTTGATGCGGAACAGTCTCCCGCCCTTCGCCGTCAACTCCGACGTCGCTTCGCGAATCCCGACGCGAGCGGAAACTGTATCGGAGGTTTGTCCACCGACAACAAAGTGAACGGTCAAGGTTTCCAGCGGATGCGAGCCCATTTCCGCCGGCCACCAGATGGCGGGATGCTTCAGTTTCAATTGCGGGAATTGCTCGGGAGAAAAGCTGACACTTTTCGATTCACCTGCAGCCAGCTCAACCGGCTGCTGAAAGTGCTGGCCGGCAAAGGTTCCGACCAACGTTCCCTTCACCGGATGGTCGGTAGCATTTTGCAGCTCGGCGGTCACCGTAATGTCGGCGGCTTTTAAGCTTGCATCTTCAAAATGAGTCGTGATGAAGGGATAGCGAACCGCAACCGGACCGGTCGTTGCCAAATTCACCGGTCCCCACAGGCCCATATCCTTATCGGGTGGCGAGGGATTCCAGTCAACCCAGTTAATACCGAGATCTGTAGGGCCAGGAGCAAATGTTTCGACGGCAATGATCGCCATCTTGCCGGCCGTAACCGCCTTCGTGATGTCGAGGTTGTAGACACGATAAGCCCCGGCAATTTGTTGATCGTTCGCCACCTGTTGGCCATTCACCCAAACGTTGGCACGATAATTAATGCCGCCGAAATGCAACCACGTGATTTTGCCACGCGAGGCAGCCGGGATCTGAACTTGCTTGCGATACCACCAGGCGCAGCGATACGGGCTATCCTCCGGCATCGGCATTCGGGAGAAAGTGGCGCCGATTTTGTAGTCGCCGCCGGGAAGCTTGCGCATATTCATTCCGTAGTAGGGATCAGGATAGATTCCGGCAGCCACCTGGGCCGCTAGCACAGTGGTTGGAACCGTGGCCTTGATCCAGCCTTGCGGGTTGTAATCCGCGGAGGACAGCTTGGCGCCATCGGCCTGGATTTTGCAACCCGACTGAATCTCCCAGCCCTCGCGAAGCGGAATCGTCTTTGCGTCCGGGGCTTTGGATGAACTTTGTGCGAATCCAGGCAGTGCGGGAGCAAGGCCCAGAACCGCGATTAGAAATACGGAAAGCGCTTCCAGACGAAGTTTCATTGCAAAGAGTCCTCCGGATAAATCTTCAGATTCGAGTGGCCGATGCCTGGGTAGGACATTCCACGCCTACCGTATAGAATCGTTTGAATATTAGTCTTTTTAAGCATTTCTGCAAACTCTGTCAAGAGCTCTAAGCCTTTTCACGGATTTTGGGCGAAACTTTTCCCTTGGGTTGAATGGCAGCCGTCGATTCCCGCTGTACAACTTCGGGCGGCAACAGGTCGACTCGGCCCTTGCCTTGCGCAACTTCATCGCCCTGCTGAATCTCATGCAGGATTCGTTCGACTGCAATCGATCCCATCTTCTCCATCGGCTGCCGCACGGTGGAAAGACTTGGATTGAAGAGCGCCGCATAGGGAACATCGTCAAAGCCCAAAACGGAGCAATCTTCCGGCACTCGCCGGCCGAAGTTGCGCAAAGCTCGGACCGCGCCAAAGGCGGTGAGATCGTCAAAAGCCATCAGTGCGGTAAAGCCTGGATCCTGCTCCAGCATCGCTAGCGTCAAGGATCGGCCCTCGTCAAAACTTGAATTAGACTCCGATGAACCCGTCAGCTCCACAACCCATTTCTTAGGCATCTTCAAACCCACTTCAGCGGCAAACCGAAGTATACCGTCCCAACGCCGACTACTATCCCACAACGGGCGCGGCCCGCGAATAAACGCAATCTTTCTGTGACCCAGTGAATACAGGTGCTGCAGCGCAAGATAACCGCCCTGCTCATTGTTGACGAGAACGGAGCCGAGAGGGCCACTGCGCATCTCTGAACCAACCAAAACTGTCGGTACACGATGTCTCTCCAACTCAGAGAGCATCTCAATGTCGATAAAGAGCCAGTTCGCCACAACAATCAAGCCTTCCACCCTGTATTCCAGCAGCATGGCCAGGTAGCGTTCGAACTGCTCGCGCTGGTTGTGCGCGTCAACGATGAATGGCAGAAATTCCGTCGGATGAAGCTTTTTTTCGATCCCCTGCAGGATGAGCGTACAGAAGGGATCCGAAATATCAAAGATCATTACCCCAATGGTGTGACTGCGCCGTTTGCGCAGCGATCGTCCGAAAGCATCCGGTCGATAGTCGAGGCGTTTGGCAACCGCGCGAATGTGCTCCTTGGTTGTTGCCGCAACATATTTTGAAATGGGGGCTTCATTCAGAACGATGGATATCGTTGAGGGAGAAAATCCACTTTCGCGTGCAACGTCCGCTAGAGTGGTCCGCGAGAAGCTATTTTTGCTGTCTTTTCGTGTCGCCATACATCACGTGCATCACCAGGGAATAACTCTACGTGCGGTGATCCAGACTTCGATCATCCGCAATTCAAGGTTGCGTCAAACTGACATTCATTCGCCGAAGGAGATGTCAGACGTTCTGTTTTCTCCCGTACCGATGGCTGCCGATACCCTGTCGTGAAATCAGTGTCTTTAAAATACATCATCTTTCAAACGATTCAATAAGAAAGATTGGAAGTCTTGCCGGAGCAAGAATTCCCCCCGGTCCAGACGTTGTCTCCAGACCCGTCTGCGGCGACTTGCCGCCAACACGGACCGCAAAGGTCCCAAATGGCATTGCGTCTGAGGAAACGGAGACGAGAAATCGGCGCGCTAGGATAGAAGCAGTTTCGCAGATCGAGTTCAATCCCAATCGCGAAAGGACGTGGGCCATGCCGTGGTACTTCTACCTGCTTCAATTTGTCAGCGGCTTATTTCTGTCCAATGGAATTCCACATTTTGTCCAGGGCATCAGCGGCCATCGATTTCAAACTCCCTTCGCAACTCCGCCGGGAGTGGGTGAATCTTCGCCGCTGATCAACGCGCTCTGGGGATATGCAAACCTGGCGGTCGGAGCGATCCTTCTTTGGTACTTTCAGCCTCGCGGAGATGGTGCATGTCTGGGCTGGATGCTGGTTGGACTGGGCATTCTGCTGATGGCCGTCATGCTGTCAACCCATTTCGGAAAAGTACGGTCGCGCACCCCTTAACCCTGCGATGCCAAGCAATCGGAATCTCCATCGAACCGGCCAACTTTAAAAGTAGCCGCGCGACTACGATCGTTTAAAACTACTT
>CAVZFK010000028.1:0-31810 GCA_963774515.1 uncultured Acidobacteriota bacterium | reverse complement strand
TTGGCTCCTAGCCGTTAGCTGCTAGCCTTTAGCTCCTAGCTGTTAGAAACTAGCGCGGGACACCCTCATCGAAGGTAGGTTCGGCAGAAAGCAAAAGCTGGCACGCGTCCTTGCGGCTCTTCTGAGAGCCCGAAATTATGAAATCGAACGAGATGCCTGAACTCGTACGGATTGGTTTTCAGCCGTCGAAGTCTGCGGATGCGGGTGCTTCGAAGGCGCGCGGTTCAGTGCTTTGGATCCAGGGGGTGACGCTGGCATGGATGCTTGTAGAAGTCGGCGTCTCTGCATATGCGGCTGTAACGGCTCATAGCCCTGCGATGTTGGCCTTTGGCTCCGACAGCCTGGTAGAGCTCCTGTCCGCTACTGTTGTGCTGCTGCAGTGGGTTCCGAGCATGTCTATCTCGGAACGGAGGGCGAGCCGGACAGCCGGAGCTCTGCTTTTTGTCCTCGCTATTGTGGTTGCAGGGATTGCTATTGCGGCATTGGTTTTGGGGTTGCGGCCTGAAACGAGTTACGCGGGAATAGCCATCACGGTCGCGGCGCTGATTGTAATGCCTGTTCTAGCCTTCCTCAAACGACGCGAGGCTCGTCGCAGTAAGAATGCAGCTTTGGCCGCCGATGCGGTGCAATCGGCTACTTGCGCGTATCTTGCGCTGATCGCACTGACTGGCCTCGCTATCAATGCAGCATTCCACGTTGGATGGTTCGATTCGGTTGCCGCTTTAGTGGCTGTTCCCATTCTGGTGAAGGAGGGCAGATCGGCCTGGCACGGTCATGGCTGCGGATGTTGCTGAGTGCCCCTGATTTTCGGAATGCACCACTACCGAAGATTCGGGCATCCGAAGGTTGTTCGAATTTCTCCCTGTAAAATGAATGCTTATGCTTGATTTGGGATATGTGCGGGCAAACCTGGCACAGGTGAAGGAGAGGCTTGGGCGGCGCGGGGCGGATGTGGCCGCCATGCTCGACGGCTTTGAGGAGCTGGATCGAACACGGCGGGCGGCGATCACGCAGTCGGAAAGTTTGAAAGCGGAGCGGAACCAGATTTCTGCGGAAGTGGCCAAGCGGAAGCAGAAGGGCGAGGACGCCGCGGAGTTGATGGATCGGACGCGGTCCATGAAAGAGGAGATTGAGCGCTGCACTGCGGACGCGGCGGCGGCGGAGCAGCAGATGCAGGCGGTGCTGCAGCAGATTCCCAATCTGCCGGCGGAGAGTGTGCCGGCGGGAACGTCGGCGGAGGACAATGTTGAAGTTCGGCGGTGGGGTACGCCGCGGACGTTTGATTTTGCGCCGAAGCCGCATTGGGAGTTGGGCGAGCAATTGGGCATTTTGAATTTTGAGCAGGCGGCGAAGATTTCCGGCGCTCGATTTGCGGTGTACTGGGATGCGGGAGCGCGGCTGGAGCGGGCGCTGGCGAATTTCATGCTCGATCTGCATACGGGGACGCATGGGTATCGCGAGGTGCTGCCGCCGTACATGGTGAATGAGGCGTCGCTGTTTGGGACGGGGCAGTTGCCGAAGTTTAAAGAGGATTTATTTCACTGCGAAGGCAGCGATCACTGGATGATTCCGACGGCGGAGGTGCCGCTGACGAATCTGTATCGCGACGACATTCTGGACGAGAAGCAGCTGCCGATTTCTGTGACGGCGTGGACGCCTTGCTTTCGCGCGGAGGCGGGGGCGTACGGAAAAGATGTGCGCGGGCTGGTGCGGCAGCATCAATTCCAGAAGGTGGAGCTGGTGAAGTTTGTGACGCCGGAGCAATCGTCTGCCGAGCATGAGAGACTGACGGCGCATGCGGAGGCGATTTTGCAGGCGCTGGAATTGCCGTATCGAGTGATGAATTTGTGCGCGGGGGATTTGGGATTTTCGGCGGCGAAGACGTATGACCTGGAAGTGTGGCTGCCGGGACAGAATTTGTATCGCGAGATTTCTTCGTGCTCGAACTTTGAGGCGTTCCAGGCGCGGCGCGCGAATATTCGTTATCGTCCGCAGGGACAGAAGAAGACGGAGTTTGTACACACGCTGAACGGCAGCGGGCTGGCGGTGGGGCGGACGTGGCTGGCGATCGTGGAGAATTATCAGCAGGCGGATGGGAGCGTTGCGATTCCTGCTGCGCTGCAGCCGTATATGGGCGGGTTGAAAGTGATTGAACCTAAGGTGAGTTGAAGGCGTTGTGGTGCGATCGTCATGCTATCCCACCCAAGCCAAAGGACGGCTTGAATGGGGCACCCAGAGATTCGTGGTTCGAGCATCCCACATCTCAGAAGCGAGATGTGGGGCACCTCAGGCCCCAGGTGGGCGCGACTTTGAGATGGCGCGATTGAGGAACGAGAGATGAAGAAGATTCTTCGCAGTTACATTTTCTGGACGTATCAGCGGGGCAGCGCGCATTACGACGTGATGGTGACGCTGATCCTGTTGTTCATTTTTGTGTCGCCGCGATTTATCAACTTTCACGATCGGCCGGTGGAGCGGACGCTGCCGCCGAGCCAGGTGCTGGTGAAGACGGATGGACAGAATGGACTGACGTACCAGATTGATGCGGCGACCTTGTCTTCATTCCAATATGCCGGCGATTTGAATCATGAGATTCAGGCGGCAATCACGCCGATTTCCGGCAACGTGACCATTGACCGCTATGAAGCGGTGCAGGGCGCTGATGGCAAGACGATCGCGTACCGGGTGTGGGCGCACCGATAAATCGCTTCGCAGAGTGAAAAAGCGGAGTAACAAGGCAGAGACCCGCCTGTAGCGCGGGTTTCAGTCATGCCTGCAGAAGCATCCAACGAATGACGGGTTCGATTTCAGGAAGGTAGCTATGACGGGAATGAAACACTTTTCAGGAAGTAGAAGCGGGGCAGTAAAAATGTTAGCGGCCGGGCTGGTGGTGCTGTGCGGCGGGATGGGATGGGCGCAGGCGCCGGCGAGTGCAGATTTGAATCATGTGCTGACGCAACTGGACGCGGCGGCGGCGAAGTTTCATTCTGCAAAAGCAGATTTTCAGTGGGACCAGTTTGAGCGCGTGGTGAGCAGCACGGACACGCAGGCGGGAGTGATTTATTTCGAAGGCTCGGGCGCGGCAACGCGGGTGGCGATCGATATTGAAACGGCGGATGGGCAGCCGGCCAAAAAGACGATCGTGTACAGCAATGGACTGCTGCAGTTTTTTCAGCCGGAGATCGATCAGATGACGGTATTTCACGCCGGCGAGAAGCAGGCGCAGTACGAGAGCTATCTGACGCTGGGATTTGGCGGGAGCGGCAGCGATCTGAAGAAGAGCTGGAACATCACCTATCAAGGCATGGAGACGATTGACGGGGTGCAGACGGCGAAGCTGGACCTGGTAAGCAAGGACGCCAGTGTGCGAGCGAATTTTTCGCACGTAACGATCTGGGTGGATCCGACGCGGGCAGTTTCGCTGAAGCAGATTCTGTATGAGCCTTCCGGCGATACGCGGACGGCGTATTACAAAAATATTGAGTACAACAAGAAGGTTTCGTCGTCGGTGTTCAAGATCAAGACGGACTCGAAGACGCAGGTGGTGCAGAAATAGCGGGTGGACGCGAACCGCGGACGGTAAGGGCGGCGGCGGCGAGGATGAAAATCATGGGGAAACATTCGATGGTGTAGCGCGCCTCGGGCGTTTCGACGGTGAGCAAGCAGCAGGCTGCGAACAATGGCGTAGGCCACCATGACGGGGGCGAAGGGCACGTGCTTGCGCAGTCCCCAGGCGGCCAGCAGCAGGTAAGCCAGGTTGAGCGCGGCATAGGCCCAGCAGAAGATGGTCTCGGCGGGGTGGTGTTCATACTGCCACCAGCGCAACTCAATCCACAATTGCGCGGTTCGAGGGCGCAGCCACATATCTGCCAGGCGTACCAGCGGCATGACGATGTAGAAGCGGATGGGATGGCGATCGATGCGCTGCTGAGCGAGTTGATCGAACCTGGCATCGAGCGCCGGCGACATAATTTCGGTCTTGTTATATTCGTCAAACAGCTTTGCGGTCTCTGCTCTTTGCGCGGGAGAATCGAAGGCGCGGGGTGGAAGCAGGGTGATGTCGATGGGTGAACCATTGACGTTCCAATAAGTGTCGGCGGTGGAAGTGTACTCGGCGGCCCAGGTTTTTACCCAGCGAATCCAGCCATGAGGAACAAATTCGTTGGGATCGTTGGCGTATCGCGGGGCGAGCGGCTGGAAGACGTGCATGCTGACTTCATTGCGAATGGTCCAGGGGACGAATGGAATCATCGCAACTAAAGTGCACAGGATCGCGAGCCTGGCGCTGCGGCCAGAGGAAATTTTGGGACGCGCGTACCAGAACATGGCCGGCACCAGGACGAGACCGATCAGGGGACCGTCGGGACGCAGCAAGGCGCTGTAGCTGATGCTGAAGACGAGCACCCAGAACCAGGCGGTGAAGCCGGGACGCTCAACATAGCGAGCGAGCGCGTAGAGACCCAGCGCGATGCAGAACAGCGTGGGAGTTTCGGTGAGCGGAGAAGCGACGTAGTTGGCGGTGAAGGGGCAGAGGGCGGCCAGATAGAGTGCGACGATTCCGGCGCGACGCGAAATGGTACGAACGCAGAAGCCGGCAACGAGCAGGCAGGTAGCCAGGTCCATGATGGTCTGGACTAACATGACGGCGGTGTAATGCTCGACGCCGAAGATAAGGAAGCAGAGGCCGAGAAACAGCGGGTAGCCGGGTAGACGAACCACGGTGGGTTCGATGCCGTTGACGCGCATTAGCCCGAAGGATCCGTGCCAGAACCAGTTGCGGGCAATCTCCCCATAGACCAGCGTGTCGCCTTCAATGACGGGGTAATAATGGATGAACCAGAGCCTGAGCAGCAGGCCGAGGAACAGCGCGACGACGGTGGATTTAGTGGCTTGGCGCAGCAAGAAACGCATCGATTATGAATGATACAGCTTCAGGCAAGATTTACAGATAGTTTGGTTCTGGGAACAGACCGGCTACGATAGACCCTACGAATCTAGTTTTAGAATGATCAAACCAATTTTTTACGATCCCGGCCGGAAGCGATGGAAGCGTCTGCGGCGCATCCTTGACACTGTCGCCGTGCTGTCGACGGTGGTGGTGGTCGCTTTCGGGATCAACGTGCTGCGCCGGGAGCGGCTGCCGGAGCTGTTGCTGCCGACACCGAAGCGCAACTATCGACCGCTGGCGGAGCGTGCCTCCCGGGCAAAAACCCGATCCCAACTCGCCCTGCAACGCAAGCGGCGCAAGAGTTTTTCAGACGTTCCGCTGAACTCCGGGCTGAGCCTGCGAGCGGCGTTCTATGTCGACTACGATGCTGCCAGTCTTGTTTCGCTGAAGCGGCATGTCCACGACATCGACCTGCTGTTTACGGATTGGCTACACGTGGTGAGCCCCGATGGAAAGCTGACGGCGTATACGCTGGATAACCACCCGTTTGCGCCGGTGGATGCAAATGGTGTGCATAACATCGATCCGGATCACAAGGTTGAGAACACCATTGCGGCCTCTCACGAAGACACAGAAGTGTTTCCGATGGTGAGTAATTTCGATCAGCTGAAAGGGGATTTTCAATCCGCCATTGTCGAAAAGTTTTTGATGAACCGTGCCTCGCAGGCCAGGTTTGAAAAGCAGGTGATGGAACTGCTGGCGGCGAACCCTCGTTACCACGGGATTGCGTTGGATCTTGAAGCGATTCCGGAGGACGCGCAGCCGGCATATAAGAAGATGGTTGCGGATTTATACGCGAAGATGCATCCGATGCAACTGCGGCTCTACATCAACGTGCCGGTGGATGACAACACATGGGACTTTAAATATTACGCGGCGCATACGGATGGCGTCATCGTGATGAATTACGACCAGCACGAATCGTCGAGCGGGCCGGGACCGGTGGCGGGGCAGGATTGGTTTGTGAGCAATCTGAAGGCGGCGTTGAAAGCGATTCCGCGCAGTAAATTGATTTGCAGTATCGGCGAATATGGATACGACTGGACGCTGCCGATGGTGGGGGACAAGAAACACAAGAACCCCAATAAAGTTTTGGACACCGACGATCTGGCGGTGCAGGATGCGTGGCAGGAGGCGTCCGATTCCGATGCGCCGCCGGAGATGGATCCAGATTCGCTGAACATGCATTTTGCGTACGAGGATGAAGACGCGCACACACGTCACGAGGTGTGGTATCTGGATGCGGTGACGGCGCTGAATGAAATGCGGGCGGCGCGTGAACTGGGTATCCAGACATTTGCGCTGTGGCGGCTGGGCAGTGAAGATCCCACGCTGTGGAATGTATGGGACAAGCCGATGGATTCGAATGCGGCGCAGTTATTGTCGACGATTTATCCGGGCGCGAATGTGAATACGGAGGGCGACGGCGACATTCTGAAAGTGATTGGCAGGCCGCAGGACGGCAAGCGAACGATTCAGATCGATCCGGACTCCAACCTGGCCGTGAGCCAGGTGATCCATTCATTTCCGCAGCCGTACACGCTGCTGCAGTATGGATATCATCCGAACGAGCTGGCGTTGACGTTTGACGATGGGCCGGATGCGACGTGGACGCCGAAGATTCTGGACATCCTGAAGCGCGAACATGTTTCGGCGACCTTCATGGTGATTGGCGAAGAAGCGCTGAATAATGTGGGCCTGCTGAAGCTCTATTACAAGGATGGGCAGGAGATCGGGAATCATACGTTCACGCATCCTGACATCAGCCAGATATCGCCGCGACAACTAGAACTGGAGCTGAACGGAACGGAGCGATTATTCGCGGCGGAGTTGGGGGTCCAGCCACTCTTCTTCCGGCCGCCGTATTCGATCGACCAGGAGCCGGACACGAATGATCAAGCGGCTCCGGTGGATCGCGTGGAGCAGATGGGCTACATCATCGTCGGCGACAAGATCGACACCGACGACTGGAATGAACATCCGCGAAAGACGCCACAGGAAATTATTTCTACCGTATTGAATCAGCTGGAAGTGATGAAGACCAAGCCGCAATTTCGCGGCAGCATCATCCTGATGCATGATGGCGGCGGCGATCGTTCGGTGACGGTGGCGACGCTGCCGCTGCTGATTGATGCGCTGCGCGCCAAGGGCTACAAGATTGTTCCTGTGTCGGCGCTGATCGGCAAGACGCGCGACCAGGTGATGCCGCCGATTCCGGCGAAGCAACGTTGGCAGGCGCGCATCGATGCGATTGCGTTCTGGTTCCTCTCCTTTTTCGCGCATACTGTCGTTCTGATCTTTATTCTCGGCGACATCCTGATGACGGGACGGCTGGTGATTGTGGGACTGTTTGCCGTGATCGATCGCGTGCACAAACGCAAGCTGCCCGCCGGGGCGGAGAATTATTTGCCGGAGGTTGCGGTGCTGATTCCGGCATACAACGAAGGCAAAGTGATTGCGCGAACGATTCGTTCGGTGATGGGATCGAATTATCCTAAGCTGCGGGTGGTGGTGATTGACGATGGCTCGACGGACAATACGCTGGAGGCAGCGCGCGCGGCGATGCCGGCGGATTTGGAGTCCGGCAGATTGCTGGTGGTGACGCATCCAAACGGCGGCAAGGCAGAGGCTCTGAATTATGGGCTGGAATTCGTCACCGAAGAGATTTACGTGGGGATTGATGCGGACACGGTGATTGCGCCGGATGCGATTGCGAAATTAATTCCGCGCATGGCCGATCCGAAAGTGGGCGCGGTTGCGGGCAATGCCAAGGTGGGAAATCGCATCAATCTTTGGACGCGCTGGCAGGCGCTGGAATACATTACGAGCCAGAATTTTGAGCGGCGCGCGCTGGATTTATTCAATGTGGTGACGGTGGTTCCAGGTGCGATTGGAGCGTGGCGCACCTCTGCGGTGAAGAAGGCGGGCGGATACCACGTGAACACGGTGGCGGAGGATGCCGACCTGACGATGAACCTGCTGCAGCAGGGATGCAAGGTGGTGTATGAGGACCGCGCGTTCGCCTTTACTGAAGCGCCGGACAATATGCGCGGGCTGATGCGGCAGCGATTCCGCTGGTCATTTGGAATTTTGCAGGCGGTAGTGAAACATCGCGGCGCGTTTTTGCGGCATCGCGCGATGGGCTTGTTCGCGTTGCCGAACATGATTATTTTCCAGATTATTTTGCCGTTGTTCTCGCCGTTTATTGATTTGATGTTTATCGCCGGCATGGTGAATTACGGGATCAACCGGTATTTTCATCCAGTGGCAGCCAACGCAGCCAGTTTCGACAAGCTGATCATCTACTTCATGGCGTTTTTGGTGGTGGATTTTCTGGCATCGAGCCTGGCGTTTCTGCTGGAGCCGCGTCACCCCAGCAACAAGGGAGATGGCTGGCTGCTGTTCCACATCTGGATTCAGCGATTCACGTATCGGCAAGTTTTCTCCCTGGTGCTGCTGAAGACGATCAAGCGCGCCATCGACGGACGCCCGTTCGCGTGGGAGAAACAGGAGCGCACGGCGCGGCTTTCCGCGAGTACGGAACGAGCGACGCTGAGCAAATAAATACTTGCAGCATGTTGATCGGAAAACAGCGAAGACAGCCTGACATTGCAACATCGTCAACCGGAATCGCATCCATCTTGATAATCGGCTGGAAACGTTCGGTCGATTCGTTCGGAATGCGAGCGATCCATCCCCTGTTTGGAGGTTGACATGAAGTTGTTGCAAGATCGGAAATTGAATTATGCCGCGGCGCTGTTGTTGGGCTGTGTGATGACGGCACCACAGGCAATGATTGCCCAGAGCCACGTTGTTTCGCCGGGGCAGATACAGAACGACGTCACGTCTTCTTCTGCGACGCGCCAGCGCAATGAGCAAGAGCTTCGGGGATTTCTTTCGAGGAAAGAAATTCAAAAGGCGATGAAGTCGGAGGGAGTGAATCCGCAACAGGTAACAACGGCGGTGAGCCAATTGAACAACACTGACCTGGCCAACCTGGCGGCGCGATCGCAGAAGGCACAGAAGGACTATGCGGCGGGCAGGATCGGCCTGGGGATCTTTACCTTGATTGGCATCGTGGTGGTTGCGGTAATTTTGATCGCAGTGTTTGCCTGATCGACGAATGAAACAGTATCTTCTCGCGGGACTCTTACTTCTCGGCGGTTCTGTGTGGGCCGCCGCGGAAGTTCCGTCAGCGGGCACGCGAGCGATCTGGATCGATGTTCCTTTTGTGCAACAGACAACGGACGGCTGCGGGTCGGCCTCCTTATCGATGGTGATGCGATATTGGGATCGAAAAGAGGGTCGAGCCATCGCTGCCGATGCGGAGGCGACAAAAATCCAGGCAGCGCTATATTCTCCGGCAGCCAAAGGAATTTTTGCCAGCAGCATGCGAGATTATCTGGAGCGCTCGGGGTATCAGGCCTTCGCGTTTCACGGACAGTGGAGCGACTTCGAACATCAATTGGCTTTAGGGCGACCGATGATTGTGGGGCTGCAGGCAAGCGGGGCGCATGGGGCCGCTGCATTATGTGGTGGTGGTGGGAGTGGATCCCGCAAGGAACTTTCTTTTCATGAACGACCCGGCGCAGCAGAAGATGCTGCGAATTTCCAGGGAAGGGTTCGAGCAGGAGTGGCGTGGCACCGACAACTGGACGCTGCTAGCCGTACCGAAATCTTCTCCATCCCCGACGCAACCTGCGCATTGATTTTATTTCTACTTCTGCTGCTCGCGGTACCTGCGGCATGGGGGCAGACGACGACCGTCGCGCCCAGCACAGCGACCAATAACGCACAAGTGAAAGCGCTTTACGACGCGAAGCGATGGGAGGATGTGGTGCGTGCGGTTCCGGAGTCGGCGACCGAACCGGCCGACCTGGAACTGGATCGCGGATTGGCGCTGGCGGAGCTGGGGCGATTCAACGAGGCGGAGAAGACGTTTGAAGCGGGCATGCGGGTCATCCGCGCGATGCGCGCTTTCTGGAAGAGATGGCGGGAGTCGCCTATCATGACAAGCGATTTGCGCCGGCAAAGAAGGATCTGCGGCGCGCATTGGTGCTCGATCCGAATGACACCTATGCGAGCAATTTTCTGGCGTCGATTTATTTTCTCGAGGGCAATCTTGAAGCGGCGTTGAAGTATTGGAATCGAGTGGGAAAGCCGAAGCTGAGCGATCTGACTTACGATCCGGTGCCGGAATTGGATCCGCTGATATTGGATCGCGCGTTCAAGTTTTCTCCTGGCGCGGTGTGGACTCGGAATCATTATTTGACGACACATGCAGAACTGCAGTCGCTGAATCTGTTTCCGCATACATTTTATGAACTGCAGGCGCAGCGTGATGGCGCGTTCAAGCTGGTGTGGCATGCGAGCCAGGAGCCCAGCTGGCGGGATACGCGATGGCAGACTGCAGTGTCGATGCTGCGTGGACTGCCGTACCTTTCTGTGTATCCGGAGTTGTACAACCTGAATCGCAAGGGGCTGAACTGGCTTTCATTTGTTCGCTGGGACGACAACAAGCGGTGGCTATCGAGTGATGTGGCGTGGCCGCTGGAAGAAAATCCGAAATATCGTGTGCGGTTCTATTTTGTGGGGAGGAATGAGAACTGGAATGTCACGAATACGCTGACGCCGGGTTTGGCGCTGTCGACGGCGGAGTTCAATATGCGACGGGTTCTGACTGGAGCAGAATTTGCCTCAATTGAAAATTGGCGATGGGGATGGAACGTCGCTGGAGAATATTCCTATCGAGATTTTCGGAGCCTGACGGGGATTCCAGCGCAGGCGAGCGAATTTTTCACGGATAGCTCCGGCATGGATTTGCGGGCGAGCGTGCATCGATCGCTGATTCGATTTCCAGAGAGAAGATTTTCGCTGGATGGAAGCGCGACCGGCGATGCGGGAAGATTTTTTTCGAATCCGCTGGGAAAGTATGGACGGTTGCGTGGGTCGCTCGATGCGAATTGGTATCCGCGGGCGCAGGGAGACGATTTCCAGACGAGCACGATGCTGCGGGCTGGAAAGACCTTTGGGCAGGTGCCGTTCGATGATCTTTTCATGCTGGGATTCGATCGCGATAACGATTTATGGATGCGCGGGCATAACGGATTGATGGACGGGAAGAAGGGAAATGCTCCGCTGGGAAGGAACTATGTGCTGTCCAACTCCGACGTGGAGAAGGTGGTGTTTCATGATGCGTTTGTGCAGGTGCAGGTAGGGCCATTTCTAGATACTGGAAACATTTACGATCCTTCGCAATATTTTGGATCGCCGAAATGGCTGACCGACACGGGGCTGCAGACGAGGGTGAAGCTGCTGGGAAATTTCTCGTTTGTGCTGGGGTATGGCAAGGATTTGCGGTCGGGGGCGAATACGTTTTACTCGACTGTGTCGCGTTAGAAGGTCTTCACTCGTACTGTAATGCCGACCTTGTTCTATCCCACCCTAGCTGCGCCAGGATGGGGCACCCATCACATTCCATCTGTGAAGATGGCCTATCCAATCAATCAGGAGTGGCGTGATCTGTCGCGCCATCCATCAATCGACCAGCGGTTGTATTCGCCGAACGCCAACAGGATTGCGTAGACGATGGCGTAGATCAGTTGAAGGCCGGCGACCGACCAATTTTGCGTGAATGAGATTCCGAAGGTCAGGACGACGATTTCCAGTGCGCCGAGGGCGAGGGCGGTGCGTGTCCAGAGGCCGATGAGAATCAAGAGGCCGATAAATAATTCCGACCAAGGCAGGGCGATGGCGAAGGCATGGACGAGCGCGGGCGGCATAAGCGTGCCCGCGAACTGCTTGACCATTCCGTCGGCGAAGGGCGCCAGGCCGGACAGGATGCGCGCCAGACCATGCATCAGAATGTTGATGCCCAGGGTGAGCCGCAGAAAAAGATAGGCGAGCTCGCGGCCGGTGCAGTTTGTATCCACGTGGTTTTGGATGCGAGCGGGGGGGAGCAGGTTTCAGCTCGGATGCGCGAGAGAGTGCGGCGTGCGAATCAAGACGCTCGACGACTGCGGGCGTATGCGGGCGGATCTACGACGGATGGTTCTTACATTTGTGTCCACTGCGGCTGCAGCAGGACCAGCTCACATGTCGGATTGAATTGCGAACAGGAAAGAATTCCGCGGCGAATGATTTTGACAGGTGCTGCGTCCGGGAAGGTTTGCGGATAGGTGTGCTGCTTGATCTGATCCGCAGCCTTACTGAGCGATGCGTCGCCGGTAATCATTTTGATTTCTTGCACTCCCTGGGGAGTGAAGACCAGCCAGAATTGCGCAGACGCCATTTTTTTCGGCAGGCCCGCGATTTCTACGGTTCGTAAATTCTGTACCTCGCGGACGTATTTATCCCGGTCCACCATATCTGTGTGCGGCGTGGTGGGGGATGGGACCCCGGCTTTTGAAATCTGCATCGACACAGGTCGGGTGGCTGCGGCGAGTTTCTGCATGTGGCGAGCTTCGGTGAGTTTGCCTTCTTTCTCGTAGATCTGGCGGAGGTGATCCGCGACGTCGGTGTGTTGGGATAGCAGCCAAGCCGCTCGGACATAGCGTTCCGCGTCGGGATATTTGGCCTGCTTGAAATCAATCCATCCGACTGTGTCCCAGATGGCGCCGAGAAGGGAAACCTGCGCCAGGTCTTGCTGGGTTAGAGTCGCGAGTTGAATGCCTGCGGTCGCGTGCTCGACCTGTTGCAGGGCTTTGGCGGCAGACTCGGCCGCTTCCGGAAGGTCAACGTCATGGTCGGCCAGAACATAAGCAACGTCGTTGATGGTGCCAGGATCTTGCGATGTGCGCATGATGGGCTGCAAGCTGGCGAGCCCGGATTCTTTTTGCCCTGCCTGCATTTCGTCCGTCCCGAGCGCCAATTGCAATCTGGGACTGGCATCTTTCGCGTGGACCGCGGTTTTCAGCAGAGTTATCGCTTCATCGTGAGTTCTTCTGCTGTATCAACAATGCAGCCAATGCAAGCGTGGCTTCGGTATTGGAGGGATCGGACTTCAAAACACTGCGCCACACATCTTCCGCATCCGTGATGCTATGCAGGGCCATTAGAGAGTCGGCCATGTATCGACAGAACAACAGATTGGTCGGATGGTTTGCGATCTCCTTATGAAAAGCGTCGAGGGCTAAGTCGGGCTTCTGTTGTTCAATGTAGAGAATCGAATAGGTAGCCCACAGGCCTGTTTGCGTTGGACTCAAGGCCTTCGCCTGAACCAAATAAGCTTGGGCCTCGACCGTGTTTTGGCTGCGAAGGGCCTGGTAGGCCTGCTGGACGAGGTTTCCAGCGGCAGGCAGATCATTCGCAGCGGTGGCGGAGGGTGAGGTGTCACGAGCGGCAACTTGAATCCAGAGATTTTCTCGGGCCTGCACTGCTTTTTCAAACTTTAGGTAGTCCTGCCATTGATCGGCGGGAAGTTTTGCGAGCTTGATGGTGAATATGCGTTGGGCAGAGAGAATCCCGTCTTTCACTGAAGCGGATTCGCGATACTCGGCGAAGGACGTGACGATGTCGACGTCGGCGGGCACGGTGACAACGGAGCCCTTGGGCATCTCGACGGTGGCGCGATAATCGCGAACGCCAGGAGCACCAAGAACGATGGGGTCCTTCGGCTGAGGATCAAGTTCGCTGAGCGTGTAGATGGCGGGAGGCAAGGGCGGCGTGATCTGCTTTCCATCTTCTCCGCTATAGTCTTTGCGCTTGTAGTCGTAGCTGATGTGGAAGGGTTTCAAAGTGTCGTCGGGATTGTCGGCTTGCACGTTGGTGACATCGCCGCTGAAGCCGAGCAGATAGCTGACGCTTTGTCCCAGCTTGGTCCAGTCTGCTTCTGGCGTGAGATGAAAGCCGGCGCGCAGCAGGAGTTCCAAATCGCCACGGGTAGTGAGATCGGCGTGGCCGGTGAGAACGACATCGCTGCCGAGCACGGCTTTGATGGTGAAGTTGTCGGCCTCTGGAAACGGCGGATTCATCGGCGTTCTTTCAAGCTTGGGAGGGCCGTTGGCCGGCATGACGAGAGCCATTTTGTCACGCAGCGGAGAGGCCAGCATTCCGTACGGCGCAACCTCTTCAGTAGTGTCGAGCCAGGTTTCCTTGTCGCCTTGACGCAGCAGAGAAATGACGTGATCGAACTGGCCGGGGTAGGGGATACTTTCATCCAGCTTGGTTGAGCTGCCGATCAACGCTGGCGAAACATCATAGCCGGCAGCCTTCATGAGGGCGGCGAACAGAGTGTGCTTGTCCTTGCAGTCGCCGAATTTATTTTGCAGGACTTCATCGGCGGCGTGGGGTTGATAGCGCCCGATGCCGAAGGACAACCCGATATAACGAAATTGGGTGGCGACATAGGCGTAGATGGCGCGTTGTTTGGCGTCATCGGTGGTGAGACCTTTGGTGAGTTCCTGTTCTTTTTGCTGGATTGCAGGCGTGACCGCGACGCGTGACGATTGCAGGCCGCGGTACCAATCGCCAACCTGCTGCCAGTTTTCGAAAGTTGTCAGCTGGATCGATGGTTTTTCATCGGCCTTGAGCGCCAGAGATTTTCGATCGCTCGGTTCGGGATGCAGGTGCGAAGTTTTCCAGTCGTAGACAGTGACGTCTCCTTCGCGATGGGTCGTCGGCTGCATCTCTGCGCTTTCCACCTGGACGTGCTTCGATGCGGGAACGCGGATCTGGATGTGCTGCTCGAGGACGATCCCTGCCTTGAAGAAATTGGTCGCAAACCAAAATTGGTTTGGCACCTCAGGCTGAAACTGATCGATTTTGTACTGATACATCAGGGTGTCGCCAGGATTGAGGTTGGTGACGGGAACCTGCTTGATGTGCAGATCGCTGTACATGGGGGCTTGCAGGGTGACGCCGGCCGGCATGTCCTGGGTGTAGGTGGAGGGCGTTTCGACAACCGAGCCGTCTGGTTTGCGGATACGGATGTAGGCAAACTCCGCCTTTTGATTACGAGATTCGTAGGGGATGGAGAGGTTGCCAAACTGAAGGATGCCTGCCTGTGACTTGACCTGAACAACGATTGTGGCTACCTGCTGCCAGGTACCATCTCCGTGAAAATTCACGACAGTATCGTATTGATCGATGACGTAGGCTTCCTTCGAGTAATCGGAAGCGTCGGTTTGAGGGGTCGCGGCGGGTGTGGTTTGGGGGTGTGGTGCAAGAGGGATGTGCAGCGTATGTTCTGCCGGAGCTGTAGGCGCAGTTGCCGGCACGCCTTGCGCGAGGCAAGGGCCGGAGAAACCAGGCAGCGAAACGAAGAAAAAAACGACGCCAACCATCAACCTGAGAACAGGATTGGATCGCATAAATGAAGTTGTGCCTCAAACGAGGTTTGTTGAATGCTTGCCAATCATCGTACCAGCAACTTTCCAAAGAACGATTGGGAATACGAGGGGTGGCGTGTGTTTCAGCGTGCAACATTCGAGGTGACGGGGTGTAGCGGGCGTCACGGGCAGGAAAAGCGGGGCTGGTCTACACTATGGCTGTATGGCGACCCTAGAGATATCCACTGTTATTCCCGTTCGTACGCCGAAAGGCGAGTTTCGCAATGAACCGTTCCTGGATTTCAGCCGGGAAGATATCGCACGTTCGATGCGGCAGGCGCTGGAGCGCGTGGCTGACCAGCTGGGCCAGGAATATGACCTGGTGATTGGTGGGCGGCGGATTCGCACCGAAGGCAAGATTCGATCGCTGAATCCATCGAACCCGTCGCAGGTAGTGGGTGTGCATCAGAAGGCCGATGCCGGTCATGCGCAGGTTGCGATGGATGCGGCGCTGGCGGCGTATGAAGGGTGGCGCGTCGTTCCTGTGGAGGAGCGGGTGTCGCTGTTGCTGCGCACGTCGGAATTGCTGCGGCAGCGCAAGCTGGATTTTTGCGCGTGGCTGACGTACGAGGTGGGCAAGAACTGGGCCGAAGCGGATGCCGATGTGGGCGAGACCATCGACTTTCTGGAGTTTTATGCGCGGGAGGCTTTGCGGCTGGCGGCTGCGACCACGCCGATTCAATATCCCGGCGAGCGGAATGAACTGCTGTATATTCCGCTGGGCGTCGGCGCGGTGATTCCGCCATGGAATTTTCCGCTGGCGATTATGGCGGGCATGACAGTGGCGGCGGTAGTGACAGGGAATACCGTGATCCTGAAACCGTCGAGCGATTCGCCGACCATTGCGGCAAAGTTTTTTGGATTGCTGGAAGAGGCGGGCATGCCGCCGGGTGTGGTGAATTTTTGTCCTGGATCGGGCGCGACTTTCGGCAACGCAATCGTGGAACATCCTAAGACGCGGTTTATTGCGTTCACGGGTTCGAAGGAAGTGGGACTCGACATTCATGCGCGCGCGGCGCAAACGCAGCCGGGACAGATCTGGATCAAGCGAACCATTCTGGAGATGGGCGGAAAAGATTCCATCATCGTAGAAGAGGATTGCGATCTGGACGCGGCGGTGTCGGGCGTGTTGAGTTCGGCGTTCGGTTTCAGCGGACAAAAATGTTCCGCATGTTCGCGCGCCATTGTCGATGACAGGATTTACGATATTTTCGTTGACCGGTTGCGGGAGCGGGCACGAGTGTTGAAGGTTGGAAATCCTGCGGACAATGCGGCCCTGGGGCCGGTGGTGAACCAGGCGCAATATGAATCGATGTTGCGCTATATCGAAATCGGCAAGCAGGAAGGGCGGCTGCTCGCGGGCGGCAATGCGATCGAGACGCCGGAGAAAGGCTACTACGTCGAGCCGACGATTTTTTCTGACATCGCGCCGCAGTCACGACTGGCGCAGGAAGAAATCTTTGGACCGATCCTGGCGGTGATTCGATCGAAGAATTTCAAGAATGCAATGGAAATTGCAAACAACACAGAATTTGGACTGACCGGCGCGATCTATACGACGTCGCGGGAAAAGCTGGCGGTCGCACGGCAGGATTTTCATGTAGGTAATTTATATTTCAACCGTAAATGTACGGGCGCCATGGTGGGAGCACACCCATTCGGGGGCTTCAATATGTCGGGAACAGATTCCAAGGCTGGGGGGCCGGACTACTTGTACCTATTTACTCAAGCGAAATCAGTTGCAGAAAAGTTAAGCTAGCAGACCTGGATCGCTGGAAATTGCCGGGTGATGGTTCGTGCTGGCTTTTTCTCCAACTTCTCTAACGACTCGTGAGAAGACAGAGGGAATGTGTGATGGCCAACATATTGTGTGTGGATGATGAGCCGGCAGCAGTTGCGCTAAAGAAGCGAATTCTTGAGCGCGCCGGGCATTCGGTAACGACGAGCAGTTCCGCGAATGAAGCCATCGGTCTACTGCAAAAAGAAAAATTTGACGCCGTGGTGACGGACTGGAATCTGGGAGAAGAGAATGGCCGGCAGATATTGCTGGCTGCGAAGACGGGCGTGCAGGTTCCAGTGGTGGTGGTTTCGGGATATTGCACAGAGGCGTTTCGCGCCGCCAAACCGCAGGCGGATATCTACCTGGAGAAGCCGGTGGATGCAACCGAGCTGGTGGCGATCATCAGCGCGTTGCTGAATTAGAGCGCGGAACATTGCGGTTCGGGAAATGGCCCGCCGCAACGGCGGGCTCGAGGGAGTTTTGCTGCGTACCCTGCGAAAACTTTCGCGGGTTAGGCTTGGGCAATCTGCAAATCCATCTGACCACCTGCGACGGCGGCAGCATCGGCCAGGGTGCGGTGATGGATGGTAAACAGGGCCAATTCCAGCCGATCTGAAACTCCTGTTTTGTCATAGACATTGCGCAGGTAGTTTTTGATGACCTGTTCGGTGGTGCCCAGGTGGCTGGCGATTTCCTTATTTTTGAAGCCTTGAACAATCAGGGCGACAATCTTGATTTCCTTGGGGGTGAGGCGATCGCGCACGCGCGCGCCTACGGCATCGGCTTCTTCGGCCAGGCCGCGACCCAATTTTTCTTGTAGGTACGGGCGTCCAGAGGCGACGGTGTGGATGCATTCCACCAGGGTGGCGCCGGCCACGTCGCGAAAGACGACGCCGTCAAAGCCTGGAACGGCGTAGGTATGGAGGGACTCGCTGTTCTCGGCAATGACGATCAGGCGGCTGCCAGCGGCGCGAGCCGACTGGATGAGGTCGGGCATATCGAGCTGCAGGGAAGCGGCGAAGACGACCACGGAGGAGCGGAAGGTGCGAACCGCCTGCATGAGGCGATCGCGATCCATACACTGGGCAACGATGCGGATGTCGTCCTGTAGCGCGAGCGTTTTGGCAACGCCGGCGCGAAAAATGGACTGATTATCGGCAAGGATAATTTTTGTCATAAGTTTGATTCCTGACCACGAGTACTTTTTTCTTCTGATTTTAGCCCTGACCGAGGCAAATGAGGCACCTACGGCTAGGACGGACCGAGAAGAACAACAAAAAATGTGAGCATGTTCTATTTCTTGTATCGGCAGTTTTGAAAGAAACTGAACTGCCAGTACTATGGTTCGAACTCCTGCTACCCTTTAGGGAGGGCAGGCGCGGAACCAAGGCAAAGACAAGACAACAACACTACAGCCATAGTGCAAGACCGCTATCAACTTCGAATGTGCGCTACGTCACCCTAGTGAGACAGGCGTGCGTCACGTCACAATCTGGAACTTTCGGTGCGATTGGTAACTCGCCCGCAAAAACAGATTAGCGCGTTTTGCTACATTCGTGCACATCGATCTTTGTGAAATCAAGGGGTCGAATCCATTTTGGAACAAGTTTGCATCCTTGGTTTACTTTTGAGAATCTGCAGTCGTGCAGAGAATAGGAATGTATGCGAAAACCCGTAATCCTGACGGTTGACGACGATATCAGCGTGCTGGAAGCGCTGGTGCAGGATTTGCGCCGCCACTATGGGAGCCGCTATCGAATTATTCGCGCCACGTCTGGCCAGTCTGGGCTGGAGGTGTGCGAAGAGCTGAAACGGCGCGGCGAAGCGATTGCGTTGTTGCTTTCTGACCAGAGGATGCCGGGCATGTCCGGCGTGGAATTTCTGGAGAAGAGCATTGCGCTGGTACCGGGGGCGAAGCGTGTTTTGCTGACGGCTTACGCGGACACGGAAGCTGCCATTCGCGCCATTAATGCGGCGAAAATTCACTACTACCTGACCAAGCCGTGGGATCCGCCGGAAGAGCGGTTGTACGCGGTGCTGGACGATCTGCTGGAATCGTGGAGCAGGGATTACAAGCCGCCCTTTGAAGGCATCCGGGTGATCGGTTCGCGGTGGTTGCCGGCCGGGCACCAGATTCGCGAATTTCTCTCGCGGAACCATGTGCCGTACCAGTGGCTGGATCCGGGGCAGGAGGCGCTGCCGACGGTTGCAGGCAAGGCGGCAGCCGCAGGAAATGGAGTTGCGGCCAGCAATGGTGCTGCGACGGGCATTGGCGCGGCAGGGCCTGGCAAGCCTCTTGTGCCGCCGGAGGCGCACAGCGAAAGTGCGCGGCTGCTGGCTGAGTACCATCTTGATCCCGGCAGGCTGCCGGTGGTGTTGCTGCCCAATGGGGAAAGCCTGGTTGAGCCGGAAATTTCGCAGCTGGCGGAGAAAGTAGGGCTGCGGACGCAGGCGGAACGTGACTTTTATGACCTGGTTATCGTAGGAGCGGGGCCGGCAGGGCTGGCGGGGGCTGTTTATGGGGCTTCCGAGGGGCTGAAAACGCTGGTCATCGAGCCAGCGGCGCCTGGCGGACAGGCCGGAAGCAGCTCCAGAATCGAGAATTATCTAGGGTTTCCAGCCGGTTTGAGCGGGGAGGACCTGGCGCGGCGGGCGACCATCCAGGCGACCCGGTTTGGGGCCGAATTTTTGTCGCAACGGGCCACAGGAATCCGCACCGAAGGGCAATATCACTTCATCCAATTGTCTGGTGGTGGTGAGGTTTCATGCCACACCGTGCTGATTGCGACCGGCGTCGATTACCGCAGACTGAAAACCGGCGGCCTGGAGAGGCTGACGGGTGCGGGCGTCTATTATGGTGCGGCGTTGACGGAAGCGATCAGTTGCAAGGATGAAACGGTAATGATTGTCGGCGGTGCAAATTCCGCGGGTCAGGCGGCGGTACACTTCGCCCACTATTCGAAGAAGGTCATCATGCTGGTGCGGGCTGATTCGCTGGAGAAGGGCATGTCGCGGTACCTGGTGGATCAGATTGAGGCGCTGCCGAATATTGAAGTGCGGACACAGACGGAAGTGATCGATGCGTGTGGCGATACTCATCTGGAAGCGGTGCGATTGAAGACGCCGTCGGGTGAGTGTGAAGAGGAAGCTTCGGGGCTGTTCATCTTTGTGGGTGGCGAGCCGAAGACGGAGTGGTTGCCGCAAGCGATTTTGCGAGAGTCGAAGGGATTTGTACTTTCTGGTCCCGACCTGCACATGACCGATCATTTTCACTGGACACTGGAGCGGCCACCCTATTTATTGGAAACCAGCGTTCCAGGAATCTTTGTTGCGGGTGACGTTCGCTTTGGAAGCGTGAAGCGAGTGGCGTCGGCTGTGGGTCAGGGATCGATTGCAGTTCAGTTTGTGCATCAGTACTTAGCAAATTTCTAGGGCTGTGCAACAAGTTTGAGAAATGGGAGTACAGCTCGAGTTTCTGCCATGAAGAATGAAGGAAAATTCGCCGATCTGCCTTCTGCGGAGCAGCAAGTGCTGCTCGAGAAGGTGCGTTGCATTCCGCTGTTCGCCAACCTCGACGAAAAGACGAATGAGTGTTTGCAGCGAGCCGATGTGATTGATGCCGAATCCGGCGATTGCGTGCTGGGTCAGGAGCAGACGAAGCGATATTTCTGGATCCTGGTAGAAGGCGGCCTGCGCGCGGAGTACGTGGAACCGGATGGAATGCGCAAACCTCTGGCGACACATCATGGGTGTGAGACGTTTGGTGAAGTGCCGCTGCTGACAGGCTCGGCAAGTCGCGTGGAATGCACCATGATCGAGCCCAGCCGATTGCTGCGGGTGGAAGAAGATTCCTTCTGGCAATTGATGACGACGTGCCCGAGCGTGCGCAAGGGAATCCTGAACAACCTGACGAATCGCCAGCAGGGACTGCAAGGCCTGCTGCTGCAGCGAGAGAAGATGGCCTCGCTGGGCACGATGGCGGCGGGCTTGATGCATGAGCTGAACAATCCGGGCAGCGCCGCCAAGCGAGCCAGCACGCAGTTGCGCGAGAGCCTGACGCGCTTGCAGGAATTGAATCTTCGTACCTGCCGCATGGGCTTGCAGCCGGAGGAACTGGGCTGCATCTCCGACCTGCAACATTACATTCTGCAGCCGCAAAAATCCGTTTCGATGAACTCACTCGATCAGGCGGATGCCGAAGAATCGTTGTGCGATTGGCTGGATAAGGCGGGCGTTCAGGACTCGTGGAAGCTGGCTCCTCCGCTGGCGGGCATGGGATTGACGGCGGAAAAACTGGAATGCCTGCGCACGAGTTTTCCTCCAGCAGCGTTGAGCGAAACCTTCGAGTGGGTAGAAGCGCTGGTGAGCAGCGTGCAGCAGCTGGACACGATTGAAGAAAGCATCACGCGGGTGACGGAGTTAGTGATGGCCGTCAAACATTATTCGTATGCGGAGAAGATGTGCTGCTCCGCGGTCGATGTGCATAAGAGTTTGCAAAGCGCGCTGATGATTCTTGGACACAAGATTCGCCACAAAGAAATTCAGGTATCGAAAATGTTCGGCGCCGATGTGCCGATATTGGAGTCAGCGGCAACGGGGCTGCACCAGGTGTGGATGAACCTGCTGGATAATGCGGTGGATGCAGCGCCGCAGCGGGGACATATTACGGTGCGAACCTGGCTGGAAGACGGAAATATCTTGGTGAGTGTGGGCGATGATGGCGCCGGAATTCCAGAGGAGAATCGACGACACATCTTCGAGCCATTCTTCACCAGCAAGCCTGAGGGAGTCGGCACCGGACTGGGACTCAGCATCGCATACAAAATTGTGACCAAACATTTTGGCGGCGATATTCGATTTGAATCTGAACCGGGTAAGACAGAATTTATTGTGAAGCTGCCGCAGCATCCGCCGGTACTAGAGAATCAAACAGAGGCGGCGAAGCAAGAGGTATAGATTTCTTCCCACCTGATTTTAGCGGCGACCGCCGAATGAAGAAATTCCCAGAAAGAAAATAGAGAGCTACAAAATGAAATGTCCCGTGTCTTTCCGCGAGTGCGGAGGAGACACGGGACATTTGTTTTCTGGAGGAGGGTGGACGCGAAGCGCTAGAAGTTGAGTCCAGCGTTGAGGAAGATGCTGCGATTGCCAGCGGTGGAAGGGCCGAAGAATCCACCAGCAAGGGCCGTCGACTTGCCGAAGAATGGGCCACCCAGGGTGCCATTGGGCGGGGCGAGATTCTGGCGATTCATCACGTTCTGCGCGAAGACGGAGAGCGTCAGGCTGTATTTACGCGCGACGGCCGCATCCAGTTGACCGGGGCCACCTTGATTGCCGCTGAGGCCGCGACCTCCAAGGCCATGCCCGCCTCCATGGAAGCCGTTGCCACCCTTTGCGGTTTTGAGTTTAGGACCGAAGCCGATGACTTTGGCGACGCGCAAATTCAAACTGTAGTTCGACGGGCCGGTTCCGACGTTGTAGGCAAGGATTTTCTCGTTGGTCCCGAAGGGATTGGCATCGAGACAGCCAAACTTGGTGGAGTAGTAGCGGGTTGAGGTCACTCCGGCAGGGCAGTCCGATGCGGGAGCATAGGCAGGCCGGGCGTTGAACTGGTTATTCGCGGTTAAATCGCTTCCGGTGGTGATGTTGTAGGGCGTGCCCGAGTTATAGACAAAGAATGGAGCGAAGGAGACCTGATAGGGAAGGTTGACGTCGCCGAGGATGAGAAAGCGATTGGTGACAGCGAAGTCGGTGCGGCCATAATCCTGGCCGGGATCGTGCGCGTTCATGGAGAAGCTGTCAAAGCCGCTGGTATCGGATTTGGCGTTGCTATAGGTATAGAAGCTGAAGACGCTGAACCTTTTTAGCCGGGCGTTGGCAGTGGCAATGATCTGCTGCTCGCGATAGACGCCGCCAGACTGAAGCTGGTTGATGTTTTCGCTGGGTGGTGCCAGCGGAGTGGCAGGATACATATTGGTCGAGCCGTCGAAGAAAGGCGCGCTGGTGTTGTTGCTCAAGTAATCGTGGACACCGCGGCTGTACAGGTAGGTGACGTTGCCGGTGATACCTTTCGCAATCTGGCGATCGACACCGATGGCAGCCTGCATGTCGAGAGAAGCGTGGAAATTCGGCGCCAGGGTCCAGTATGTGGGCGCGGACGTGGAAGTTGTGGGATTCGGCGGCTTTACGGGATTGCCGGGACTGGTTTCGGTATAGCCCGTGGGGTTTTGGACAACGTAAATCTGCTGATTCGAAACTCCGCCGGGAGTGCTCGGCAGGTTGTTGCGCAAGGTCGGCAAAATATAGGGCGTACCGTAGGAACCATTCGGGACGGTGAAGCGCTGATAGAACCATCCATAACCGGCGCGCACCACGGTCTTGGGTTTCCCTTTGCCGTGTCCGAGTGCATAGGCGAGATAAATGCGGGGAGCGAAGTCACTCTTATCGTGAATCTCGTTTTGTGTTTCCCAGCGCAGGCCATAGCTGAAGGTGAATTTGCGATTGATGGCAAAGTCATCCTGATAGAAGAGGGCGAGATCGTAGGGGATGGCGCGGGCGGTGTATTGATTGTTGTTGACGACCGTGACCTTGTATTGCTGCGGAGTCTTGAGGAGATACGAGTTGAGACTGGTGAAGGTATAGGAGCCGTTGGTACCGGCGTTGCTGTAGTTGGCGTCGCGATAGGCGCGCAGCCGTCCGCCGAAGTTGAGTGCGTGGCGACCTTTAGATCCGGTGAAATAATCTTGGACTTCGTAGTCATCCTGATTGTCGCGAACCGAACCAGAGTTGCTGCCACCATCGGTAAAGGCGCCGGAAACGGTGACGCTGGGGATGGTGTATTGCGCGGACTGGTTGTTGCGAATGCGCCGATAGCGGAAGCGGATGTTGTCGACAAAATTCTTACTCATCACGATGCTGTCGCTGGCCTGCAGGGTGTTCTCTTCGTTATGACCGTTGGTAGCCTGCTCGGGAAGCGACAGTTCGCCGACGTTTCCGTTGGTGAAGGCGGCGTGATAGTACTCATACCGCAAGGTCAGCGTGTTCGCCTGACCGAGCTGAAAGTCAAAGCGCGGTTCGGTGTCGTAACGAGTACTGGGACTGCTTACGGTTTCGTTCAAGTAGGTCCCGTTGGGGTTGGAAGGGGTTACGCTGGCCGGATCGATGGCGTCGATGATGCTGACACTTTCATTTCGGCGGTTGAAAAAATCGGCGAAGTAGGACGATGTTTTCGTCATGGGGCCGCCGATGTTGCCATAGAAGAAATAGGAGTAGTACGGGGGCTCTGTCAGCCGGGGTGCGCCCGGGGGTAGGTTGGAATTCAAAATTGGATTCTGGGCGTTGAGGCCGGAGAAATTGCCACGGGAAAAGATGTGCGAATGCATTTCGCCGGTGCCGGCCTTGGTGAGAATCTCGATGCGACCATAGCCCAGGCGGTCAAACTCCGCGGAGAAAGGGTTCTGGTTGACGATGATTTCGCGAATGGAGGACTTGGGCGGAATCTGGCCGCCGGAGAAGCCGTCAATATAAATTTCGCCGCCATTGGGGCCGGCCGAAGGACCGGCGAGAGCCTGCAGTTCGCTGGATAGCTCATCGGGGTCATCGGAAAGCGCGTCGAGATCCTTGCCCTTGATGACCATGGCATTGGCGTTGGATTCCGGCGTGGTGTCGATGGTGGAGGTTTCTCCGCTGACGTGTACCTGTTGCGTCTGGGCTGCAATGGTCATGGCGATGTTCAGCGTTTTTGTGGTGCCGGGAGCGATGACGACGCCCTTGGATTCAAACGGGGTGAAACCCTCGATAGACGTGTCGATGGTGTACTGACCGGCGGGAAGACCGTTGAAGTGATAGAAGCCTGTGCCGCCGCTGGTGGTGCTGAGAGATTTGCCATTGCCGGAAATAACGATGGAAGCGCCGGGAATAATGGCGCCTGTAGGGTCCGCTACGACACCGCGTAAATTGCCGGTGGCCTGTTGCCCGAAAAAAGTCGAGACGAGGAGTAGAGGCAGTACAAGTACAGCAGAAATCCGAAAGCGTAGATGAGCCACAGACTATTTCCTTTTCCGTCGGAATGTTGCGTCTTAGTAACTAAGACGGATAAGGGGTGCAAAAAGCTTCAACAAAGCGAGTAAATCGATGAAATTCATACGATAGAAACGATGGGCCGAAATTGCGATGAGACGGGAAGGGCTAAGAAACTTTCTCTATCGGGTGAGTTTCGGCGGGGGTGCGGGAGGCGGCGACTGGTTGGCGAGGTTTCGCGTGGCGCCGGACGGTGAGAACTTTTCGGCCATCCTTGATCAATCTGCGGAACATATAAGGAGTGAAGAAAGCGCCGGGAGAGCGCAGGGACTCGCGGAGGGCGCTGCGAATCCAGCCAGGCTTGCCGATGGTCTGGATGAGGATGGTGAGGGTAATTCCGCTGATGAAATTTGTTTTGGCAGCCTTAAGTTTGCGCACGGCGCTGCCATCTTTGCTGGCGCGAGCACTCGTCAGCAAATCCTGATGCACGATGCGTGCCCATTGCTGCCATTTCTGTACGGCAGACTGACTGGTGGTGCTGCCTTGATGGTTGGTGTACTGGACCAGAGGCTCCGGGACGCAGACCGCATATTCGCGCAACAAAGCAGCGCGACCCCAGTTGCCGATATCGCACAAGTCGCCATATTTACTTTCGTAACCGCCGACGGCAATTGCATCCTGGGTGCGAAGCAGAATGCTGGTGAGCCGGGGACCTCGCTCGCCGGCGAAGAGAGCGACCAGGAGGGAAGAGACGGATTCCACTTCAGGGCCGGATTCGGTTGTCCAGAACTGAGAATTTGTGGCGCTGGCAATTCGGCAGGGGCACCAGACAACGCCGACCGCGCTGGGTGGAATTGGAGATTTGCCGAGCAGGAAGGGCTCGACTAATTGTTCAATCGCATTGGGAAGCAGAAGATCGTCGTCGCCTAGCAGGAGGAAAAATTCTCCTGTAGCGTGGCGAAGGCAAAAATCGAAATTGCCGACCAGGCCGAGGCGTTCTTTCTGCTGAACCAGGACGATGACGGGGATCGTGAAGTTCCTGAATGCGCTGGACGGTATCATCCGTCGACGCATCGTCCGATACAATCACCTCAACATCAGAATAGGTCTGGGCAAGTGCGCTGCGGATGGCTCGAAGAGCCAGCTCGCTTCGGTTGATGGTCGGAATTCCGATGGAGACTCGTCGGGGGACCGTCATGATGGATTAGTAACCAATGTATCATCCCGAGTTGCCTGCGTTGGAGAGTCGATCGGCGGCTGATTGCGAATGGTTGCGACGATACTGTAGGCAGGTGTGGTACGCGAGCCGGTGTGGATTCGGGACTCATTCTGAGCTGAGGGTTGCGACATGGTTGGAGCAGAGTGGGTGAAGGGCGATGGAGAGCAACTCCGCTGACAGGTCGGCAAGCAGATTCCGGTGGGGTTCGCGACTTGCGAAGCAAATGCCTCCGGGGCAGTTCACGCGCTATCTGATCGTGGGGGTGTGGAACACCTTTTTCGGGTACGGTTTATATGCGCTGTTTACGGCGTTGCTGACACCTCGGCTGCGGTTCGCCTACATCTATGCGTCGGCATTTTCTAACCTGATTGCAATCACCGTGGCGTATTTTGGCTACAAGTTCTTTGTCTTTAAAACCAAGGGAAATTATTTGGTGGAGTGGTTTCGCTGCATCCTGGTGTATGGCAGCGGAATGTTGCCGGGACTGGTATTGTTGCCGCTGCTGGTGGGGGGACTGCGTTACTTTTTACATCTGGACCGCAGCGCACCTTACATTGCAGGCGCAATCCTGTTGGGTGCGGCGACGATGTATACGTTCTTCGGGCACAAACACTTTTCGTTTAAGGTTCCAGACGAGGCTGCGCACGATGCAGCCACCATCGACGAGGAACCTGCGATCGAGGACATTGTGGAAGGTGTGCTGCCTGAGCCGGCGACGAATGCAGCGAACCACGTCTAAAGTTTTCTTGAAACCCTTACAATTCTGGTATCCGGCTGGTGTGTGGGGCTGGAGTGCATCCAAATAACGCGAGGCGACGTGAAGACGATCAGCATTATTACCCCCTGCTACAACGAAGAAGATAATGTCGTCGAACTGTATACGCGGGTGCGCAACGTGATTGCGGCGCTGGGGCGATACAAGTACGAGCACATCTTTATCGACAACGCTTCAGAGGACAGCACGGTGGCGGTGTTGAAGGGGCTGGCGGCGGCCGACCCGAACGTGAAGATCATCGTGAACGCTCGCAATTTTGGTCATGTGCGCAGCCCGATGCATGCGTTCTGGCAGGCGCAGGGTGATGCGGTGATCGGGATTGTGGCCGACATGCAGGACCCGCCGGAGATGATTGCCGACCTGGTGCAAGGGTGGGAGGAAGGCTACTCCATGGTGCTGGCGATCAAGCGCACCAGCGGGGAGCATCCGCTGATGTTCTGGGCGCGGAAGAAATACTATGCGATGGTGAATCGGTTGTCGTCGATTGAGACATTCGAGAATTTTACGGGCTTTGGATTGTATGACCGTCGCGTGGTGGACCTGGTGAAGTCGTTTGCCGATCCGTATCCATATTTTCGCGGGATGATTGCGGAGATTGGACTGCCGCACAAAAAAATTTATTACGATCAACCGGGACGCGCGCACGGCATCACGAAAAATAATTTCTATACGCTGTACGACTACGGCATGCTGGGGATTATCAATCACTCCAAGGTGCCGCTGCGGTTGATGACGTTTACCGGATTTGGCGGGGCGCTGATTTCATTCCTGATCGGCATGACGTACCTGGTATACAAGCTGCTTGTTCTGGCGAAGTTTTTCTGTTGGGATTGCGCCGGTGGTGATTGGAATGTTTTTTGTCAGCTCCATATTGCTGGTGTCGATGGGGGTGATGGGGGAATATATTGGCGCCATTCATACCCAGATTCAGCGACGACCGTTTGCGGTGGAACGGGAACGGGTGAATTTTGAGACGCCGCCACAGTTGCCGCTGGGGACGGAGAACGAAGCGATACCTGCAAAAGATTGAGGGTGAGTCGGTTTCATCGCGTCGAACGTCAAGGCAGCATTGGCCAACAGAGTGGAGCGGCGTAGGAATTCGGTCGATGAGTGGGCGTGGTCAATGACGATGCGTCTTCTGCCCGGTATCGATCGTTTGTGGAAGGGCAAAGGCGACCACGGAGTCTGCCACAGTTCCTTTTGCGGTGCCGCGCACGCAGATAGCTACAAATTGGCGGTGGCCGATTTTGTAGGTCATTGGCGTCGCCTGCGCTGCTGCGGGAAGTTTACCGCGCCACAGTTCATGGCCAGATAATGGATCAAACGCCCGCAGGTAAGGGTCGGACGTTGATGCGGAGAAAATAAGGTCTCCGCCGGTTACGATGGGACCGCCCGCGCTGATAGAACCTGTTTGCTTCGCATCAATCATCGTACCGAGCGGTTCGGACCAAAGCTTTTTGCCCGTGTTCAGGTTGATTGCCACCATGGCGCTCCAAGGTTGTGGAGTGCACGGCAAACCGCTGGGGCTTATAAGAGGTTCGCGAAATATCTGGTATGGAGTTCCCGCTTGGATACTCAGCTCATGGCCAGCTGTATCGGGCGCGCGAAAGCGCTGATCTGGCGGAAGCTCTGAAGTCGGCGTCCAATAGGTGCGCCACTCATGGAATTTTCGGTCCATGCGATCTAACAATCCTGTCGCCTCGGGCTTTCGTGGAATGAGCCGTATATCAAATGCAAGAGCGTTTGCGTTGGAATACATGATGCCGGTATGTGGATCGATTGCGGGAGAGCCCCACTCCACGCCGCCGACGCTGCCTGGATACAAGAGGGTGCCGTCGGTGGAGATGGGAGTAAAAATCCCCTGATTGACGAGGGATGCTACTTTATCGTGGCAGAACGTCTTATCTTTTTCGCTTGCTCCAAATACCTGATTCGCATTGAAAGTAAGCGGCGCAAGGTTTGGCAGACTTGAAAACGGCTGGGTGGGTGAGGTCTTTTCTCCGGGAATGTGAGACTGCGGGACAGGTTTCTCGTACACCGGATACAGCGGATCACCGGTGAGACGGTTCAGCACAAATACCATCCCCGTTTTTGTTGTGATCGCGATCGCGGGTATGCGGTTCCGGAACTGGAACAGGACAGGTTCAGCGGCAATGTCATAATCCCAGAGGTCGTGGTGCACCGTTTGAAAACCCCAGACGCGTTTGCCGGTTGCGGCTTCCAGGGCAACAACTGAATCTGCATCACGGTTGTCACCAGGACGGAACGCACCATAAAAATCCGGGCTTGGACTTCCAGTCGGCACGTAAACAAGGCCATGCTTTGGGTCGGCGGCAATCGCGGACCATGCGTTGCCGGCGCCAGTGCGCGGATGTTGATTTTGTGCCCATGGCAGGGGTTCCCAGGACCAAAGAAGTTTTCCGCTGCGGGCGTCGAAGCCACGGATGGCGCCGGAGGGTTCTTCGACGGCCTGATTATCGCTGATTGAGGATCCGAGGACGACTACATTTCCAACCACGGTGGGTGGGGATGTAACTTCGTACCACCATCGCTTATCTCCGAGATGAAATTCCGATGCAAGATCAACGGAGCCGTGTACGCCGAAGTCGTCGCAGCTTTTTCCGGTAATGGCATCGAGCGCGATCAGGCGCGCCTCGACGGTTGCGATAAATACACGGTTGTCGCAAGGGCCCGGTCGAGTTCGTTTGGATGCATGCCAGAGAGCCACTCCGCGGGATGTGACGACATTGATGAATGTCGCGCGGTTAATTTTCGGATCGAAGGACCAGACTTCTTTGCCACTGGCGGCGTCGAGCGCAATTACTTTGTCGAAAGGTGTGCTGAGATACAGAGTATTGCGCCAGATGATGGGATTGGCTTCGAAGTTGGCGCGCGAACTTACATCGCCCGAATTGTGGAATTCGCCGGTGTTGAACGTCCAGGCCACCTGAAGGTCTTTAACGTTTGATTGGTTGATGACCCGTAACGGAGAGTAGTGCTGGCCGGCAAGGTTTCCGTTATAGGTTGACCATTCATCGGGCATTTGCTGAGCTTGGGTGGTTGGCAGAGCCGCAAAAAGGAGGACAAACGCGGCCAGACAAGCAGTCTTCGACGGCATAGCCAAAGTATAGAAGTACGATGCGGACTGGTGCGGATTAATTTGAAAAAGCAGATGAGTGCTGGGCATGGACTCACCACAGCGCGGATGCGAGCGTGACATGACACGAGAATGACGACTCCGACTTTCGAGTGCGTGCTTTTCGTCGGTCATGGTAGTGGGGAGAGTGGGTGGGGATAAGCGCGAGTTAGAAAAGCCGCTCGGCAAATTATCGGGCAACGTTACTTTAGTTTGGGGGAAATTCCGCAAATGGGACATTATCGGCAAGACGCGGTGCATCATGAATTCGGGGAGGAAAGCAGACCGCATCGACTGCCCCTGGGAATTGCTGCGTATTTCAGTTGTGGTGACCATGCTTCCTCTCCCGTTCAAAGCGAAACGACGTGCAGCCAGCGGCGTGGCAGAGCCGAGCCACAAGCCGGAGCTGGATGGAATTCGCGGCATCGCGTTGCTGGCGGTAATGTTGTCGCATGGCGGCCCGTATATTGACCGGACGACGGCGCTGTCGAAGATTTTTGCCTATGCGATGATTCCTGGCTGGTCCGGGGTTGAACTTTTCTTTGTGCTGTCGGGCTTCCTGATTACAGGAATTCTGCTGAAGTCGAAGAAGGCGGAGAATTATTTTTCGTCTTTTTACGCGCGACGTTTTCTGCGCATCTTTCCTATCTATTATTTTGTGCTGACGGTTGGGTTGTTGGCAGCGACGCATGTTTCCTGGTGGAACGCGCTGTTGCCGGCGGCGGGAAAGACGCGCATCGCCTACTATTTTTACGCGCAAAACTGGCCCATGTTCTGGCCGCATCATTTGTTTTTGAAGACGAATGGGTTCGGACATTTCTGGAGCCTGGCGGTGGAAGAGCAGTTCTATATCGTATGGCCGCTGGTGATTTGGCTGCTGCCGGAAAATGCGATCCTTACGCTGTGCGCGGTGGGGCTGGCGGTGGCGCTGCCGTTGCGTGTGTTGATGGTGCACAAGTTTGCATACGACTTTACCGCGATGGCGCTGACCACGAGCCGTGTGGATGGGCTGCTGGTGGGGGTGTTCTTGCCATACTTTTGCGGCGAGGGCAAATACCGCGGCGATGGATTTATTTGTGCATGGGTGCGGGAGCAGCGATTATTGGATTCATCGCCGTATTTCACCATACGGAGTTGATCGCGACCTATCTTTACATGCCGACGATTGGGATCACGGGATTTTCATTGCTGTCGGGAGGGTTGCTGGCGTTGTCCCAGCATCGCATTGTGTGGCTGCGTTCCATCCTGGAGGCGCGATGGCTGCGCGCAGTGGGGAAATACAGCTACGGGATGTACATCTATCACATCCCTGTGTATTTGATCTGCGAGCATTTTTTAGTTGCGCGTTTTGGAATGGCATTGCCGTTGGTTTTGCCGCTGCGATGGGCACTGCTCTATATTGGATTCTTGATTGCGGTGACGTTTGTGGTGGCGAAGATCAGCTATGACCTATTTGAGTCGAAGATTCTGGCGCTTAAGATTCATTTCAAGCCGCGATATGAGGCGGTGGCGCTAGGATCTGCGTGTGTCGCTGGAGGCGGCGAAGTTTTCGACAGCGTGCCCATACGCGTCAAGCTGGGTTAAGCACTTTTGACGTGCGTTCTC
>CAVZFK010000027.1:0-92856 GCA_963774515.1 uncultured Acidobacteriota bacterium | reverse complement strand
CCGCAAGAAGAATGCGGATACGTGACGAGGACTTGTGTGTCTCGCTCATCGCTCTCATGTCGGAACCTCCCCAAGATTTATGCGTTACTATATTGCCTCGATTCACTGCCAGTCGTCACAGGATTCAGAGGAACCCAAGCGTCAATCTTTGTCCCTTGCCCTGGTTGGGATTGAATTTGGACTCGTCCTCCTAGAATCCGGAGACGCTCCTGCATGCTCTGAATTCCAAGGCCGGCTTTCGCTGAACTTTTCGCGGTATCGAAGCCGATCCCTTCATCCGCCAGCGACAGATGAAGCTTGTCCGCAACCCCTTCGAGAAATACCTCGGCTCGGATGGCACCGCTGTGCTTCTTTACGTTACGAAGTCCTTCTTGAACCAAGCGAAAAATACACAAGGCAACCTCTGGAGGAATGTAACGAGGAATCTCCTTGTGCATAAAGTCAACCTGAATATCGTGCTGCTCCGTGAAGTCTCCACAATAGGCGCTCACTCCCGACACAAGTCCCAGGCTTTCCAGGGTGGAGGAATGCAGGCGATGAGATAAAGAATGTAGATCGGCTCCGATTTCACTCACTCGATTCCAGAGCTCTCGCATGCGTCGGACCGCTTCGATCGGCGATTCAGAAATAAATGACTCGGTTCGTTCAAGATCAATCGCCAGTACGGCAAGCCTCTGATTAAAATCATCATGAAGTTCACGGGCCAGCCTGCTGCGCTCGTCCTCTTGCGCCCGGATCAACCTTCCGCTCAGTTCCTGACATTCTTGCTCCGCCTGCTTACGCGCGGTTATATCAACATAGTTGACGACTAGTCCCTTCTCGCTATTGCGCAAGGGCGTTACCCCCATCAGCGACCAGCGCAGAGTGCCGGACCTCGCGCACGGCCACTCGAACTCAAACCGTTGCTGCTCGCCTCGGAGTATGGCATCCATGCCCATCAGGGCCTGCCTGGCTGCCAAATCGCCACGTTCGGCAGCTTGTCGACATATCTCGAGATAATTCGATCCGGCAATCAATCCATCATCTCCGGCGAGCGGATCTGCAGGCCCTCTCCAATGTGAATTCGTTAAGATGATTTCGCCCGTTTCATCGAGCACTGTTATGCTGCTGCTGAGTGCGCTCAGGATAGCGCCTTTGAGTAGTTCGCTGCTTACCAACGCATCGTCGGCTCGTTTCTTGACCAGGGCGTTTGCAAAGACTTGTCCCGCAATCGTCAGTTGGTCCACCAGAAGTTGAGCCCATTCGACACGCCTGCCGACCGTGATCAGAGCCAGAGCGCCCAATACTGTGTGTCCACCTTCCAATGGTATGGAAGCAATGGAACTGATTTTATTCGACGCGAAGTATCTCCTTTCGGATTCCGACAAACCAGCTATATTCTCGAGATCCGTGACGACGATTTTCTCGCGATTAAGTATCTTAGCCGTGTACCATGGGCACTCTTCCAGCGTGAAACAGTATTTGGCCGGGGCATTCTGCGGTCCCGAGCTGTTGTATGTTCTCAATAATTGCGTACCATCCGCGGAAAATTCCAACACACTGATTCGATCAGCCTTAAAGAAGGAAAGCAGTTTATCCAGAACTTGCTGAATACCCGCATCAATTGTCTCGGGATTCAGATCGATAAAGTAAGTAGAGAGTTCCGAAATCAGTTTCTCGAATATGAAATTGGCATGAACCAGAACTTCGGCTGATCGGCGTCGTCTCCGTTCGAACAGTAGGTAAGCACTTAGAGCCAGCAATGCCAGGAGCGCTAGTCCGGTAGCCACAATCTCCCGCGGATAGCTTTCCCACACCGTAGGTGTCCGGAAGAGGACGACGCTGGCTTGCGGTAGGTTGCTCTCCTTTAGCTTCCATCTGCGCAGCGCCCTCCAATCGAACATGTAAAGATTGGGACCGTCAACGACGGGGATAGACTGCGGTTTTTCGCCCGCAAGGATTCTCCTGACCATTTGGGCAGCGGTTTGCCCTTGTGCCGAATAACTGACGACATAGCCACCCACGATTCCAGTACCCATAAGTACTTCCGCCATACCAAAAACAGGTACATCGGAAGCTGCGACCACCATGGGAGCTGATTCCTTTGCAGCGATGAATTGATGGCCTGCTGCATCTGTCCCGATCGCGGTGTAAATGACGATAGAGTTCTTCGGCAATCGACTCAGTCGATCTAGCAGAGACCGCATGTCCAATTCGGTGAGATAACTAATCTCCAGTTTTGATTCCTGATTTTGAAGGGCGTTCTTCGTGACCGCTTCGAGGCCGCGATCGAATGGCGCCACTCCCCCAACAACTACGACACGTTGGGTGCTTGGCAGAAGCCTCAGCGCCACGTCCAGCGTTTTACCTGGTTCCACTCTTAGCCAGGCGCCAGTGAAATTTGAGTCGAGCTTTGGAAAATGCGCCTGTAGCTGGGTTGTGCAACAGAAAACAACTGGAACGTCGGGAAAAAAGACAGAGTGATAACTAGCCAGAAAGACAAGAGGCTCCGGCCCAGCAGCGATCATCACATCTGGCCTGTGATTTCGATATTTGCGAGCAAACCAGGCACGAAACTCCCGCTGCGAACCCTTATCTGGAAAAAGTGCGGTCTCGAGAGATTCGCTGTACACGTCGATGTGGTACGAAGGATCTTTTTCGAGAGATGATCGAATCTCCGCCATGACGGCTGCGACGGCAGGATAGGAAAGGCCGTACTCTGTGAACACCAAAACACTCTTGGTCGGCTTGACCTGGGCGGCCGCAGGAACTGAGACTGAGACAAGCACCATGCAAACAATGAGAACGCGTACTAGCCTCGGGCTAGTTTGTCCGTGCTGCAGATCCCGATTGGGTTTGGACTGCACTGCAATCCCTCACAAACCGTACATGCCGCGGCGATCTCAGCTGAAACTCTGACGTTCTGAAGAATGACCCGCAACGGGAGTACTGGTAGAAGAACTGAATACGTCACCAAGGTCGGCGCGCTCGCTCATTCATCGCCACAGCCGACGTGGCCTTCAGCATACAAATCAGCAGGCAGATCTGAATCAGCCTTCACTGAAACAGTGCACAGAAAAACGATGGGGGAACACAGGTTAGCGCAGAGGGTTGTTCTTGGCAAGTTAAACTTGTCGGACTTGCCAAGCCTGCGCTAGGCGAATTCCCAGCGGATATGCCGACCATTAGGGGACGACAGTCTTGCCGCCATCATGAACGTTCCCTTGCGCGTATCAACCACGTCCAAATGATAATGATGGCGGACACTCCCACGATAATTTCTGCCCAGATAAAGGAGATGTAATCGCCGAATGCTCCCACTGGTGGAACGCCAGGCTGGACGTTTCGAAGCGCCGGCAAGCCGAAAATCAGTGAGATTGATATCGATAGGGGTACTAGATCGATCTTTGGGCCACTTGTCATTGCCTTTACCACCATACCGAGCAGGCTGAGGGCGAGCCCACTCATCAATGTCATGATAAGAACAGATACGGCGATCACATTGTCGGCTCGTCGAATTCGAAGTCTAATACCCGTGAGTTTCCGACTGCTTTCACGAGAAACGCTTCCTTCGAATTTAATTCCGGGAGTTGATGCCGACAAGGCAATCGTCAGTGGAACCGCGGTGCTCTGCTGCAAGGCTGTTGTGCCGACAGCAAGATGATCGCTTTGATATGCTTGGCCTTCGCCGACGGCTTCTCCGTCTTCAGGAGATTTAGGTGGCTGTGTCTTGCGCCCAGGTGTAGTCATCAATAGCCACAAGGTCGTCCGGTAATAATCCAATGGATACCGGTTCAGCTCTCCGTTCAGAGGAAATACCGCTTCGATCCTATTTATCCGCTTACCCTTAGGAAAGTAAAATTCCTGTTGGCTTCTTACGTTATTCGTCAGGAGTGTTAGATCGACCGCTGGAGTCACCTCATCTTCGGCGAGCGCACCTTGTGGCCGGAGAGTTATTTGGGCCGTCAATTCTTGCGTCGACGGATTGACTCCCGTAACAAGCACGGAGACGACGACGTGGTCGGCTGAACCGGCATCGTCTCGCAGTTGAAGAGAACGTCGCGCACCTTCATTCAAATTCAGGAGAAGGATCACACAATAAAACACCAGGATCGAAAGCAACAAAAGAGTTCGGAATCTGATAAGTTTCTTCCACATGGTGTCCAAGTTCCTTGTCTTGTACCCCCGGGCTTCAACCCACTCCGGAGAGTTCACGGGCGAATCGGAAGTTCAATATGCCGACCCCTCTGTGCAACAGCCGGACTAAGGTCAACGGGAAAGTGCTCCATTCCAAGAGTTGTGGTTAACATCCGTTCGCAGCAGCGTCTCTTTCGAATTGACCGAATCGAGATAGAAGTGAGTCGCGACGCTACCTAGATTGCCTCATTCCTTGAAGCCTGACAAAGCTGAGTGTGTGATGGGGAGATCGACGCTAATCGGAGCGTGGTCTGACAGACGTGGGCTCATTGCGTCATTTACCTCGTTCATAGTACGTGCAAAGGACGGCGCGAACCGATACGAGTCAGTCGCGCGAGGATCATTTGTGAGAAAGTCTTTCACGAATATCCAGTCGAGTCTGAAGCTCCCTACTACACCGAGAGTTCGCGGCAGAGAGAAGGTCGTAACAAATCCTTTGCTTGCGCGCTCGTTCGAATTGCCCAAAGTGCCTGGACGGTTGTTCACTGAAAGCGCTGCGTCTCCTCGAAAATCCACCCGAGTTCCGTCGTCGAAACGAAACTTATTCAGATTCGTAAAGAACGGCTGTTCTGGATTCGCCGCCAGTAAGGGCACTCCGGACGCAGTCGGGTCAGCTTGAAATTTGGTTGTCTTGAAACCGAAACTGGCGACATCCATCAAGAGTCCGACCCCTGTTGCGTACTTGACTCCTTGCGTGGCCCAGTATGCCGGATCGCTCGCCTTCTTAACCACGGCCGACTTTATGCTGAGGACCGTTCCGTCGGAACCCGTCGTATTCATATCACCGGCGATGACCACTGGATTGGAAACGGAACGGACCATATCATAAAGCTCGCTCAACTCCTTGACCCGGCCTTTTGGTGTGGTGCGGTTCTCAAGGTGGGCCGCGACAATGGTGACCTGGTGTCCAGGGAGGTCAGGTATGTCCACGGTTGCAATCAGGTTGGTGCGACCACCGCGGCGTACCTCACGAAGCAGTTCCTCTCCAAAGACAAGCTTTGCAGCCTTACGCTTGCCAACCTCGAGGCTTCCATACTTCTTCTCGCCGTAGTACCAGTCGTAGGCCTGATATTGGAAGGGGACAAGCTTCACATCGCGAAGAGGATAGCGCGAGAGAATTGCACTGCCGTGCAGCCCCAGGTACTGGCTCTTATCGACACTGAAAATTTGTTCCAATTCTTTTCGCTCGGTATCGTTTTCGACATTCGCGAACGACTGCAGCCCCAGCATCTTCGGATCAATCTCCACAAACTCGACGCCGTATGCCCAATTCATATGGAGCGCATCGGCGAGTTCCTTAACCACCGCCTTGTAGTCTGTTCTCTTCATGCCCCAGTCGACTTCATTCAACACGATCACGTCCGCCGATTGAAGCGCATCAAGCTGTGCGCTTAGCTTGTCGTCTATACCTGCTGCGGGTTCCTTACTTTTGGCGGCTTCGCTCTGCGCTTTGGCAAGAAACCCTTGCTTATCGGTGAGGGCGAGCTTGATGTCATCGAGTTCCAAGCCTCTCTCGATGTTCCATTGCACGACCCGCAAGGATGGTCCCCTGTTATCAAGGTCTGGCTGAAGAGGTTTCACTCCGCGGAAATATGCTTCGTTGTTGACAAACGGGGTAGTCAGGAGAGTGTGGAGTTTTTGCGCCAGCGCTGGATCGGGAGTTTCCTGTTCGTACAAGGTTACGAGTTCCTGGGTAGGTTAGAAAGGGCGGTTGTGAGCTGCGAATGTATTCCGCTCGACGTCCCTCCTGGGCGGATGCGACGGAACACCCGATCAGCGCCAGGAGCAAGACGACGCCTCCCGTGGCGCTCACCGAAAAGGGAACTGCATTCATTGGTGCCTTCAGCGTTGGCCCAAACGTCGTCATTGTAGCGTCCCCTCACGTTCGTTCGATCTGCCACAGGCAGGATACTTATCCCGGTCCGTGATGCCTACTAGGAAAACTGCTAGCCGATCGGAAGCCTTGATCCGGCTAGCGCATCATGTGCCTAGTAGTTCTCCCAGTTGCGCAGATTCGGGTCAGAGTTGAATCTGAAGCCACCTGGTAGTAGCTGTTTTCCTGGCAGCCACTCTCTGAACGCTATCGTCGTCGGTTGCGCATTCGCTGTCTGATCACGGACGGGAAACTCTACGCAGGAGAGGAATCCCTTGAACCGAGCGCGGATTCTCATCGCTGACGATCATCAGCCTATCCATGAAAGAGTGAGAGATCTCTTACAGCCAAGCTATGACGTGGTCGGGGCAGTTACCAATGGCATCGACCTGGTGGACCAAGCCATGAGTCTCTGCCCTGAGTTGATCGTGCTCGACATAACAATGCCAGGGATGACCGGAATCGAAGTAGCACATGAATTGCGCGATTTGGGATTGACAGCAAAGTTGGTTTTTTTGACGGTGCATGAACGTGTTGAATTTGTCCACGCATGCCTGGCAGAAGGGGCACTGGGATATGTGATCAAGTCGCGGCTGAACGTCGATCTCATTCCCGCGATCGAGCAGGCTCTGTCCGGACATCGCTTTATTTCGCCACCATTATCACGCTGACCTCCCTTCGACAACCTCACAACGCAAAAAATATGGATGGTTGCCGCAGATTGAACACTTCGAAACGAGCATGCTGGATGGAACTGGAGCGCGTGTCGCGAGACTGGGAGTTTTCCTAGTTGTCATGGCGACGATTTTCCCTCGATACTCCAGTCTGCGTATCTGGTCCACGGCAAGTTCATTCGTGCGAAGAAAGCACATTTGGCATAGGTAAACGACGGGACCGCTGGGCAGCGGAGCATCATCCTCAAGTCAGTTGACAGCGTCGGCTGGCATCAAGGTCGGCGAATTCAATGACGAAATCGGCAAGGCTGGGATTGCGGGTTTGGCAACGTCCGGTATCGCCTCATGATCTGGTCGGCTTTGTCTGCGAACTCCGGGATGCACATCCCGAACTTCTGAAGATCCGAAACTATAAGGAGCACAAGAATGCGATTACGGATTAAGCTCGAAGTCGCTCTCGTTACTTGCGCATTTCTAGGGAGCGCGTCGTCCTTGCTGGCTCAACAGAAAGGGCAGTACGTTCCGGGACAGTTTGGCCTAAACGCCGGCTCCATTCCCGCGCCCGGTATGACCTATGCCAACCTGGCTCTGAATTATTCCGCCAGCCAGTTGAATGACTCCAACGGAAACCGCCTTCTTCAGAACGTCACCGGGACTTATTCCTTTTGGGTCGATGAAAACATCTTCTATTACGTTCCGAAACACAAGATTCTCGGCGGATATTTCATGCCCTATTTGGCACTCAACTTCGCCAGCGGGGAGCTGGTAGCCGCCTTCCCTCCGCTTTTGCCCGCGCTGGGGGGAACCGGGATTAATCTCGGCGGAGGTGGCTCCGGTTTGGCCGACATGTGGGTTGAGCCGGTCCTTATGGGCTGGCATTTTCGCAAACGGGTCGACTTCAACGCCGGATACGCTTTTACCGCCCCGACTGGCAGCTACACTGCGGGAGCAAGCAACAACGTAGGCTCCGGATATTGGGGGAACAATATAACCTCCGGCACCACGCTCTACATCACCAAGAACCAGGGGACCACTGCCAACCTGATGACCAACTGGGAAGCTCATGGGTCAAAAACCGTCGCCAGCATCCCTTCGGGCCAGTTCAGCCAAATCACCCCGGGACAGGCCTTCACCGACGAGTGGGGATTTGGGCAGGTTCTTCCCCTGAAGAAAGATATGAGTATGCTGGGCCAGCTTGGATTGGTCGCGTATGACCAGTGGCAGGTCACCGCCAACGGCGGCAATTATCTGATTGCCGGCATGCCGGTGGCTGCGAGCAATGTGCCCTACTACTCTGTGCATTCCTTGGGTGTTCAGGCTAACTTGATTATGCCCGCGAAGAATGTGGTCGGATTCTTCAAGTACTACGACGAGTATTCGGCCAAGGCCCGTCCGGAAGGACGCACGATCGACTTCGGCTTTTCGTGGACATTACGAATTCCAAAGCCTCCTGCCCCTGCGACAAAGCAGTAACGTGACACAGATTCCTAGGCTGGCTACGGTCAACAAGGCTGAAGCGGCCGGCGTGAAGGTCAGCTCCCAGGGTGAGCCGCAATTCCAACCGATCGAAAACATGCAACTCTCATATGGCGCCAACACCGACAACAAGGTCATCAAGGTTCGGGATCTCTACTATCTCTGCTTTCAGGGTGTTTGGTTCATGTCGAGAGGCGCCAATGGCCCGTGCGAGACCGGTGCGGATATACTTTCGGATATGTGGGGACATTCGTCCTGGGGATGGCTGTCGGCGCTGCCACTGCGTACGGTACCGGCTATCGCTATCCGCCCTACATCTACTGGGGTCCCAGGCCGGCCCTTACTACCTTGGGTATCCACGCACCTATGGCGTAGGGGATCCATTACAACCATTACAGCGCCAACGCGCCCGCGGTCGCCAATAGAGAACATCGTCGAGGGGGACAGTCGAACCTGACGTCTCGTGCCTGGCGACGACGCCGACAGAGGTTCAGAGCGACACCTTTGTGAGCCCAAATTATCATGTGCACTAGCAGGCGATCCTGAACTCCAGGCTTGCCGTCTAAGGTGTAATTGTCACCCTCACTGGCGTCTCGCATGGCGGCAGAAGAAACGACTTATGCGGAGACATGCAATCTGATGCAAAGCGATGCGAATGTGGACAAATTGATTTGGAATCCGCTACGTCAGAACGCAGTTTTGGGAGCCATTTGTACCCCGAATTAACGCGTGATAGTGCGCCAGTATGTAACTTCGCTTTGCGCGGCGGCGGAAATCGAAGTCTTCGAAAAGCCCGTGCTCTGTCTCGGGGACTGGTCAATCGGATGACAGTAAAATTTAAACGTTCGATGTGTTGTCCTGATAGGGTGCGGCCTCTAGAGTTGGTGATACTTGTGGTGATACTTGGCATTGGACTTTGGGGCGATTCAATGCGACTTGGCGCAAAGGTGATCCCGCGTGCAACCTAGTGAATAGAATCAGTTAGCGTCGTTGTGCATCTCGGTGCAACTTGATGCAAAACAGCTTCTATTGCACTTAAAATCCGCAGGGAGCAATCCCATGGGGGTTCAAGTCCCCCTCCGGGCACCAGAAAATAAAAGGGCGATGCACAAATTAGCTGCCTCGATCGACGGAGGAGAAGTTCTCTTCTGTGGAATTAATTCTTGTTGGCGACGACTTCACCGGTCGAGGGATTTAGTAGATATAGTCCGCTATTTGCCGGCTTATTGAAATTGAACATGCCATCGAGCGATCCTGCGATTGCGTCGAAAGAGCCGTCGCCAAGGCGTTTTCCATCGAGCCAATTGTCTTCGACAAACCGGATGATTGAGGTTTGATCGGTTAACGCGTGATCGACGAAGTTTCTTCGCGCATAGGGCGAAATCACCAGCAAGGGTAGACGCGGGCCGTAGCCGCAGCGACCTTGCGCATGAGGAGTATGCGGGCCGGCCAGAGCAGTGCGACCATCACCGCACTGTCCAGTTCCGCTCAGCATGTCCGCGGCAGTCGTCGATTGATTGACGATCGGACCCATTTGATGGTCGTACCATCCGTCAGAGTCGTCGTAGGCAAGAATGACGGCGGTTGATGACCATTGCGGTTCTTGTTCCAGAAAATTGATGATCGTCACAATAAAAGTTTGCTCGTCCAATGGGTCTGAATATCCCGCATGTGCATCTTGGTAGGCTGGCGCTTTTAGAAAACTGACGGCAGGCATATTCCCGGCGCGCACTGCGGCGTAAAAGTCGTGAATGTCGTATTGGTGATTGGCAGCATCGCCGGCGTGCCCAATCATTTGCGCGGAGGATGGTCGCAGGTGCTTCAGGTTGCTGGTGGCAGTGTAGTACTGAAACGGCTCATGATGAGGAAGGTAATCGGTGATCCTGAATTTCGTGACCCGTGACCTTGTTGAGCGATTGCACCCTGTGGTTCCATTCGCGTTCTTCAGCGACAGGTCGAAGCCGCCCTCAAACCAGCCCCAGGTTACGCCGCGGGCGTTCAGCAAATCGCCAATGTTTCTGCCTGTGAAATGCACCTGCGCACCGGGTGTGGCGGAACAGACGTCCCCAATCGGATTGACGTCCTCGATAAGTGTGGAGGTCCCATTTCCGCCGGCAATAAGATCGCCACGCGCGTTAATTTCATCGCTGACGCCATTGGTCTGCCCTGAGATGAGATTGATCGCTCCTATGGTTGAAGGTCCAAACGTGGTGCCGAAGGAGTTGTCATTCATGGCGTAGCGCTGGGCATAATTCCAGAGCGCTGTCACGGTGTTTCCATCGTAATATCCCATGACCAGGCCTTTGCTCTTTGCGTCGTTGGGTGGTGGGCCGGGAGTGCCGGTGTACTCCGGAAACGAATCCATCAACCCTGCATGAAATGCACGCTGCTCCGGGGTGTAGCCGTGGTCCTGGTCCGCGGTGGACGCCTGCGAGCGAGCCAGACGGAACGGGTTCTTCGCGCCGGAGCCGTTGCTAGTTGGTATTGAGAAAGTTGGGATTTCGCGACAGGAGTGCATCTGTGTATCCACTTACTGTTGGGGTTCCGGATACCGCCGCGAATTGAGGTTCGCCCTTCGGGTTCAGGGCATTCGGATAAGTTCCGAAGTAATGGTCAAACGAAATATTCTCTCCAAAGATGACGACGACATGCTTGATTGGAGTTGCCGTGCGCACGCCATCCTGGCCAAGGGATGTGGCGCTACCTATAAGTAGACCGGCGACAAGCAGCGTGGCAAATGACACAACGGATAATTTTTGCATCCCGCTCCTTTAGAACATATTGGCTCGAACTAACGTGTGCGAATTGAAGACGCTACATCGCTTCCCAAGGAATTCTCCTCGAGAGCTACGCATTTCTGCAAAATAACAATATTAGACTGCGTCTGGATTGCGCGCATGCGTGAAAGCATGGCGCGCGCTTGGTTTCTAGTCGTCATCGCCTCCGCGCGTAGGCGTAACGATGGGAATACGCGGCGTGCTGGGGTCGAGATTCCTTTGGATGACCTTCAACAGTGAGTGCGGGCTGGTGGGGTCGTCCTGGCTAATTTCCCAGATCATGGCGCCCCCGTATTGAGCACTTAGCTGCGTTAGTTTGGCGACGGTCGCTTCTCCCTGGTAATTCATGACGGCGCCGTTGCGAAAGGTGCCGCCGCCGACGGTATCGACTGCCCAGGCATTTGGATAAGCAGCAAGGATCGCGCTGTAGTTATGGAAGCCGATGCCGAGCGTGAGTTTTTCCTTGGGGATGTGCTCGTTTTTGACCCACCACGCCATATCGGCAACGCTGCGATCGTAGCCTCCGTAGATCATCACGTTGATAATGTCGAACTGCTGCAGCACCGCATCCTGCACGCCCGCCTGAATGTATTGCGCGACCGCCGTAGTGATCAGTTTCCCTTCAGGGCGGAGCCTGGAGACAAGAGCATTCACGAACTGGGTGTAAGGCACGCCCATTTGATCGGGGCTCTCAATGTCGACATCCACGCCATCAAGATTGTGCTCTTTCACGTAGGCATTCACGGCGTCGGCGATCTGGTCCGACAGCCCGGCGTTGTAGAACTGCATATACCTGGCATCGCCCTTATCGCCGCCAAGCGAAGCCAGAACTTTGGTGCCATGCGCGTGCGCGGAATCGACAATGATTTTAAGGGCGTCGTCCGTGAAGGATGGATTGGCGTGCAGCGACATATCGCTTTGCGCGGTACAGACGCCGTTGCAGAGTGGCGGATTGATAAATGCGAGGTTGAGGTGGGTCATTCGGGTGAAGTCCAGGGTCTTGGCGAGGGAAGACCAGTCAGCAGGGCGGTAGACGCCGAGATAGCCGACGAGATAGGGATGCGGGTTGGGCGGACCGCTGGGTATCTCGCAGGGGCACGCAGGACCGTGATTGTGCTGTGCGGGAGCCATCGCAGTGGTGAATAAAAGAAAAGCGAGTACGCCGAAATACAGGTGCCACTTATTGATCCTCTTGGCTGAAATTTGAATTTCTTTGCGCTTGGCACGTGCTGCGATAATTTCCATGGTTGCCTGGTCCTCTCCGTTAGTCTGCTGACTTCTGCCGATAAAAGACTAGCGTGGAACTCGCTGCCGCGGGTAGTCGAATCTGCAAATTTGCTACGTTGCTGCCTTTCACTTTCTTTGAAGTGAGGCTGTGGCGTGGATGAGGTGAGTTCTTGTGGGATTTGAATCGGTCGAGATCATAGCCATCTTGCCTACGGAGCAATAGAAGAGATAGAAATGACCGATTGGTAGATGCAGAGACTTTTGCAGTTGCGGTTCGTCCATACTTAAGACCAGCAGGGGAATTTTATGGGCTTCTGGATCAAGGACCTTCAACAAGCTGCACGGCGCCTCGCAAAATCGGGCAGCTTCTTTCTGACCGTTGTCCTGATGCTGGCTTTGGGCATTGGCGCGACAACGACAGTTTTTTCACTGATTCAAGGAATCCTTCTACGACCGCTTCCGTTTCGAGACCCCGGTCGCCTGGTGCAATTGGGCGAACATGTCGGAGAAAATCCCGGGATTGGGATTACGGCGCGAGACATCCGGGCCTATTCGACGGAGACCCAAGCTTTCTCGTCGATGGGCGCATTTGCCGGAACCAGCTTTGCACTCACCGGCGGTTCATCCCCTGAAAATATTCCAGCGGCGCGCCTGACGTCGGCCGTATTTCCTACCCTCGGAGTAGAACCTTTGTTTGGACGCGTCTTTTCCCGACAGGAGGAAGATGCGCGAGCACAGGTCGCTCTCATCAGTTATGCGCTGTGGACAAATCGTTATCATCGCGATGCGCGGGTCATGGGAGCCACGATCGAGCTGGACCGCAAGCCCTACACCATCATCGGTGTTATGCCGCGCGATTTCGAGTTCCCGCTCCAGGCGGGTCGACTGAATCAGGCGCAATTATGGGTTCCCATGAGTCTCAGTCCCGCAGAGTTGTCTGAGGGAGCGGCTGGATTCTGGGGATACCAGATGGTTGCGCGCCTGAAAGACGGCGTCTCTCTTTCGCAGGCCGCTCAGGATGCGGATCGAGTTTCGCGGCAGATCATGAGCAGTTTTCCGCCTTCAATGTCCAAGATCCACATTCGTGGCGATGCTCAATTGCTCAGCGACGTATTCACCGGTGACACCAGGCCGCTACTTCGCGTGCTGTTGATCGCAGTCTGTGTGGTTCTGTTGATTGCCTGCGCTAACGTCGCCATTCTCATGCTAGTTCGAGCGGTCCGCTATCATCGCGAATACGCAGTTCGCCTGGCACTGGGCGCCCGCGCTAGCTCGATCTTTCGAGGCACTGTCCTGGAAGGACTGCTCTTGAGTCTCTGCGGGGGATTGCTCGGATTAGTCTTTGCAGGGATTGCAATCCGGATTGCCTCGCACTCATTCTCGGAATCAATACCGCGTATCGATTCCATATCGATCAATGTTCCGGTAGCTCTCTTCGCTTTGGGGGTCTCAGTTGCAGTCGGAGTTATCTCGAGCCTGATACCGGCGTTTGTAGCTTTGCGAACCAACCTGATCGCCGGGCTGAAAGATACCGTGTCGACAACGACAGTCGCAGGCAGCCATGCACGTCTGCGTTCAGTGCTTGTCGTCACGGAGATTGGGGTTGCACTTGTTTTGCTGATCGCCTCATTGGCTTTCGCACGCAGCTATCAGAAGATGCTCGCAATTGACCCGGGATTTCGACCGCAGCATGTGCTGGTGGCCGGCTATCGGCTCCCCGAGGAACAATACCCCACCGACGCGTCTGTGGAGACGTTTAATCGTGATCTGGTCGACCAGCTCTCGAAGAAACCCGGAGTGCTCGATGTTGGGATCGGCATTACGATTCCATCCTCCGGCGACTCTGGATTGTCCTCTTACACCATCGAGGGGCAATCCGCAGCAGGGTGGAAGCTGAAATTTGCTGCATTCGGAGCCGTGTACGGAAACTACTTTCAGGCTCTCGGAATTCCGTTGCTTGCGGGCCGCACGTTCACGGAGGAAGATCGTGCAGATACTCCGCTAGTGATTGTTATGAGCCAATCGATGGCGCAACACTCATGGCCGGGACAGAACCCGATTGGCAAGCGGATGCACGTTGGCAATCCCAGAAAAAACATGCCATGGGCTACAGTGGTGGGCATTGTCGGGAACACAAGAATCGGTTCGCGCGATGATGAAGCGAATGACCAATGGTATGCGTCGGTCCGGCAACCAGCCATTCTCTATGGGTCGGCATCGCCACAAGCCCGCGTCAGTCCCGGTGGCGGCTTTATTGTCGTTCGCGCGGCGATACCTCCTGACCAGATCATCGGAACCGTTCGTCGCACCGTCGCGAAGATCGATCCGCAGCTCCCGCTTGAGCAGGTTCGTTCGATGGCGGAGGTTGTCTCCACTACCGAAGCTCCGCGGCGCATCATGACAGAGTTGATTGGCTTGTTTGCGTTCGCTGCCTTGATTCTCGCCCTGACAGGGATCTATGCAGTCGTGTCGTTCTCGGTCACGTTGCGGGCTCAGGAGATTGCCATCCGCATGGCTCTTGGAGCGCAGCGCGAAGGCATCGTGAAGCTCGTGCTTTATTCGGGCTCGAGGCTGGCGCTGATGGGCTGCGCACTCGGGGTGTTGGCCTCAATCGCGACCTCTCAGATGATCCGCTCGTATCTGTTTCGGGTCAGCCCGATTGACGTCTGGCTGTACGCTGCGAGCATTTTCCTGATGATGGGCGTGGCCTTGGTTGCTTCCGCCGTTCCAGCGATTCGAGCTGCCTCCACGGATCCGATTCACGCATTGCGCTCCGTTACCTAGTCAATGTTCGAGGCCTTCGCTTGCAAGATTAAAAAGGAATCTTTTGCGAGGGCCGACTTATTCGACGCGGAGGGCAGCCATTGGGTCAAGCTTGGAGGCGCGCTGTGCCGGGATCCAGGTGGCAGCGAAGGCGACCAGGGTCAGGATGATTGGGACGGAGATGAAGACGAGCGGGTCCCAGGATTTGACTCCATAGAGGAAGCTGGCGATGAGGCGAGAGAGGCCGAAGGCAGCTGCTGTGCCTATGAGGACGCCAATGATGGCGAGGGTCACGCCCTGGCGGACAACGAGGTTGCGGATTGTGGCGCGGTCGGCCCCGAGGGCCATGCGGATGCCCATCTCCTGCGTGCGCTGCTGCACCGAGTAGGCCATGAGGCCGTAGATGCCAATAGCGGCGAGGATGAGCGCGCAGGCTCCGAAGATAGTGAGAAGGAGCATGTTGAAGTCCTGGCGCGCGGTGGAGCGGACGACGATTTCATCCATAGTGCGGACGTGGGCGACGGGGAAGCCTCCGCTGGCCTGACGAAGTTGCTCCGTAACGGAGGCGATGAATTGGTGGGGATCACCGTGGGTGCGGACGAGCCAGGCGATGGGACCGATGCGGGCGTTGAGCGCGGTCATACCATCTGGGACCTGAGACTGAGGAACGATCATGAGCGGGCGGGGATCGCGGTTGAGGCCCCCATCGTGGATGTCTCCGACGACACCGATGATTTGGCGGGCGGGCTCTTCAAATTCGGGACCGACGCCTTTGCCGATGACGATCTGCTGGCCGATGGGATTGCCCTTGGGCCAGTACTGCTTGGCCATCGCTTGATTGATGATGACGACACCGGCGGCTCCGGTGGAATCCTGAATGTTGAAGTCACGGCCCTGGAGTAGGGGAATTTTGAAAACAGAAAAATATCCGGGAGAAGCGCTCATCCAGCCGGCGCCGCCAGTGTAGGGACTGTTGCCAAGTGGGCGGCCTACGACATTGAAGGGCAATCCGAAACCGCCTTCTAGCGGGATGCAGCAGCTTGAAGCGGAGGCTTCGACGCCGGGAATGGCGTTGAGGCGCTCGCGCCCATCGCGGATAAGCTGGGCGACTCCAGCGGTCTTTTGATATTTGTCGCCGGTGAGAGACATTTCCATCGTGAGGACGCGGTGCGGATCGAAACCGGGGTTGACGTCGCGCAAGGCGATGTAGCTGCGGATGAGAAGGGCGGCACCGATTAGGAGGATGAGGGCGAGCGAGACTTCGCTGATGACAAGAATCGAGCGGCCCTTACTCTGACGAAATCCTGTGCCGGACCGGTTGCTGCTTTCCTTGAGCGTGGAATTGAGGTCGGGGCGTGCGGCTCCGATGGCGGGGAACAGACCAAATAGGATTCCAGTAAACACGGAGACGCCGAGGGTGAAGAGGAGAACGCGCCAGTCGATGCCGACGGCGGCTCCATGCTCGCCGATGCGTGGAATATCGCCAGGGTTGAGGGCGAGCAGGGCGCGCACGCCGACGAAGCCGAGCATAAGTCCGAGGACACCTCCGGTGAAGGCGAGCAGAACGCTTTCCGTGAGCAGCTGGCGGATGATGCGCGCGCGGCCGGCTCCCATGGCGGCGCGAATGGCGAATTCACGCTTGCGTCCTGAAGCGCGGACGAGCAGAAGGTTCGCGACATTGGCGCAGGCGATGAGGAGGACGAAGCTCACGGCTCCGATGAGGACGAAGAGCGAAGATCGCACATCGCTGACAATGGCATCGCGGAGAGGCTGGACGCCGTATGTTTCTTTGGGGTCGAGCATGTTGGGATAGCGACGGCGGAACTGGTCGGCGGCAACTTTCATCTGGGCGTTGGCCTGGGCCAGGGTAACCCCGGGCTTGAGGCGGCCTGCGACCAAGAAGTAGTGGCCTTGATCGTTGCTGTTGGGATCGAACTGGAAGGGAAGCCAGAGGTCAGCAGGAGGGTCGGTATCGAAGGTTTTTCCGATGACGCCGAGGATGGTGTAAGGCTGATTTCCAAGCATCAAAGCCTTGCCGACGATGTGCGGATCGCCACCAAAGCGACGTTGCCACAGGCCGTAGCTGATGTCGACAAGGTGGCCACTGTTGGGGGTGTCTTCCTGTTGCGTGAAGGTACGTCCGAGGATGACGGGGGCACCAAAGAGCGCGAAATATCGCTGCGTAACGTGGAGACCTTGAACCAGCTCAGGGTGATCGCCGGTGATATTGTAGCCGGGGCCGCCGAAGTCGTAGGCGGCAACATCCTGCACGACCTTGGTCTGCTGCTGCCACGCATGGAAGTCGGTCACGGAAGCGACGGGTGCCTCGCCCTGGGGCGAGGTGTGCATGAACCGGACGATGCGGCTGGCGTCGGGGTAGGTGAGCGGTTTGAGCAGGACGGTGTCGACAACGGTGAAGATGGCGGTATTAACGCCGATGCCGAGAGTGAGCGCGGCCAGGGCAGCGAAGGTAAAGCCGGGGTTGTTGGCGAACATGCGCAGCGCATGCTTGATGTCGTTCCAGAGGGCGCTCATTCGGTGCTCCGTTGGGAATTTGCCTGCGATGTTCTGGCCTGCTGGTAGTGCCTTTCTGCCGCCGAAGTGAGTATACGGTTCGCACCGGATCAAAGTTCAATCGGATGTGAATGTTGGACGAAGGTCAAAGGCAGTGGGAATCAAAGTTAAGAAAAAATGATGGGGAACGCTACACGAGGTGGGAGCTTGCGCAGAAGGAAGGAGGTCCCAATGGATCCATACACTTTATTAGGGACATCAGCGACGGCGAGACAAAGGGACAGAGCGAAGCGATTCTCGCAAATTACGAATCGTCCACCGTGCGATGGGCCGGGCAGGCGATGTTCGATAGATTAGTTGTCGTGTTCGCAAGGGATTGAGAAGGCAAAGGTAACGCCGGGGCCATCGTTTGGCGTTGCCCATAGTTTGCCATGGTGCGCTTCGATGATTGAACGGCTAACAGACAGGCCTATCCCCATGCCATCTTGCTTGGTCGTGTAAAAAGGCTCGAACAGTCGGCCGGCGGCTTCACAGGAGAAACCAATTCCGGAATCCTGAACCCTGACGCGGACTTGGCTGCCATCTGTCTCTGTCCCTATGACTAATCGTCTTGGCATGTCGTCGACATCGCTCATAGCTTCCGAGGCATTGCGCACGAGGTTGAGCACGACTTGCTGGAGCTGAATGCGATCTCCTTTTATGGTGGGCAGGGAATCCGCGAATTCGAGCTGTAAGATCACCTGATTTCTTTGCAGCTCGCTCAATGAAAGCGTAATCACTTCACGAGTGGCCTCATTCAGATCGACGAATTCGTCGGCAACTTCCTTCTTGCTAAAGAGTGTGCGTAAGCGGGTAATCACGTCGGAGGCCCGACTACCGTCTCGAATCGCGCGGTGCACAGTCTGGCGAGCGCCGTCGATATTTGGAGGGTTGCAGTCCAGCATTCGCAGACAGGTAGAGACATTTGTCAGGATCCCGGAAAGAGGCTGATTGACCTCATGGGCGATTGAAGCCGTCAGAATTCCTAGACTCGTGACGCTGCTGACTTTCGCAAGTTCTGCCCGCGCCTTGGCGAGAGCTGCCTCGGAGAGCTGTCGTTGTGTCACGTCCTGGACAGCACCAACGTATTCAAGGTGACCCTCGTCGTCCTGGCTTGCATGGGCGACAAGATGCAGGAACTTGATCGAGCCGTCAGGCATCAGCAGCCGATATTCATACTCCAGGTCAGTCGCGGCGTCGTGGGCTCGTCCGATCATGTCGTCTAACGACTCTAGATCTTCAGGGTGATATCGGCTGCCGATTAAATCGACCGTCACTGGCCTACCGGGATCAAACTCAAAGATCCGATAGAGTTGCTCAGACCATTTGATTTCGCCAGTAGCGACGCGCCATGAAAAACTACCAACGCGAGTCAGGTGCTGAGCTTCTGCGAGGAATGCCTCACTGCGCAGTGCCTGCTCCTCCGCCAGCTTTCGACGGTGAATATCAGTATTCGTCCCGTACCATTTCACAATGGCGCCCGACTCATCGCGTAATGGTTCTCCACGAAATAAGAACCATCGATAACTGCCGTCAAACTTTCGAAGACGCGCTTCAATTTCGCACGGTTCACCGCTAATGATGTGCGACCGCCAATAGTCGTTTAAGCGATCGAAGTCATCGGGGTGGAACGCCAAGGCCCATCCCCATCCTCGAGCCTCAGACAAAGAAAAGCCGGTGTAGTCGAGCCAACGCTGATTGAAGAAATCAACCGAACCGTCTGCCTGCGCGCACCATGCGAGAACCGGCATCGTATTAATGATCAGGCTCAGATTTCGATCACTTGAAAGGAGCGCTTCTTCAGCGCCCTTCACCTTCCGGGCCTGCGGGCGGGCATTCAAACGCTTGATCTCCTGATTTTTCCGAAGCGGTTCAAGTACATACTCGGAGAGGTCCATGACGAATTGCCTCCATCTTGCCCGGTTGAGTTTAGAAAAGGCGTTCCAGCAATCTGGGGAGATAAGGTCAATTCGCTACGCAACCTATCCATCCTGAAGCCAGATTTTGCACAAGCGAGCCCTCCCGTCTCGGATTCGCTTACCGAACGACTGCGTTTCGCTGCAATTCTTGGCCCACCTGTCGCTGTTTGCTGGCTACGAGTGGTGGGGAGGAGATGCGCTGGGCTTCTGGTGGAGCGCAGGGAAGCTGAAGTCCAACGCGGGTATCGATCAGCCCGCGCCTTTTGCACTGCTGCCGCCGTGGCGAAAGGCTGAACGAACAGTTTCGAGTAATTGCTCTCCGGTAAAAGGCTTGTCAAGGAATGCAACGGCGCCAGCCTGCATTGCCCGCCCGCGAGAAGCTTTGTCGTGATAAGCCGTGATGAAGATAATTGGAATATCGTGGCCTCCGGCAGCAAGCTTGCTTTGAAGTTCCAAACCATTCATATCCGGCATTCGTACGTCCAGGATGAGACAGGAAGTATCGTTCAATTGGCCTGACTTCAAAAATCTCTCTGCCGATGCGAAGGCTGTCGCTCGAAAACCAAAAGATTCGACGAGCAGGGTTGTGGTCCGTCGGATGGACTCATCGTCGTCAATCACAGAGATTAGGTTATTTGTCTTTTCGAACTCTTCCTGCAGGGCTAATCGGACTGCGTGCAGCAACTCATCGTCGTTGAAAGGTTTGCTCAAGAATGCGACTGCACCGGCTTGCATCGCTAGCTGACGGGCATCTTTATTGTCGAAGGCAGTGATGAAAATGGTAGGAATTCCGCGGCCTGCAACCGCCAGCTCTCGTTGGAGCTCTAATCCGTTCATGCCCGGCATCTGAACATCCACCAGCAGGCATGAAGTCTCGTGCAACCGGGCAGATTTCAGGAAGCTTTCGGCAGATTCAAACGCAGCCGCTCGAAAGCCGAAAGACTCGATGAGAAACGTGGTGGTCCGTCGAATGGACTCATCGTCGTCAATCACCGAGATCAGTTGCTTCGTCACCGTCCAACTCCGTTCTAAGAACAAAACTATTCCCGGGCGCACCAAGAATCTATTGGATGTTGGGATATCCAGCGTCTCAAAAAGGAGTATGGAAATAAACTTTGGTTTATCGGACTTTCGCCGAAGGACTCTTGAGCTTTTCGATCATTCTGACCAGGTCGACAAGAGAGTCCGCCTGCATCTTTTCCAGTGCACGGCTGCGCTGAACCTTTACGGTACTCTCGGCCGTTCCAAGCTGATCCGCAATCTGCTTATTCAGCATGCCCGAGACGACCATGGAAATCACGTCTCGCTCGCGCGGAGTCAACGAGTCGAATCGTTGTTGAAGTACCGCTACTTCCTTTTCCTGTTCGCGTCTGGCACGATCTCGTTCCAGTGCGATGCGAACAGCATCCAGAAGATCCTGATCACGGAATGGCTTAGTCAAGAACTCGACGGCGCCGGCTTTCATGGCTCGAACGCTCATCGGAATGTCGCCATGGCCGGTGAGGAAGATGATCGGAATACTAATTTTCTTCGCTGCCAGTTCGCGTTGAAAATCGAGACCACTCAATCCAGGTAGCCTGATGTCCAGGACAAGGCAACTGGGCGCATCTGGCAGAGCCTTGCGCAGAAAGCTATCCGCCGAGTCAAAACTTTCTACGTGCAAACCCACGGTGCTTAAGAGGAACTTAAGCGAGGAACGCACCGACGCATCATCATCGACGACGAAAACAACCGGATTTCCCGTCATGAGGAACTCCCGACGCTTACCGGCAGCGTAAACGAAAATACCGCGCCGTGGGGAGAATTGGGCTCAGCCCATAGTCGGCCGCCGTGACCTTCCACCAAAGAGCGACTGATCGACAAACCCATTCCCATGCCCGTCGGTTTGGTTGTAAAGAAGGGAGTGAAGACGCGATCCACTTCTGAATCAAAGCCGGTGCCAGAGTCGCTGACCGCAACAAGTACGTCGCCAGATTTGTTCGTATCGCGGGATTGCACCCAGATGAAACGAGGTCGATCTGTTACCGCGATCAAGGCTTCAATGCCGTTCATAATCAAGTTCAGCAGTACCTGCTGCAGCTGAACGCGATCAGCCAGCACAAACGGAAGCTTCGTTGTTCAATTGGCGGTCAACCAAGACTCGATTTTCATACAGCTCGCGGCCAGCGAGGACCAGCACGTCCTGAATTACTTCATTGATGTCCAATGGATTCCTCTCTGCCGGTTCTTTCTTTATAAATGCTCGGATGCGAGCTAAGACTGCACTTGCGCGAGTGCCATCGTCAATGATTTCTCCCAGGGCGCGACGCAAAACCTCAGGTTCCAGGCTGTGATTGGCGAGCAGTCGCAGGCACGCGCTGCCGTTGTTGATGACTGCGGTGAGGGGTTGATTGACTTCATGCGCGATCGACGCTGCGAGTTCGCCCATGGTTGTCAATCTGGAAACGCGGGCCAGCTCTACTCGCGCGAGCTGCAGGTCATGCTCGCTTGCTCGAAGCCTATCTTCTGCCTGTTTTCGTTCGCTGATGTCACGAATGAAGCCGGTAAATACCTTATGCCCCTCGCTCATAAATTCCCCGAACGAGACTTCCGCGGGGAACTCCTGGCCATTCTTGCGTTGAGCGATAACTTCGACGCCTTGCCAGTTGAGGTGCCGCTCTCCAGTGGCTAAATATCGTTTGAACCCGTTTTCATGAAGTTTCCGCATCATTTCCGGCATGAGCACCGTCATCGGTTTGCCGACGAGATCAATCGGGTCATAGCCAAATATGCGCATGGTTGCCGGATTCGCAAGGAGGATATTGCCTCTGTCATCCATGGTGATCACAGCGTCGTTGGCAGCTTCAATAATCACGCGATGCTTTTCTTCGCTGGTTCGAAGGTCCTCCTCTGCGTGCGTGCGGTCGGCAATCTCCTTGCGAAGCTCTTCGTTGGCTGCGGCAAGTTCCGTAGTTCGTTGCGCGACCCGTCGATCGAGTTCGCTCGCGACCTGCTTCTGTTCACTCCGGAGCCATGCTTCCTGTAACCCTATGGAAGCCTGATTCGCGGCAACACTCAGAACAAGTCTCTCGGTTTGCTGGGGAAAATCAGCCCGTTCCGATCCGGCTACGATGACTCCGATTTGGCCTTGCAGCCCCAGCCCTAATGGGACCAGAGAAATGTCTCGGCCGTCCAGAGCTTTTCCGCGTGAGCGGAGGCCATGTATCAGGTGAGGGCCCAAGCCACTGGTTGAGGACGTTGCCGATCTCATTCGCAGAGATTAAATTTTTGCGCAACGGAGAGAACCGGACCATCTCGATGGGCGCCTGATCACCCGATTTCTTCAACCGTACATAGACCAGATCCAACTGCAGCATGCGCAACAGCGCATCCAGCAGAGTATGCACAATCTGAGGCGGCTCACCACCACTCCACATGGCAGGAAGAGCGAGCACGCTGATCAGATCATTCGCGCATCGTTGAAGGTGTTTGATCTGTTCTGCAGGATCTATGGGCTGGACATCCATATCTCAGGCCATCGCAGGCGGATGACTCCGGCTGGCTCGCCGCTGGCGAAATTCTCCCAGGAACTCCTGCGGCGGCACGAAGAAAGGATTCTCCTGGAGGATGCCCCCGATGATGATCATTGGATGAGTTCGCATGATGTCAATCACCGCGTCGCCACCAAAACGGCCGAGATGGTACGTACAGATGACCGCGTCATCATGGCGAAGCCACACGTCATTGACGCGCGACTCGAACTCGATGACATCATCGACACGAGATCGATCTGCAACCGCCCAGTCCATACGACAACAAATGCGACTCAGGGGAAATCCTCCCTTGGCGTTTCCGCTGGCCAGTTGCTCAAAGACTTGCAGCATTCGATCCTGATCGAAGCGGCCATCTGGAAGGTAGACTTCAGTGTTGGTCCGAAGCTCAAGCTGCCCGCTCTGCTGCGCGACCGTCGGATCGATGCCGACGCCAGTCAGGCGTCGCAGATGGTCGTGGCTCTGCTCCGGGTTCAGAACGTGAACGGCTTTGTCGCCGCATTCCAACCCTTCCTTTATGAATGGAAGCAGAACGCGATATTCTTCCTCATCATTGTTAAAAAACGCGCAAACATGGCGTGTTTGGCGGAGTTGGGATCCGGCAAGCGAAATGGGTGCTGAGACGCTCTTCATGGCCTTTTCCTCTTATATGTAAACCGCGTAACGCGGCGAAGCCAACGAATTCACACCCCGTCGTTTGCACGACGCGGTGTTGATTTGCATACATCCGCGGTCCTCCTTGAATATCACTCGGCAGATCCGGCTCGTCACGAAAACAAAACAGCCATCCAACAAGGAATGAGATTGTGGAGAGCCTATTGATGGTGAGAGCGCGAAGGAGTGGGGAAGTAGAAGACTTCGCGAAAACAGTTTACCCCAAAATTGCGCAGACGACATGCTGCATCGAGGTCGCTGCAGTCGCGGCGGAGGAACTGCTTGCGGTCGTTCCGGTGGGTTGATCTCTCGTTGAGCTTCAGTGGGCGGGAAATGGAACGCGAACTCGCGAATCCAAAGCAACGTATGCTTAACGACTTCTTAATGCGCTGGCTGGTCCGCTAACGAACGGGCTTCCCGCCTCAAAGAAACGTAGTGGACGGTCCACCTCGCGTGTGATGCCGATGCGTAGAGCTGTACGAACGGGCGCAGTTTCTCGAACGGAGGTGCCAAGCCAAAGCGGGCCACTGGCACACAGATCAACTCCGTCCAGGCGCTCGTCGATTTCCAAAGCAGACCCAAGTCGACCCGGACCTCTCGCCAGGTCTGTGACTTTGTCGGTTTTGCGAAGTCGTTTCATCAGGTTGATTCCATCGAGCGGCTCAATGGCGCGTAACAACACTCCGGCGCCAACACCCGGCTCTTCAGCCGAGACATTCAGCAAGTACGACGTGCCATAGATAAAGTACACATAAGCGAATCCGGGACCGAGGAATAGCGATTGATTTCTGGCCGTTTGCCCACGATAGGCGTGGCCGCTCGCATCACCCGGTGGGTATGCCTCTGTCTCAACAATGCGACCGCTCATCCTGGTTCGCCCAATTGTTCGCACAATTGTTTTGCCGATGAGATATCTGGCCAATTCAGCCGTATCACTTGGCAAGCTGGCCCGTGATAGTCGCTGGACTTTATTAGCGGGATGAGACGCAGCCTTCAATGAAACATTGGGGAGGCGCACGTCAACGCATCTCGTACGGATGGAAAATGTAATCCTTCGACTTCACTGCAGTATGGCAGGTGTTTCCGCAGTCTGAAAGACTTTTGGAGTCCGCCGTAAACTTGCCCGATGGAGCATCGTAGTTAAACACTGCGTACCCCCATCCCCCGGTTTTTGGAAATCTTTTGCCGTCTTTTTCCATCACGAAAGCCTGAGTAAAGACGTCCGGCACGTCGACGACAAAAGGCGCCTCCGTGCTCTTTTTCGGCTTCCATTGGAGCTTCACAATCATGGAGCCGTCCGGGAAAAGCTCGCCATTGCCGGGAGCACCGGCCTTATACGCCGCGATCATGGTTGGATTGGCCAGGATCACCTTGAGCACTTCATCGGTCCGGGCGGAGGATACCATAGCCCAGTCCTCGTATCCCCTGAAGTCGGAGAATGCGATTCCGCTCGGTGATTTCAGCGAGTACTTGTCCTGCGCGTCAACAACGGTTGCGAGCAGAAGGGCGAGTACAGCTACTGCCACTGTAACGATTGAAAACCCGGTGATGAGTTCCACAACCACGCATGATTCCATCCGCTGTTCTTGTTGTTCTTGCGTAACAATTGTCGCCACAAGGTTCCTCCTCGAGCCCCGTTCTTATGCCTGCTTCACAAACTCCAGGTCCAGAGTGATATTGACTTCATCGCTCACCATCAATCCGCCAGCCTCGAGCGGCGAGTTCCAGGTTAGCCCAAAGTCTCTGCGATTGATCTTCGTCGCCACCGAAACACCAAGCGTGCTCATAGCTGGTTGTCCTTTTGAGATGATTCGATTTATCCATCCCCAGTGATTGCGATTAAGCCAGACATGGGGGAAGTAAAACAATTGGACGATGGTATCGACCATACGAAGGTGTCGTCGATACCATCGTCCAATTGCGGGGCCAAGTTTGATCTGGCTGAATGGTGACAGCTTCTGCTGCGAGTGGTCAGAGTTACAGCGCGACTTTGCGAGTGGTACACTCCGATTCCTCTAAAGTAGTTAGCTTCTTTATCGACTGGAATGCCCAAAGTGAACGATCAACAAACGAAGGATGAGTCTTCTGGAGCGCGTGATCAAAAGATCCGTGCCGCACTCGATCAGCATTGGGCGGCGTCCGATGCTGATGATTTTGAAACGGAGCACCACATCTATCTCGAAGACGCAGTACTGGATTACCCGCAGTCAGGCGAGCGAACGCATGGGCGAAGCAACATATTGAATCAGCGTGCCAGCCAGCCGAGCAAAAAGCGGTTCAGGGTTCAACGAATCATTGGAAGCGGCGATCTCTGGGTCACCGAGCTCATTCTGACCTATGACGGCAAGCCTTCCTACACGGTGAGCATCATGGAGTTCAGGGGCGACAAGGTCGCGCACGAAACTCAGTATTTTGCGGATCCATTCGCGGCCCCGGCATGGCGCGCTCAATGGGTCGAACGGATGGACACTTAATCTCGAGGCGCGAGATTGGCGGAGGGACGAGGAAATGGATTGGAAACAGTTGGTCCAGTTTGCTCTGCTGGGTAACGGCAATGTGGAACAGTACGCGATCCTGCTGGTACGCGTTTTGATCGGAGTGTTTTTCGCCATCTCCGGGGCGAATAAATTATTTGTCGCAGGCGGCACGAAACCCGTATACGACACGCTCGTTCAGGCCAAAGCTCCGTTTCCCCAGGCGCTGGCCTATTTCGTGTCGAGTGTCGAATTTATTGGTGGATCCTTGGTGGCCGTCGGATTTCTTTCGAGCCCGGCGTGCGTGGCTTTATTGATCGATATGACTGTCGCGGTCTTGACTAACGCACTTTCCACCATGCCCAAAGGACTTTCGCGTCTTAACTGGCTCGACGATTTCCTCTACCTTCCGGAAGTCTTATACGTGCTTTTCTTTACCTGGCTGATCTGCTCCGGTCCGGGAAAGTTCAGTGTTGATTTCTGGCTGGCCGGCAAGCTTTGGGGGTGAACGTGGGGCTATCTTTCTCGGCGGCGAATTTGGGTGACTGGTTGAAACGGGAAGGTTTCAAAAATCCGATTGAGGAGACTCTCATGGCGATCACCACAGAGATCGCGCCGAACATGTATCGCATCTCGATCTTTGCTGAACGAGGCAATTTGCAGTTCAACCATTTTCTGGTGAAAGATGCGCAATTGGCGGATCAGGTAAATTCAAGCAATAACCAGCCGCTAGTTCAAGAGCGATTCCCAGTTGGCCGGCACCCTTCCTGCTGGCCCGGGCGTGGGCTGGGTCTTCGGATGCGCGTGCGGCGGAGGCAATGCCGCGCCCCTGACCATCCCCTGCTTTTCATAATCGAAGAACCAGTCCTCCCCCGGTTCAAAGCTGGCGATGATTGGATGCCCTGTTGCCTCCGCGTGCTTGGATGCGTGCTGACTCGGAGAACTATCACAGCATCCGATGTGCCCGCATTCCGCGCATCGGCGGAGATGAAACCACCAGCCATTCGCGGAGGCCAGGCATTCTACACAGCCGTCGCCACTCGGCTTTGAAGCGATGTTGATTCCGCGGAGATCCTTTTTCATTTGCGATTTTCCTTTCGCGGCCTCTGTCCGCAAAATAATATCAAGCCGCCAAGCAAGACGGAACGCCTTAGTGAGACGCGACGCGCAGGGCCTGGCGCTCAACGTGAGCTCGCCACCAATGAAAGTTTAGCCTTGTGCTCGGCGTTCGCGCGTCGCAGCGCCTTTGGCGGCAGCCTCTTTTTTCTTTTGAGGATGAATGCCAAGTTCGTGCCATGATGTTTCCGCAAGGTCGACGTCGTAGTGCTTTGCGGCTTTCTCAATGTTTGCGAACGCCAAAGCGCGGTCGGCATCGGAGACGTCGATGACTTGATCGAATCGCACAATCGCGTTGCGCACGTGTTGTGCATCGGTCAGTGGTTCTTTGCGCTGCTTGGGAAACGCGTAGACGCTGTCGGGCAAGTCGCTCTGCGTTGTCAGCTGTCCATGTTTCTCGTGAGGTTTCCAGGTCGCTTCCGGCATACTGTACCGTCCTTTCCCCAACATATTTGGATGCAGGGCGAGCGCACTATCTATCTCTCGCGCCCGAAACTTTATAAATCAACCGCTCATCGTCCAGTTGATAAGGGCATTGGTTCAGCCGTTAGTTGAGCATCGAACAGCTTGATGCGGGAACTCACGACTTGCTTCACGGCTTCAATGACCGGCGTCAGAATCTTGTACGGCACCACCTCATTCGGCTGACTCGTCAGACTGGCTTGCAGTGACTGGCGCCAGGCAACCCTCAGTTCGGTACTGATGTGGATGATGTTGATCCCAGCAGCAATCGCACGTACGAAGTCTTCGTCCTCTGTTCCTGACCCGCCATGCAGGGTGAGAAAGACGCCCGATGCCTTTTTAATCTCAGCAATTCTCTCGATGTTCAGGTGCTTTTTGGTTTTCCCCTGGACCATACTTTCCAGCATGCCATGCATGTTGCCAACCGCGGGAGCAAGGACATCGACTCCAGTGGCGTCGACGAACTGTCGGGATTCTTCAGGGGTGCTCAGGTACCGGGATTCGTCGGGTACGGCAGTGTGGATTTCAGAGCCGGTGCCGATGTTGCCTATCTCTCCCTCCGCGAGGATTGCGGGGTTGATGGCTTTAATGGCTTCAACGGTTTCCTTGGTGCGAGCGACGTTTGTGTCAAAGGGTAACGCGGAAAAATCAATGACAACTGAATCGAACCCTGCCCGCGCCGCCACTACTGCTCTCTCCAGTGAATGGGTATGATCTGCATTCAGAAAAATTGGGACGTCATGTTCCCCGCGCATGACTTTCACAAGCGCTGCAAGCTCATATGTTCCGAAAAAGTCTCTCTCTCCTTCGGACGCGCCAACGATCACCGGAGCGGTGAGCTCGACAGCCGCCGCGACTACCGCTTTTAGGAGCGCCAGATCGGCGACATTGAAGTGGCCTAGCGCCGCACCTTGTTGTTGCAGATGGGTCAAAACACTTCGCAATGTATCCATGATGATCGCCCTTTCATGATGAATGTCGGCCGGTGTTGTGCGGGGCGGCCCAGTTAATATGACGCAATCAGCCCCGATGAAATGATTACACCGGGGTGGCCAAGGGGAGCAATTGCACGATGGTATTGGCAATACTTTGGTATTGGATTGATGGAATTATGTGGCGTCATTCTGCCCGATCGCGCAGTCATACCTTGGTATTACCGATACCTTCGTCCAATAGATTCGTTGACGCGCTTCTGGCCTAATCAAGGTGCGCTGGTAGAAGTCACGGTGAGCACCGCAATCGCCGCAACTCACACCCAGTGAATGCTGTATCGAGATTGGAGTCAGCAATGAACGCCGTACAAGTCGACCAGAGGAACTATCGGATGCTTCCGACCGTGTCGGAAACAGACATGATTTCAAAGAGGAGAACGAAATGACTTCAAAAGGAAAAATCCTGGTGCTAATCTCGAGCGGTCGCGGCTTGCCCTTGAAGGATGGCCAGATTTATACCGGCGCTGGTTACTATCTGAACGAGCTGACGGTTCCGGTTCGCGCCCTGATGAAGGAGGGCTATGACATCACCTTCGCCAATCCCACAGGCAACACGCCCCAGGTGGATGTGCATTCAGAGGTCGCGGATTTCTTCGGCGGGGACGCGGCCAAGCTTGCGGACTACATGCTATTCCGCGACGGCCTGCTCGGGCTAAGAGATCCAATGCGCATCTCGGATGTGATCGCGTCGGGCCTGAATCAATATGACGCTGTTTTCGTCCCCGGCGGCCATGGCCCGATGATCGATCTTCTCGATGATCCGAGCGCTGGCATCGTGATGAGACACTTTCACGAAACATCCAAGCCTACAGCCGTGCTCTGCCATGGCCCGATCTCACTTCTCTCGGCGCTTCCGAATTCCAAGGAGTTCGTCGCAGCGCTGGCAGCCGGCGATACCGCTGGAGCGCAGGCAAAGGCTAAAGGTTGGATCTATGCGGGATATAAGATGACAATCTTTTCGACGGCGGAAGAGCAGCAGCGGGAGCCGCTGGAGATTGGTGGCAAGGTGTGGTTCTATCCTGACTTTGCGTTGAGTACGGCGGGCGGAGATGTAAGTGTGCTCGCTCCATGGTCGAGCTACGTCCTTCAAGATCGCGAGTTGATCTCAGGTCAGAACCCGTTCTCCGACGAGGCAGTTCTGAAGCTTCTAATACCGGCACTGGCCGCGAAGAAGAAGTGAGTTGGTCAGTGAGGGCTGGTTCCGTGGTTTCCCCTGCCGGTAAATCTATCCGAATAGGAGTCGTCAATGGGCGGCGTACAAATTGAACAGAAGAGCTATGAGATGCCTCCACGCGAGGGAATCAGCATCGCGCATTTTCTTACCGTAGCCGACATTGGGCGATCGGCTCACTACTACGAAAAGGTCTTCGGCGCTCGCATTCTGAGCATGGGTGACGGCAACGCGCCCGCGTACCTTCAGCTTGCGAATATCTGGATGATTCTGAACGTCGGAGGCGGGCCGACCCCGGATAAGCCGACAGTGTCGCTCAGCGTTCCTGACCCGAATCACCTCAATAGCTTTTTGAATTTCCGCGTTGCAGATATTCAAGCGTGCTACAAGCTATGGAAAAGCCGAGGAGCCGAGTTCATCACCGAGCCGATCCCCAAGTACGGGGAGATACGCTGCTACATCCGTGATCCTGACGGTTACATCATCGAGGTCGGACAGAGCACTGATCTGACATACGGCTAATGCTCGGGCCGGATTACAGGCTGATTCAAACGCACACGGATCGTCTTCCGGGGGCGTCCGGGCTGCAATGTTGAGCCCGTACTTTGTCTTGCTCGATACGTTCGTCCGATAGATTCGTCTTGCGCTTCGGCCAACTTTCCGTTGAACGGTCACTTGCTCTGAGATCGAAAGGGGTACTACATGGAGGGCACAAATGGACTGAAAGAGACCACGCGTGAGACCGCGCCTGTCGTGTCGAGCACGCTTAGTGTGAACGTATTTACGGCACCAGGAAAGACTATGGTTGGCGAGCGGCCTAAACCCTTCGGCGAAGCGCTCGGCTTTGACCCTATCACGTCGACTTTAATCTTTGGCGAGTACGACGCGGTGCTGGTGGACGCAATGGGAACAGTCGCGGAGGCCGAGGCTCTCGCGGATTGGGTGGCTCTGCACAACCGCAACCTGGAGACTATCTATATAACGCACGCCCACTTCGATCACTTCTACGGTCTTAGCATTCTGCTCGACCGTTTCCCGCGCGCTCGAGCGATAGCAACGCCCAAGACCTTGAACGCCATGCAAATGTCATTCACTCCTACAGTGGAGAGGCTAGCCCGCCGGATGTTTCCTGGGCAAGTGGCGACTAAGTTGGTTGCACCTGAGCCTTATGAGAACGACACATTTACTCTTGAGGGCCATGAATTGCGCATCATCGAGCAGGGTCGAACCGATAGTCCCGACTCGACGTCTCTATACGCTCCATCGATCGGGCTGGTTGTTGCTGGCGACGTTGTATACAACCAATGCCGTATGTACGTCGGCGACACCACGCCCGAGAGCCGAAAGAATTGGATCGCGGCGCTCGATCGGTTAGCGGCGCTGAACCCGGCGATTGTTGTCGCCGGTCATAAGAAGACTGGGGCGCCCGACTCTCCCTCGACGATCCAAGACACCAAACGGTATCTGCAGGATTTCGATCGGGTGAAAAAAACTGCGAAGTCCGACCAGGAACTGTTCGATCAGATGACGGAGCTATATCCGCATTGGGTAGCCAATCAGTCGTGGCTGATGTTCGGATTCCCACAGCCGTAACTACGTCAACCGCTGATGCGGATGTCTTAGCTGGCGCATGACGGGAGGCGCTCAAATATGTTCCTCGCCTGCGGTCGAAGGTCTCGGATGTAATTGACATGTTCAACCGCAAGCTTTACGAACATCATGTCTACATTCGCGAGCACCTGGAAGACGTGCCGGAAATAAAGAATTGGCACTGGACGAAGGACTTTTCCGATCCCGATGCGCCCGCGCCGCTGGCCGAGGGGCAAGCTCGCAACCAAGTTTTCACCGATGCATAATCTGACGCTGCCCGAGGGCAGGCGTGCTTGAGTGAGTGGGGATTCATTGATGGTGCCACATGTGGTCATTGTCGGGGGCGGCTTCGGAGGACTCTCCGCGGCTCGCGCGTTACGTGGTGTTGCGGTCCGCGTAACGCTGATTGATAAACGGAACTATCATCTCTTTCGCCCCTTGCTATATCAGGTTGCCACGGGCTTGCTTTCAGACGATGAGATTTCCGGGCCTTTGCGTTCAATTCTCAGTCGTCAGGAAAATGTTGATGTCTTGTTCGATGAGGTCACGGGCATCGAGCCGAAGCAACGCATTGTTCATTTGAAGCACAGAGACCTGGCATATGACTTCCTCATCCTGGCGACTGGCATCCGCTATAACTATTTTGGGCACGACGAATGGCGTGCATCCGCACCGGGCCTTGAATCTCTCGATGATGCCGACATCATTCGAAGCCGAATCCTGCTTGCTTTCGAGCGGGCAGAAGCGATAGCTTCGACCTCCGATGCGCTGACAGGTGCCCAGAACGAGGAAATTCACCGTCTCCTGACTTTTGTCCTCGTCGGCGGCGGGACGGTTGGCGTCGAGATGGCCAGCACCATTTCAGAAATGTCGCGCATGGCTTTGGCGCACGACTTTCGGCATATAGATCCCAAGAAAGCTCGCATTCTTCTGTATGAGGCCGGCCCTCGCATTCTGCCGACATATCCCGAGGTTCTTTCACGCAAAGCGCAACAGCACTTGGCAAGCCTGGGTGTTCAGGTTTTCGTCAACGCTCGCGTCACGAATGTCGATTCGGATGGAATTCTGGTCGGCGGAAATAAAGTTCCGGCCGGCACTGTACTTTGGGGAGCTGGGGTGGTTGCGTCTCCGGCCGGGCAATGGCTGGGCGTAGAAACCGACAAGTACGGGAAGATTATTGCGGAGCCGGACCTATCCGTACCTGACCATCCGGAAGTTTTTGCGATTGGCGACACGGCTCACATTGTTGCTCCAACGCGAAACTTATTAGGCATCAAGTCACGGGCGCCGATGATCATGCCCGGAGTAGCTCAACCCGCTATACAGGAAGGGAAGTACGTTGCAGACGTCATTCGGCGTCGAGTAGAAGGGCGACCACAGCCAAAACCTTTTTGGTATTGGGATAAGGGTGACCTTGCGATCGTGGGTCGAACGTACGCCGTGGCCGACCTGCGATTCGCAAAGTTTTCTGGCTTCCCAGCGTGGGTCCTGTGGGCAGGCGTGCATATTTACTTTCTCATTGGATTTGCCAATCGCCTTTTCGTATTGCTGCAATGGGGACTTGCTTTCGCGACAAAACATCGTCGAGTACGAGTCTTGCGAGAGGAAGCTTCATCGGAGCAAGCACTTGATTGATCCAAGGACCGCGTCTTTTTGAAAGCTTTGCGGCGCTGGAGGGGTGACATGGGGCGGACACGAACGTTTCGGCAACAGCATCGTCCAATTGTTCGCTTCCAATGTTTCTGTTTCGATGAGTTGTGTCGGCCGCATTCAATTCGGAATTCTTGCAATCAACAAAGCAGAACTTTACATGCCAGAAGCTGGCTCGTGCATCTAGATAGAAGGATGCAGACCACACTTTTGAACTCGACGAGGTGCGCATGGCCCGATTGCTTTCAGTAAATGTCGGCCTTCCGCGCGACGTGACATGGAACGGCAGAACTGTGCGAACGTCTGTCTGGAAATCTCCAGTGGATGGACGTCGTATGGTGCGCAAGCTCAATATCGACGGCGATGCGCAGGCCGATCTGGCGGGTCATGGTGGAGAGCAGCGAGCTGTCTTCGTTTATCAGATGGACTCGTACCATTACTGGGAGAGCTTTCTGGGCCGCAACGATTTTACTTTCGGCCAGTTCGGAGAAAACTTCACCGTCGAGGGGCTTGCCGATAACGAAGTGTGCATCGGGGATCGGTACCGCATCGGTGATGCAGAATTTGAAGTAACACAGCCGCGCGTGACGTGCTTTCGCGTCGGCATTCGCATGAATGAACCTCGGATGCCGGCCCTGCTCGTATCGCATCATCGGCCAGGTTTTTACTTTCGCGTGTTGCAGGAGGGAGCAGTTGGCGCAAACGACGACATTGTAAAAATTAGTGATGGTCCAGAGCGAATCACTGTGGCCGACGTTGATGCGCTCCTGTATTTGCCGGGACATTCCACCGAGGAACTGCAACGCGTGCTGCGAATTCCAGCGCTGAGCAAAGGTTGGCAGAGTTCGTTCCAGGCAATGCTCCAGCAAGACTCGAACTCCAAAACTGCGGCGGGCAATCCAGGACTTGCTGATGAGGAGCAACCGCCAGCGTGGCCTGGATTTCGACAGCTACGAGTCTCGAGTATCCATAAAGAAAGCGACAGCGTAACGTCCTTCGATCTGATGCCGATCGATGGGAAAACTCTTCCTGTATTCCAGGCGGGTCAATTTGTTGTTTTGCGGCTGCCCATCGATCCAGGTAAGCCGCCCGCACTCCGCAGCTATTCGTTGTCAGATGTACCCGGAGCTGATCATTTTCGCATCAGCGTCAAGAACGAATTGAACGGAATTGGAAGTTCGTTTCTGTGTAATCGCGCGCGCGAGGGTGATGTATTGGATGTGAGTGCGCCGCGAGGAAGCTTTACTCTGCGGTCCGGTCAGAATCCTGTGGTTCTGCTCAGCGCTGGAGTGGGAGCGACGCCGGTGATGTCGATGCTGCACGCGCTCGCCGCAGAAAAAGCGCAACGTGAGATCTGGTGGATCTATGGAGCTCGCAATCGAGTCGAACATCCATTTGCAGAAGAATCGCGGTCGCTACTGAAACAGCTCTCTCGCGGACGAGAATACATTGTGTACAGCAGGCCCGCTGCAGATGACAAGCTAGGGGCAGACTTCGATGCTACGGGACACATCGACGCTGCCTTGCTGGAAAAAATTGGCGTGTCCCGGGCCAGCGACTTTTATCTGTGTGGTCCCACTTCATTTTTACAGAATATGAACGATGGGCTGCGAAACTGGGGGGTACCCGCCGGAAATGTGCACACGGAAATCTTCGGTTCGCTTGAGGCCATTACACCAGGTATGGCGCAGGTGGTTCACACGCCTCACCTGCCGCAAGGGCAACCAGGGTCTGGCCCGCAGGTCTCATTCGCGCGTAGCGGGATTACGGCTGCCTGGGATCCGAAATTTAAGAGCCTGCTGGAACTGGCGGAAGCGTGCGATGTTCCGGTTCGATGGTCGTGCCGGATTGGAGTGTGCCACACATGCATGACGGATCTGATCGACGGATCGATTGTGTACAACCCTGAGCCGCTGGAGAGACCGGCTGCCGGAAACGTGCTCGTATGCTGCTCACAACCCACCGCGGCTGTCACCCTGGATCTTTGAGAGGAATTCAATAATGCGATCTGATATTGTGCCCGGCGGCGTTTTCCCTGACTATGAACTGCCCGATCACACGAGCCAATTACGCAAGCTCAGCGAAATCCAGGGTGAGGATCCGCTTATCCTGACGCTTTCGCGCGGGCATTATTGCCCAAAGGAGCACCAGCAGCATTTGGAACTCGCAGCGTTCTACCCGAAGATCGCGGTGGCTTACACTCAGATCGCCACCATCTCCACCGACGATCACCATACTCTTCAGGAATTCCGGGCGTCTGTCGGAGCGGTGTGGCCATTCCTTTCGGACCCCGGAAGGACGATTCAGAAAGATCTCGACATTCAGGAGTACACCGACCCCGAGCATAATCCGATGATCCCGCATACGCTGGTGCTCAAGCCGGGACTCGTGATCCACAGCATCTATAACGGCTATTGGTTCTGGGGCCGTCCGTCGGTCATCGATCTTTGGCATGATCTGCGTACGGTGACGAGTGAAATCCGCACAGACTGGGATTTAAGTGCACCTGGACTCCGCGAGGCGTGGAATGCGGGCGACCTCTCGAAATTTCACGGATGGAACAAGCGTGCGAATCAAGTGGACGCCAGCAATAAAGGTTGAGTTGTGGGTGACGCCGAGCGATCTGCGGAGCGAAACTTGTGGGAGATGATGCGTCAGGATGGAAAGCGATGCCAATGACTGAATCAGCGAGAGAGAAGGCTGTGGCGACTGGTTTCGCAGCGCCGTCTGAGGTGGGCGAGATTCAGTCGGGAAGTCCTCTCCCGATCGGAGGTTCCCACGCACAAGGAAACGGAGTCAACTTTGTCTTTTTCAGCCGCCACTCAACCGGTGTTCGGCTGGAGTTCTATCAAAATTCTCGCGACTCTTCTCCGCGCAAAATCATTCAGCTGGATCCGGTGCATAACCGGACAGGCGACGTCTGGCATGTGTGGGTGCGGGGTGTCCGCGGAGGTCAACTTTACGGCTATCGCGTTGAGGGGCCGTATCTCCCGGAAGAGGGCCATCGCTTCAACCCACATAAGCTGCTTCTGGATCCGTATGCGAGAGCCATTGATGGTGTCGAGAATTGCGATTTCTTAGCGGCCCGCGGCTACGATTCCTCCAGCAAACTGGCGGACTTGAGCATTTCGACTGTCGATAATGCGGGCACCGCGCCGAAAAGCGTTTTTACCAACGACCATTTTGATTGGGAGGAGGACGCCCCTCCGAAACATTCTGCTTCCGACACAGTGATTTATGAGACGCATGTACGCGGATTCACAATCCATCCCAGTTCGGGGGTCGCGCATCCAGGAACATTCCTCGGGTTGACCGAAAAAATCCCTTATCTCAAAGACCTGGGAGTGACCGCAATTGAGTTGATGCCTGTGCTGGAATTTAACGAAAATGAGTTGAATCGGCTGAATCCTGTAACGGGAGAGAAGCTCAAGAATTACTGGGGATACAATCCGGTCGGTTTTTTCGCTCCGAAAAAGTCTTACTCTATCGGCGGACCGCATGGTCAGCAGATTCAGGAATTTCAGGAGATGGTTAAGACTTTTCATCGCGCCGGCATTGAAGTAATTCTCGACATCGTGTTGAACCATACGGCCGAGGGAAATGAGACCGGGCCGACGATCTGCCTGCGCGGCATTGAGAACTCAATCTTCTATATGTTGCAAGACAACGGGTGCAGGTATTACAAAAACTTTTCGGGCGTTGGCAACACGCTGAACGCAAATCATCCCGTCGTGCGGGAGTTCGTCAGGAATGCGCTTCGCTACTGGGTGATGCATATGCATGTGGATGGATTTCGTTTCGACCTGGCCTCCGTGCTGGGTCGAGATGAGCATGGGAACATCCTCCGCAATGCGCCTCTTCTCGAAGACATTGCCGAGGACCCGATCCTGCGCGACGTGAAAATCATTGCCGAAGCGTGGGACGCGGGTGGCGCTTATCAAGTGGGGAGTTTTTCGACCAAGCGTTGGACGGAATGGAATGGCCGTTTCCGCGATGATGTGCGCCGCTTCTGGGTTGGCGACGCGGGCATGCTGGGGTCGTTCGCAAGCCGAATTTGCGGCAGTTCGGACTTGTATGAAAGCTCATGCAAAAGTCCCGCAAGCAGCCTCAACTTCGTCACTTGTCATGACGGCTTTACGCTGAACGACTTGGTCAGTTACAAGCAGAAACACAATGACGAAAATGGTGAGTTCGGCCGCGATGGAAACGATGCCAACTACAGCGACAATTGCGGTGTGGAAGGGCCGAGCGAAGATCCCGCCATCGAGAGCCTGCGCAACCGCTTGATCAAAAATTTTCTATTAACCCTGTTTATCTCTCGTGGGATTCCTATGTTGCTGGGCGGCGATGAGTTTCGCAGGAGCCAGCGTGGGAACAATAATGCTTACTGCCAGGATAACGAGGTCAGCTGGTTTGACTGGCGGCTGTCGCGACAAGCACAAAGAGATCTTTCGCTTCGCCAAGGGGATGATCGCCCTTCGCCGCGCCCATCCTGTTTTGCGAAGAGAAAAGTTTTACACGGCTGAAGACATACAGTGGTTTGCGCCAAGCGGTGCCACGCTCAACTGGGCCGACCAACGCCAGAAATCCTTTGCATGTCTCATTCCAGGATCGGGAGATCCGGACTTGTTCCTGATGTTTAACGCCGATAGCAAAGCGTTTGATTTTTCCATTCCAGCCCTGCGAGCCGGGAAGATGAGCTGGCGTTTGTCGGTGGATACTTCGCGAGCCGCCCCGGAAGATCTTTTCGAGTCAGGGACAGGACCTCTCATCCCAGCCGAAATGAGTTTCCCGCTCGAAGCTCGATCAAGCGCAATACTTTTGTCGGATAGCAATGAGGTGCTTCATGACAATTAGCCCTGCGGCCGGGAAACCGGCTGATCCTGCCATGCTGGTCAACGTTCCGAAGCTCGTCACGTCGTACTACGAGCTGCGTCCCGATCCGAGTGTTCCGGGACAGCGAGTGGCCTTTGGTACCTCCGGCCATCGCGGATCTGCGTTTGATGTGGCATTCAACGAGTGGCATATCCTCGCCATCACTCAGGCGATTTGCGATTACCGCAAGCTCCAGAAAATCGACGGCCCGCTTTTCCTTGGGATGGATACACACGCTCTGTCGGAGCCCGCGTTTGCAAGCGCGCTGGAAGTGCTGGCGGCAAATGGTATCGACGTCATGCTCTCTGAGGGCACACCCTACACCCCCACTCCGGCTGTCTCGCACGCGATTCTGATTTACAACCGCGCACGAAAGTCAGGACTTGCCGACGGCATCGTGATCACTCCGTCGCACAATCCTCCGGATGACGGCGGTTTCAAATACGATCCTCCAAGTGGAGGGCCCGCCGATTCGAGCGTGACCTCATGGATTGAATCGAAAGCCAATTCTTTTCTCGAGCACGGACTCGACGGTGTGAAGCGCATGCAGTTTGCTACAGCGCTGCGCGCGCCTACGACGCACAAGCATGATTATTTGAACAACTATGTCAACGATCTAAATAGCGTTGTCGACATGAACGCAGTGCGCGATGCCAAGCTTAAGCTTGGCGTGGATCCACTCGGGGGAGCGGGTGTCGACTATTGGCCGCGGATTGCCGAGCAGTACGATCTCGACCTGACGATCGTGAACAAATCTGTCGATCCAACGTTTCGCTTCATGACTGTGGACTGGGACGGCAAGATTCGAATGGATCCTTCCTCGCCGTATGCGATGCAGAGACTCATCGGCCTGAAAGACAAGTTTGACATCGCATTTGCCAGCGACACGGATCACGACCGACATGGCATCGTCACCAAGGGAAGTGGATTGCTTCCTCCGAATCACTATCTTTCAGTGTGCGTCAGTTATCTGTTCGCGAATCGACCGAAATGGAATAAGGACGTCGCCGTCGGCAAGACTGTAGTGAGCAGCAGCATGATCGACCGTGTCACTGATCGACTGGGTCGGAGATTGTATGAAGTTCCAGTGGGCTTTAAATGGTTTGTCGAAGGCTTGCTCGCCGGATGGCTGGGTTTCGGTGGCGAAGAGAGTGCAGGTGCTTCCTTTCTGCGGCGGGATGGCAGCGTCTGGACCACCGATAAGGACGGAATCATTCCTTGCCTGCTCTCGGCAGAAATTACGGCGCGCGTGGGTAAAGACCCCGGCGAGATCTATCGCGAGCTCACACGCGACCTGGGAGATCCTGTCTACGAACGTATCGATGCTCCCGCCAACGCCGAACAGAAAGCCGCCCTGGCGAAATTGTCCCCGTCCGATATTCGCGTGAAAGAAGTCGCCGGCCAGCCGATAGAGAAGATTCTGACCGCCGCTCCCGGAGACGGCAATCCAATTGGAGGGATCAAGGTGATTGCCAAGGACGGCTGGTTCGCAGCACGTCCGTCAGGCACGGAGGAGATCTACAAGATTTACGCCGAGAGTTTCCTCGGTCAGAAACACCTGCGACAGATCCAGGAAGAAGCCCAGACTATTGTTTCGCAAACGCTGGATAGCAGCGCCCAGGCGACTGAAGCCAGCAAGCCGTGAGAGGAGTTTGTTCATGAGTACCCCGACAGCTGTTGATCGTTCCCTCGACGTAAACATTTCAGATGCTCTTACCGACTTGGCCCTGGACCTTCGATGGTCGTTCAATCACTCGGCCGATCGGCTTTGGGAGCAGATTGATCCTGAACTCTGGGAGCTGACCCACAATCCCTGGGTGATGCTGCAAACCGTATCTCGAGAAAAACTGCAAACTGTTTCCTCCGACCCAGGATTTCAAAAGCTGTTGGCCGATCTCCACCAGGAGAAAACGCTTATTGAAGAGTCGGAAGCGTGGTTTCAAAAGGTACATCCACGTTCGGGCGTGTCGACCATTGCCTATTTCTCGATGGAGTTCATGTTGAGCGAAGCGCTGCCGATTTATTCCGGCGGACTCGGCAACGTTGCCGGTGATCAACTGAAGGCCGCAAGTAATCTGGGCGTCCCGGTGACCGCAATTGGCTTGCTGTATCAGCAAGGATATTTTCGGCAGGAAATTGATGCACAAGGCAATCAGCAAGCCCTTGTACCCATTCAATGATCCCGGCCAGCTTCCGATTCGACCGGTGCGCGAGGCAAACGGCGAATGGCTGCGTCTGGCCATTGCTCTGCCTGGCTTTAAGTTGTGGATCAGAGTTTGGCAGGTGCAAGTGGGCCGAGCCAAATTGTATTTGCTCGATACCAACGATCCCGCGAACCCTCCCGCGTATCGCGGCATTACGACGGAGCTCTATGGAGGTGGTCCGGAGCTACGTTTGAGGCAGGAGTTAGTCCTCGGTATTGGTGGTTGGCGGCTGCTGCGGGCCTTGGGATTGCAGCCCGAGGTTTGCCATCTGAATGAAGGTCACGCTGCGTTCGCGGTACTCGAACGAGCGCGCTCGTACATGGAAGACAACGGCAAGCCATTCGATGTCGCGCTGAGTGTTACCCGTGCCGGCAATCTTTTTACGACGCACACCCCCGTAGAGGCGGGCTTTGACCGCTTTGCTCCCAGCCTGATGGAGAGCTATCTCAGTAAGTATGCTGAGGAGAAATTGTCGATTTCGGTCGATGACCTCTTAGCGTTGGGGCGACGCGATCGGCAAGACTCATCCGAACCGTTCAATATGGCCTATCTGGCAATCCGCGGCAGCGGCGCAATTAATGGTGTCAGCAAACTGCACGGTCAAGTGAGTCGGCGACTCTTTCAACCTCTCTTTCCGAGGTGGCCTGAAGCGGAGGTGCCTATCACGTATGTGACAAACGGAGTGCATACCCCTACGTGGGATTCCGCCGAAGCAGACCGCTTGTGGGAAGTTGCTTGCGGAAAAGAATGCTGGCAGGGAACACTCGCGGGTACAGGAAAAGATATCCGCACGGCCAGCGATTCCAGCCTCTGGCAACTCCGCGCAGATAGCCGCACGGCTCTGGTTGCGTATGTCCGAAGACTTTACGGCCGTCAATTAGCCGCTCGGGGAGCGTCGCCGGAAGAACTGGCTCAGGCTGCGTTGATGCTCGATGAGAATATTTTGACTTTAGGTTTTGCGCGTCGATTTGCGACTTATAAACGCCCGAACCTTCTGCTGCGTGATCCGGTGCGGCTTGTAAATATTCTGACGAATCGAGAGCGGCCTGTTCAACTCGTGCTTGCAGGCAAGGCGCATCCCCAGGATGTTGCGGGGCAGGAAATGATCCGGCAGTGGTTTGAGTTTGCTCGCCGACCTGAAGTTCGATCCCGCGTTGTCTTTCTTTCGGATTACGACGTCCTGATGGCGGAGCATCTGGTTCAGGGCGTCGACGTCTGGGTGAATACTCCGCGTCGGCCCTGGGAAGCAAGCGGCACAAGCGGCATGAAGGTCCTAGTGAACGGAGGATTGAATCTTTCGGAACTCGATGGCTGGTGGGCGGAGGCTTATTCTCCAGAAGTGGGTTGGGCGATCGGAGATGGGCGCGAACATGGGGATGATCCTGCCTGGGACGCAGCGGATGCTGAAAGTCTGTATGCGGTGCTCGAAAGGGAAGTCATCCCAGAATTCTATTCGCGCGATGAGCATGGAATTCCGCGCGGCTGGGTTGCGCGGATGCGTGAAAGCATGGCCCGCTTAACTCCCACCTTTTCGACCAATCGTGCCGTCCGCCAATATACCGAAGAACACTATCTGTCGGCGGCGGCAGCTTTTCGTCAGCGCGCAGAGAATCGAGGTTCCGTAGGCGCGGATCTTGTCGCCTGGGAGGCCGAACTCGCGAAGCATTGGTCAGCTCTGCGATTCGGCGCCGCGACCGTCGAGCAGCAGGGAGAGAAATATCTATTTCATGTTCAGGTTTTTCTTGATGATGTCGATCCAGATTCTGTGACAGTCGAACTCTACGCGGAAGGGCAGAAGGATGAAAGCGCAGTCACGCTAACCATGAATCGCGGCGAACGAATGGTCGGAGCGACAAATGCTTTCATCTACAGTGTTGCGGCTCCGAAAAGTCGACCGGTCTCTGACTACACGCCGCGCATCGTTCCGCAGCACGTAGGAGCGTTTGTGCCGCTTGAGGCTCCATTCATTCTGTGGCACGATGCACCGTCCTGGCGATGAACTTTCAGATGTTCATGCTGGAATCCAGTAGTTTTCTTTCGTGATGAGACGGATTGCCGCCTCGCGAAGAGCTGCGGGATGCAGTTGAGGATCGATGCGTTCGTCGTAAAGCCAGTCGTCGATCACAGCGGACTCGCTTTCGAGTAGGAGAATCCTTGCTGTATTCCACCGACGGCGAACGAAATGCGCCGCCTCGGCCGTCTATCCTGATTGGGAATGGAGCACCAGGATTACAAGCGCATAAGTGGGCTGTGCATGGAGGTACAGATCGGCACAGCAAGCCAGGGTTTCTACGATGGCCGGAACGGATCGCAGAAGCGATACGTGAAATTCGCGCAGCGCGAGTGCTTGCTCAACCAGAAGAATCCTAGGATGTTTTTTCGTAGTGACGACAGGGGATTGCTCGGCTCGATTCTGCGGAGTCGCCTCGGACGATGCCCCCGGTTGCGCGCGACGGGGATCATAGCCTCGGCGCACAAACCGATTGAGCTGGACGGCAGAAGAAGCACTGGCAAGGAGACCTGTGCCTTTTGCAGGTGAACTCATGTGTGTCTCCTGATTTCTCTATTAGTGCGGCGGTCCGATTGTGGCGAACGTTTCATCGTCGCTGAGGTGACATTGTTGCGCGCGCCAAAATGTCCGGCGAGGGCTACTCCACAATTATCGGCATGCTCGGGCATGCAATTAGAGATGTCGGCAAGACAATAACGCCTGCAGGTGCCACGTGAGACGAAGGTATGGATTGATACCGAGGTATTGGCCATGGGGGCGTGCACGGATTTACCTGAGACTCTGTTGCACTGGCCCATTTAGACATTCACGGTCACGCTCGAACTGGTGCAGGCACTCAATCAGCATCGTGGCCGTACAAGACTCTCCAATCTCCGTGTTGAACATTGCGTGATACAGGTGACGTTCCGGCCATTTCAGCCCGAGATACTGGCTGGACGAACGCGGCTCGTGCTTCGTCTGTTGTGTCAATCAGTTTGATTGCTCTGTCTTGAGTTTCACCCTTGGAGATCAATCTGCTGATCTTGTGATCGCGCGATGCATAGAGAAACACGTGGAAGACATCCTTGCAATTGTGCAGGAAAAACTGCGAACCTCGACCGACAATCACCGACGGTCCGCTGGATGATGCCGTCTTGACGGCCATTTCTGACACAGCCGCGATCCGGCGCGCATCGAGCGAGTGCAGCCGATGCGTGGGTGGCAAGCCTCCCTCAAACGCGCCCCGAAGGAAGTCCTGGAAAACCCTGTAGACAACGGGATCGCTTCGCCATTCTCTCTGATGGACTGCTGCTGGCGTACTCTCGGTCAGCCGCGCAATTTCCTGTGTCAACCGCTCATCCCACAGAGTCCATCCGAGGCGATTGGCGACCAGACAGGCAATCTCCGATGCTCCGCAGCCGAATTCGCGCTCGATCGTTATAGCTTGAACCATCGCGTTTATCCTCAACCTACGGCTACATCTCCGCCCGCGCCCGGCTCATTCTTCTTCAAGAAAAACGCAAGAACGAACATGATGGAACAGAGCGCACCTAAAACCCAGAAGATATCCATGTAGGACAATGCCCCAGCTTGCTGGTGCACCGATTGGTACAGCCTGGCAATCGCCTGGTTGTGAGCGTCGCCGGCGCGCAGCCCAGCGTGCCCGATTTTCGAACTGAGAGTGTGGATTGCCGCGCGATATGCAGGAGAATCAGGAGTGATGTGGCTGACGAGAATTTGCTGATGGTATTGAGCGCGCCGAGCAATCATCGTGGTGACGACAGAGGTTCCGATGCTGCCGCCGATGTTGCGCATGAAATTGATCATGCCGGAGACGCTGTTGCCTTTCTCCTCAGGCACTCCGATATAGCCGGCCATGGTGATTGGGACAAACAGGAATCCGATCCCAATCACCTGCGCAATGCGAAGCCACGTCGCAAAGCGGAAGCTGACGAACAAATCGATCTGGTGCGCGCAATAGAAAAGTCCAATAGCGAGGCACAACCATCCCGTCGCGATCAGCCATCTGGCCTGGATTTTCGATGTAAGTCGCCCGACGATGGGCATCATGACCAGTAAGACGACCCCGCCGCCGGTCAGAACAAGACCTGCAAGCTCCGCTGTATAACCCATGAGTGTCTGCAGAAATTCCGGAATCAATACCAGGGTGCTGAAGAGCATGAAGCCCATCATGAACATCATCAGGTTCGCAGCCGCATAGTTGAAGCTCTTGAACATGCGAACATCAATGATCGGCTCTTTACGGAACCATTCCCAAATGACCAGCGAGATAAGGCAAATCGTTGCCGTGATCGCCAGGGTGGTGATGAAATGCGAGCCGAACCAATCGTCTTCCTGCCCCTTGTCCAGAAGAATCTGTAGCGAACCCACTCCCAATGCAAGGAAGGATATTCCAATGTAATCCGCCCGGATACCCGCGTTCTTTATACGGCGGAGGAACGGTGGATCTTCCACAAGGATGTGAGTCAAATAAAGAGCAAGCAGGACAACCGGCAGCGTGATGAAAAATATCCAGCGCCAGGAATAGTTGTCGGTGATCCAGCCTCCCAGCATTGGTCCAACTGTAGGCGCGAGAACAGCAGAAATACCATAGAGTGCAAACGCAGAGCCGCGCTGCTCTGGAGGAAACGTGTCGTTCAGAATGGCTTGTGCCATCGGTTGCATTCCACCGCCGCCAATGCCTTGCACAGCGCGAAAGCACAGCAATAACGGCAGGCTGGGCGCCAAGCCACAAAGCAGGGAACTAACCGTGAAAATAGTAAGCGACAGCATGAAGTATCGCTTGCGACCGATCATCTCCGCGAGCCACCCGCTCATGGGTAAGACGATCGCGTTGGCTGCGAGGTACGAGGTGAGTACCCATGTGGTGTCGTCGTAACTGGCACCGAGGCTGCCGCCGATGTACGGCAATGCAACGTTGGCAACGCTGGTGTCCAGGACTTCGACAAATGCCGCCATCGAGACAGTCGCAGCAATGGCCCAGGGATTTACCTTGGGACGCCAGACGACCTGCTCGGATGGAAGAGCCAGCGTGGTGGCGCTCATCGCAAGTACACCTTCGCTTCAACGTTCATCCCGGGCCGGAGTTGGTGGTCACGATTTTCGCCTGGATCGAGAACGATCTTGACTGGAACGCGCTGAACGATTTTCACGTAGTTGCCGGTTGCGTTTTCCGGCGGCAGCAAGCTGAAGATGGGGCCTGTTCCTCCGGCAATGCTATCTACATGACCGTTGTATGTGCGGCCGTTTGAGTCGAGCTTGATCCGCGCTCTCTGGCCAATATGCATGTGCTTGAGTTGTGTCTCCTTGAAATTTGCCGTAATCCATACTCGGTCCAGCGGAACCACCGTGAGCAGCTGCTCTCCCGGGTCTACATTCAATCCGACGACAACCTTCTTCGTGACCTCGCCAGTTACGGGCGCAAAGATTTTGGTGTATCCCAGGTTCAACTGCGCTTGCTCGAGAGCGGCTCTTTTCTGCTGTACATCCGCCAGGGCAGAGAGCGCTTTGGCGCGCGTTGCGGCCACGCGTTGCGGTCCGGCCTCGGCATCCTTGTGGCGCGCCTCGGCCTCAGTCAATCGGCTCTGTGCTTCTTCGACGGACTGTTGGGCTGCAGCCTCGTCTGCTTCTGCCGCAGCGATGGCGGCGACATCCGTTGCCGCGGAGGCATAAGCGTGATCGTAGATTTGCTTCGGTACTTCCGCCTTTGTGAGCAGCAGGCGATAGCGGGTAACGTCATCTTGAGCTTTTACATTTTCGGCTTGCGCTTCCAGAACGCGGGCGTGGGCGGCGACGGCTTGTTTTTCTGCTGCCTGGATTGCTGCTTTTGCGTTGTTAATATCCGAGGACGTGAATTCCAATTGGCTCGAGGTATCGACGGTAGATATCGGCACATCGATATTCAAACTTTTTGCTGCAGCCTCAGAACTGTCGAGCGCAGCTTCAGCTTTTGCGAACGCCACTTTATAGTCGCTCGGATCAATTTCCACGAGGGTAAAACCCTTATTGACCCATTGATTGTCTCCAACGTTGACCTGCTGGATATATCCGGAAATGCGAGCGCTGACAGGGTAAAGATGGACGTCGACCTGTGCATCGTCCGTAGATTCGAAGCCGGAAAGATAGTGCCAAAGGAACACACCCGCGACAGCAACAACAATGGCGGCGGCGAGAATGATCCAACGCTTGTGGGGGCGTCTCCTCGGATAGGGAGAAGTCGGCGGGACGATTGTGGCGCTATCGCCCAATGACGCGTTTTGCTCCGATGCTGTTGCCTGCGGTGGACTCTTTGCTTGATCTTCTTCAGACATACTCAATTCCCCCTCAAATACTCTGAGTATTGGGATTCCGCGACTCCCGTCGCTCTTGCAAGAGATATTTTGGCTAAGTTGTAGCTATAGAGGCTTGCAATATAGGCATCATTGGCGATCGCCAGCGCGTCTTGCGCTTGCACCACTTCAAGGTCGTCAGTAACGCCCGAACTAAACCGATCGCGAGATTGTTCTAAGGTCTGAGTGGCAAGAGTTACTGCGCTTTTCTCGACAGACACCTCTTGCCCAGATGCTTGTAGTTCAAGATAAGCGTCGCGAACCTGCTGGTCGATCTTGGCTCGTAAGTCTTCCAGTCGCTGCTCTTCCTCTGATAGCGAAGCATCGGCCCGGAGGACATCTCCGTGTACCTTCCCGCCTTGAAAGATAGGGATGCGGAGTGTGGCAGCCGCATCAACCGTGCCGTGCGACGAGCCAGGATTGACTCCAGAGAGACCGTAGTCTGTTTCCAAAGCGATCGATGGGTACCGCTCGGCAGAGGCGGCTTTTTTCTGGAGCTCGGCAGACTGGACCCGATTTAATTGACTCTGATAATCGGAGCGATCCTTGTAAGCACTTTGGATCGCCTCACCGAGGCTCGAAGTCGAGAGCTTCTGGTAAGGAGCCTGGGTGGTTATCTCGAATTGTTGCCCTAGAGGAAGTCCGATGGCTCGCGCCAAAACCAATTTCTGTTTGGCCAAATCAACCTGTGCGCGAATTAGTTTCTGTTCACGCGATTGCAATTGCACTTGCGAACGCAGAACGTCGACGGCTGAGGCGAGGCCTGCGGCCTTCTGATCGGATGCTTGCTGAAAAAGTGCTTTGGCAGTGTCGCGTTGCGATGTGGCAGACTCAACTTCCGATTGGTCGGCAATTACCAGCAAATAGTTGGCCACTACCACAAGTACGACTAGCTCGCGAATATCTTTGGAGCCAAACTCTGCCGACTTCACCTGCGCCTTTGCAGATCGCGCTCGCTCGATGGATGCCCAATCAAAAACCGACTGCGTAAGATAAGCCCGCGAGTCGAAGTAGCCAAAGGGCCCAATAATCGGAGGTTCGTTAGGAATGGTCAGACCAAACGCCGCCCTCACATTGATTTGATGAACTCCAAAACCGGTGTCGGTGACAACGTTAGGAAGCAGCTCGCTTAAAGCTTGCCAGCGCTCCCCCCGTGCATCGGTAACGGCATCCGTCGCCAAAACTTCGCCGAGATTTTGTTTGATCGCCAGGTTGACGGCGTCCTCGAGGGAAAGAGCGACGGGTACCTTGCTGAGTTTTCCCGAAGGAATTCCCCCAAAGTATGGATTTTGCGACAGGGACTGATAGTTTTTCTGTCCGGCTTGAACGGCTGTTCGTGGCGATCCTGTCACTTCTGCCAGAGCAATCGGATTGTACGGTGCCGGCGTGGCGGGCGGGTTGTACTGTGCAAAGGCCGCAACTCCACTGAGAAGCACAGAAGTCATGAGTAAATTAATCCAACGCCCGCGCCGCATACCGGCTCCTTTCTGTAGAAAATACGATTCTTGCCTCAGATCTGTTGTCACTTTTGCTTTCTTGATTCATCTGGGATCCATCCTTACCATGTTGTTCCGGAGCAAGTCATGACACATCGCCGCAGCTTTCTGTGAAGATCAGAACAGATCAGTAAGTGCAAATCTATTGAACTGTGGTATTGATCGGCACCTAAGTATCGGGCAGCACCATCGTTCGATTGATCCCCGTCGTACGCATTCGGAGCCACCCAGCCTGCGGCGGCTGATCAAGGCCGGTCAGAGGTGACGCTTAGCGCTTCTCGATTGTGAAGACTCGGAATGAATCCATTGCGGTGCACCCCGCATGAGACCGGTCGCTTATCCACCGGCATCGCAGGATTTCGTTCAGAGCCCAGCTGAACCCGCGCCCGATACAGCCTCGACTTGACCGAAGCTAAGGAGATTCCCAGAGTTTGCGCGATCTCCTTTCGAGTGCATCCACCGGCCAATCGAATATGAATCGTCTCTTGTAGCTTTGGCTGAAGATTCCTGATCGAGCGCAACATCCTCATCCGCTGTTGGCGCTGGTAGTAGATTTGTTCCGGATTCGGAGAAGAATCCTTGATTTCGAAATGCGGAAGGTCATCTGCGCCGTCCAATGGAAGATCGAAAGACACCTCCGGCCGCGCACGGCGCTTGCGAAGGACCATCAGTGCGGAGTTGATGGCAATGCGCGTTACCCAGGAATAAAAGCTGGATCTACCCTCGAAGCTGCACAGGGCGAGATACACCCGCAAAAATGTATCCTGCAGCGCGTCTTCCGCATCTTCGTGGTTCTTAGTTATCCGGATGATGGTGCTGTACAGCCGTTGTGCATAAAGATTCTGCAGTTCTGCAAAAGCTTCGTCCGATCCTGCTTTTGCTGCAGATACAAGCTGCTCATCTCGCTGCGCGGCCAACTGCCCTAGCGGGAGAACGAGCGCCATCCCCGCATTTGTATTGTTCATCGTCTTGTTCATCCGAATTGCGCTGCCCATGGCGAGTCGCGACATGACGTGTTTTCTCCTTTTGGATTTAGAAATGTGCTTCTCCGATCGATTCAAATCGGATTCACTGGTGCTATTAGGACAGAAGAGTGCGGTCGAATCTATCGGACGAAAGTATCAATAGATACCTTGGTAGCAGGAGAAACAAATGGTGAGGAAGTGTGGTCGTCGGCATTGTTCGAATTGCTGAGACTTAGATCACGGCGTCACGGTTGGTCAGGTGGCTGCCGTACTCGGCGGAGGTCAAGTCGTCGATAGGATGTCGTGCAAAGCGGGAGTTGCCGAGTTATACCAAGGTATGGGTCGAGACCAAGGTCCAATAGATCGCCCTTTCTCTTTCTGGCTCAATTGAGAACGAGGCGTAAGCCGAAGAGTTCGAAGAAGTCGAATGGGCTTGTAAGGCTCGACACTTACAGGCAGGCGATCTAGGGAGGTAGTGTCGAATGCGCAGTAACGCGACGGAGTCACCATGAGCAAATCTTCTGATTTTCAAAAAATGAGAATCCCGCTGAACTATGGGGCCGGCCAGATGCCCGCTCTAGGATTCGGCACCCTGATTCCAGATGCAGCCGTAACAATAAGTGCCACCAGGTATGCGCTTGAGGCAGGATTTCGACACTTTGATTGTGCGGAGCGTTACCGGAACGAGCGTGAAGTAGGCGAGGCGCTACAGGAAGGGCTAACTGCTGGAGGCATAGCGCGCGCGGACATTTTCGTCACCACAAAGTTGTGGAATACCAATCATCGGCCTGAGCGCGTGGAACCTGCCTTCGAGGCGAGTCTAGATAGACTGGGGCTGAACTATCTGGACTTGTATCTGATTCATACTCCATTTGCATTTCAACCGGGAGACGACCAAGATCCGCGAGATCAAAATGACAAGATCCTTTACGATCGCGGCGTCACTTTGCTGGATACATGGAGAGCAATGGAGAGTCTTATAGACCATGGCCGATGCCGGGCGATAGGTTTGTCCGACATTGGCCTGGACAAATTGGTGCCTATCTACGAAGCTGCAAGAATCAAGCCCTCCGTTGTGCAGGTCGAGTCACACCCATACCTTCCGGAAACAGATCTGCTGGAATTCTGCAAGCAGAAGGGCATTGTGTTTCTGGCTTTCGCGCCGTTGGGACACGGAATAAGGCCCGGGCCCCTTGAAGATCCAGCTATTGTGGCAATTGCTGGTCGGGTTGGAAAGACGCCAGCACAGGTGCTGCTCGCCTGGGCGGTGCAACGCGGCACGGCATTGCTGACGACGCCCAGAACCGCAGCCCGTGCGAACGAGAATTTCAACGTCTCAGCCCTTCCAGAAGATGCCTTTGAGGAGATCAATCGCATTCAGACTCGTCAGAGGCTCAATGAAGTAGTGAAGACCGGCAGTCCAGGTTTCATTCCACAAGGTAAGTGAACTTCAAGGCTACAACACCTGAAGCGAAGCATCGAAGATGAACAGAACTTCGCAGTCCCGCGAGAGAATTCATTCAGGAGATCAGGTTATTGCGGGCAGGGCAATACGTCAGATCTTTGGCGAATGCGTGAGCCGGAGTTTCGCGGCCATTTTTACCAGGTGAGGAAGGGATTCGGCGTTCATCTTCCGCATCAACTTGCCTCGATGTGCCTTTACCGTTATCTCGCTAATGCCGAGTTCGTCACCGACTTGTTTATTCAGACGACCGGAAACTACCAATGACATAACTTCCCGCTCACGGCTGGTGAGTGAGGCATAGCAACTGCGCAGGGCATGTAGCTCCGCCTCGCGGGCAAGCACATGGCTGCTCCGAGTAATAGCGATTCGTATCGCGTTCAAGAGTGTTTCATCGCTGAACGGCTTAGTCAGGAACTCAACTGCGCCTGCCTTCATTGCTTGCACGGTCATTGGCACGTCGCCATAACCTGTGAGGAAGATGATCGGCATGTCCGGCCGCTCTCCGGCAATACGTTTCTGTAATTCCAGGCCATTGAGGCCCGGCATAGAAAAGTCCAGGACAAGACAGCTCGGAGCGAGAACCCGGGGAAGCGCCAGGAATGCCTGTGCGGAGTCGAATAATTGGGGCTGCCATCCTGCAACGCGGATCAGCAATTCCAGCGATTCACGCACGGAGATATCATCGTCAACCACAAATACGACGGGAGTTGCTTCCGACATAAGTGACAACCTCCGATGAATCGTCGGGTCCGTTGACCCAATTTCTGTATATCCTTGTAGTCTGCCCGGTGCAAGCGGATGCGGTTTCAATTCAATCGCAGCGCCGTATTCAGTGCCGCTAACAGATCCGAGTCGCTGAATGGTTTGAACAAGCATTCTATAGCTCCCTCCCTCAGCAAGCGTCTACGAACAGCCTCATTTTTTTCAGCAGTGATGAAGATGATTGGAATCGTTTGTTGTCGGACCTTCAATTCGCGCTGCAGATCGGGCCCGGTCATGCCCGGCATGGCAATATCAAGAATCAAACAACGGGTCTGGCTGATTTGCTCTGAAGCCAGGAATTCTTCCGCCGATGAGAAAGTCTGCGCCGCGAATCCGAAGACGGTCAGCAAGTCTGGCAGCGACTCGCGTATGGATTCGTCGTCATCAACCACGGATATAAGCGAGCGGTTATTATTCACGGATTCCTTAGGTCGCTCCGGGCGTCCGTTACAGCCGACATCTAAATTGCGTAAAAATCGCCGACGCCTGCACGGCCGCCAGTCACCGCTCGAGCTGCCCCGGCAGATCCTTCCGCGGCAATTGCGATCTGCCGCCCCAGTAAAGCCCCTCGTCAATGCTTAAATCCGTGAACGTGCGTCACAGGTGCATCCTACACAGAAGCCCTTACTCGGCAATTCTCTACCAGTCAGAATGCGCGACTACGCGATGGAATGTCCATCATACTTTGGTATTGGTCTGACGCCTGTTCGCCTGCGATGATGCAGGGCCGCTGCGTCTGCTGGTGACTGTAGAAATTATCTTGAAGAATACAAAGCTCTAACCATATTCATTCGATCCTTGCCAGGGGGTATGAGTTGCCGACGATTCGCTTCGCGATGCAGAATTTAATTCTGACGCGCTGTTTTAAAAGGCTCATTCGCACCGGAATCAGCGGAGTCAGTCAATCGCTCATAAAGGAAGAGTGGCATGAAGCGTACCGAACCCTCCCCATCCGCACAAGTTTCTAACGCATCGCAGCCGGAGGAATTTGACCTCGTCGTTCTCGGCGGCGGAACCGGCTCGACTCTCGCTGCCTGGACATTTGCTGGCGAAGGAAAGCGCGTTGCAGTGGTTGATCGTAAATACATCGGCGGCTCGTGCCCCAACATCGCGTGCCTTCCCAGCAAGAACATTATCCACAGCGCGAAGGTCGCATCGTACTTCCGCAAAGGTAAAGAATTCGGCATCACAAGCGACGGATTCTCGATTGACATGGCAGCCGTGCGCGAACGGAAGCGCGAAATGGTGCGTGGCCTGAACGAAATGTATATGGAGAACTACCGCAACACGGGAGCGGAGTTCATCCTGGGAACCGGGCGATTCCTGGCTCCGAAAACTGTGGAAGTGACACTGGCCGATGGGACGACACGTCAACTGCGAGGCGCGAATATTATCGTGAGTACCGGCACGCGCGCCGCGCTGGATGCGGTTCCTGGCCTTCTGGAGATGAAGCCGCTCACGCACATTGAGGCTCTTGAACTCGATGAAGTTCCTGACCACTTACTTGTTATCGGCGGGGGATACGTAGGGGTGGAACTGGCCCACGCAATGCGCCGGTTCGGCAGCAAGGTGACGATTATCGGACGGGGTGGTCGGCTCATGTCCAAGGAGGACCCGGACGTGTGCGAGGCGCTGGACAGTCTGCTCGCAGATGAAGGGATCGACATTCTACTGAATGCGCGGATCAAGCAAGTGTCCGGCAAGAGCGGGGATTCGGTGAGTGTCGTTGTCGAGCAGAACGGCGCGGAAAAAGTCTTGAATGGTAGTCACATCCTGGTCGCTACAGGCCGCAAGCCGAACACCGAAGGACTCGGCCTGGAACTGGCCGGCGTTGAGCTCACCGATCGGGGGTACATCAAGACCAATGAGCGACTGCAAACCACCGCGCCCGGTGTTTGGGCGATCGGCGAAGTCGCAGGCAGCCCCCAGTTCACGCATATCAGCGTCGATGATTTTCGCGTCGTCCATGGAAATTTAACCGGAGGCAATCGTGTCACCACGGGCAGGCAAGTGCCCTATTGCTTGTTCACTGATCCTGAACTGGCTCATATCGGTCTGCACGAAACGGAAGCGCGGGCTCAAGGGATCGCGTATCGCCTGTTTAAGGTGCCAATGGAAACCAACCTGCGTGCACGCACGCTTTCCGAGACTCGTGGGTTTGTGAAGGCACTGGTGGAGATGAATAGCGATCGCATTCTCGGATTCACCGCCTTCGGTGCCGGTGCGGGGGAGATCCTTGCCGCGGTTCAGGTCGCAATGATCGCCGGGTTGCCGTACACATTGCTGCGCGATGCGGTCCTGACTCATCCAACCTTGGTCGAAGGTCTCATCACGCTGTTTTCATCGGCCCCGACAGTGCACAATGCGGTTGCGACGAGCGAAGCTAAGACCTCCGCAGCATAAATTGCGTTGCAGCGTCAACGCGAAATGCGGACCTGGCTGCGCCCATTGCTGCGCAATACGTTCCGCTGTTTGCGCAAGGTTGTGGATCGATTGCGGTGTGAACTATGCAGAAAAGCCCGGACTGATTGCCCGGGCCCTTTTGAGTGTTTCGGCGGCACGGAAAATCTACACCAGCACGGCGACGTTTTCTTCCTTCGCTGTCTTGGCGGAATTCTTTCCGGTGATGTCCAACACAATGCGGCCGTCGATCGTGCCGGCGTGCATGCGCTTGAAGATATCGTTGATGTCTTCAAGTTTCTCGGCTTTCGTGGTTGCGTGAACCAGACCCTCTCCGGCGAACGACAGTGCCTCGGCAAGATCCAAACGCGTGCCCACGATGGAGCCGCGAATGGTCAACGCCTTCAGCACTACTTCAAAGATCGGTAGGGGAAACGATCCGGGAGGCAGTCCGTTCAGAGCGATGGTTCCGCGAGCGCGCGTCATGCCGATGGCTTGTGCAAACGCGTGGGTGGAAACAGCTGTCACCAACACCGCATTAGCTCCGCCGATTTCCTTTTGGAAGAAGGCTGCGGGATCTTGCTCTTTGGCGTTGACGGTGAGCTTTGCTCCCAGCCTGCGAGCGAGCGCGAGTTTGTCCTCCGACACATCGACGGCCGCAACATGAAAGCCCATCGCCTTGGCGTATTGCACGGCCAGGTGACCAAGGCCGCCGATGCCGGAGATGACAACCCAGTCGCCTGGTTTGGCGTTGGTGGACTTCAGACCCTTATAGACCGTGACGCCGGCGCAGATGATCGGCGCGACTTCAACGAATCCCACGTTCGCGGGTAGATGAGCGACATAATTCGGGTCGGCCACCGCATATTCCGCATAGCCGCCGTTCTTGGTGTAGCCGCCAAATTGCGCTTTTGTGCAGCAGGACTCTTGACCTGCGAGACAATCGACGCACTGTCCGCACGCGGAGTACAGCCAGACGATGCCGGCGCGGTCGCCTTCTTTCACGGTCTTCACATTTCTGCCAACGCCGGAAACGTACCCGACACCCTCGTGTCCGGGGATGAAGGGCGGTGTCGGCTTAATCGGCCAATCACCCTCCGCGGCATGCAGATCGGTGTGACATACGCCGCACGCTTCCATCTTGATTTGTATTTCTTCTGGACCCGGTTCCGGGATGGCCACTTCCTCGATCACCAGAGGTTTACCAAATTCACGAACGACCGCCGCCATCATATTTTTCGGCATTTTGTTTTTCCTTTCCATCGTGAGAGATGCGTTGTCGCCAGGGATGGAGAGGATGTTTGCATTGTTGGTAGTGTCTGGGGAGGTTTGAGTGCAGCCTCCGCAGGCACCGCGACAAGAGAACAAAATCAGCTCGTTCCCAATATTTTCTTGAATTGCACCAGTGCTTCGCGGCTCGCCCAGCTTCGCTGTCTGAACGAGCCGCGCTTCAACGGTCCTTAGAACAGACCTAAGGCTTTCGGACTATAGCTCACAAGCAGGTTCTTGGTCTGCTGGTAGTGATCGAGAATCATCTTGTGTGTTTCGCGACCAAAACCAGATTCCTTGTAGCCGCCGAATGCTGCTCCCGCGGGATACATGTGGTAGCAGTTCGTCCACACCCGTCCTGCCTGGATCTCGCGACCTACGCGATATAGGTTGTTTGAATTGCGAGACCAAACTCCCGCACCTAGACCATAGACCGTGTCGTTGCCGATCCTGATGGCATCGTCCAGGTCCCTAAACTTCGTGACCGAAAGTACAGGCCCGAAGATTTCTTCCTGAAAAATGCGCATGCTGTTATCGCCGGAGAAAACGGTCGGCTGCAGGAAGTTGCCATTCTCCAGGTCGCCGCCGAGATGAACCCGATCGCCGCCCGTCAGGCATTTTGCGCCTTCGTCCTTCCCGATCTTGATGTAGTTCAGGATCGAGTTCATTTGCTCCTTTGAAACCTGCGGTCCCATTTGAGTCGCAGGCAGCAGGGAGTTGCCGACCTTGATTTTGGCGACGCGAGCAACGGCGCGCTCCATGAACTTGTCATAGATCGACTCCTGAACCAGCGCGCGAGATGGGCAGGTGCAAACCTCGCCCTTGTTGAATGCAAACAGTGCAAAACCTTCGAGAGCCTTGTCCAGGAAATCGTCGTCCGCATCCATCACATCGGCGAAGAAGATGTTCGGCGACTTGCCGCCCAACTCCAGTGTCTGCGGGATGATGGGCTCCGACGCGTACTGCATGATCAGCCGGCCGGTGGTGGTTTCACCGGTAAAGGCGATCTTGGCAATGCGCTTGTTGGAGGCCAGGGACTTGCCCATTTCTCCACCGGGACCGCTGATGACATTCAGCACGCCCGGAGGAAGCAGGTCGCCCACCAGCTGCGCAAATACCATGATGCTCAATGGCGTGTTCGATGCGGGCTTGATGACGACGCAGTTGCCGGCGCCGATTGCGGGAGCCAGTTTCCATGCGGCCATCAGCAGGGGAAAGTTCCACGGAATGATCTGCCCAACGACACCCAGCGGCTCCTTATAGTGATAGGCAACGGTGTCATTGTCGATGTCCGTCAAGCGCCCTTCTTCGGCGCGAATACAAGAAGCGAAGTAGCGGAAGTGGTCGATGACCAGGGGAATGTCGGCGTTGCGCGTCTCGCGAATGGGCTTGCCATTATCAATGGTTTCCGCAAGTGCCAGGGTCTCCAGATTCTCCTCCAGCACGTTTGCGATTTTCAACAGAGCCGTAGCGCGATCCGCAGGAGAAGTGTGAGCCCACTTATCTTTAATCGCGTGCGCCGCGTCCAGCGCCAATTCCACATCGGCCGCTCCGGAGCGCGCAAACTCGCAAATCGGTTCCTGGTTGATTGGGCTGTGGCTGACAAAGTATCGGCCCGTTGTAGGCGGTACAAATTTGCCTCCGATGTAATTGTCGTATCTATGCTTGACGCCCGACATGTGTAGGACTTCAAGCGCGTCGTGAATCGATGACTGACCTGCGGTTGTTGCCATGTTTGTTCTCTCCTTTGCCCGGCGGCATCTCAGCAACTTCTGAGCCGTCGCCGATTGACAAGCTTTTTTGCCGGCATCGAAGCCCGGGCTGCTACGTGGGCCTCGTCACATCGCGCTCATGCCAAACCGCAAATCGATTTGGATAGATTCGCCAATGCTGGCCTCACTGATCTTCGCGTCGTTCGTCAGACGCTCTCTCAGGCGAACTCATACTATCGATCTGTATGAAAGACCGAATGTGACCGCGGTCACTCTGACTTTAAACATCTGGCCGCCGCCCCATCCGCGCCATCCTCTGGGTCAATTCACCCCGTCGTTCCCGCACTTTGCGAGCAGCGGATACGCCGCGCGATCTGTCGAGACTTGTGGCGCCAGTCGGCGAAATCACAGTTATGCACCGGAGCAGAGAGATGTCTTGTCGATCCGATTCCATTCGAACGAGCACTTCATATTGCAAACCGACGTCATGCCGTGCAAGCTTAAGCCATGCCGGAATTGCCTGACATCACGGCCTACTTGAATGCTCTGGAGGCGCGTATCGTCGGCCAGCCGCTCGAGAAGATTCGTCTCGGCAGTCCATTTCTCTTGCGAACGGTGAGCTCCGCCTGTTGAAGACGTTCGAGAATCGCACGGTCACTTCACTTCGTCGAATCGGCAAACGGATCGCCATCGGCGTGGACAACGGCCACTGGGCTGTGATTCACCTGATGATCGCGGGACGGCTTCATTGGCGTCCCGTAGGAGCCAAGCTCGGAGGCCGCAACAATCTCGCAGCCTTTGACTTTCCAGATGGTTCCCTCGTTCTGACCGAAGCCGGTTCGAAACGCCGCGCGACCCTGCACCTGTTTCACAATGAAGAAGAGATGCGCTCGATCGACCCCGGCGGTATTGAGATTTTCTCGATCGATCTCGAGCAATTTCGCACGGCGCTTGTCGCCGAAAATCGCACTCTGAAACGAGCCCTGACAGATCCACGTAATTTGAGCGGGATAGGCAACGCATATTCGGATGAGATTCTGCATGCAGCGCAACTGTCTCCGATTCAACTAACGCATAAGTTGACGCCCGAAGAGTGGGAACGATTATTTAGTGCAACGCGCGAGACGCTTCAACTGTGGATGGATCGGCTCAAGACAGAAGCCAGCCAAAATTTCCCGGAGAAAGTAACCGCATTTCGAAAAGAGATGGCAGTACATGGTCGCTTTGGATTGCCGTGTCCACGCTGCGGCCAACCCATTCAGCGCATCCGCTATGCGGATAACGAAACTAACTACTGCGCCACCTGTCAGACCGGCGGCAAACTTCTGGCGGACCGAAGTCTCTCTCGCTTACTGGGAAAAGACTGGCCACGCACTCTCGACGAATTGGAAGCGCTGAAGCGAAAGTGATGTTCGGCCCTATCCAGGATGCCGGTTCGTTGAATTATTGTGCGGCCTCGACCACATTCGTGCGCGTCTTAACTTCCCGCGGACGAACCAACGTCAATGCCGTGCGTGAAGCAGAAGGACTCGGGTTTTCTGAGGGCGCGGTGATCCATGACGGGCAACAGTGAGTTCTCTCATGTTGGGTCAAGCTGACCTCATCTTGAACCTTTGCAACCGTAGCAAAGCAGATCCTACAGATGGAGTCAATCGAGCCGTCGCGGTTGTGTCGATGCGCATAGGAGACATTCTCAGCGTGGGTCATTGCCGCCTCGTTTCTGGGGGACGAGTCAAATTCTAGAGCGGAGGTCCGCACCAATCTGCTCAAATTTGCTCATTCAGACAGGCGATTTTGACGTCTAGGAACGCGGCGGAACACCCGCCGAAATTCCTTTTGAGGCTCAGTGGTTGCGAGCCCGCCGTCGGTAAGCTTTCAGGATTGCTTGGTTGGGCCGGAGCTCGCAGCGTTGGATTTGTCTTTGACTCGTTTTGCGCGAGCCGGCGTGCTCAAGAGGGGAGCACTGACGGCATTGTGCGTGCGCGATTCGTCGTGCAGGATCACATTCAACAGAGACTTGTGAACGCGTATGCGACCGTTGTAGTCGATAAACCCGTGCTTGCGAAAACGGTTCATGAAAAAGCTGACGCGAGAACGGGTGGTGCCGATCATTTCCGCAAGGGTTTCCTGTGTGATCTGCGGAATTAAAGTTTCCGGTTCCCCCGCTTTGCCAAATTCCGCCATGAGCAACAGGATCCTTGCCAGGCGTTTTTCGCTGGAGTTGAAGAGCTGGTCGACAAGGTCAGCCTGAACTCGCATGCTGCGCGACAGTAAGAACGATAGGAACAGATCCGAGAAGGAATGCTCTTCGTGCATGACGCGGATCATTTCCGTTCTTTCGATTTTGAGCGCTGTGCAGGCGGTAATTGCCGTAGCAGTCGCCATGTGCAGGCCCTGCACGGCTGCGATCGACTCCTCTCCAACAAAGTCGCCGGCGGAGAGCAGCGTGATGGTGGCTTCTTTGCCACTTTGTGAAACCACGGTCAGTCGGGCTCGCCCCTTTTGCAGGTAAAAAATACAGTCGGCGGAATGTCCTTGTGAAAAGAAGGCCTGCTTCGCCTTCAACTGGACTATCTTTCTTCCCAGACCGGCATTCGCCAGAAAAGCGGCGGGGTCAAACCCGGGGTTCATCAGCTCGGCCATAGGAATCGTTTCTTCGCGTATGCCGTCGACTCCTGGGCAATTCAGTTGGAGATCCAACCCAGTGAAAGCGGATTGAGGCAATCGAAGCCATCAACGACACACTAGCGACAGGGTAGCACTGCTGGAATGGAGCAATCTGTGCCATTTTGCTCACATTATGACGAGAGGGCCTCCGCGGCGCAGGCTTGGCCCCGCTAAAAGGCAGAGTTCATTGGGCTCTGCCTTGCTCCTGCGAACACACTTTTCATTGCTGTCGACTAGTGGTGTTCACCGCCGCCATTGTGTGATTCACCGCCGCTATTGTGCGCCGCCTGGGCATGGCCACTATTGCTATGCGAGGAACCACTACTTGTATGCGCAGCTTCTGTATGGGAGCTGTTGTTGTGCGAGGCTCCGCCATTGGTATGTACAACTGCCGTGTGGCTGGCGTTGTTATGTGAGGTTCCACCACTGCTATGCACAACTGTGGTATGAGAGTTGTTGTGCGCCGATCCGGAGCTGTAACCTGCAGCGTGCCCATGTGTGTCGGCGGAACCTCCTCCACCGGAATATCCGTGGCCTGGATTATAGTGTCCGCCCCCAGAACCGTGGAATCGATGGCTTCCCCAACCGTGATGGTAGCCCCAGTTTTCCCACGGTCCAATTCCCAGGAAGATGCCATTGTAAAAATATCCAGGCCCGTAATAGCCGGAAGGAGAGCAGGCGTAGGGCGCGTAGTCATAGTAGCCATACGAACAAACTGGCGGCGCACCTATATTGATTGTCACCTGCGCAGTCGCCCTTGGAACCAGGGCCAGTGGTGCAAGCAAGGCAGCTGCCAACAATAGAAATTTCACTCCACGCATTGAATGCCTTTCTTTAACGATGCTGCAGTTCGGAGAATCGCGCTGGAATCCGCAAGCAGTCCGCGCGCTCATCTCAGGTTCTGTCCGCGGTGGATTCGTGAGTTAATTCTCCGAGACAGTGAAGTCAGCATCGCACCGATGGCACACAACAATCTGTACCGTTTTGCTCATACCCTTAACGGCGATTTTCTGTAAGTGGTCTGATGTCGAAGGGTTGTACGCGCCCGCGAGCTTACGACAAACATTCCAGCATTGCTGTAGAGGCGCATTCTTTCATTTCTAAGGCGCGAATCCTTTTGTATGATGGGATGGTTCGAGCCGCTGAAATTGAGTGAGGCTCAAATTGAGCGGCTGTGAGGGTTCGTGAAGGAGCCATTTCCATTCCAAGGGTCAAGCTCTCGCGCGAACGCTCTACGAAGCGCGCTTGGATACATTTGCGCTGTACTATTCGCATGGTTCGCAGCTCAGCTGACGCTACATTTCCCGGCGTTGCATGGAACTCCAGTTGCGCTGAATTTTCTGGTCGCTGCGGGCATCACGGCGTTGTTCGGAATGGGTCCAGGGGTCGTTTCGGTTGTAGCTACGGCCACTCTTTTTTGTGACTGGTTCATACTGCCCTCAAGCCGTTCAGATTTTTCTCCCGGAGTTCTGATTCGTGTTGCGCTTATTCTCAGCATTGGCTTTCTCATCGTCTACTTCTTCGACCGTCTTCGCAGTCGGGGAATTCGCCTCCGCTCCGCTTTGAGTTCGTTGAGCGAACACGCGGATACGCTCGCGCAGGCGCAGCAGGGCAGTAACTCCGCTGCCTGGCTGATCAACGTGAAAGATCGCAGTATCCAGTGGGCGCAGGGAGGCGCGGAAATTCTTGGGCGGTCCTTTCAGGAGGTGGCGACGCTCGATGCGCTCATCCAGCTTGTCTCTCCCCATGACCGGACCAGCGTCGAGAGATCGGCTGAAAGCGCAATTCATTCGGGCACTCCGTTTCAAAGTCAATTTCGTATTTTTCTTCCAAACGGAGAAATGCGTTGGCTGGAAGCGCGCGGTACACCCTCTCCTTCCGACTCGCATTGGCGCGGCGTCGTCATGGACATTACGACTCGCAAGAATGCTGAGGTTGCCGTTCTTCGTTCAGAGAAACTGGCCGCGATTGGTCGACTCTCCGCAACCGTTGCGCATGAGATCAACAATCCCTTGGAGGCGGCGACGAACCTCATCTACCTTGCCTCTCTCGATACAGCAATGGGTGCCGAGGCGCGCGGCTATCTTGCAGATGCGGAGCGTGAACTACATCGCCTTGCGAATATCGCCCGCCACACTTTGACCTTCGCGCGCACCAAACCGACCGGCGGTCCCACGGAAGTTGGTCCCATCATCGAAAGCGTGGTGGCCATGTTTCAGGCAAGATGTAATTCAAAAGGCGGCAAGGTTCATTATGATTCCGCTATCACCGCGACAGTGAATGTGCCCCCCGACGAGTTGCGGCAAATTCTGACCAATTTACTTTCCAATGCGTGTGATGCGCTGGTAGGAGGCGAGGGTCTGGTCGATGTAACCCTATCTTCTACTGACAAAACGGCAGCGGTGACGATTCGCGACTCCGGCGTCGGAATTCCTATGGAGAATCTTGAGCGAATCTTCGATCCATTCTTTACCACCAAAGACGATGTAGGAACCGGGATTGGCCTATGGATCACCAGAGAACTGGTCGAGAAGAATGGTGGCACCATCACCGTCGGTGCTGGAGATGAGGTGACCCCATTCAGCACATCCTTTCGAATTGAATTTCCCGTAGCGCAAAACTCCGTGTAGTCTTACGATGTCATAAGGTCCAGATGCTGAGGAGCCCCCGCCTCGCGTAAGCCGCAGGTTGCCATAAGCGGCACGCTATGATGGACCCCGGGGGAAACATGGATACTCGATCTTTGATCGCAGCCATTGATGCGGAAATATCTCGGCTGCAGCAAGTCAAGTCGTTATTGTCTGGCACCGCTCGCAAACAAAATATCAAACTGCCCGCCGCTGCGAAGGCAGCGAAACCTACCAAGCGTCGCAAACTAAGCGTTGCAGCTCGCGCCAAGATTGCAGCTGCTCAGCGGGCGCGTTGGGCCAAGTTCAGAAAGTCTGCAAAGTAACGATTCCGCGTCACGAACCTATCTTCATTGAACAGGCCAGGAGAACTATGAGCAAAATGCATCGCACGCCCTTCTACTCTCTCGTGATGTTCTGGGCTGTCAGCACTGGGGTCTGCCTGGCGCAGGCGAAGAAGACGGTCAATACTGCCGCCGATCTTCCTCGCTTCAGCTATCCGCTGCCGCAGCCTGCCAGTTTGTTCCTCAAAGCCGACGATGCAACCTTTAATGTTCTCGCCAAGAAGGTCGAAGCCGATGTGGATTCGGTATTGGCGGACTACAACATCTCCGATAAAGAGACGTTGCGGGAACTGCTGGGCGCCCGGCTGGACGCGCAGCTGCTTCAAGGCGACATGAAGGGTGCGCTCGCGACTTCTGCGCAAATACGCGATCTGCAGGATAAGCCTGCGGCGAAACTGACCTCCGGCCTGACGACGGCCGCACTGGTGAAGGCACAAGAAGAGAGTGGCGCAACTTCCGGACCCGCTTTCGAAGAGGCATTTCAAAAGCAATTCGCGGCCAGAATCAACGCATTGCCGTGGAGCTCAACCCAGGACACTATCAAGGGAATGAGGACAAGCTACGAACTGCTTTCACCGGACTTGCTGGAAGGGAGTGCCAAATCTGAACTCGACCCGCAGGTGGCGAAGACGGGTGGACTCGATCTGCCGGGCGCGGAAATGCTGCTGGGCATGCGCGTGGAGGAAAAGCTTTTCTTGCCGCTGGCGAAACCCGCGCTGGCAGTGCTCACGCCCTACATCGCCGCACACGACGTTCAAAAGCCGGACATATGGGCCTCGCGCGACGTGACCCTGACCGCAGCCGACAATCTGACTCCGGTTCGCATCGCTATCTTCGATTCCGGTGTCGATACTTCGCTCTATCCTGGGCGTTTATTCGTCGACCCGCATCCGGATGGTCACAGTCCGAATGGACTTGCATTTGATTTGCAAGGTAAGTTGTACAACGGCAACCTTCAGCCAATGACCCCCGAGCAGAAGGCCGCATATCCAAGGGTGATCAATATATTCCAGGGCTTGGACGACTTGCAGAATGGCATCGATTCTCCTGCAGCCGCCGAAGCACGCAAAACTCTGTCGACCATGCCGCCGGATCAGCTTTCAGAGTTCCTGAAAAAGGTTCGCTTCATCGGCCAGTACATGCATGGCACGCACGTGGCCGGCATCGCGGTGAAAGGCAATCCAGCGGCGCGACTCGTCGTCATTCAGTTCAACGACTCGCTGCCGGATATGCCATTTCCACCTACCGTTGCCTGGGCTGAAAAATTCAAAGCGGATTTCCATTTTGTCGGCGAATATCTTCACAAGAACAACGTCCGCGTTGTGAACATGAGCTGGGGCGATAGCCAGGGGGAAATTGAACAATGGCTCGACAAGACCAGCACGGACAAGGATCCCAACAAGCGTAAGCAGCTTGCGGCCCAGATTTATGCTGTGTGGCGCGAGGCGGTCGAAGGCGCGATCCAGGCGGCCCCCAACACACTGTGGGTCTGCGCTGCCGGCAACTCCGATAGCAATGCCAGCTTCCTGGGAGATGTGCCCGCCTCACTGGAGCTGCCGAACCTGGTCACCGTCGGCGCTGTAGATCAGGCTGGAGATGAGACCTCCTTCACCAGCTACGGCAAGACTGTCATTCTCGATGCCGACGGATATCGCGTAGAAAGCTACGTGCCAGGAGGAACCAAGCTGAAGGAGTCCGGTACCTCCATGGCGTCGCCGAACGTGGTGAATCTGGCTGCGAAGTTAATCGCGCTCGATCCGAAGCTGACCCCGGAACAAACCATTGCGCTGATGAAACAGGGAGCCACGCCGAGTGCAGATGGCCGCATGCATCTGATCGATCCCAAGGCGACCATCGAGTTGCTGAAGCAGCAGCGGAAAGTAAAACGCGAAGCGAACCCCGCAGCCTCCGATGGATGGCGGATTCAGCCGTCTACGCGGAGGCTTTGCGTTGTTGACGACTGCATCATTACTGCGTGAAGTTCATTCCCAGCTGCGCGAACAAAAACGAATAGATGTCGGCCATCTCCTGGGTTGCTTCGTCGACGTTGGTACTAAAGCCGTGACCCGCGTTGGCAGAGGTACGCAACATGATTGGATAGCCCGAACTGGTCGCCGCCTGCAGTTCCGCTGTCATCTTGCGCGAGTGTGCCGGGTTCACGCGATGATCGTTGTCGCCGGTCACGAAAAGCACCGCAGGATACGCGGTTCCCACGTGGACATGATGATAGGGCGAGTAGGCGTATAGCGCCTTGAATTGCTGCGGATCTTTGACTGAACCATATTCGGTGACGTTGAATGATCCGTTTGGATCAAGCTCGGTGCGCAGCATGTCATAGATGCCCACAATCGATAGCACCACGCGAAACATCTGCGGATGCTGCGTGATTTCAGCGCCCATCAGCAAGCCGCCATTGCTGCCGCCCTCCGCGGCAAAGTGCGCCGGCGACGTGTAATGGTTGTCGATCATATATTGTGAGCACGCGGCAAAATCGTCGAACACGTTCTGCTTCTTCAGCAGCATTCCTCCATGGTGCCAGGCTTCGCCGTACTCGCCTCCTCCGCGCAGATTCGTCTCCACCATAATTCCGCCATGATCGAACCAAAGACGATCAAAACTGTTGGCAAACCATGGCGTGATGCTGATGCCGTAGCCACCGTAGCCGGTGATCAGCGTGGGATTCTGTCCATTCAGCGTTGTGCCTTTTCGCATCAAGATCGTGAGAGGAATTTCAGTTCCATCTTTTGATTTCGCGAAGGCGCGGCGAACTTCAATGTCATCGAAGTGGAAAGGTGTATCGGTGCGAAATGGCGTGGCTTGCGGCTCACCTGTTCCGTTATAGCGATACCACGCAGGTGGCGTTACATAGGTCTGCACGTTATACAGAATCGCGTTTCCGCCCAATGGCACCAGGTAGCTGACCGAGGCTACGGGCGGTGTCGGTACTTTTCCCAACGCTTTGCCATCGTGGTCATAGATGCGAATTTCTTCCGGTCCGCCGTCGATCACAGTGGCATAGATTCGATCCTCACCAACCCAGTAGGTGCGATCGCCGATGACCGTGCCGGTTCCAGCACTGACAAAACTTGCTTTTCCGGGCGAGGCAATTTCCTCGGCATCGGCCAGTTTCGTATCGTGTGCTGCTAGTCGCAAAATGTTGCCACGATCACTCTGCTTGCGCGACATCAAGTAGAGCGCATCGTCCGGGCCAAACACAGCCTGCACGATACCGTCGTCGAAATGTGTAATCTGCACCGGTGCTGCCTTCGTAGGTCCATCAATCGGCACCAGGAAATGCTCGAACTGTCCGCCATCCCCATTCGCAACAGAGATGAGTAGATCGCGCCCATCCGGCGAAGCGACCAGTGTCGTCTCGGCAACACGCGGAAAGTCTTTGCCGGCGACATATCGATCCGTCGAAGGTTCAGTGCCCATCGCGTGGTAATACACCTGCTGATAGAAATCCATATCTGCAGTGGGGCGCTCGTTACCTTGCGGATAGCGGGTGTAATAGAAGCCGGAACCATCCTGTTTCCACGCCATGCTTCCGCCGCCCGTTGCAAAGTTCACACGCGGAACGCTGGCCCCAATTTGCTTGCCGGTAGCCACGTCGAAAACGTAGAGCGAGGCATCTTCGCTTCCGCCGGTCGAAAGCGCTAGGCCCACCGTTTTTCCATTCGGAGACGGCAGATACCAACTCACATTGAAAATGCGGCCGGGAATAAAGCTATTCAGATCGACAATGACGCGCTCTGAAGCCTTGTCCTCAGGCGAAGTGAAGGTCACGAGCAAGGGAGCCGATTTTTCGGGATCGAATTTCAATGCGAACAGATGGCCGGCGACATATTCAAGCAAGCCATATCTAGACTGCTCCTGCTTCCGCGTTTTCAGTAAATATTGAACGATCGGCGCACGCTGCGGCATTTGCTCCAGATACGCGTGGGTGTAGGCATTTTGAGCGGCGACCCACGTTTTCGTTGCAGGGCTTTGGCCGTTCTCCAGCCATCGATAATCGTCCGTCACCTTGACCCCGTGATAGGAATCCACGACGGGCTGCTTTTTTGTGAGCGGCGGGGGAGCCAGCTTCGCGGAGTCGGATTGGAAAGCGAAACATGCAGCTGCACTGAAAACGACAGCGCAAAGCGCGCAAGAGACAATACTCTTTTTCGATGCTCGACAGAACTGAATCGCGTTCACGAAGCACACCTCCGAGAATTGGCGCAGCGGTACGTCCTATCCAGGCTGGACCTATGAAGAGACAATATCAGGCCAAGCTAACGCCCCATTCAAAAAAGTTCGCGCCCCAATATAAGGCGCGCGCGGTCCGACCTCATAGCACTACCTTCAAAATCCGGGGACTTAAAACGAGACCGCCTCGATCAGGTATGCTTCTCATGGACTGTTCCGGCAACCCATTGACCGCTTGTGCCCTCAGAATCATTGAGTGATGCACACATCCGCACGGAGGCAAACTTTGTCATCGCCACAACACAGCCACACCAAACCGGCAACCAGCCGCTTTGTCACCATGGTCTCAGGCATTTCGGCGTTGGCCGGTCTGCTGTTCGGCTACGACACAGGCGTGATCTCTGGGGCAATCCTGTTTGTTCGAAAAGATTTCTTGCTCTCGACATTCCAAGAAGAAGTTGTGGTTTCTGCCGTGTTGCTGGGCGCTGTCGCCGGCGCAGCATTTGGAGGCAAGTTAGCGGATGCGTTGGGGCGCCGCAAATTGCTCATCCAGGTGGCGATTTTATTCATCATCGGCGCCATCGGTACAGCTCTCGCGCCCTCGCCAACGCTGCTGGCAATTGGCCGCGTGGTAGTTGGCGTGGCTATCGGAATCGCGTCATTTACGGCGCCGCTCTATATTTCTGAAGTTTCTCCGCCAGCCATTCGCGGCAAATTGGTTTCGCTAAATCAGTTGATGATCACCCTCGGCATCGTGGTTTCTTACCTAGCGGATTATGGGCTCGCAGACAAAGAAGCCTGGCGTTGGATGTTCGGGTTGGCCGCGATTCCTGCGCTGATTCTTTTGATCGGACTATTCTTTGTTCCAGAAAGTCCGCGGTGGCTCATGGGAAGATCGAGGGATGATGAGGCTCGCGGTGTTTTGGAAAGAGTTCGCGAGTCGGGTGACGTAAGCGCTGAGCTCGCTGAGATCAAGGCCGATTTGAGTCTGCAGGAAGGCAGCTGGCGCGAGTTACTGAATCCTTCGTTGCGCCGCCCGTTGATTATTGGAATCGGATTGGCAGCCTTCCAACAATTCACCGGCATTAATACTGTCATTTATTACGCGCCAACAATATTTCAGCTAGCAGGTCTTCGCTCTGCTTCAGCAGCGATTTTAGCCACCGTCGGCGTCGGAGTTGTAAATGTGCTGCTGACAATTGTCGCACTGCGCATGCTCGATCGCGCCGGACGGCGTCCACTGCTGCTGTGGGGATTGGTAGGGATGGTGATCAGCCTGGGAGTTCTTGGCGCTGCGTTTCTCTTAACCGGTTCCTCGCCCATCGTCGCGTGGCTCGCGGTGATCAGCCTCGCGCTATACGTCGCCTGTTTTGCAATCGGACTGGGACCGGTCTTCTGGCTGCTGATCTCGGAAATCTATCCGCTCAAGATTCGCGGTCGCGCGATGGGCGTCGCCACCATGATGAACTGGGGCTCCAACCTGATCGTCGCACTGACTTTCCTCAGCCTGCTGCATTCCCTGGGACGAAGCGCAACCTTCTGGCTCTACGCCGTCATCGGCATCCTCGCGTGGTTCTTTGTCTATCGCCTGGTGCCGGAAACGAAAGGCCGCACGCTGGAGCAGATCGACGCAGAATGGCATTCGGTCGGCAAGAACAACAAATAGCTACTGTTTCTTCTCGATCGTTTCCAACTGATTGGTAGCCGCGTCAATGGCGTGGCTCCAGTCCACCAGCACGTTTCCAACCACCGGAGATTGCTGGTCGGCGAGCTGCCAATCATGCTTGTCCATTGCCTCGCGTACCGCAGCCAGAGTTTTCACACCGTACCCGGTGTAAGCGCCGGGAGCGTAGATCTGGTTCTTATACCAACTCCTACCGGGCAGGCCCGCCTCCAGCAGCGTCGCGCGCTCCGTCAACATCAATAGATGATTCAGGTCGTCTACCTGCTTTCCATCCAGCACTGCATCATCCTTTTCCAGCTGACTAAACGCTTTCTGATAATTCTCCGCGCTGATGGTCAAATCCGACGCGCCATTTTCCAGCGGCGCAAAATTCATGAACGGAGGTACCGCTTCCGCAGGCGGTGGATAGGAAGGCTTCTCCGGATCGGACGTCGCGGCAAACACTCCCTCCTGAATCTGTCGATTCGTCTCCGCAATATCCTGCCGCGTGTCCGTCATCTGCTTCTTCAACTGATCCACATAGGTATGTATGGTGTCGGCGACATCGGTGAACTCATATGGCAGCACCTCGGCATCGGCCATGCGCATCATGGCTGTTCCAGCCACCTGCGCCAGCGCGCGGCCGTACACAAACTTCGTATCGGAGAAATGCGTGTACCAGTAAAAATCGTCATACTGAGAGTGATAGATGCCCGCTGGAGTTTCGCCATCGAAACCCAGATCGACCGAAGGAATTCCAAGGTGATCCAGAAATGGCGAATAGTCGGAGCCATCTCCCAACGCATCAATGCGCAAATCGCGACGATTACGCAGCTCCGTACGCTCCGCTTCCGTAGTTGCCTCGCCAATCTGCTGTAGGCGAGCACGTTCCAGCACGGAATATCTTGTTTCGGGATCCGGCACCTCTGCCGCGACCGTATTCATAAAGTGCTCGACCGAGTGCGAACCTGCCATCCCTAGAAAACCTCGGTCGTTGGTGTCGGAGTTGACATAAAAGACAGCATGATCGCTCAGCTCTTTCGCATGCGTTTCCACCCACTCGGTTGAACCCAGCAAGCCAGGTTCCTCGCCATCCCAGGCGCAATAAATAATGGTTCTCCGCGGCTTCCATCCTTGTTTCGCCAGCTCGCCAAAAGCGCGCGCTTCTTCCATGACCGCCACAAGTCCAGAGAGTGGATCCTCCGCTCCGTTGACCCATGCATCCTGGTGGTTGCCGCGGATCACCCACTGGTCGGGCTCCGTCGCGCCAGTCATCCGCCCGATCACGTCATAGATTGGCTTGATGTCCCAGTTGGAATACACGCGCAAATGTACCTTCGCCGCACCCGGACCCACGTGGTACGCAATCGGCAATCCTCCGCGCCAAGGCCGAGGGACCATCTGTCCACCCAGGGCCTGCAACAAGGGCTGCGCGTCGCCGTAAGAAATTGGCAGAGTCGGTATTTTTGTAATTTCCGGATTGTCTTTTAACGGAACGCGCTTCGCGTCTTTGGTCGAACCATATCCTGGCGTGAGCGGATCGCCCGGATAAAATGTGTCGGTGACCGCACCGCGCTGCACACCCTCTAGCGGTCGCGCCGGCCCCGCAGGGAAGGTTGTATCTTCTCCGTACCCATCCTGCTGCGGATCAGAATAGATGATGCAGCCCACGGCTCCATGCTCCGCAGCAACCTTCGGCTTGATGCCGCGCCAGGCGTGCCCATAGCGCGCAATGACGATTGCGCCCTTCACGGAAACGCCCATCTTCGCCAGCGTTTCGTAATCTTCCCGCGTACCGTAATTCACGTACACCAGCGGCGCGGTAACATCACCGTCTGCGGAGTACGCATTGTAGGGTGGCAGAGCTTCGGATTGCTGGTTCGATGTGGGATCTACTGCGACTGGAGGTTCTGCCAGCTTCGCGGTAAATTTTGTTGGTTCCACTAACTCCAGCGAACGCTCTTTCGGAGTGGGGAACAACACATAAAATGTCTCGATTGAAGTATCGAATCCCCACGATCGAAACTTGTCCGCAATCCATTCGGCATTGTCTTTATCGTAAGGAGAGCCAACGTTATGCGGATGTGCCGACAGCCGCTGCATGTAGCTGCGCAAATTATCCGGCGATGGAATCGCACGAAATTTCTGTTCCCACTGAACCTCTTTCGCCGACGCATCGTGCGAATAGCCCTGCAACAACTCCGGTGTCGACGGTTGTTGTGCGTGCATCACCACTGCGGACAAAACCACGGGGAACAGCCAGCGCGACGAAATCATCTTTGGTCTCCAAAATAAACGTTTGCTTGAACAAAACTGGTCGGTACTGAGGGATGCTGCGGTCCAAATCCGGATCTCATCTCCGCAAACTCTCGGCGGGTGACCGGTCTTGAGCTCTTCTATTTCTTCTCGTACTTTAATCTATCCTCGCCGCGCGGGATTTGACGAGGAAATCTCTGCGCGCGTGGATCGCCGGAAGGGAACTGGCGCCAGGCCACTCTATATAAGGTAGGAGGATTACTCGTGGCGCAGCGCGACCATGGGATCGACATTCATTGCCGATCGCGCAGGAATCAGTCAAGCTGCCAGAAACTGCGTAGGAACAACATGCCGCCCGTTAGCAGCACTACGCTCGCCGCCACTCGATCACAACCCCTAGCGAACTTTCGCAGCGGGGCCAGCAACGAATGCGCGATCGTTCTGTAGCCGCGGCGTTGCCCTCTGAAATGCCGGTGCGAGTCCAAACAGCCCACCGCAAACAATGGAAATAATCACGGTGAAGAGAATGATGCGCAGGTCGAGATGTGCTTTCGCCAGAAAGGGAATGCCGGCGGGCGCGATGGCGATAAAGATTCGCAGCAGCACTTCGGCAAGGATGCAGCCCGCGACTGGAGCTGCCGTCGAGAGCAGGAACGCTTCGACCAGCGCCTGTCGCGCCAGCCGAAATCGACTTGCTCCCAACGCAGCACGAACCGCCAACTCGCGCCCGCGAGCAGCGCCACGCGCCATCAGCAAGCTAGCCACATTGGCGCACACAATCAGCAGCACTGCGAGGACTGATCCTAGGAGCACCCATGCAATCAGGCTCGCGTCCTGCATCTGGCGTTCACGCAGCGAGCGAATTCGCAGGTGAAAGTCGGTCTGGAAGGATCTGCGAAGTTGTGACGGGATGATCCGTTGAATATCGTTAAACAATGGCGCAAATTCGGTCCGCGCCTGCACAATGCTCACGCCAGGCTTGAGCCGTGCGAATGTGCGCATGGGATATCCAATACTGCCATTCACGATATGCTGTTGCGCCTCGTCCAATGCTAGCGGCATCAGCACATCCGCCGGCTGCAGATCCGGCAACTCAAAACTTTCAGGTAACACACCGATCACCCGCACCTGGCTGCCGTCGATATCGATTAGTTGATTTAGAACATTTGGACTGCGATTGAAGCGACTCTTCCACAACGCATAGGAAATCATCGCGACGTCTGGCCCGTTTGGTCGCATTTCATCCGCTGAAAAATTGCGGCCAAGAATCGGGGTAACGCCCAGCGTTGGCAGAAAATTCCTAAGGACGGGCATGCAGTGCAATTGTTCCGGATTCCGTTCCGTCAGGTCGCACTCGCGCGACACCGCTCCCTCTGACGTCAAGGCCTCGAAGGGCTTTTGATTCCTTTGCCAGTCAAAGAAGAAACCACCCAGTGTGAACTCTTGCGTTTCCAGAGATTGCACCAGGCCTACCGATACCAGGCGATCGGCATGCGCATACGGAAGCGGACGGAACAGAATTGGATCGACCACGCTGAAAACCGCTGTTGTCGCCCCAATGCCGAGCGCCAGCGTCGCGATCACCGTGATTGTAAAAACTGGATTTCTGCGAAATCCGCGCAGCGCATAGCGAATATCCTGTAGCACCGTCTCCATCCACCAGCCGGGTCGCTGCGCGTAGGTCTCTTCGCGCGCGCTTTCGATTCCGCCGAAATCGATACGTGCCTGCCTTTGGGCTTCTTCCGGAGTCATCCCCGCCGCGATGTTTGCCAGCGTTGCCTGCTCCAGATGAAACTGCAGTTCTTCATCGAATTCGCTAGATGATGTGCGGCGAAAAAAGAATCGCATGCGGGTGAGAAATTCGCTCATGGCGCGGGCGCCTCCAACACCAGGGCAATCGCAGAAGACAGCCGCTCCCAGGTGGCCAATTCCGCTTCCAATTGCTTTCTGCCTTTGCGAGTCAGTGAATAATATTTCGCGCGACGATTGTTATCTGAGCTTCCCCAGTCCGACTCGATCCATCCTTTGTATTCCAACCGGTGCAGCGCTGGATAGAGTGAACCCTGCCCAATCTGCAGCACATCTTTGGAGATTTGCTGGATGCGTTGGGCCACGCCCCAGCCATGCATTGGCTCCAGTGCCAGCGTTTTCAAAATCAGGACATCGAGCGTTCCTTGCAGTAGGTCAGTGGATGGCGGCATATTTCCCCTCGACATTCGACAACAGGATTACGCTTCTTCATGTCGAATGTCAAGGGGAGGACGAATCGCAGCTGGGCGACAGTCGGCTCTCCATGCATTACGATCACGGGGAGGATTGTTTCAATGTTTTGCTGACATCGAAAACAAGGGAGACTGCCAACGATGGTGCTGAAGATTTGGACCGCCTGCTTTCTGCTGACAACGCTCACCGCAACCGCTCAAACCAAAACTTCGCCCGGCGGTACTGTCAGCGTCGACATCACAACCGGTCACAGCATCAATTCCTTCAATCCGGATCAGGCCCTTGGCTCCTCCGTCGATGTGCTGTCACGCTCGGGGATCGATCACGTCTACACACCGCATATTTTGCAGGAGTCGCTGTCCGCGGGATGGGGTCCCATCTCATACAGAAATAATTCTGAGTTGCGCAAGGCTGCCTGGCATTGGACAGAGAATGGCACCTGGAGTGATCCGGCCAATAAAGACGGCTACTTTACCGGCAGCAGCGATCTGAAGGCTCCGATCAAATACATCCTCTCGTATTCGTTGCCGCACCGTGGATTTGCGGGCGGCGGCGATCGTCCCATGTCGGATGCCGGCCTCACCTACTGGAAAAGCAATCCATATCTCACCAGCAAATTCACCGGAGAGAGCGACGCGAAACACCCACAGTGGGTGGTTGTCGACCTGAAGGCTGACAAGCAAGTGGATGCAGTCCAGATTCGATGGGAGAATCCTTATGCCGTCGCCTATCAGGTGCAGTACTGGGTTGGCACCGAAGCGATGGACTTTGATGCGGGCCCGAAAGGGGAGTGGAAGACATTTCCCGCCGGCGCATTCAGCAGCGCGAAGGGCGGCACTGTCACTCTCAAGCTGATAGATACTCCCGTCCCAGCTCGCTATTTGCGAGTGCTGATGACAAAGTCTTCCAACACCTGCGATGAACACGGCAGCCAGGACGTTCGTAACTGCGTGGGCTACGCCATCCAGCAAATTCAAGTGGGGACCATTGGTGAAAGCGCGAATGGCCAACCAGGTGACTTTGTTCCGACTCCGAAAAATCCGGAAACCTCGACCAATCCGCGGCACCCGCACAATCATCAGACGTCCTACATTGCTTCGTCCATCGACCCCTGGCATGCCGCCAGCGATGTCATCGACGACGACGGAAAATATGAGCACACCGGCTTCGATCTTTTCTTCACCAGCGGAATTACAAACAATTTGCCCGCGATGATTCCGGTCACGCTGCTCTATGGCACGCCGGAAGACTCCGCCGCCGAGATCGCCTACATTGAAAAGCGCGGCTATCCGGTTCGCTACGTGGAAATGGGAGAAGAGCCCGACGGGCAACACATGCTGCCGGAAGATTACGCCACGCTCTATCTGCAATGGGCGACCGCGATTCATAAAGTAGATCCCAAGGTGAAGCTGGGCGGCCCAATCTTTGAAGGCGTCAATCAGGATATTCGCGTCTGGCCGGATGCGCAGGGTCGCACATCATGGATGGGCCGATTCGTCGACTACCTAAAGGCGCACGGCCGCCTGTCCGACCTTGCCTTTGTCGCCTTCGAGCACTATCCGTTCGACGCCTGCGATATCACCTGGAAAAATCTCTACTCCGAACCGCAGTTGATGAGCCATATTCTGCAGGTGTGGCGCGAAGATGGCGTCCCTAAAAATGTGCCTCTCATCGTCGACGAAAGCAGTCTTGCTGCTCAGTTGACCGGTCCCATGAGTACCATTTTTGGCGGCTTGTGGCTCAGCGATAGCGTCGGCTCATTCCTTGCCGCCGGCGGCTCGCTGTATACGCACTCTCCCATCCAGCCGCAGCGCGTGGAGAATACCTGCACCGGTTGGGCATCCTGGTCGAACTTCGTTGCGGATGAAGAGAACTACGATATCCGCGGCTACACTGCATACTATTTTGCCGCGCAGATGATCAATCGTGAATGGGTGCAGCACCGCTCCGGCGTCGATCAGATGTTTCCGTCCTCCGCCGACATTAAAGATGGCGACGGCAATTTGCTCGTCACCTCGTACGCTGTCCATCGTCCCGATGGCAACTGGTCTCTTATGCTTGTGAATCGCGACGAAAGCAATCCGCACACCGTGCATGTCGTTTTCAATGACGGGGGAAAGAAGACTTCGTTCAACGGTCCGGTCCGCGACGTCACCTTCGGCAGCGATCAGTATGTCTGGATCAACGACGGCGCTAACAGTCATGCCGATCCCGATCACGCGCCGGTCGGGACCACAATCTCGAGCGGGCCGCAGACTGAATTTGTTTTACCGAAAGCATCGATCACGGTTTTGCGCGGCAAGATCATCGGCTCCGAAAAATAAATTCGGCAAGGCGCAAGCACAAGAGCGCGAGTCGTTTCAGGTGTCCAGAAACGAACAGTGATTTGCGATATCGGACAGTGAACCCTGAATTTACATTCAATCTATTGCCTTAAATTGCTGAAAACACGTAGATTCTGCGCTGGTCATTTTGGCGTGCCGCTTGCATTGAACATGACCAATGGATATCGCTCGGCCCGATCTGAAAAAGCAAAGAATCCGCCGCCAAATTCTCTGGGCTGCGGTTGGAGTGGTTCTGTTGGCCGGAATCACCGTGTTTGTCATGCGGTTGAAACCAGCAGCTCCCACCGTTGATCGCAGCACTGTATGGACTGACACCGTCAAGCGCGGCAACATGACCCGCGAGGTGCGTGGCCTGGGAACGCTTGTACCGCGTGAAGACCGCATTCGCTCCATCCCCGCCGAAACCGACGGCACCGTGGTCAGCATTTTCAAACTGCCCGGCGCACTGGTCCATCCGGACACAGTCATTCTGCAACTCACGAATCCGCAGTTGATGCAGGAGGCGCAGGATGCCGCACTGCAATTGAACGAAGCGCAGGCAGACTTACATAACACCCAGGTCAGCATCGAAAGCGCCTTAATGGACCGGCGTTCCACTGCCGCCGACATCAACGCGCAATATCAGCAGGCCCAGCTGCAGGCGCGAACCGACAAGGCACTCTACAAGCTCGGCGTTATCAGCGGTCTTACCTATAGCGACTCCCAAGGCAAAGCGGACGCATTGACCACCCGCCAAAAGCTGCAGGAAGAAGAAGTTTCCATCAATCAAAAAGCACTTGAGACGCAGCTTGCCGTGCAGAAGGCAAAGGTGCAGCAAGCCCAGGCTCTGGCGCAACTGAAGCAGCGCGAGGTCGATGCTCTCACGGTTCGCGCGGGGATTGAGGGCCAGCTGATCCAGATGCCATTGCAGATGGGTCAACACGTTCTTGTCGGGGCCGAACTAGCCCAGATTATTCAGCCCAATCAGTTGAAGGCGCAGTTGCAGATTCCAGAAACCCAGGCACACGACGTTCTGAACGGACAGCCTGCCGAAATCGATACGCATAATGGAGTCGTTGCAGGCACGGTCACAAGAATTAATCCTGCGGTTGTGAACGGAACCGTCACGGTTGACGTACAGATAGATGGAACGTTACCGCAGGGTGCGCGACCCGACTTAAGTGTGGATGGAACCATTGACTTGCAACGGCTGCATGACGTGCTTCACGTGGGGCGGCCGGCGTTTGCCAATGAAAATTCCACCATCAGCCTGTTCAAGCTCGATCCCAGCGGCAACTATGCCACGCGCGTGCCGGTCAAAGTCGGACGTGCGTCCGTGAACGAAATTCAAATCCTGAGCGGCCTGAAAGAAGGAGACACCGTCATCCTTTCCGACATGTCGCGCCAGGACAATGTAGACCGCATCCGGCTGGATTGAGCCGGGATCTTCAACGCTACGAAAAGCATTCTTGATTGAGACGTATTCATTGACAAAAGAGAGGACCAAAACGACATGGCCATTGCAGAGCAATCGCTGATCCACATTGAAGCTCTCACAAAAGTTTTCTATACCGACGAGATTGAAACCCACGCGCTTTCGGGCATCCATCTCAACATCGATCGCGGAGAATATGTCGCCATCTCCGGTCCTTCCGGCTGCGGCAAGTCCACCCTGCTTTCCATTCTTGGCCTGTTGGATACGCCGAGCGGCGGCAGCTATTTGTTGAACACGCGCCCGGTTGAAAATCTCAGTTTTGCGGAGCGCTCGCGCATTCGCAACCAGGAGATTGGTTTCATCTTTCAGAGTTTCAACCTGATCGGCGACCTGACTGTGTATGAAAATGTCGAGCTGCCGTTGACCTATCGCTCTGGCATGCCGGCCGCAGAGCGCAAACGGCGGGTCGATGAGTCGCTGGGCCGCGTCGGCATGGCGCATCGCCTTCGCCACTATCCCTCGCAGCTCTCCGGCGGTCAGCAGCAGCGTGTCGCTGTGGCGCGCGCGCTGGCTGGGTCCCCCTCCATTCTCCTGGCGGATGAACCTACCGGAAACCTTGACTCCCGCAATGGCGAAGCTGTCATGGAGTTGCTGAAAGAACTGCACAAAGACGGCGCCACCATCTGCATGGTGACGCACGATCCCCGCTTCGCCAAACTTGCCGACCGCGAAGTGCATTTGTTCGACGGCCAGGTGGTCTCCGAAGAAGATCTGCGCCGCAAGCTGGCAGCCGAAAGGGAATTGCTGCAATGACAGCATCGCGCATGGCTACCTGGGGATGAGGGTGCCCCATTCAGCCCACCCTCTGCGAGCCCTCAGGCGAGTCGAACCGGTCTGCCTGAGTGGGATAGAAATATGGGTTTCAAGTGAGGGAAAACGATGACAAGCCTGTGGGCCGATCTCCGCTATGCGTTTCGCCAACTGCGCAAGTCGCCCGGCTTTGCGGTGACTGCGGTGCTGACGCTGGCGCTGGGCATCGGCGCCAACACTGCCATCTTCAGCGTCACCAACGGTCTTTTTTTTCATTCTCTCCACCTACATCAGGAGAGCAGGCTGGTTATGCTCGGGTTCCGGCAGAAGGGCAACCCGTGGCGGCAATATCTTTCCGTGCCGGAGTATCGCGATCTCCGGAGCCAGACTCATAACGTTTTCTCCGGACTGGCTGCAGAACAGGTTGGTATTGACGGCCTAAGTATGCGGCTCAGCAGACCCGACCGCATCTTTACCGATTACGTCACCGGAAATTATTTTCAGGTGCTTGGCGTGCAGCCTATGCTGGGCCGTTTCTTTCTGCCTTCCGAAGGCAACACACCCGGCGCCGATCCGGTCATGGTTCTTAGCTACGCTTACTGGAAGCAGCATTTTGCCGGCGACCCCAGCGTCATCGGACGTCAGGTCTCTCTGAACGGCCATCCGATTACCGTCATCGGCGTCACTCCGAAGGATTTTCACGGCGTCGAGACCGTCCTGGGCATACAGGGGTACCTTCCCCAGGAGATGGTCGTCACCATTGAAAACACCCCGCTGGCCCTGCAGGAAAAGCGAAGCAGCCGTACTTGGCAGGTCTACGCCCGGCTGCAACCTGGCATCACCAGACAGCAGGCAAATTCCGCGCTTGCCGTCGTGGCCAATCGCTTTTCGACCCAACATCCCAGTACGGAAAAAGATGCCGCAGTCCGCAGCTTTTCTCTGATCGCCGGGAGGACTGGATTCGATCCCAACAACACCATCGGGGTCATCTCGTCGCTGTTTCTTGCTCTGGCCGGATTGGTGCTGCTGTTGGCTTGCGTCAACGTGGCCAACCTTCTGCTGGTGCGCGCCAGCGTTCGGGAGCGTGAAATAGTCATCCGCTCAGCGCTCGGTGCGCAGCGCTCTCGCCTCATCCGCCAGATGCTGACGGAAAGCGTCCTGCTGGCGCTCCTCGGCGGTGCAGCTGGCGTTGGCCTGGGATTGTGGGGTAGTTCGCTGCTTGGCTCCGTCAACATGCACACCGATGTACCCATCTATTTCGATTTCGGCTTTGACTGGCACGTCTTCGCCTTCTCCGCGGTGATTGCAGTGCTGGCCGGCGCGATTGTCGGTATCGTTCCCGCCACGCGCATGTCACGCGCAAACCTCAATCTGATTTTGCGCGAAGGAGGCCGTGGCGTCACCGGCAGCAGCAGCAGATTCCGCGATGGACTGGTCATGTTGCAGGTAGGGAGCGCCTTGACGCTGCTGATCATCGCAGGACTGTTCACCCGGAGTCTCACCCAGGCAGCCCACTCCAATTTCGGATTTAATCCATCGCATGTCCTTACCCTCACCATGGATCCCAGCGAAATTGGCTACAACGATCAGCAAAGCCGAGACTTTTACAAATCGCTGCAGGAACGCATCCGCGTGCTTCCCGGAGTCCTCTCGTCCACTCTCACCGCAAATGTTCCCATGAGCAACGTCAACAACGGCGGTTACGATACCCTCACAATTCCCGGCTATCAGACACCGCCGGGACAGCCCGCAGCAGGTGCCGCAGAAAATCTGATCACCACGGAATATTTCCGCACCCTGCAGATTCCTTTGCTACAGGGTCGGAGCTTTACCGATTCGGACGACGAGAACCATCTCCACGTCGCGATTGTGAGCGTGGCGATGGCCAAGAAGTTCTGGCCCAATCAGGATCCGATCGGCAAGCAATTCACCATGAGCAGCGATCCTACTCACTCCATGCAGATCGTCGGCATTGCAAAGGATGCGCGCTATGCCGGCGTCACCGGAGCCATCCCACCGCTTTTCTACGTGCCCTATTTACAGCACTATCAACAGAACACACTGGAGTCTCTCGAACTGCGAACTGCCGGCGATCCAGCCGCAATGATTCCTCAGGTTGAGCGCGCTATCCGCGACATGGCGCCGACGCTTCCCGTGTTTGAGGTGTACACGCTACGGCAGGGTCTGTACACGACGAACGGGCTGCTCTTCTTTCAGGTCGGGGCGGAACTGGCAGCTGTCATGGGAACTCTAGGCCTCATCCTCGCGATCGTGGGAGTGTATGGCGTGCTTTCTTATGTTGTCAGCCAGAAGACAAGTGAGATTGCAGTGCGCGTGGCCCTAGGCGCGCAACACACTGACATTCTCAGAATGGTCTACCGGCAGGGATTTCGGATCGTCGGTATCGGTCTCGCCGTGGGCCTCGCCGCGTCGTTGGCGGTCGCGCATCTGATGCGGAGTTTCATCATTGTCAGCTCCACCGATCCAGCAACGTACTTAGGCGTGTCGGCAATATTGGTGGCGGTTGCGCTGCTGGCCTGCACCATTCCAGCGCGACGTGCGGCTTCTATTGATCCCATGCAGGCATTGCGTTCCGAATAAGGAGACAGATGATGACGACACTGTTCAGCGATCTTCGCTACGCGTTTCGCCAATTGCGCAAGTCGCCCGGATTTACCGTGACTGCGGTGCTGACGCTGGCCCTCGGCATCGGCGCGACGACGGCGATCTTCAGTCTCATCCAGGCCGTATTGTTGCATCCAGCGGGAATCGGAGATCCGGCACGCGTGGTGGCGCTGCGAGCACGCTACACCCGTTTGAATTTGGCAAATATCGGAATCTCAGTTCCGGATTTTGCCGATGCGCGTTCACTGAAGAATCAGGTTGAATATGCGGCACTGGATCAGTCGGGAAGTTTCAACTCCCTGGTGGATGGACGAACTGAGCATGTCACATCGGCACTTGTCTCCTGGCAGTGGTTCAACGTGTTGGGGGCAAGACCGATTCTAGGGCGCACGTTCACCGCGGAGGAGGATCAGCCGCACGCCGATCACGAAGTCGTATTGAGCTACGGCATGTGGCAACGGGCATTTGGCGGACAGAAAGATGCAATCGGCAAAACCATGCTGCTCGATCAGCAAGCCTATCGCGTGATCGGCGTGATGCGCAGCGATTTTGACTGGCCGCGCGGCCGCGATGTGTGGGTGCCGCTCGCCCTGGCTCCGGATGCATACACCCCCGCTCAGCGTTTCAACGAATCGTATGACGGCATTGCCCGATTGCGGCCGGGTGTCAACGTCGCCCAATTGAATGCGGGACTGCAGTCGAAGGCGGAAGAAGTCACCCGTAACGTCGGGTTCAGTCGTGAAGCCGGGTGGGGCATGTTTGCCGTCCCCTATACGGAGCTGGTTGCCGGCCAATTGCGTACACCTCTCTTTGTCTTGCTGGGCGTGGTGCTCGCCATTCTGTTAATTGCCTGCGCCAACGTTGCAGGACTCTTTCTGGCGCGTGGCGCAGGACGCAGCCGAGAGATGGTCATTCGCACGGCCTTTGGCGCACCGGCGTGGAGGTTGGTCCGCCAATTATTGGTGGAGACGCTCTTATTAGCCGGCACGGCTACGTTGCTGGGCGTGTTGATTGGACCACCGTTTGGAAGATTGCTGCTGTGGATGGTTCCACGAGATTTAGCGGCGGGATTTGATGTGCGTACAGCACCCGCGGTGCTGGCATTTGCCGCTGCGGCTGGATTGTTGACGGCAGTTATCTCGGGCCTGGCGCCAGCGTTACGAATCGTCCACGGACACAAACAGCTTCGTCTGCACGAGGGCGTTCGGAACGCTACCGTTTCAGCGGAACGTCAACGGATGCGCGCGGTGCTGGTGATCACGGAAGTCGCTCTCTCACTCCTTTTGTTGACCGGCACAGGATTATTTCTTTCCAGCTTGCGGCAGTTACAGCAGGTGAATCCCGGTTTTGAATCCAAAGGCGTTCTGACAGGCGCGGTGAGTTTGGGCGGAACGCGATATCAGGACAAGAACGATCAGCAAGCCAACTTTATTACCGGCGTCACGGATCAATTGGCGGCGCAGCCCGGCGTGCAGGCTGCATCGGCCATATTTCCTTTGCCCTTTAGCGGGGCCACCCCATCGGCATCGTTTGCGATTAAAGATCGTCCCACGGGTCCTAACGATCCGGGACCGCATAGCTACCGGGCCTGGGCCACCCCAGGCTATCTCCGAGTGATGCGGATTCCGCTGCGGGCCGGTCGCTGGTTTACCGCCGAAGATCGTCAAGGCACCGCACCTGTAGTGGTGATCGATGAAAATCTGGCCAGAGACTATTGGCCCGGACAAAACGCGATTGGACATTACCTGCGATTCGGTCGGGCCAACGCTTGGAGTCAGGTCATCGGCGTCGTAGGCCACGTCCGGCTGACTTCACTGGCAGAAGACACGGGGAAAGGAACTGTGTATCAGGATTACGCGCAGAGTCCCGTACCTATGGCTGCTTTTGTTGTCCGCACCGACGGGGATCCATATGCATTGAAAAGCACGCTACAACGCTCGGTTGCTGCCATCGATGCGACTCAAACCGTTTTCGATATCGATACGCTTCACTCGCTGGTGCAGGAATCTCTAACTGTGCATCGCCTGATTGTCTGGTTGCTGAGCGGTTTTGCATTCCTTGCGTTGACGCTCGCCATCATCGGCATCTATGGACTGATCAGTTACACCGCCGCGCAACGAACCACGGAGATTGGCATCCGCATGGCGCTGGGCGCGGAACGCGTGCAGATCGTCGGCATGGTACTGCAAAGCGCTGCGAAACTCATGGGTGCCGGACTCGTCCTGGGAATTGTTCTTTCATTTCTGGCGCGATCGTTGTTGATCCGGCTTTTCGCAAACCTCGACGCAGCGAGTTTCTTGTCGTTTTTATTGCCTGTCCTGGCCCTGGCCGCCGCGGGGCTGTTGGCGGCGTTGTTACCCGCGCTGCGAGCGGCTTCCATTGATCCCATGCAGGCTTTGCGTTCCGAATAAGGAGACTGAGGATGACGACATTCATCAACGATCTTCGCTACGCCTTCCGCCAGTTGCGCAAGTCGCCCGGATTTGCGGCGACCGCGGCGCTGACGCTGGCGCTCGGCATCGGCGCGACCACCGCCATCTTCACGTTGGTTCACGCAGTTCTGCTTCGATCGTTGCCGGTTGGCAATCCGTCACAGCTGTATCGCGTCGGGGATCAGGATTTTTGCTGTGTCTGGGGTTCCTTCGTACCGGACAGCGGGGATATGTCCATCTTCCCCTATGATCTCTACCTGAACTTCAAGCAGGCAGTTCCGGAATTCGAACAGCTTGCGGCGGTGCAGGCCGGCACCAACGCCATTAGCGTTCGATACGGCAAAGCAATCGCCAAGGCTTCCACCAGCGAATATGTCTCGGGCAACTACTTCTCAACCCTCGGCGTCGGTGCTTTCGCAGGTCGAATGCTTTCCGCGGCAGACGACAAGCCATCATCTCCTCCGGTTGCGGTTCTCAGCTATCAAGCCTGGCAAGCGGACTATGCCGAGGACCCATCTATCGTTGGCTCGACCGTTTATATCCAGGGCCAGCCAGTCACAATCATCGGCATCGCGCAGGCAGGTTTTTATGGCGACAGAATTACACCCAATCCGCCCGCGTTCTGGATTCCACTGGCCGCTGAACCGTCGATTGCCCAAAGCAACTCCCTGCTCAATCATCCAGATTCATGCTGGCTCTATGCGATCGGCCGGGTGCGTCCGGGTACGGCGATCCTCCCGCTACAACAGAAACTTTCAGCTTCAGTGCGCCAGTGGCTTCGTACCCAGCCCGCATTCATGAAGCGGAGTTCGTCTACGATTCCCAGGGCACACATTGTGCTCACTCCCGCGGGGGCAGGCATTCAGAGCGTGCAGCAGCAAGTGGGAAGCGGCCTGCGCATGTTGATGATTCTTTCCGCGCTGGTTCTGCTGATTGCGTGCGCCAACGTTGCCAACCTGATGCTGGTGCGGGGTATCGCGCGTCGCGGCGAAATGTCTGTCCGCATGGCTTTGGGCGCAGCCCAGACGAGAGTTGTTCGCCAACTGCTAACCGAAAGCATTGTCCTTAGCTGCATCGGCGGCCTCGCTGGTCTCGCGATTGCTCACGCGGGAACGCGCGTCATTCTGTCGCTCACGTTTCCAGATTCTCCGGGCCTTCCGGTCCACGCCAGCCCGTCGCTGCCAGTTCTTGGTTTCGCATTCACCATTTCAGTGCTCACCGGAATTATTTTCGGTATCGCTCCGGCCTGGACGACTTCGCATTTGGAACCGGCAGAGGCGCTGCGAGGTGTGAATCGTTCGACTGGAGAAAAATCTTCTTTTCCGCAAAAGTCTCTGGTGGTTTTTCAGGCGGCGTTATCGCTGGTATTGATTGTCGGCGCGGGATTGCTCACCAAATCTTTGCAGAATCTCGAGCACCAAAGCCTCGGTATTTCTACCGCTGACCGCTACGTCATGCACCTGGATCCGGCAGGCGCCGGTTACACTCCAGCACGTCTTCAGGTGCTCGATCAACAACTGGAGCAGCGCATTTCCGCCATTCCAGGTGTTCGCAGCGTAGGTCTCGCTCTCTATAGTCCTCTCGACGGAGATGGCTGGACAGACTGCGCTTATGTTCAGGGCCGTTCGACCAGCGCTAGCATGGCTAACTGTGCAGGAGCGTCGTGGGACAGGGTGAGCCCGCATTTTTTTGACGTCGTTGGCCAGAACATTTTGCGCGGACGTGGCATCACCGAGCACGACACCGCAACCTCGCCCTTCGTTGCTGTCGTCAACCAGGCGTTCGTTAAGAAAGTCTTTCCCCACGAAAATCCCATCGGGAAACACTTCGGCACGATCAGCCCGCAATATGCCAACGATTTCGAGATTGTTGGCGTTGTCGCCGACGCAAAATACGGCAGCCCGCGAGACGATGTCCAGCCGATGTTCTTTCGCCCGCTGACACAGCAGATCACCACTTATAAGGAAGCCAGCGCCATTTCTGGCGAAGTTCGCAGCCTAAACGCACACGCCGTTGTCATTCGCTTTCAAGGCCGGCAAGCGAACATCGATTCGGAGCTCCGTCGCACCATGGCGAGCATCGATCCCAACCTTGCCATCGTCAGCCTGGAGCCTTTCGAACAGCAGGTCTCTGGCAACTTCGATCAGGATCGTCTGCTGGCGCGGTTGACTGACTTGTTTGGATTGCTGGCGCTGATTTTGGCTTCGATCGGGCTGTACGGGGTCACGGCCTTTTCCCTGGCTCGCCGCACCCGCGAAATAGGCCTGCGAATGGCACTGGGCGCTTCGCGTCGGAGCGTTGTTTCCATGATGCTTCGTGGAGCGCTCTATCAGATTTTATTCGGCCTCGCCGTTGGCATTCCGATTGCGCTGGTCGGCGGTCACTTTATCGCCAGCCAGCTCTATGGTGTGCAGGCCCACGATCCGGTCAGCTGGATGATCGCAATTCTGGCTCTTTCCACGTGTGCTCTTATTGCCGGATACATTCCGGCACGACGAGCGGCTTCCATTGATCCCATGCAGGCTTTGCGTTCCGAATAAGGAGATTTTTCTTTGACCACTCTGCTCAATGATCTTCGCTTCGCGTTTCGCCAACTGCGCAAGTCGCCCGGATTTACGGCGACAGCGGTGCTGACGCTGGCGCTCGGAATCGGCGCGACCACGGCGATCTTCTCCGTTGTCGAAGGGGTTTTGCTTCGTCCGCTGCCGTATAAAAATCCCAGCCAGTTGGTCGTGTTAGGCGATCACTTGACCGGGATTGATATGCAAGATGACACCAGTGTCACTGCCCCGGATGTCGTTGCCTACATTCACGACACAAAATCCTTTAGCGGTCTCGGCGGCTACACGCCTACCGGTTATGAACTGTCCGGTGGCGTACAGCCGGTCAATGTCAATGCAACGCGATTGACTGCCGGTCTTCTTCCCGCCCTGGGAGTGACACCCATGATCGGTCGCCTCTTCACAGCGCAAGAGGAAGAGCACAACCAGCACCTTGTAGTTCTGAGTTATGCAACCTGGAAGGGCCGCTTCCATGCGGATCCTAAGATACTCGGCCATAAGATCCTGCTCGACCGGCAACCCTACATCATCATCGGCGTCATGCCGCGCAATTTCGAGTTCCCACTACAGCCAGGACATCTCTCCCGCAGCGAATTTTGGGTTCCCCTGAGCCTGAGCCACGAAGATCTAACGCAGGGCGTTGCTTCCTGGAATTATGGAATGGTCGGGCGCCTGAAACCAGGTGTAACCATCGCGCAGGCGCAGGCCGATGGCAACCGTGTAGCGCAACAGATCATGCGGGGCTATCCGTCGTACCTGGCAAGCCTGCATATCAGTGCCGCGATCGAGCCGCTGCAGGCAACGACGGTTGCGGCTGCCCGTCCACTGATTCGCGTTTTGTTTCTCGCTGTCTTTATCGTGCTGCTGATTGCCTGCGCCAACCTGGCCGGCCTGCTGCTGGTACGCGCCATTCGTCGCCGGCGTGAAACCGCTGTGCGCCTAGCGCTTGGATCAAGTTCCAAAACACTGGTGCAACAGGCTGCCATCGAGAGTCTCCTCCTCAGTGTCACCGGTGGTGTCATTGGTATCGGGTTTGCTGCGATCGCGATCCGCGCGTCCATCAGCTACCTGCCGGAAAATCTTCCCCGCATCAACGACATTCATCTCAACTGGATTGTCATTGCCTTCGCCCTGCTGCTCGCTGTCGGAACCGGCATGCTCTGCGGCCTCGCCCCCGCCTTCGCCGCACTGCATACGAATATGAATGAGGCCCTGAAAGAAGGTGGCCGCACGGGTAGTGTTGGCGGCGGCCATGCACGCCTTCGCTCCGTACTTGTGGTCTCGGAAATTGCTGTCGCACTGGTACTGCTGATCTGCTCCGGCCTGCTGCTACGCAGTTTTCAGAAGATGCGCGATGTCGATCTCGGATTTCACCCCGATCACACCGTCATTGCAATGTACAGCTTGCCGCACAAGCAATACTCCACCCAGGCTTTGGTGGATTCCTTCAACAACGAGTTGATGCTTCGCTTGAGACAACTCCCAGCAACCCGGGCAGTTGGACTTGGCGAAAGCGTTCCTATGGCCGGCGGTACCAATAACAACGGCTTTGTGGTCGAAGGTTACGTGCAACCCAAGGGACAACTCGTCAATCTTGCCGACGCGACCGAAGTCGAAGGTGATTATTTTCGCGCCGTGGGGATTTCACTGCTTCGCGGCCGCACCTTCAATCCGAGCGATAACGCCAAAGGACAGCTGGTTGCAATCGTGAACCGCAAGCTGGCGGAACACTACTGGCCAGGCGTCAGCCCGATTGGCAAGCGCATCCGCATCGGAACCAGCGAGACTCAAACGCCCTACATGACTGTCGTTGGCGAAATTGACGACGTCAAGTTAAGTGCACCGAATGATCCCACCCGCGAGCAGTATTATCAGCCGGTCGAACAGGGACAGGTGGCGCTCGGCCAATTTGCGCGGCCATCCGATTTGGATGGCAATCGAATGTACGTGGCCCTTCGTACCTCCATACCTCCGCAGCAGATGGAAAATTCGCTTCGCGCCGTCTTTCATTCGCTCGACCCGCAACTGGCCGTCATGCAGGTGCAATCCATGGAGGAAGCTGTTTCTAACACGGAAGCTCCACGCAGGTTCAACACCACGATCATTACGGTCTTCGGAGTGATCGCCGTATTCCTCGCCATCCTCGGGATCTACAGCGTGGTTGCGTTCTCGGTTGCGCTTCGCACTCAGGAGATGGCAATCCGCCTCGCTCTGGGCGCCACTCGCTCTGGCATCCGCCAGTTGGTTGTGTTCTCGGGAGCCAGGCTCGCCCTGATTGGCTGCGGTATTGGGCTGGCTGGCGCGATCGGTGCCACTCGGCTTCTTCAGTCTCTATTGTTTCAGGTCAATCCATTTGATCCGTTTGTGCTGATTGCTTCCGCGGTAGTCATTCTGATGCTTTCGGTGGCGGCTTCCGCCATGCCCGCGCAACGAGCCGCGACGGTCGACCCGATGCACGCGCTGCGCGATCAGTAGGAGATTCACGATGATGACGCTTATCAACGACGTGCGCTATTCATTGCGACGGCTACGCAAATCGCCCGGCTTTGCCGTCGTCGCAGTCCTGACGCTGGCGCTCGGCATTGGCGCGACCACTGCCATCTTCACCCTTGTCTACGATGTGCTGCTGAAGCCATTGCCGTATGCGCATCCGGGACAACTGGTCATGCTGCAGGAACAGGTGGCGGAATTCAAGGACATTTATCCCACGCTGCCAATGAACGCAAACCACTTTGAAAATTGGCAACAGCACAGCCGCAGCTTTCAATCCATGGCAGTGATGCAGCCGGAAAACGTTCCACTCGGCGCCGGCGGCCACCCGCTCCAGATCGGCGTATTGCGCGCCACCTCCGGTCTTCTTTCGGTGCTTGGCGGCCAGCCGCAGCTCGGTCGTGGTTTCACCCCGCAAGAAGACCATGCCCGGCCACGAGCGCGTGGCGATCCTGATGAACGGTTTGTGGAAGACGCAATTCCATAGCGATCCCAATATCCTGGGAAAGACCATCTACGCTCGACGGCTTTCCCCACACCGTCATCGGAGTGATGCCGCAGTCGTTTCACCTGCCCAGCTCAGAAACTCTGACGGGAGCGATCGGGTGCAGGGAACAATCATGGATACGCGGCGGCGTTGGTACCGCTTGCCTTCACCAAAGAGCAGTTGCAGGAACGTGTCGGCGATTTCGACTATCCCGGCCTGGCGCGTCTCAAACCGGGAATTTCCGTCGCGCAGGCGCAGGCCGAGCTGAACGGGCTGCAGCATAGCTTTTCCGCCACGCTGTCCGCCGACGAAAAAATGACGCTATCGGCGATCCTGATTCCGTTCCAGCAATACCTGGTGGGCAACAACAGCAAGCCGCTCGTCATTCTCCTGGTCGCAGTCGCAGGACTGCTGTTCGTCGGCTGCATCAATATCATGAATCTTCTTCTCGCCCGCGCCGTGAGTCGGCGGCAGGAGATGGCGGTGGCCTCCGCGCTGGGAGCCAGTCGGAGCGACCTGCTGCGAGCCTCCATGCGAGAGGCAGGCGTGTTGGCTGCGATCGGCGGCGCGCTGGGAATTCTGCTCGCCACAATGATCGTCCCGATCCTGCAGCGTTTTTTGCCGACGGCGCTGAATTTCCGCGGCAACCTGCAGGTGGACTGGATGGGGGCGGCGTTTGCAGTGTTGCTTGCGGTGATGGCAACGCTACTGGCCGGTGCCGCGCCTGCATGGATGAGCTGGCGCACCCAGCCGCAGGACGCATTGCGGGGCGATTCACGCTCGGCCAGCGAGTCCCGCAGCGGAAAGCAATTGCGCAAAACATTGGTCGCGGCGGAAGTCGCCGTTAGCGTCACCCTCGTCCTGATGACAGGATTGTTGACCGCCAGCCTTTACCGCCTGATGCACGTCCAGCGCGGCTTTCAGGCGGACCGCGTATTGACGGCGACCATCGACCTGCCCTCCAACGAGTATCCCCATCGCGTCGACCTGTACACAAAAATGCTGACGAAACTGCGCACCTTGCCGGGAGTCGAGAACGCTGCAATGGTCAGCGTGCTTCCGCTGGACGGCGATTTTTGGATCGACATGGCGCGCGTTTCTGGCGACACGCGCTCGTTTTTCCAGATGCCAACTGAGCATTGGCGCTGGATTAGCCCCGGATATTTTCAGGCGCTTCACCTGCCGTTGGTCGAAGGGCATTTTCTCAACAACGATGAATATGGCAAAAATGATGCAATTATCTCGGCGTTAACCGCGAAAACGCTTTGGCCCGGGAAGGATCCCATCGGGCAGCAGTTCACGCACGGCGGCGACGACAAAAAACCTTTCACCGTCATCGGCGTTGTAGGCGACGCGCGAACCCTTTCACTCACCAAGCCGGATCCCATGATGGTCTATGTGCCGTACTGGTATCGCGCCGACAACACCGCGGGATTGGTAGTGCGCACCAAACAAGACCCGTCGCAGATGGCGAATGCAATTCGCCGCACCATTTGGAGCGTCGATCCCGCAGTCGCCGTCCCGACAGTTCGTGCGCTGGGCGGCGTGGTTGCCGATTCGGTTGCGACGCGACGCTTTGAAATGGATCTGCTGCTGCTGTTTGCCATCAGCGCGTGGCTGCTCGCCGGCCTCGGCGTGTATGGCGTGGTCACCTACTCGGTGGTGCAGCGCCGACAGGAGATTGGCCTGCGCATGGCGCTCGGCGCGCAGCGCGGAAATATTTATGCACAGGTGCTGCGCGAGGGCCTGACGCCCGTTCTCGCAGGAGCGGTCGTCGGCATCGCGGTTGCCTTCGCGTCTGCACGGCTGATCGGCAGCCTGCTCTTTCAGGTGGATGCATTCAATCCCTGGATCGCAGCCGCTGCGGCCGCGTCTCTGTTGTTGGCTGGTACATCCGCGTGTCTGTTGCCCGCTCGCCGCGCGGCCTCAGTAGATCCCATGCAGGCGTTACGTTCCGAATAGGAGACTCAGGATGACGACATTTCTCAACGACGTTCGCTTCGCGCTTCGACAATTGCGCAAGTCGCCGGGATTCACCATCACCGCCATCCTGACTCTGGCGTTGGGCATCGGCGCGACCGCGGCCATGTTCAGCGTGATCGATGCAGTGCTGCTTCATCCTCTCCCATTCAATGGCGTCGATCGCATCACGCGGATCAACATGAAGGCGGCCGCGAACTACTCCCAGCCTGCCTCCTGGCAGGAATACCAGGACATTCGCCGGCTCGCGACTGCGTTCAGCGTCGTCGCCGGAGTTGGCAATAGTGGCGGCGTCACCTTGACCCAGGGCAAAGACGCGATTTATCTCCACGCGGTGCAGGGAACTGACAATTTCTTCCAGCTCTTCGGAGTTCGTCCGGTGTTGGGACGCACATTCCTACCTGGCGAAGATCAGACTGGGAAGAACCAGGTCGCCGTCCTCAGCTACTCCGTGTGGCAGCAGTATTTCGGCGGCAGAAAAAATGTCATTGGCGAATACATCCACCTCGACGGCCTGCCGTACACCGTCATCGGCATTATGCCGGCAGGTTTTCGTTTCCGTTTTGACACTCGGGATGTTATTTACACGCCGCTACAACTATCTCCGGATCAGATCAAATCGCGCGGAAGTTTCTGGTTGCCCGTCTGGGGCCGTCTCAAGCCCGGCGTCACTTATTCCCAGGCCACTGCGGACATGAATCACGTCCTGAACGAATTGGGCAAGCAGTTTCCTGAGCATGACAAGGGCAAGACGGCGCAGGTGGTTCCCATCGTCGACTGGTTGCACACCAATCAATCTGGTCATAGTGATCGCCCAGAACTATGGACTTTGCTGGCCGCCGTGTTCGCAGTGCTGCTGATTGCGTGCACCAACGTGGCCGGTCTTCTGTTGGCTCGCGGCATCCTGCGGGAACGTGAGCTCGCAGTGCGCACCGCGCTCGGCGCCGGCCGACGACGCATCGTGATTCAGATGCTCACAGAAAATGTGCTCCTCGGAATTGGCGGAGGAGTCGGCGGGGTGATTCTAGGCGAGCTGTTGCTAGTCGCCATGCAGCAGTTCCTTGAAAAGGCATTTGCCTTAGGCGGAAACGCCCGTATGAACTTTCCGGTTCTGGCAGCGACCTTCGTGGTTTCTCTGCTCGCCAGCGTTGCCGCCGGATTGGTTCCTGCATGGCGCGCCGCCCACATCGATCCTAATCATGCGCTCAAGTCCGGCGCGAATTCTGGGACAACGCGCCAGCAGCATCAACTGCGTGCTGGCTTCGTTGTGGTTCAGGTCGCGCTGTCGTTGATGTTGCTGGTGTGCTCTGGCCTGTTGTTGCTTGGGCTGCGGGGAATGCTCCAGACCGATGTAGGTTTCAATCCGAAAAACCTGCTCACGCTGGAGGTCGACATTCCTTCTGGAGATTACAAGAGCACAGGTTTCGTGCAGGGGCTGGTCCAGCCGCTGGAGGCTCGAGTGCAGCAGATTCCAGGAGTGACCGCAGTCGGGAGTAACGACTTGCTGCCGATCTTGCAAAATGGATCGAATAGCGACATTGCGCTGGTCGGCAAGCCTGAGGATCCCATCGATAAGCAGCGGCTCACGGAAATGCGTTTCGTCAGCCCCGGCTATTTCGCAGCCATGCAACTGCCCATCCTGAAAGGCCGCGACTTTACAACACAGGACGGGGCGAAAACCCAGCAGGTCGCGATCGTCAACGATGCCTGGATTAAGGAATTTCTCAACAGCGATGAAGATCCGCTCGCACAGGCTTTCAAAGGCGATCCAGGAGACGGAAACACAGCCATCGTCGGCGTCGCGCGCAGCGGTCGGCAGAATTTGTTTGAACGGGCGAACGCGGAGGCGGATTTCCCCCTGACCCAGATGCCGCAGGAATGGCTCGCCTTCATTCCCCAGTTTTATCTTTTCGTGCGCACCTCCGTGCCGCCGACAAGCATCGTTCCGCAATTGCGTAATGCGCTGCATGAGGTTGCTCCTAACGTTGCCTTCCGCACTCCGGAAACCATGGAGCAGGTGCTCTCCGATGCGCTGGTCACGAGCCGCATGCTCAGCTGGCTCTTTGGCCTGTTCGCCGCCATTGCCGCAATGCTGACCGCCATTGGGATCTACGGCCTTCTCAGTCAGGAAGTCGCCAGCCGCACGCGCGACATCGGCGTTCGCATGGCGCTGGGTGCGACACGCGTTGGTGTGGCGCAACTTGTATTAAGCCGCGTTGGCGTTCTGCTGATCGTCGGGATTGGCGCTGGCCTCACTGGGGTTTTTCTCATTCGCCGCGTGTTGATTGCGGTGCTGACGGTTCAGTTCCATCAGGACATCTGGGCCATCGTCGCCATCGCGGTTGGATTGGGTGCCATCGGTCTCATTTCCGCAGTGATTCCGGCGCGGCGCGCGGCTTCCATTGATCCTATGCAAGCCTTGCGTTCGGAATAAGGAGAAGCATTGTGAGTCGTCTGTTGAATGATCTTCGATATGCGTTGCGGCAGATTCGCAAATCGCCAGGGTTCGCCGCCACTGCGATCCTGACGCTGGCGTTGGGCATCGGCGCGAACGCCGTCATCTTCACGCTGGTCGATTCCATCATGCTTCGCCCGCTGCCGTTTCCTCATCAAGCCAGGCTGATGAGGATCATGAGCAACGCCAGCGGCGATATCTATCCGAAGGGATGGATTCAGCAACTCGGCAGTCATTCCACAGCGTTCCAATCGATCAGCGGATACGGTGCCAACACCGAGATGAACGTATCCAGCGATGCCTCTGTGGATCGCGAATTTGGTTCTCAGGTGACCGTCAACACCTTCGATACTCTGGGAATTCATCCCATGCTCGGCACATTCTTTTCGAAGCAGGATGCGATCACCGGTCAGGATCAGGAAGTGGTCCTCAGTTATGGATACTGGCGTCAGCATTTCGGCGGTAATCCAACCATCCTCGGCCAAAGAATTCAGAGTTGACGGCGTCTGGCGCACCATTCTCGGAGTCATGCCGGCAGGCATCCGCTTTCCATATCCCGACACCCAGTTTGTCATTCCCGTTTCGTTTCAAAGGTGGCGACCCCATCGAAGCCTGGCAGACATTTGATCTGCGAGCAGTCGGCCGCCTGAAAGATGGAGTGACTCCGGCGCAGGCTCAGGCGGAATTGCGCGGACTCCACAATGTCTTGCTGCCGCTGTTTCCCT
>CAVZFK010000026.1:0-380517 GCA_963774515.1 uncultured Acidobacteriota bacterium | reverse complement strand
GCGCCTTTTGCTCCTGAAGGACACAGGAGAGGATTCTCCGCGTGCTGAAATCTGCTGCTACACAGAGCCGTTCTCTGATCAGGAAAGGCCGAGTGCCCTTTGGAAAGCAGGAATGTCGAGGCCGCGCGGCTTGCACCAATGAAGATTGCTAAACACAAGCCCACTTTCACTCAGACGTGTCGGTGATAGTCACGAGACACTTGCTGCTCTTCTGTATTCTTTGTAAAAGAACCCTACGCAAACAGGATCAGATAACCCCAGTGAAAAAAACACAAGTCGAAATTGCTGCCAGGCCGGAAGATTCATCTCCAATCAGCGAAGTGATGGAGTTGCGCTCGCTGTTCACCCGACGTGAAATGCTGGGAATGACCGGTATGGCGGGTTTGGCGGCTTTGACCGGTACCGCAGCCGGGGCTGTTCCGCAGACTCAGCCAGCCGGTGCTGCTCGGAAGGCTGGGCAAAGGCGGCCTCGTATCGCCTGTCTCGTCAGCTATTGGGGTCTGCCGACATCCCATGCCGACTGGATCGTAAACAAGCTATTGGACGGTTATTGGTGGAAGGGCGCCTACACTGCTTCGCAGGTGGACGTGGTGTCCGTTTACATCAATCAACTGGACACGAGCTTACTGGGCCAGAAAGTATGCAAAGCGAAAAACATTCCCATCTTTAAAACAGTGGGAGAAGCGGTCACGCTTGGCGGTAAGGAACTTGCGGTGGACGGTGTTGTCATCGTCTGCGAACACGGGAACTATCCAACCGATCTGAAAGGGCACTGGCTCTTGCCGCGCTGGTGGATCTACCAGCAGGTGATTCGGGTTTTCGAGCAGAGTCAACGCTCGGTGCCAATCTTTAACGACAAGCACCTCTCCTACAATTGGGACGACGCCAAGTGGATGTTTGATAAATCCCGTGAACTGAACTTTCCCCTCACCGGAGGTTCTTCCATACCCGTTTACTACCGCACGCCGGAGATAGACCTGGCTCCTGATACGCCGCTGAAAAACGGACTGGTGATTGGAGACATGGCGGACGAGGGAGCCGCTTTCCATTGCATTGACGTGCTCCAATCCTTTATGGATCGCCGCAAGGGTGGGGAGACAGGCGTCAAGTCGGTGCAGTCGATTCGCGGGCCTGAAGCATGGACGTGGGTCGAAACCAATCCCTGGGCCCACAATTTGCTGGCAGCCGTGCGGAAACATTTCGATCTGCCGGCGGGACATTTTCAGCAGGGCGTCCAGACGAACCAGCAACGCGGGCAGTCCAACCTCTGCATCGTGAAGTATAACGACGGAACCGAAGCAGCCTCAATTTCCGGCAGCGATGTGGGTTGGACATTCGCCGGCGATATCGAAGGGCAAAAAGACCCGACGATCATCTCGATGCTGGGGTTTCCCGGCCCCATCTCGCAGTTCCATGCGGGAAATGCCCACGAGCACTGGCTGATCGAGATGATGCTGACTGGAAAAGAACCGTTCAATGCGGAGCGACTGCTTGTGTCAACAGGGATTGTGAACTACTACATGGACTCAAACTGGCAGGACGGCTGTTACTCTGCGGTCGGACGGGTGGTCGAGACGCCGTACATTGACATGAAATATCACTCGACACACGGACCGCTGTTTAACACGGGGCCTCGGCCGCCGAATACCCCTTACATAAGGGGTTTTGCCACGGTATAGGCTTTGTGCGGATCGATCCTATCGGCACTGAAGCTGGAAAAAGTAAAACTGGCCGCTGAGCCTGTTTCTCATATCGACCACCTGTTTGCGGGCATGCAGCGTCTTAGTACGTAAGAGGCAAAGACGAACGCCATGACGAGAATCGGATCAAATTTATCCCAGGTACTGCCGCCGCCATTCAGTTGTGAATAGAACGCGAGGAAAAGATCGATGACGAGACCTGCATAAACCCACTGAGTCAATCGAGGCACATTGGGAATCAGCAGGCCCACGCCACCAAGGATGTGGGTCACGCCAATCAGAGGGATGATGTAGAGCGGATATCCGAGTTGCTGATGGGCGATCCTCCATTCGCCGGGATCGTGGATTAGATATAACGTTCCGAAGTAGATCCAGACGACGGCGACCAGGCTGGTTATTATCATCGCGGCTATTTGAGTTGCTCGGCCTGCGCGCGCGGGTTTATCGATTGTGTGTTCAGCTTTCATATTGAAATTGATCCTCTCCTCGCGGTTTGAATAGTTGAAATTGTTCTGAAATAAGTCGGGTAGCGCCGCAGTTCCCAAGGAACTGCGGCTGATTCGGCTTGCCCCGGACTTAGGCCTTGACGGCGTTCTGTGCAGCCGCAAAAACAGCGCGTGCGGACGTCGTACCCGCTACCTGCTCTGTGCCCGCGACTCCGAGATCCATCCATCCCGCGTTCACGCTCTCAAACATTTCTTCGGCAGGTCCGGTGTGACCCTTCGGGACGCCGAACTGTTGGAACGCCTCTGCCCACCCTGCGCGCGGGACTGCGAAGGCTTTTACGTCGAGCATCAGGACTTCACCCAATTGCCGCGCCACTTCATCCGCGCTGACCATCGAACCCAACTCGATGACGCGATGCCCTGACCACGCCGGTCCGGTCAGAAGCTTTGCCACCTCCGCGCCGATGTCGTCTGTCGCGACCATGGTCGATTTCCGGTTCGTGGGATTGTAGAAGACCGGTAGTGTTCCGCCCTGGGCGGCCTGTAAGCCGAAAAGAAAGTTTTCGAAGAAGCCGCCTGCGCGCACAAATGCGACCGGAGAAGGCAGGCTGCGAAAACCTTGCTCCAAAAGTGATAAGGCCGTGATCATCCCCACTCCGCTTGTTCGATTCGCGCCCATCGACGAGAGCGCTACCACCCGCGTGGGCGATACCTTGGTCATCGCCTCGACATAGTTCGCAATCACGCCCTTTGCTTCTCTGTAATCAGGCGAGGGCGCCCACACAGCCGGCAACATAACAAACGCGCCCTTAACACCTTTGAGTGCCGCCGCTATGGCTGTCGCATCGTTCCAGTCTCCATCCACCAACTCCACGCCCTGGTCTGCCCACTTCGCCGCTTTTTCGCGATTGCGCACAAGTGCTCGCACCTGTTTGCCTTGCTGCAGCAGATGCCGCGCGGCGGCGCCACCAACTTTTCCCGTAATGCCCATGACTAAATACATGATTGTTTTCTCCTTGTGCCTGGTATTTTGGCCGCCGATCTAAATGAGCGACCTGAGGATTAGAGGCGGATAATAACCATTGGTTGCAAAATAATCAGTGGTTAAATTACCAATGGTTGTAAATTAACAATTGGTCGCAAAAGTCGCTAAAAAGAGCTAAGATATGGAAGTGGCATCCACCTCACCAAGTCGCCGGGCAGAGCGCAAGGAGAGATTGCGGGGCGAAATCCTTGCGGCTGCCAGCAAAATGTTTGCCGATCGCGGCTACGAAGCCGTGACGCTTCGCGAGATCGCGAAAGAGATCGGCTATACGCACGCCGTGATTTATCAGCATTTCCCTGACAAATGGCACATTCTTGCCGAGTTGAGCCGCGAGACGATCGGGCTGATGGTTCAGAACTTCGACGCGATTGCCGCTGAATATCATTCACCGAAAGAGCGTCTTTTTGCGACTTCACGCGGCTTGATTCAGTTCTGCACTGCCCATCCACAGCAGTTCCGCAACGTCTTCTTCGGGCCGGAGAACCGCAACGGCGTCCGCGCTGGACAATACATCGACGACATAGGCAGACCGTTGTTCGAACGTTTTGTGCAGCTCTTTTTCGAGGTCGCCAAGGCTGAAGGATTGCCAAATAGGAATGACATCGTGGTCGCTCACACCTGGTGGTTTACGATCTTTGGCCTGGCCACGCTCTTTGTTATCCAAGGGGTTGTGCCTGACTTGCCTGATCAGGCTCTCGTGGTCGAGCAGACGCTCGCAACGCTTTGGGCGGGCGTCCAGGCTGTTCCGCGATTGCCGAAGAGCGCAATCACGAAGCGATCCGGCCGATCCCGTTCCTCAAAGCGCTAACAGCTTCTGCTTCAGCCACCGATCCGTTCGCGCTATGAGAGTGTGCAACGACAGGGCGCCCAGCAATTAGCATGGGAAGTGATGGGCGCTCAGCGTGGTGGAACCAAAGTCGATCTGGTGGGCGTCGGGCTGAACGCGACGGATACTGTGATCCCGGTGTCGGCGTTCCCTGCTGCTGGCTCCAAGACGGAGTACAGCGAGCACAGTGTTTTGCTGGGCGGCGAAATCTCGACTGCGGTGATCGCCTGCCGCCGCTGGGGGCTGCGCACGCGATACATTGGACGACTGGGAGACGACCGCGCTGCGCGTCTTCACCGCGCCGCCTTCGACGACGTCGGAGTCGAGACCCGAATTGTTACGGTGGAGGACGCATCCAGCCCGCAGTCCCTGATTCTTGTGGATGATTCAGGGGAACGGACGGTTTTGTGTCATCGTGATCCGCGTCTCACGCTGCAACCGGCGGACATAGAACGCGAATGGATCAGCTCCGCGCGGGCGTTGCTGGTGGATGGATATCACACGACGGCGGCTATTTGCGCCGCAACCTGGGCTCGCGAGGCAGGCATCCCGGTCATTGCCGACCTGGATGTTTTGCGGCCGGGCATCGACGACCTGATGCCGCTGGTCGACTATGCCTTTGCCAGTCGTGAATTTCCCGCGGCGTTGACCGGAGAGCCGAATTTGAAGAAGGCGCTGGCGATGCTGCAAGAGCAGTTTCATTGCCGCCTGGCGGGTGTCACGCTGGGCGTGGGCGGCGTGTTGACCTGGGATGGGGAGCAGCGGATTCAGAGGCCTGCCTATCGCGTCTCTACCGTCGATACCACCGGCGCCGGCGATATCTTCCATGCCGGCTTTGTCTATGGGCTTCTGCAGGACTGGCCCATCGAGCGCCAGCTTGATTATGCTTGCGCAGCCGCCGCGCTGAACTGTACTCGTGCCGGCGCCCGTGGACACATTGGAACGGTCAAGGAAATTTCGCGCCTGATGGCAGATAGCACACGGTATGACATTGCTGAGTACGCTGATACCCGCTAGAGGCTGTCTGACATTGGGGCGCGCATCTTTCTTGTCGGCCTTTACGGTTGCAGATCCCGTTCTGGAAACATGAAAATAAGCAGCACGATTCCAACGATTGTGAAATCGCGAAAGGCGGTTTCCTCGCCGTTCCACGCGTGCGACTGCCACATCAGGAACCATTCCCCTCCAACGGAGATGAACGCTACCATCCACATGAGAAGCGATAGCGTCAGCGCGATGATCGGTATTCGCTTGGCCGCTTCAAACTGCGTGGCCGGAGACCGGATGGCGCGCAATAGCGCCACGCAGCCCAACCACAGCAAAATTGCCGTCACCATCTCCCACACAATAATGGCGATGTAAAACGAATAGTCGGCGGCTGGTGACGTTAGAGCCCGCCACATTCCATGGTTCCCGGGAATTGTTGTGTCCATCATCAGGACGTGGCGCACAAGCTGGTAATTCGAGTTGAAATCAGTCAGATTGTTGAACACGACTAGTGAATAGAAAAGAGCGATTCCTGCAAGGAGTGAAAGCTTCGCGATGCGCGTGATCACTTTCTGTCTCCTTGGGCTGGAACTGAAGCCGGGTCGTCGGGGTTCATCCTAACTTGCAGTCATGAACGATTCAAGGCAAACTTCTCGCGCGACGGCAGCCAGAGAAAAACCCTCCTAAATCTCGGAGGGCTTTTTCGCGATGGTGACACGCGCCCACATCATTTGCCGGGTTGGAGTTGCGGTGTGGCGATGTCTTGTGGCCCCGGTTGCGCATTTGCATCGCCGTGCCAGACGCCTCCGCCAAATGTCGTGATGTAGATTTTGCCAGGGGCTGTTGGATCCGGAATCACGCGATGCATCCATTTGAAGTTCGGCCCTGCGATGCGTGTCCAATGCTCTCCGCGGTCGGAAGATTTCCAGGCGGAGGACTCGAAGCCGGCAGCATACAAGACATCGGGATTGCGAGGATCGATGGTCACGTCATAGATATGCTGATCGCGGCGCAACACCTGCTGCCAATTCTTGCCGCCATCGTTTGAAAGATAAATGCCGCCGCCGATTCCGTGTTCTCCAACGGCGCGTGCCCAGGCGGCAAGATAGAGCCGCTGCGGATTCTGCGGATCAATCGCCAGTCCATTCGGCCCATTCACTCCTTGCGGCAGTGTCACCGGCGTCCAGGTCTCTGCTCCATCGGTTGACTTGTAGAGGGCGCCATCGCCATCGTTGCCGATGCTTCCATCTTCCGATCGGCGCGCCAACACGACGTAGAGATCTCCATTGGATGCGCGAGCCAGTCGCCAGGCAAAGGGATCGTGCTGGGTGATGCCATTGTTTTTCAGGTTCCAAGTCGCGCCGCCATCGCTGCTCTTGTATACGCCGCGGCCAAAGCCAGTTACGTACAGCACTCTTGCATCGGGTGGGCTTTTGGGATCGAGCAAGATGTCGGTGGCGGCAGTTTCCGGCATTCCTGCGTTAGATTTTTTCCAGGTTCGACCGCCATCGTCGCTGCGGCACACGCCACCTTTGAATGTCTCGACGGAAGTGCGACGCCACATCTTGGGGCGCGGCAGATCGTGAGTGCCGCTGTCGACACTCCACATTCGTCCGCGAACTTTCGGATCGAATGCGACCCAGTATGTGGTGTTCGACCACTCCGCTGGAATGCCATGAGCGCTGCGCACCCAGGATTTGCCGGCGTCTTCACTGCGGAACAGACCTATATCCGTATAGGTGATGAATTGTCGCTTGTTATCGAATGGATCGAAGTGAATGCCGTAATCCGTGGTGACGTTGAGACCGGTCGTGGTCCATCCAGCGTGGGAAACCGGGCGCGAATATTTCGCATACCAGTTTTTGCCGCCATCCGCGGACGCCAAGGTTCGTCCGAAATCGGTGGCGTAGACCAGATTTGGGTCTTGATCCGCGACGCCCAGCATCAGCGGATTTTCACCCCAGTCTGTCCCCAGGGTGGGAGTAATCCACGCGTCGTGCACGTTGGGCGCGGCGGCCACAGCTTCTTTCCAGACCAGCTGCCACGTGCGTCCGCCATCGACGGTCTTCGCAACTCCATGCCAGGTGTCGCCGTCGAGATTCAGATGACTGTAGGAAATGTAGGCGGTTTGCGGATGATGCAGACTGGTAGCGACGGCACGCACCCTGGCGCCAGTGCCGGGTAAAACGATCGCATGCCAGGAAGCGCCGTTGTCTGTAGAAATGAAGCCGCCTGATTCCGACGTGATGTAGAGAACGGATTTGCCAGGGCCGTCGAAGCCGTCGGTCGAGTCGGTCATGCTTACGGTCGCCGGTGCTTCGGCTTTCTTAATGCCGACGGCAGATTTGGTGACGACAAAGTGCGGTCCGACGAGGATCAGCGTTCGGGATGTGCGCGGAGAATAGGGATCGACCCAGAGATGCTGTGGGACTTCCGGCAGCGACACTTCTTTTTGCCAGCTGTCACCGTAGTCATGGGAGACGAATAACGCGGGCGAATCTTTTTCACCGGCGGCCGCGTAGAGGGTGCGCGAATCCGCTGGGTCGATCGCCAATGCCGCAATGGTGCCGAGGGGATCGGGTTGAGCGAGAATTTTTTCTTCCGCGTGATCGGAGGACATTTCGATGCCGCGGACTGCGGAAGGTTTTGGATAGACCAATTTCCATGTCACTCCGTCATCGGTGCTCCGCCATAGCCCAATGCCTTCTGCGTACATGGTGTGGGAGACAAGCGGATCGAAGACAAAGAAGCGCGTCACGCCTCGCAGGTTAAACATCCTCCACGAACGGCCGCCATCGTGGGTGATGTAGGAACCGGTCATGTCGCACGAGATCAAAACCGTGTTGGGATCATGCGGGCTGATGGTGGGATTGAACATCGCACCGCCGCCGCCGGGGCCGATGACGCGAAAATCTCCAGGCCGTTGCGCTGCACTTGCAAGTCCGCAGGAAAGCACCAAGGCCACGAGTGTGCGAATTGCTGCCCGATACATTTTCTATTCCTTGGCTAACTATTTTTCTGAGCTGTTATGTGGGCAAAAGAAATCCGGACAGGTGGGAGTACCCCATCCGGATTACGAAGACGAGCAATCTTCTCAGAAGGAGATTTGGCCCTTCAAGCGGATGACTCGATTGCCGCTGATGCCTTCCTCTTCGAACGTCTGATAGTTCTGGCCGAAGTTGCCGAACCGGCTCCCCTGATTGGGAGTCCAGTCGGTGTTGAGCGGCAGCAATGCCGGCTGCTTTCCTGGAGGGGGCGGAGTCTGGTCCACATCCTGGTTGAAGGATCCCAATGCGGCATACGAAGGACCATTCTCTGAGCCTGAGTACGCGTAATTCTCATCGGGTGAGCGCATTGGGTGGTTGAAGACGTTATCGATGTCCGCACCGATTTCAACCGTGTAGCGACTGACATTGAAATTCTTATGTACACCCAGGTTGACTCCCCACGAACCGGGACCCCACAAGGAATTGCGCTTGGACAGCTGCGGTTGCGTGAACCATCCGGCGCCAATATCGGTCGGCAACGCAAACGCGTTCGGGTTCCACTGGTAACCCTTGGGTGCGCCCTTCTTTGGATCGCTCACGATCAGCGGACGGATGCTGGTGCTGTTAAAGTTGCCGATTGCATCCATGGATCCTGTGCCAACATTGCCCGGCACAACCGGATCGCAGTCGGTGCAGTCAAGATACGGCGTAAACGGCACGCCAGATTTTGCAAACATGTTGGAAGTGATCTGCCATCCTCCAATGATGGCGTTCATCAACGAGGAAGCATCGGATACGAAGCGTTGTCCACGGCCCACTGGCAAATTGTAGATACCGAAGGCAACCACCCGATTCCGAGATACCCAACTGGCCGGGCCGTAATCGCTGTTCGGATTGATTCCGTCGTAGGCCTCTCCAGCAAGACTGCTGTTTCCCATGTCGATGCCTGACGAGTCTTCGTGGTCATAGGTATACGCGATGCTGAAGGTAAACTGTGGAGCCTGATGCTGGAACTGGGTTTGAAACGCATTTGTGTTGGAGTGGCCGACATTCCCGTAGCCGAGAATGTAGTCGCCCAATATCGGGAATGGCATTCGAGCCAGGTCTGCGGTGGAATACAAGCATTCCAGACCATCCGCCTGTTCCCCGCTGGGATCGCATGGGGTTTGGCCGTCGCCTACACCGACAACTCCAGTTGGGTCGCCGGACGTGCCGAAGGGTGCATCGCTGGGAGTGAGCATGGCAAGATCGATGCCCATGATCAGGCCTGACATATGAGCCCCCAGATAAGACACCCGGATCGATGACTGCTTGGGGAACTGACGCTCATAGCTGGCGTTCCACTGCTGCATCCGTGGATTCCTGCAGGTTAACTGGAATGTAGTTGGCGCTGGGTTCGTTGTTCTGCCCAATCTCAACTCCGCCTACGTTTGGGCTTACGCCGGTCGTTTCGCTACCTGTAGGCCATGGGGAGAGCGGACTTTGGGCAGTCGACGTGTGGGTAATTCCCTGGTTGAACGAGTTGGTTCCGATGGCATCCCGATCCGCCTGGGCAGCGGAGGTGGGATAGAACATTCCCCAGCCGCCACGAATGACACTCTGGTCGTTCAGGTTGTACGCGAAGCCAACGCGTGGACCCCAGTCGTTCTTATCCAGCCGAACCAGACCACGGCCGGTTCCCAATCCCGCCTGGGAAGCGGTTACAACGCCATACGCCTTGAGCCCGGGTGAGAGGTACGGAAGTGCCTTGTTGGAAGGAATGACAAAGCGGCCATGATTCCCCGAGGCCGGGTCAGTATAGTTCGGATCGAAGTTGACCAGCAGATCGTTTTCCTCGACAAAGGGGGTGACGATGTCGTAGCGCAAGCCGAGGTCCAGGGTAAGCTTCGAATTCACCTTGAAATCATCCTGAACGAAAACACCGTTTTCCCAGTTGTAAACATTCAGCGGCGGACGCGGATTGTAGACTGACGTGGCGCTGTATGGCGCCTCTCCGAGAACGAAATCTGCGATACCTTGAGACCCGCTGCCTTTATAGGTAATTGTCCCTAACGGATTGCTGCGGGTTGAAGCAAAACCATCCACCGCCTGGTTGCGGATGAAGTCGCCGCCCATTTTCAGGGAGTGCCGGCCAATGTTCCAGGTGAGCGTATCGCCGAAGGTGACCAGGTTCTGATTCAGGGGTCGATTGGCGCTGCGACCTCCGTTGCTGAATTTCGAGTATCCCGAGCCGAAGTTGATCAGCGTATTTCCGTAGACGGGAAGTTGATCGGTCCCAACAACGCTGGCATAGGCATCGATATCGTCCGGCGAAAATCCAATGGTCTGCAAGAAACTCTGCAGCGTGGTGTTGGCATGGGTGTACAGATGTTGCAGGTTGAAGCCGCCGCGCGCCTCATTCACCATATTGGGAGAGAAGACGTGCGTATAGGACAGCGAGACCATGTTGTTGAGACGAGTTGTCTGGAGCAAGCCAAGACCAGTGAAGGGCGCAGCGACGGGACTTGTACTCTCATTCTGGGACGATGCGTGGTAGACGCCATAGAAGCGGTTCGAATCGTTAATCACGTGATCGATCCGCAGGTCTCCCATCCTCTGGCCGTTTCTTGACGGAACGGTCGTCTGGTAGCCACTGACTGTACCGGTGTTGGCGTTGATGGGCGCACTGGTGCCGATTTGAGGAAAATAGGCAGCGATGAGCTTGGCGGTGACGGGGTTGATGAGTCGTTGCGGAATTGTGATGAACTGCTGTCCAAGCCCGCCTACTGTGTCCGTCGCGATCTCTGACGGGGTGAGAATAATATTCGCTGGAACTTGCGGTTTTGATGCATCGTTCATCAGTGAGAAGTCACCGGCCAGCAGCGTGGGATGTGCTACGTTGCCGGACTCAGTCGTCGGAGACACGTTCCACTGCTCCTCATATGCCAAAAACATCCAGGTCTTTTTCACCTTCGGCACGGGACCGCCAAAGGAGAAGGCCATGTCCGTGTTATTGGTCTGCGGTCGCACATATACCGGCGCAAATGCCGTGGGCGAGAACGTCTCCTGGTCCAGCTTGTCGGACAGAGCCCAAGCCGACAGGGCCGAATTCACGTTGTCGTAGTAGGCCGTCCCATGGTATTTGTCGGTGCCGCTTTGGGTACTGACGCGGATGTTGGCGACGCCGGCATACTGGGCGCTATATCCGCTGGAGAGAACCTGCAACGAACCCACAGACAAGAGGGAGGGTTGGCTTTGAGTTTGAGCCCCGAAGATGCCGCCATTGCTACGTTGGCCGTCGACGGAAAAGCTGGCGCCATAGCTCTGAGCGCCGATGAACTTGAAGTCTCCGGGCTCGTCGCTACTCTGGATATTCGGGTTGATATACAAAAACTGGTAAATGTCGCGGCTATCGCGAGGAAGTTGGTTGACATCCGTGTTGTTGAGAGTCTGACTGATGGTTGAATTCTGGGTGTCGATCAAATTCGCCGCTGACGTTACTTGAACGGTAGTGTTGGCGCTCAAAACGCGCAATACGGGGCGCAAGTTCATCGTCATTGTGGCCTGCAGGACAATGTTGTCGACAACCGCGCTGGCGAAGCCCGGTGCCGTGACGGTCACCTTATAATGGCCGGGCTGAATGGCGGCGGCGCTGAAGGATCCCTGGCTGTCGGTGGTGAAGGGAAGCGTTTGGTTGGTATCTGTATTCAGCACCTGAACCGTAGCCTTGCCAACGACGGCACCACTTGAGTCGGTTACGATGCCCTGGATTGTGCCGAGGTCTGTGCCTTGAGCGAAAACAATTGGTGCACTGGCTCCGAAACAAATCAAAATTAAAGTTGCGAGCAGGCTGTTTCTTAGCTTTAGCGGAAGATTTCTTAATTTCATGCAATCGGCCCCCGGTCTTGATGTATCAAATTCCAAAACGATAGGCAAGGAAAATTTTCGATATAAAGAGAAACGTTTCTAGAAATCAAATACTTGCGGACTTAATCTTTCATTTTCAAGGGTTACACTCGACCGGAATTGCTGCCTGCGTGGGTTTTGGCGTTCTTCGCAACAATTAGGTCCGCCTTGTGAACGTCTAGTAGGACACGCTCGCCAAAGCTTGCGTAGATGGCTTGCTTTCGAATACTTTTCTGTCAGGACATGAAATCTTTCCGAAAACGCAGCAACTCATAACATCGCGAGGAATGTCGACTTGGGGTCCATATCCCCACTGCTTCGTGCGATGGACCACGATAGCGGATCGTAGCGTGGGTTCGAAGTTCATTTTGTTTGCCCGCTTCGGCGCCTGATTGCAGAGGGAATGATGAAAATGCGACGTCGAGAATTTGTGACCGGGCTGCTGGCGACATCGATCGCCGCGCCAGCGTGGATTCGTGCGCAGTCGCCAGGGCGGAAACCCAGACTATTGATTGCAGAGGAAGATCCATTTACGGGACTCGCACTACTCCGAACTCGATACGCGGCAGGATTAAGGCCATCCGACGACATGCTGGGATGGGCGCTGAGTTGGCAGCTGACCGGGAAGGATAGTTTTGCCGATCGCGCCTTGACGGAGATGCGTGCCACACAGTTGCCGACGGGCGGCAGAGCTTCGCGAAACTGGCTGGATTTCACTCGCTGGTCGCTGGCCTTCGATTGGCTCTTTGGTCATCCGGATTTCGATTCGGCGCTGAAAGACCGCGTTGCGAACCAGCTGGTCGACGGCGCAGTGAAAGTTCTGGCCATGGAGGAGCTTTCCAGACCCGACGAAATCTCCTATCAGAATTATCCGGTGCGCTACCTGGCGCTGGCTGCTTTCCCGCTGGCGGCTGTTAAAGGGTATGCGGACTTCGACCGGCGATGTGACCCGCTACGCGACAAGGTGCAGCAAGGGCTGCTGAACATTTTAGAACAAACGGAATTCGTGACCCCGAAGAGGCAGCTATCACGAGTCGATGGATTACATGCGGATCACGTGGGCTTCGCTGCTGCTGATGGTGGAGCTGCAGAGAACGACCACCGGAGTAGATCCGGCGCGCAGGTATTCCCTGTTCCGCAATATTGGGGAGACCTATCTCTATAAGCTGATGCCAAACGGGACGCCTTCGCGCGAAGGAGACAACGAATATCCGGTGCTGGATACGCGAGACACCGCTGTCATTGGGTACGCGGTGAACCGCTTCAAAGATCCGTACAGCGCTTGGCTTTTAAGAGACAGCGGGTTTTTCGTTAAGGATTGGCCGCTTCCCGTGTTGGATTTTCTGTGGAACGATCCGGAGGTCACACCGCAGAACCCAGCATTTTCCAGCGCAAACGATTTGCCGCGACAACGCTATTTTCCGGGAGTCGGTCATCTGGTCATGCGCGACGGCTGGAAACCTGACTCTACCTGGATCGAGTTCGACTGTGGCCCCTATTTCGCCAAGCATCAGCACATGGATCAAAACCAGCTGACGATCTATCACAATGGATATCTGGCGATCGACAGCGGAGCCGATTATACGGAATCGGAGAGCCCGCATTACCTGAACTATTACCGTCGCACGGTGGCGCACAATTCGATGCTGGTCTACGATCCGGCGGAGAAATTCTTCTGGTCCTCCGATGTTCTGGAGGCGGCGAACGACGGCGGACAGCGCATGAACTCGTCACGGTACTGGAATACGATCCGCAGCATCGAAGACTGGAACAACACACGCGACATCTGGGACCTGGGCAGCATGCGCGTGATCGATCACGTGCCGGGCGAATACCACTACGCACTGGGTGACGCGACCAAGGCCTACATCGATCAAAAGCTGAGCGGGTTTACTCGCGAAGTTGTTTACATTCCCGAAGGCAACTTGTTGTTTGTATTTGACCGGGTCAAGAGTACAAATCCGAACCTTCATAAGGCGTGGCTGTTACACGGAGTGAACCGGCCGAGTGTAGACGGCAATGTTGGAAGCGATGCGCAGGGCGTCAGCAATTTTGAAAACGCGAAAACGTTTGTGTTTAAGGAGGGGACGGGTGAGCTGCGCGTGCATTCCATTCTACCCAGCCAGCGAAACATCACCCGGCGCGGCGGCCCTGGCAATGAGTTCTACACGCCGGGCAACGACGATGGTGGCCCCTGGGGGAGTGGACAAAACTGGCCCCTCGACCCAGCCAATGGAGGTCCTCTGCCGACGGACCCGAAGCTGCTGCATATGTGGAAGACATTTTGGGGTCAGGATTATGCTGCCATTGAGCGCTCAAACCGGGTGAACGTCGTCCCAGGGGCATGGCGCGTGGAAGTGTCACCCACCGTGCCGGCGAATGAAGACTTTTTTCTCCATGTTTTCGAGATTGGAAATCGCGGCGCCACTGGCGGCAAACGTGTCGAGTTGGTGAAAGGAGCGAACTTCGCAGGTGCGGCGTTTGAACAAGGGCCCATCGTTCTGTTCAGTAGCGCCGATTCCAAGGTCTATGAGGGCGAGGTGTCGCTGCCCGACCTGGGTTGCAATTTTCTGTTGATTACAAGCCTTCAAGAAAATGCGGTGTATGAATTGAATTTTACTGGCCTGAATGTCTCGACCTCCGCGTCGGCGGTTCCTCCGGGCGCGCCTGCACAATTACTTCGATTGCGCGCGAACGACCGCGGGATTCTTCGCGTGGACGTGCGACAACTTGGCAATCTGAGCCTTCACATCGAGCGTGTTTAAGGGCACCATGAATCACCAGGCTCCGTGAAATGGATGCGTGAAGCTACACCACGGATAACAGGAGAACATGACGATCGAGCAAGCAGACCGGAGCGTGAGCGTATGACAACGCGGCGAACTTTTCTTGCGGCGAACCTGATCGGCGCAGCGGGATTGGCCGCCAATCCTGTCCGAATGTTTTCTGAACGGGTTGGTGAAGCTTCAGTCATTGATGCGCCAAATCCGGCTCGTTCCGATCGCAATTTCTGGGTTGATTGGCCAGCGCTTCTAACGGCAGAAATGAACCAGGCGAGGAGCAGGCGACTTGCAGAGCTGGCATCGATTCATTCGAAGGCGCAATTGCAGGAACGCATCACCATGGTTCGCTCAAAACTGTGGGAACTGATTGGAGGGATGCCGGAGAAAACGCCGCTCAATCCGCGAGTGACTGGCACCATGGATCGCGGTTCCTATCGAATCGAGAACATCATATTTGAGAGCTTTCCCCAAGTGTATGTCACTGCCAATCTCTATATCCCTGCCTCTGGGAAACCACCGTATCCAGGGATTCTGGCGCCGGTCGGCCATTCTGATAATGGCAAGGCCTACCACTACTATCAGCACCTGTATCAGAACCTGGCGCGTCAGGGCTACGTGGTATTGAGCTACGATCCTTTCGGCCAGGGAGAGCGGCTGCAATACATTGATCCGAAGACTGGCCGGTCTCTCTATGGGCCAACCGGGGAGCATTCGCAAGCAGGTAGGCCGATGGTGCTGATGGGCGAAAGCTTTTCACTGTACTGCGCGTGGGATGGCATTCGCGGACTGGATTATCTGGTGAGTCGTCCGGAGGTGGATGCCACGCGGCTTGGATGCACCGGGCAGTCAGGCGGCGGCACGATGACGATGTATCTCGCCGCTCTGGAGCCAAGATTGCGAGCGGCCGCCGTGAGCGATGGAAATACAGAAAATGTTGCGGGACCGTTTTTCGATCCTCCGGGAGCGACAGACGACGCGGAACAAAATATTGTGGCTTCACTTCCTGTGGGAATCGATCGCGGCGATTTGTTGCTGGCCTTTGCTCCCAAGCCGTTGTTGATTTGTTACACCACGCATGACGAAGGCGTGACCTATTCCCCGGTGTACGAAGAAGCGACACAGGAAATTTATCGCGAATTACAGCGCGTGTATGGACTGCTGGGAGCGAAGGATCGCGTTGGACTTTTCGCTTCGCATCTTCCTCACGGTCTCAACTACTTCAACCGGGTTCCGATCTACGCGTGGTTCAATCGCTGGCTCCAAAATGCAACTTCGGAAACTGGGGAAGCGGAACTAGACCAGATTCCTGAGGAGCGGCTCCACGCTACCAGCACCGGCCAAGTATCGACATCGATCGGCGGACGCTCCGTGGTTCAGCTCAACACCGATCGTGCTCGGACTGTACTCGAGAAAAGCCCGTTGCATAACGCATCGATGAATCGAGCGAGCACACGCGCTCAGGTCAAGAAGGAACTCACCGGATTGCTCGCGTTGCCGCGGCAGAAAACGCCGTTGCAATCCAAGGTTCGTTCGACCAATCCGCGCAAGAACGTGGTCATTGAGGAATTTCAGTTCGAGTCGGAGCCTGGAATGCGCGTTCCTGGATGGTTTGTGCGGCCCTCTTCTAAGAGCGGGCGTGGTTCTACGGTTCTTTATCTGACGGACGACGGGGGTGATGATGTTGTTGCCGAACCGGGGTCGATGGATCGCTTGCTCGATGCTGGGCATGCTGTGTGTGCGATTACTCTGCGAGGGACTGGCTTGACCACTCCGCGCTTCCCTCATGGAGGGCCGGAGTATTACGACGCAAGCGTTCATCTGGACGAAAGATTCGCGTGGACCTGCCTTGTGATGGGCCGGCCCGTGATCGGCCAGAGAGTTTGGGACACGCTTCGAGCGGTCGATTATCTGGTCAGCCGGCCGGATGTCGATGCAACCCAGATCAGAATTGTGGGAGTTGGCAGCGCCGGACTGGCAGCCATGATGGCGGCTTTGCTGGATGATCGTGTGCGTTCCGTTCTTGTCGATCGAACGCTCGCAAGCTATATGTCGATCGTTGAATCCGAAAGTTACTCGACCCATCTTGCATATTTTGTGCCCGGCATTTTGCGCAGTTTCGATCTTACGCAGATTGCTGCAGCGATGAGCCCTCGGGCCTGCTGGATTCTCAACGGCGTCGCCGCAAATGGACAGATGCTTTCAGAAACCTCCATGCGTGATCAATACACTCGCCAGCCGAGTGGCGAAGCCCCGACGAACGGGGGTGTACAAATTTTGGTCGGGTCCGAGGGCGATCCCCAGGAAAGCTATCTGAAGTGGCTGAAGAGCGATGAATAGATGAGCGATGCGAAAGAGTCGATCGAACCAAGCGCGGCGGCGGCATGACCCTGATGCGCAACGAACCAATTTGAAGATCCCGCTGGTTGCCAAGACAGCCGGCTTCCCTAACCTGATCGGAGTTTCCGTTGAGACAAATCAATCTGGTACTTGTTTTCCTGCTTGCTGCACTCGTTCCCGCCCTGGGACAGGCTCCGCGCTTTGACACCTGGAAAATTGTTGGGCCGGGCGGAGGCGGAACCATGATCGCGCCCACCATAAGCCCGCACGATCCCAGCCTGGTGCTCGAACACTGCGACATGACCGGCGGCTACATCACGCATGACAACGGCGAATCCTGGCGCATGTTCAATCTGCTGACGGGCCTTGACGGCTTTGCTTACGATCCAAACGACAAGAACGTGATCTATGCGGCCAACGCCGCGCTGTGGCGTAGCGAGAATCAAGGCAAGTCCTGGAGCATGATTTTTCCGAACCCACGCAAGAATACCGTCGAACACCAGGTTGGCGATCACGCCGACGTTTTTCTCACCACGGACGATGCCAGTTATCCGGGTGCGGGCGGAATCTCTGCGATTGCGGTTGACCCGAATGACTCGAAGCGGATCTACATTGCTTTCACGAAGGAGCATGCGACTTCGACCGCTCATGTTGCTCGCTCGCTGTTTAGTGTGCCCGCGACAGCCGCCACCAAAGAAAATTCAAATTCAATGATTCTGGTTTCATACGATCAGGGAAGCTCCTGGAAGCAACTGGCGCCGATTCCGGAAAGCGCTCTTCTGTTGACTTTTGATCATGATGATCTCGTCGTAGTTGCCGGAAGCGGAGCCTACAGCGTGAGCCGCGACGGTGTTGTGTCGAAACTGGGTCAACTGCAGAGCAGCATCTTCGCGGTCAGCGTTGCGCATGCGAATCATGCGACCTGGCTGTACGCGACGACGGACGCGGGCAAGCTATATGTCTCCGAAAATGGCGGTCGCGACTGGCGTGACAGCACGCCCTCGCTCGGTCAAAGTTCTGGAAAGTTTGAAGCTGTTTCTGTAAGTGAAGACCACCCTAAGGTCGCGTACGTCGGCTTTCGAGATTTACAACTTGGAGCGGGTGCGGCGAATTTATTCAATGGAATCGCGAAAACGGAGGATGCTGGTCGAAGCTGGCAGATCGTGTTTGAGGAATCGACAAAGCCGGCAAAGAATCTGGAGGGAACTTGGATCGAGCAGCGCTCCACGCAGAACGGCGAATCGATCTTCTTCGATTCTCCTCGAACTTTAGGGGTGGCGCCGACGGATCCAAATATCTGCTATGCGACGGACCTGTTTCGAACCTATCGAACCCTCGACGGCGGCAAGACCTGGAAAGACGTGAGTTCCAGGCGCGTCGATGGAGACCAATGGACGACGCGAGGACTGGATGTGACGACGAACTACGGAATCCAATTCGATCCCTTCAATCCAAAGCATGTCTACATGGACAACACCGATATTGGATTGTTCCAGAGCGGCAATGGCGGCGCTTCATGGCAGAGCACGAGCAGCGGCGTTCCTGAAATGTGGCGTAACACGACCTACTGGCTTGCCTTCGATCCTAAAGTGAAGGGACTCATCTGGGGAGCGTTTAGCGGCGTGCATGATTTGCCGCGCACAAAAGATTGGAGACATCGCAATCCGTCGACTTTCACGGGAGGTATAGCGGTCTCGACAGACGGCGGCTGGCATTGGACGCCGAGCAATCAAGGCATGCCGTCGACCTCGGTCACAGATATTCTGATGGATCCGAACAGCCCTGTTGGCGAGCGCACTCTGTACGCTACTGGATTCGGTCACGGTGTCTATAAGTCAGTCGATAACGGAAAAACATGGACGCTCAAGAACAATGGCATCACGGGAGCGCAACCATTTGTATGGCGCCTCACTTTGACGAAGGCAGGAGTTCTTTACCTGGTTGTCGCCCGCAGATCAGAGGGACGAAATCCGCCCGTTCCCGGGCCAGGAGCTCTCTATCGCTCCACCGATAAGGCCGAACACTGGGTCAAAATGAATCTTCCTGCGGGAACCAACGGACCCACTGGGCTGACGGTCGATCCGCGCGATCCGCAGCGACTCTATCTGACGGCGTGGGGTCGCGAAGGCGTTGAAGCGGATCATGGCGGAGGCGTCTTTCTTTCGACTAACGCAGGACAAACGTGGACGCCAATCTTTCAGGACTCGCAGCACGTTTACGATCTGACGCTGGACCCGAAGAATCCGGATGTCCTTTATATTTGCGGCTTCGATTCAGCAGCCTATCGTTCTACGGACGCCGGAAAGCATTGGACTCGACTGGATGGATATAACTTCAAGTGGGGACATCGCGTGATCCTCGACGAGAACGATCCATCCAAAATCTACATCGACACGTATGGGGGCGGAGTGTGGCATGGGCCGGCAGCCGGCGATCCAAATGCGCAGCCGGATGTAATGACTCCTATCCCAATTGCACATTGATCTAGATCGTAGCTTCGCGTGATTCGTGATCTAGAAAATCATGGACAGTTACTCTTACGATCGGTCTGGCGGTACCATTTCAATCATGAGCAAAAAAATTCGTTGGGGAGTTCTCAGCACGGCTGCCATCGGCGTAAAAAAAGTTATTCCTGCCATGCAGCGGGGACAATATAGTCAGGTTACAGCGATCGCATCTCGTGATCTCGCCACAGCTCAAAAAGCTGCACCGGCCCTGGGGATTGCCAAGGCTTACGGCTCATACCAGGAGCTTCTCGACGATCCCGAGATCGACGCGATCTACAATCCTCTTCCTAACCAGCTCCACGTGCCCTGGACGATTAAAGCCGCAGAAGCCGGGAAACACGTGCTCTGCGAGAAGCCTCTTAGCCTGACGGTCGCCGAGGCGAAAACGCTGCTCGCGGTCCGTGCACGAACCGGCGTCAAAATCGGCGAGGCTTTCATGATCCGCAGCCACCCACAATGGTTGCGGGTTCGCGAACTTCTGGACGAAGGGCGCATCGGCCCGCTGCGCTCCGTGGTGGGCTACTTCAGCTACTTCAATGTTGACGCGTCGAATATCCGCAACCAGGTTGACACCGGCGGCGGATCCCTGTTCGACATTGGCTGTTATCTGATCCACGGATCACGCTACGGATTTGCGCAGGAGCCCAGCCGAGTGGTTGCCAGCATTGATCGAGACCCACAAATGCACACGGATCGCCTGGTGTCGGCAATTCTCGTCTTCCCGGGCGGCCAGTCCATCTTTACCTGCAGCACGCAGATGGTTCCCTACCAGCGAATCCAGTATTTCGGAACGCGTGGACGCATTGAAATTGAAATCCCATTCAATGCGCCTCCAGACAGGCCCACACGTATTTTCATTGATGACGGCGGTGATCTCTTCGGCGGCGACATCACAACCGAGACATTCCCGATATGCGATCAGTACACGCTGCAGGGCGATGCATTTTCCAAAGCCATTTTGGACGACACTGAATTGCCCGTGCCGCTGGAAGATGCAATCAAGAATATGGCGGTGATTGAAGCGCTGTTCAACTCCGCCGAATCAGGGACGTGGCAGACCCCGGAATAGGCGAGTGAACACTCGTGCATGTATTTCAGTCGAGTGTCAGTACCTGAGACCGAGCGTTTGAAATAATCCCTGCTGATCTTCATCCAGGTCGGGCACATTCAGGTGGTCGCTCAACAATTTTCGATGAACCGCCTGCATGGCGAAGTGAGCCGCGCCAATCGCCACGATTGTCAGCGCCATGTGACCCGCGCTCGCTTCAATCCAGGGCTCGGCATTGCTGACCAACAGGACCCAGGGAACGAAGGCCGCAACATATTTCAGTAATACGATCGCCAGGTTCGTCTTCTCGCCGGCCCGTTCTCCGGTAAATGGGATGATTTTGACATTCAGGAAAAAGGCATCCGTCAGGAGGATGCACGATCCTATCGTCACCAGAATTTGCGCCGCAATTACTCGCCACCCTTGGACTTCTTCGTGGCTTGCCGAAATCAGAACGGAAACAACTGCGGCCATGATGACGATGGCCCAAGTGAGAATCCAGGTTTTGGCAGCGGCTAGCTGCTCCCACTCCGGGCGGCCTTTGACGACTCGGAAAATCCAGCGTCCTCGAGGATCACCGGGTGAGACAAATGCTACTCGCAATCCAGCGATGATCAAAAATGCGGCCATAGGAATCGCTGCTCGCATACCTTCTGCTGAAAATTCCAGGCGGATCTTTCCTTGCTCAACCTGCATGCGGAGCACTGTGGCGGCAATCAGCGAGATACATAGTCCGGCGTACATGACCAGGTAGATGCGATAGCGCTGCACGCGGAACAGCGTCTGACTGATGAAATGGAAAACGGCTCGGCGAACGGGGATGCGCACCAGAGTCACATGCAATATCCGATTGAATGGCGCTGCCAGGGTGTTCCTCGTATCGCGAGTTGCAGATCCTTCGATCAGTTCGCGCGTTCTGCGCCAATACGCGAGCGGATAAAAAAAGACAGCTACCGCGGACATGGCGAGAGTTGCTTTGCACCCGGCTTGCGCAAGCGTGGAGTAGATGGGCAACGCTGAAGATCCCTCGAGAATTCGTTGATACATTCCCAGGAACCAGAATGGAGGAAAGTACAGAACATAGGAGTGGCCGGAACGCATGAATACCGGCAACGCTCCGGATAGGACGGGTATCAAAAACAGAATCATCAGCAACGCGGTAATGAGGGTGGCCTGCAGGACGAGCGATATTTTCCGAAATCCTCTCGCTCCTAGAACGGTCAGAAGGAAGCCTTGAACTGCCAATATTGTGGCGGCGGCGAAGATCCCGCTGGCTGCCACGGCCGAGATATGGGCCGCTAGAAACCGGCTGGCGCTGGGAGGGTCGATGGCAGCGGGCAGAGCGAGCGTCGAGAGGAAATTTGCGATCAACAGAAAGCCGATAACGAAAATGCAAACGGTCGCGACCCTGGCCAGAAAAAGCGTTCGCCGTTTGATGGGCAAGCTGGATAAAACAAAAATGTCCAGCAAGTCCGGGAAGAATAGATCCCATTCGAAGACCACGATAATTCCCATGACGACCATGGAGTAGACGACAAAAAAATAATGGTCGCCCACCTGGGCCCAGTAGGGCCGGTGCAAGCGGAAGATGTCGTGATACACGGGCCACAGGTACATGGCCGCCACCCACCCGGGAAGGCCGGTTGCGCAAGCGACTTGAATCAGGCGCGTCTTTCCTTCGTCATCGGACGACGCCATCTCGTTATTGAAGAATCGATCCAGAAAGTGATGGACGAGAATCGCCCACTGACTTTGCTGCGCGCGAACAGGGGCTTCCATCCCGGCGAGAACGTGGAGAGACAGAACTTGCAGCTGCTTACGGGGCTCGACCGGCAACTGATTAGGCATTCCCAATTTGCATCACCTCGACCAATTCGCGTGCCAACACCTTGGTGTCTTGCTGCTGCACGAGTTGAGCGAACACGCTCTCCAAGCTTGCCAGCTGCATCATTTTTGTTAGCTCCGACGGAGGAGCATCCGCGACGATGCTGCCCTTCGCGATGACGATCACCCGATTGCAAATCTGCTCGACGACTTCGAGAACATGCGAAATATAGAGGATGGCTTTGCCCTGAGCGGAAAGCTCCTCCAGCAAGTCTTTGAAGAGGCGCGAGGATACGACGTCGAGACCAGAGAGCGGCTCGTCAAAGATCAAAAGCTTCGGGTCATGCATGAGAGAAGCGGCGATCAGGACACGCTGCTTCATACCCTTTGAATACGAGGAAATCGTGGAATACTGCCATGACTCCAAATTGAGGAGAGCGAGCAGCCGTTTCGCCTTCTCCTCGATGACGACTTCTTTCATTCCTCGCAATCTGCCTACGAGCTGCAGATATTCCAGACTGGACAAATGGGTATAGAGGTGCGCCTCCTCCGGAACATAGCCCAGCAGAGCGCGAAAACTCTCCAGATCATTTTGAATATCCGCGCCCTCAAAAAGTACGCGGCCATCGTTGGGGCGCAGGAGTCCAGTGATGATCTTTACCGTGGTGGATTTGCCGGCACCGTTCGGCCCGAGAAACCCGACGATTTCCCCGGGCGCCACGCTGAAACTGACATCCCTGATCGCCGGAATGCCGCGATAGCTTCGTGACAGATTCTGCAGCTCAAGCATGGTGGAGGCCTCCGGATGGCGAAGCGTGATGGAAATTTTCGCGCTGACGCGCATTTCACGCGTCGCCACGTACCCCCTATGTAGCATGCTACGTTATCACTGGTCAAGTAGTGAACTACATAGGTACAATTCCTGCTATGGAAGTCGAGGCGAAGCTCTCCCACACAGCGGCCATGATTCTGCATGCCATTCATGCCGGGAATGTCTATGGCTTCAGCGTGATGGAGGTGACGGGTCTGCCGAGTGGAACGGTGTATCCGGCGATGCGGCGGCTGGAACGAGACGGCTTGATCAACTCAAAATGGGAACAGCAGTCGATTGCAGACCAGCAACAGAGACCGGCTCGAAAATATTACAGGCTCACCCGCACGGGCAAAGCTACATTGGAGTCCTTGTATAAGCGCTATCCGCTGCTCTCCCGAATGATTCCGCTTCCTGAGGTCAACAGGGCATGAACTTTCTTCGACGCATCCAGACCCGTCGCGTACCTGTCGCCATTTTGCATACTGCGGCATGGCTTGTGCCCGCGGTTCAGCGGAGGGAATGGCTTGCAGAATGGAAGGCGGAACTTTGGCATGTTTGCGACAGTTGCGAGCGGAAGCAAGAGGGCTGTCCCGATGACATGCAACAGGCAACGATGTTTTGTCTGGGAGCTTTCAAGGATGCATTTTGGCTGCGCCGGGAACATCCAGCCTCGGCCTTTTCAGAAATTTTTCAAATGGGTTCGCCGTCGCGATGCATTGCGTTGCTGGCAGGACTGGCGACCACCACCGTGTTGCTGGCTGGCTTTCTACCCGGCGTTCGGAAAGTGATTCTTCCGTCTCCCTATTCAAATCCGCAAAACCTGGTTTTGATTTCGCCCAGCGGGCACACGGCAGATCCGTTGCCTTCCATCCCTCTTGAGAACTTTCAATCATGGAAGGACAACACGCACGAACTGTTCAACGGAATGGCATTCTATCGACCGATTGTGACGCGGCTTAGGCTAGGCCGTCATCAAGACTCGAAAATGTCTGTCGCGTTGGCAAGCGACAACCTCTTCCAGGTGCTGGGAGTTGCCGCTGATTTCTATATTCCGAATTCAAAGAACCAGGTAAACGCAGAGAGATTGGTGTTGAGCCATTCGGCCTGGAAGAAATATTTTCATGGGATCCCAATATTGCCGGGAAGATGCTTCAGGTTGCAGGGCAAAAAGCGATAGTCGTGGGTGTGATCGACGATTCTTTATGGCGGCTTCCAGGAAGAATGGATGCCTATCTGTTGGAGGACGCGCATGCGATGGCCGGCGTTGCCGTCGAAGGCCGATGGATACGTCGTTGCCGATGTGAAGCCGTGCCGATTTTCCGCCACCCGCCAACGGGCAATGGCAGATGTCGGTTCCGGATCCGGATATTGGTGCTGGAAGCTACGATTGCGTTTCCCTGACCGAAAGAAGCAGGCAGCCGATGTTTTGTTTTTTCTTTGCGCTCGTTCTTGCTTGTCTCACGTTGCCGGCAATCACTTCTCTGCCGTTAGGGGAGTACACGGAGAATTTCGCTCACTCTCACGAGGGAAATGAAATTCGCAGATGGGCGTTTCTAGCGGCGAAATTTTCGCTTATCCTCGTCATTGTTGCGTTCGCATCGCTGGATCTGGCGCATGTCAGCGCTTCCATAAATTCCCTGAACGCGGAATATATCCAGCTTGCGAGTTCGCTCTGCGGGTTTTTATTCGCGTTTCGCTGGGCGCTGCATGACCAGAGACGACGTTGCCCGAAGTGCCTGCGATCGCTCACGCATCCTGCCTACGTCGGACAATCATCGAGGAACTTCCTCGGCTGGAATGGCACCGAACTGATTTGCGTCGGCGGGCATGGCTTGCTGCATATTCCTGACATGCCGACCAGCTGGTTCAGCACACAGCGCTGGCTTTATCTCGACCCATCCTGGAGCAGTCTTTTTTCTGACGCCTACGTGGGAACGCTGTGAATCTTTTGAACTCGCCGGAAGTCTCGATGCGAATCCTGGAGGCTTACTGCTTCTTCAGCACGGCATCGCTGTTCTCGTCGGTTGTGATCGCGGCTTCCAGCTTGAGCAATGCTGCGTAGTCGGAAGGCGGCAGAGTGGGTTGCTTCAACGTGTACTCGCGGTGGTAGTGCAGCACGCCGTTTTCTGCTTTCACCTCGCTGTGATAACTTGCGAAACCGACGTCCATATTGACCGCGGTCGGCACATCGTCCACCGCATATCCCGCGGGAATGGTCACATCGAAGTCATCCTTCCAGGTCCCGGCACCGTCGAAGCTGATCGGATACACGCGCGGTTTGTCCAGCAGTCCGTAGGCATCGCTGCCAAGAACGCGCGGCCGAACCAACAACAGACTGCCCGCATCTTTGGCGTACATCGGAGCGGTCACCTGATATTGCAACTCCAGCGGCTTGTCGAGAACCAAGACGTTATCCGTTGTCTCTGTTCCCAAGGTGAAGTTGGACAAGGATTGCTGCAGCGCCTGCTCCAGATTTTTCCGTTGATCTTTCTCACTCGCCATCGACAAGTTTTCCCGCAGACCCCAGGAAGAGGCACCGGAGTGCAGCACGGTCACCTCGCCCGTTAGCGTTCCATCCGGCGATAACTTGAACTTCGCGGTGCGATCGGTGGTGTCCGTATCCGGCTTCAGGATCGGAAGCTGGACCACCTGGCTCTCCGCTCCAGCTACCAGCAAGCCGTAACTTCCCTGCTCGTTCTCTGGAATTTCGCCGATGGGAACGTATTGGTTTGTTGGGTCGAAAATCAAATATTTTCTTCCGCTGCGAGTCGTCACGACTGCCTGCAACCTTGGATTGTCGTATCCGGCTGGGATCTCAATGGCGGTGATCATGTGATCGCCGAAGATCGATGGCGTTCCTGGATCGACTACGCCTCTGCGATGATCCACTGCGACCCAGGTTGCGCGAATGCCGACTGCGCTCAGCATGGAAATCATCAGCGTGGCTTTGTCCTTGCAGTCACCGTATCGGTTGCGGAACACTTCCTCAGCTGGATGCGGCTGCAGATTGCCAATGCCGATTTCGATGCCGACATAGCGAATCTGCTGCTGCATAAAGTCGGCGACTTTAGAGAGTCGCGCCATAAAGTCGCCGTCGCCGGCTACGGTGCGCGCCTCGGCGGAAATATCGCTGCCGCCTTCGCTTTCTGGAGCCGCCAATCCCTGGTACCAGGTGCCGATCTTCTCCCACAAGGCGCTTCCCTCTGGAATTGGATTGGCGCTGAAATGCACGGTCATCCTACCTGCCAGCGCCATCCATGCCGGATGCAGTTGTACCTGCGATAAGTCAATGCCTTTCAGATTGTCGATTTCCCACCGGAAATGATTTGGCGCTACCTGGGTCGGGGTGATCGCATCGTGACGAAACCAGACCGGGTATTGGTGCCAGCCGGACGGCAGATCAATTTCAAAGGAGGTCTCAACTGTTGGCACTGGGTTTTGAAATAGCCAATCATCTGAACTTAGATAGGTCGGGACCTGCTGCGTAGTCTCCCAGGCGATCACCCCTCCAGGGTCGGCGCCGGGCGGCGATGCCACCTTCACTCGCTCATCGGCATAAAGAATGCCGTAGCTGCTTGTGCCTGCCTCTACGTATTCAGAATCCTTCATCGCATAGTGGTGACCGTCAGGCCCGATACTCCAAACGTGAAACGACAGAAGCTTCTGGTCCTTGGAGAACGCGACCGATGGAGTCGCGTCATCTCGACCTTCCGGCCGCAGAATCTTTACCACCATTCGATCCCGCTCGATTGCTTTTCCGTCGGGCTGGACGGTCAGCAAAGTATCCTGCAGCAGAACCACGGCTTTCGCGTCGCCCCAGTCACCCTTCGCGGTCGATGCGCTCATCGCCCAGTCTGGAAGTTGCGGATTGGAAGCGTGTGCGGGAACGGCGCAGATCAGAATTGTCGCCAGAATTCCGCAGATCGCACGGGAACTTGCGATAGCATCCGCTCGCGCGGAGCGACTGCTGTCGCGCCTGTCGTGAGTACTCATTGGCCCTTCGCTGGCGTTGGTACTGCGGCGGCCGTGGGAGTTCGGTCTAACACCACTTGCTGCTGGTCCTGGGTGGCGGCGTTCTGATAAAACTCCCGCAGCTGCGGATATTCCTTGGTCGCGAACAGTGTGTTCGCAACAGCTAACAAGCGCATCTGTTTATAACTGTTCGCAGAATCGGCGTAAACGCTCTTATATTCGGCGCCAATTGGAATGACGGTGGTGCTGGCCTTGGGCAGACTTTCCACTGAGAGACCCGGCGCCAATGTAATTGTCACCACATCCTGAGCCTCCGAGGGATAGCGAAGGTCGACGGGATTCTCCCGCTTTTCGGACGCAAACATCGGCGTCGATTTTGTCTCGAAGAAAGATGCTGGAAAGAAGACCCGTTTTCCCGTGGCCGTTCCCAGGTTTCCGCTCACGTCCAGAATTGCCGTCAGAACCAATGTGCTGTCATTCAATGCGAGAATGTGATTCATTTTTACTTTGACGCCGTCGGGAACCCGGCTCTGCACCTCTTTCTCAAGAGCTGTTTTCGTTGACTGCTCATCGGTTAGCAGAGCTTTCTGCCGCCAGCGCAGCGCCTGCACTCCCGTCATAGAGAGCTGAATCTGACCCTGCACTTTTCCGTCTGGGCCCAGGGTCGCCTCCACCTGTCGAACTGTGATGTTTTCTGGATATTTGGCTGGTGGCGCTGTTGCCAACTCAGTACCATCATCGATCTGACGAAAGCCCATCATCTGGGTGTGGATCCAGTCGAGCCTGCCGTATTCGCAATACCGCTCTCCTGGATCGAAATAGACTTCCTTGCCGCCTACATTCACAATGGCGATCTCATCGGTAAGCTGGCCCCAATATAGATAGCCTCGATTCAGCAGCGATTGGTCGCGCGAGGTCAGGGCCATGGCATACGCCTTCATCCCGGCAGCTCGCGCCATGGCGATGAAAAGCAGTGTGATCTGGTTGCCGGTGCCTCGCTTATCCTTCCAGATGTCGGCGGCGTTTTTAGCTTTCTCGCCTTCGGCTTTGTTCTCTTCGGCTGAATGTTGCCGCGTGAAATCCGTATTTTCAAGCGTCATGACGGCCGCATAGATCTTTCTCAGCTTTTGGTCATCGCTGTCGCCGGGAGCCACAGTCGTTGCGACTGCTGCGCGAATCTTGTCGGAAGGCTCCGCAAATTTGTTCACAGACTTCGACCAGTACTTTGCCTCCGCATCCCAGAACTCTTTCCCGGAAGGGTAGGGAGTGTAATAAAAAATCAGGCGATAGGTGAAGCTGCTGAGCGGTAGCATGTAAGGCTCATCGGGAGCTGCCGGGATATTGTCGACGACCAGATCAAAACCATCTATACCGGAGCGAACCTTTACTCCAGGCGGCAGCAACGGAAAGTACACCAGATGATTGACCACATTCTCGTGCCCTTGAGAGTCTGTGCTGGTAATGGTCAGGCTGGTATCGGTCGGGACAAAATGGTAATGCGCACGGTGTACGAAAATCGGCTTCTGCAGAATCCAGGTTGGCGGCATGAAGTAGTTGCCTTCATAGGTCAGAAGGTAGCGATACTCGATGATGCTGCCGACTCTGACATCGGGAAGCGAAAAGACCTTTTCCATCACGGTCACGTCGCCAGACTTGACTACCTCTTTATTAAAAGGTTTGCCGGTGAACGGAACGATGGTTCCATCCGGCTCGATGGTGCGCCCTTCCACGTTGGAGATACTTTCCCCACTCGCATCCTTCTGGTAGGGAATTTCGATCTCGCTGAACTGCTCCTTGCCCTTTTCGGTCAGGATCTTGATTCGGGCATAGGTGGTGTGAGAATGCATCTTGTCATTGACGATTTCCTCGCGAAACAAGTAGACCGCCGGCGCGTCAGGCGCTGCCGGATCGGAGGTCATCTTCAATTCGTCGGGTGTCGGTTGGGTCCAGCTCGCACCGATCAGCGGGAAGCAAGAGGCAGACAGAAGGCAGACAAAAACAAAAATACGGCGGCAGGTAGAATCCACGGCTCAGCAGCCTTTCATTGGATAAGTGGGTCGCGCACGATCTTTCCGCGATCCAGCAGGAACGGACCGGCGGAGTTTTCTTTGGTGATTCTTTGTAACCCGGTTCAAGACCGTGTGCAAGAAAAATCTCCGCTCAGCGCAGTGCAGTTACCATCGAGACCCATTCGCATGCAAAGCAGTACCGTGCAGGAGTAACATCGCCGCACACGAGAAACTACGTGTCGCGATTTTTCGATTTATGATTCCAGTACTTGGGCGAAGGCGTTCGCGCGGGAATCCAATCCAGCCACAAAGAGGAAGCGACCATGGAATCAAAAGCTGCGGCGCGAGAACGATTCGATTCAGCCCGCGATGAATTGATCGCACTCAGCCATCGCATTCACGCAAATCCCGAATTGGGCTTCGAGGAAGAGAAGGCTTCGACGTGGCTTTGCGAATCTCTGGATGCAGCCGGGTTCACCGTGGAGAAAGGCATTTGCGATTTGCCCACCGCCTTTCGCGCCCGCGCTGGATCGGGTCCGCTGCACATTGCGATTTGCGCAGAATATGATTGCCTGCCCGACATCGGCCACGCCTGCGGTCACAACATCATTGCGGCCTCCGCAGTCGGTGCGGCGGTTGCTGCCGCAAAGGTGGCGGATGATCTAGGCCTCACCATCAGCGTGATTGGCACGCCGGCGGAAGAAGTTGGCAACGCCAGCGGAAAGATTCTGATGCTGGAACGCGGCGCGTTCGATGGCGTTCACGCTGCGATGATGGTTCATCCTGCGCCATTTGATATGTTGCGGGCAAAATTGATTGCTGCATCTATGTTTGAGGTGCATTGCACCGGCAAAGAAGCGCATGCTGCGGCGTTTCCGGAGTTAGGCATAAATGCGGCCGATGCGCTGACGATCGCGCAAACCGCGATTGGTTTGCTGCGGCAGCATATCCTGTCGTCGGATCGGATTCATGGCATCATCACGAACGGAGGCGCGGCGCCGAATGTGATTCCTGCCCATACGTCTGCAAAATACGTAGTTCGTTCGGAGACGCTGGATCGACTGGCCGAGCTGCGACCGCGAGTCTATCGCTGCTTTGAAGCCGGCGGCCTGGCAACTGGGGCGACCGTTGAGATTATCGGCGGCGACAAGCCATATGCCGAGATGAATCATGATGAGGACATCGCAGCGCTCTACCGCAAAAACTCGGAGGACCTTGGGCGTCCATTTCCCAAAATGGGTGAATGGGAAACCCGTCCCACCGGATCGACCGACATGGGGAATGTTTCGCGAGCCATGCCGTCCATCCATCCTATGATCGGCATCAACTCCCTGCCGGCTGCCAACCACCAGCCGGAATTCACCGCGCATTGCATTACTCCCGATGCGGATAAGGCGTTGATCGATGGGGCGATAGCGATGGCGTGGACGTGCATCGACCTCGCAACCCATCCAGCCGTGCGCGACCGCCTCATCTCCCATCAATGAATCGATTGTTTTGATCGACTTGCGGTCGACTCTTACATGGTGTGTTTGCCATCACGGCGCCTTTGCTTCGCGCAGGAGATCATAGTTCTGTATTGACCGGGCGATCTTGCGTTTTCAGAATTTTTCTGTGTCGAATTTTGTACACACTTTGGTAAAGTGATCCGTATGATTCGGCATTGTAGAAATCGTTGCCGTGCGGCCTGCGAAGTTTTGTTGGCGACCTTGTTTATCAGATAAAGATCGCTGTGGATGTACGGTTTGGATGGCACTCGGAGGCTACGTGGCAATTCCACCCATGCGTCGTATCCAATGGACGGTTTTCCCCACTGCTAGAACAGTCGCGTCGCCGTATGCAACTTCTAGATTTTTCTTCAACCTGAACGTTTCCCCCCAAGTGAAGGCAGTCGATTCTGCCGCCTGTACGTTTCCGTCACTGAGCTTTCCGGCTGACCCGGTTTTGCGGGATCGCGGACGAGCAATCTTTTTTTCTCCTCAAGATATAGCGTAAGCAATTCCGTCAGCTTGACCGTCCACGAACCATCAAGCCCGGAATCATTGGAAACAAACGAACCGTTCCCAACGATTTTTATACGCAGTCCGTTCTAACTGGAAAAAACTGAAACTTGGAGGCAGCGCTCGAATGAAGCTCCTATGGTCACGAATCCTTCTCTTCTCGATATTGACTTTCGGTGCAACGCTGGCATACGCACAGACGACAGCTATCGTCACCGGCGTGGTGACAGACTCTTTAGGAGCCGTGATGCCGGGAGTGTCCGTCACGTTGTCGAACCCCACAACCGGCGTAAGTTACACGGTGAAGACGGACTCGGCTGGGTCCTATCGCGTGCCGAACGTTCCTCCGGGGCCGGGTTATACCGTCGAATTTACGTACCAGGGGTTCTCGTCTTCCAAGTTGAGTGATATTTATGTCAACGTCGCCACCTCTACGACAGAGAATGCCAAGCTGTCTCCTGGTAACGCCCCCGTGGAGGTAAAGGTCTCCGCCACCGGTGAGGGTGTGACGCTGGACACGACGGATGCCAGCATCGGCAACAATTTTCAGGTTTCCCAACTGAACAATCTGCCAGTTTATGACCGCTCCTCTCCAGCCGTGCTGTTTACGTTGCAACCGGGTATTACTCTGTCCGGCGCGACTACTGGCGCCCGTGTCGACCAGACCAACACCACGGTCGACGGACTTGACGTGAACGATTTCGCGACGGGAAGCTTTAAGAACATTACCGGCAACGCACCGGTCGATTCCGTCCAGGAGTTCCGCGGTACGACCGCAGGCTTTACCGCCGATAGCGGCCCGGGCGGCGGCGGCCAGTTTCAACTGATCACCCGCAGCGGAACCAACCAGTGGCATGGCAACGCGAACTTATATCACCGCGACAACTCCACAACAGCCAACGATTGGTTTAATGCTGAGGTTGGCAATCGCACGCCGAAACTGGTGCAGAACCAATTTGGCGGATCTCTAGGTGGACCGATCAAGCACGATAAGGCATTCTTTTTCTTCAATTACCTGAACTCTCGAATCTCGCAGGACTCGACCGAGCTGCGTACAGTACCGCTACCTTCATTTACAGCCGGCAACGTTTCCTACATCAACAACAATCCCGGTTGCGTCTACACCAGCCGGCAGAATACGACCCCCGGCTGCATCGGCACGCTCACGCCCGCGCAGGTAGCAGCGCTGGATCCGGCTGGTATTGGAGAGAGCCCGCAGGTCCTTGCACTTTTCCAGAACGTTTATCCTGCGGCGAATGATCTGACCACGGGGGATGGCGTGAACACCGGCGGGTATCGCTTCAATGCGCCCACGCCGGACGACATGACCAACTATGTGGGACGCGTCGACTGGGTGGTGAATGATCGAATCAAGCTGTATGGACGCGGTACAGTTGCACGGGAAAACGCTGTCAACGCGGCGGCGCAGTTTCCCGGCGATCCGCCTGCAACCCAGTTTGTCGATCGCAGCTACGGATATGTCGTCGGCATGGACTGGCAAATCAGCCCGTACAAGTTCAACCAGTTCATCTATGGCAGCACGGTGCAAGACTATGACTTCCCACGCCCCTCAAATCCGGAGGGCATCTACCAATACTCCTTTGCAACCGGCGTGACGACGCTGCTCGACAATCCCTACTCCAGCCCGTCGAATGCGCAGTCCCGACACGTACCGATCCCGGAGGTCAGCGATAACTTTACCTGGATTCTCGGCCGTCACTCCCTCCAGATTGGAGGCTACTTCAAGTGGATCACCTCGCATGAGCAGACCACGCTTGATTACAACTCCTACGACGATCGGTCTGGGAGGCGAAGTGCAGGGCTTGAACGCGTCATTGCGCCCGCCGAATCTGCTAACGCCCAGCGGAACCGCCCAGGTGACCTACGACAGCGCCTTCGCGGCCATGCTGGGACGCGTCGGTTCCTTAGCCAGTACTTTCAACTACGACGCATCCGGAAATCCGTTGCCCCAGCCATCGGGTTCGGTGCGCAACTTCCGCTACTATCAAACCCAGCCCTACGTTGCCGACACCTGGAAGGTGACTCCGACGCTGACGCTTACCTTCGGCGTCAACTATCAATACTTCAGCGTGCCGTACGAAACCAACGGGTTAGAGACCGTACAGACGACCACGTTCAATGATTACTTTTCAGCGCGCCAGAAGCAGAGTGCTCTGGGCGAGAGCGGCCCGAACGCGGTGCCGTTCATTACCTATCTCCTGGGCGGCCCCAAGAATCACGGCCCGGGATATTACAAGTCGAACCCGCTGGAGTTCGCGCCTCGTTTCGCCTTCGCCTATAACCCGGGATTTGATCCTGCCACGGTCATTAACGGCAGCATCGGCATCGTTTACGACCGCACAATCATCGATGCCGTGCAGTACCAGCAGAGCCAATATTCCTACCTGTTCCAGCAAAACAACACGGTGAATTACGGCGTCGGGATAGATCCAGTTGGCTCGCTGAAGAATGATCCCCGGCTGGCCAATCCGCCGCTGGCGGTAGCTCCGCCGACTCCCAAAGCCCCGTTCCAACCCTACATCGATGGCGACGGCAACCCAATCGGTCTGCAGAACGGTGGGGCGTTCAATGAAATGATCGACCCGAGCCTGAAAACTCCGTACTCGATCCTGATCAACGTAGGCATGCAGCATCAGTTTGCTGGTTCCTACATCCTGAAACTGAACTATGTAGGCCGCCTCGGTCGCAGGCTGCTGGCTCAGGCTGATGCCAACCAGTTGATTGACTTCCCGGACAAGGCTTCCGGACAACTGATGTCGCAGGCCATGGCGAACGTCACAACAGAGCTACGAAATGGTTCCGATCCAGCAAACTTACCCGCCGAACCCTGGTGGGAAAACCAGGTAGAACCCGGACTTGGACAGGCGCTTGGCTATCCCAACAACACATCCTTGATCGCAAGCAGTTCAATTGGCACGCTTCAGTACAAGGGGGACTTCGCCGACACAATTCAGGCTCTGTCCGGGCTGATGGATTACAACGTCGGCATGGGAGCCCAGTTTTCTGAGAATACTGTGTATACCAACAAGGGCTTTTCCAGCTATAACGGGTTACTGGTCAGCCTGCAGAAGAACCTGACCAAGAGCCTGCAATTTGACGTCAATTACACGTGGTCGCACTCCATTGATAATGTCTCGCTCTATGCGAATCAGATTGCGTTCGGAGGCTACGGCTTCATCTGCGATGTCGTCCGGCCTCGCGAATGCCGCGGGAATTCTGACTTCGACACCACCAACTACGTCACCAGCGATTTCACTTATTCGTTGCCATTCGGCCGCGGGCGTCAGTTCGCCAGCAGCATTCCTTGGTGGGCGGATGAGTTAGTCGGCGGCTGGGACCTCAGCGGTATCCTCACCTGGCATACCGGTCAGGCTTACAGCACAGTCTCCAGCGCCTTTGTCGCGGGTTATGCCAACGATGCTCCCGGAATCCTGGTCGGACCGAAGAGCGCGTTGCGACACCACCAGCACAAGGACGCCAGCGGCGCAATGCAGATATACGCCGATCCGGGCGCCGCTGCCTCCGCCTTTACCGGGCCGGTAGGCTTCAACATCGGCAGCCGCAATAACCTGCGCGGGCCGAACTTTTTCAATCTCGACGCAGGTCTGGCGAAGAACTTTATGCTGGTTCCTTCGAAAAATGTCACCCTTCAGTTCCGTGCGGACGCATTCAACGTGCTGAATCATCCCAACTTCCAAGACCTGAGCTATTTCAACAACTCCAGTACCATTGACATTACTCAACCCAGCAACTTTGGCCAGTTAACAGCGCAAGTGAATACCCTTCCTGGCTCCGCTCGCGTCGTGCAGCTTTCAGGTCGGATTCAGTTTTAAGACTCGTAGCACAGCAGCAGGAAAGGCCTGTCGCAGATTGCGGCAGGCCTTTTGTCTTGCGGCGGAATCTGCTGATTCGTCCTCACGGGTCGCATCCTGATCAACGGGTAAGTGAACCTGGGAAGCTTCAACTTTAAGAAGCTCGATTGATCCGGGCCGATGGCCAACCTTCGGCCAGTGCTTTTTGGGCCGGCCCAGAAACCCCACGGAGAACCGGGATCGAGCCCCCTCCCATGGCTTAAGGTCGCCATTTTTCAGTGGCATAGGAGGGGCGGTCAGCGTATGTTTGTTGGGGTAAGGCAGCATTCCCGAATTTCTGATGTTTTTACCGCGCGGAGTTAGACGCCGTTGACGGCTGACTGTTCCTAGCCAGAGTCCAACGACTAGAGGCCACACTGCCCAGATTTGGCGACCGCTGGGCGCAACCAGAAAAGGAACGGTGATTTATGTCGAAGCAACAAAAGATTGGACGTTTTGCCGCAGTATCACTCGGCGTCGCTATGCTTGCGCTACTGTATCAACCAGTCGCCAAAGCCGACAGCTCGAAAGAAGAAGCTCGAGTCACCGATGCCGGTCATGTCATCAAGGACCTGACGACGAGTTCCAATGGCATCCCTTTGGGCATTCTGAAGAAGTCAGAGTGCGTCATCGTATTGCCAGCTGTCAAGAAGGTCGGCTTCATCGTCGGCGCATCGTACGGTCGTGGCGTCATGACATGCCGGACAGGTTCGAACTTCAATGGCCCGTGGAGCGCGCCTACCATGATGCAATCCACTGGCGGCAGCTTCGGCCTGCAGGCTGGCGGACAATCCACCGACTTCGTCATCCTGGTAGTGAATGATGCGGGCGCACGAGCGCTGTTGAAGGGCAAGCTCAAGCTAGGGGCGGACGCCAGTGTTGCTGCAGGGCCGGTAGGTCGTGACGCGGAAGCCGCTACAAACGGTGCCATGAATGCGGAAATGCTCTCCTATTCCCGTGCGCAGGGTGTGTTTGCCGGCGTTTCCCTGGCTGGCGCTAGCTTAGGACCTGACAGCGGCGCAAATGAGAATCTTTACGGCAAAAAGGTCAGCGCTGTAGAGATTGTTCAGAAGCACGCAGTTCCTGTGCCTGCTTCTGCCCATGAACTGCTGGCAGTGTTGACAGCAAAATCGCCAAGCAATCATTCCAAAGCAAAGTAACAGCCGCGCCGAATACATCGATTTGGAACCACGGAATCCGCACCTTTCGTCAGGCTTGGCAAAATCGGGCTTGGCGCGGGTGCGGTTTTCTTATTGCGTCCGATTGCGACACGAGGCTCCCATTCCTCCAGCAGATGAACTTCCGCGCGAACTTCTCATCACGTTAGAAATTCTGTTGACAGTATGAAATGAAAGGCCTAGCATCGGGCGCACCATGAGACTAATCGGGCTTTCTCTCACAACAATTTTCATGTCCGCCGTGCTGCTGCCATCCCCCGCCCGCGCACAAGCTCCTGTTTTCGAAGTCGCTCCACAAACCAGCAGCATTAAGTTCCATGTGCAATCCTCAATGGATCTCACCGGCAATTTTGATAAATGGAAATCATCGTTGACCATGACCTCGCCAGACGTGACCACGGCTGTTCTTGATATTGAAATTCAGGCCGCCAGCGTCGACACCGGAAGCGGAATGAAGAACGGAAAGCTGAAGGACAAGGACTTCTTCGACGTCAAAGAGTTTCCGACCATCTCATTCAAGTCGACGGGAGTCACGCAGACTGGAGCCAACACTTTTGATATTCCGGGCACCTTCACCATCCGCGGAGTCTCCAAACCCGAAACGCTGCACCTGACTGTTTCCGGCATTGGAAAGGGTGAAGGCGCAATCGTCGGAACCATGGCCTTCGATCGCAAAGACTACGGAATGAATAAGAGTATTCCGTTTATGAAAATTGCGAACCGCGTCGAAGTGTCGGTTGACATCAAGGCCAAGCGGATCAGCGGACCGCCAGTCGTGCTCAAGAAGTTCTGACTCGGGTCCGCCTAGACCTGAACATCGTCCGTCTTCCGAAAACAAATTGACACATGGTGCCTGGAAATCCTACGATCAGGCACCATGCCCCTCCGCATCTTTTGTACCCTGCTGTTCGCAGTTCTGCCTGCCGCCAGTTATGCCCACGTTCCCGAATACGCGATCACGCCGCAACAGAGCAAGATCGTGTTCCACGTAAAATCTTCTGTCGATCTGACCGGCCAGTTTGAGCAGTGGAATGCGACGCTGAAGTTTTCATCAACCGCAGTCGAGTCTGGTGTACTCGATATCAAGATTCGGGCCGCCAGCGTCCAAACCGGGAGCCACTTCAAGAACGACAAGCTGAAAAGCAAAGACTTCTTCAACGTCGCCCACGACCCGTGGATCACCTTCAAATCGACCAAAGTGATTCAGACCAGCAAAACGACATTTGACGTGCCCGGCATCTTTACCATTCGCGGAGTCTCACGGCCAGAAACCCTAATGCTGACGGTGGATCGAACCGGGACAGGTTCCGGCCGGATTCAGGGCACCATGGCCTTCGATCGCAAGGACTATGGGATGGATAGCAATATTCCCTTCATCAGAATTGCCAACCGTGTTCAGGTAGATGTCGATTTGACGGCCAAGCGCATCGGCGGTCCCGCGGTAGTTTTCAAATACTGATTATCGCGGCAGGACGTCGGCCGTACTGCATCCATTTGGAATCTCCCTTATAGTTATCCTGGGCATGGAGCCACTCTCGCGAGGTCCTGCAATTGGCAGGAGGCACACATGAAACTCGAGGAATTCAAGGCGTCGGTTGCACATCAGGAACCGCCAACAGACCTGTCAGTCCCGCTGGTGGCGCTGTGGTGGGATATGAAAGGCGACTGGACGCAGGCTCACTCCCTGGTGGACGAATTGGAGACAAAGGACGGCATGGCGGTACATGCCTATCTGCATCGCAAAGAGGGACAAGCCGCAAACTCCGACTATTGGTATCAGCGCGCCGGCCGCGAATTCTACCGGCCAGCTTTCACGGACGAGTGGCAGACGCTGGCTGCAGCGCTGCTATCCTCCGCTAAATAGACCGGGAGCGTTATCGCTGCGCAGAAACGCAAGTGCACCGCGTGCGACGATGGTGGTCTGCGCGCCGCCGACTTCATGCAGCGTGATCTTGTCCTCGCTCACCACGACATCCTGAATTTCACGCCACGTCTTCGGCACATCCGCAAGAAACATCAGCCATGATTGGTTCAGCTTGCCATGAGGCGGCACGGTGCGATCGATCGGGCCATCGAATTTCGCGCGCTGCCGCTCCATTTCCTCTTTGCCCACCGGCAGCGGAGTGGGGCCAAACTCAAGCCCAAGCGCGCGCGTTCTCCCGTTCCACGGAGCATAATCTCTGGCGCGATTTTCGTGCCACATTGTCAGCCAGGGAAAGTCCACCGAACGGAAGCAATAACCAAACACCAGGCCAAGCTCCCAATTTAACGCGGAGATAAAGCCGATCTCCCGCTCCAGATTCTGTTGCAGCGCGACGACGAAGCCTCCGTTCGGCGGCGTAAACGGACGACGCAAGTCCCGCCGTCCATGGGCCTCGGTATCGACGAATGGCCATTCAAATGGTTTGTCGGAAGGAAGCAGGCAGGGTCCATCGTATCCAAGCGGCCATGTCCTGCCTTTGCTGACTGACGCCGAGATGCTGCACGAGTCGGCATTCACCAACGGCGTACCCAGGGTCCCATGTTGTTGCCACTGAATTTCTCGCGGAGTATCGCGAAGATTTCGAACCTGCTCCTGCACGCGCACCACGGATTCGCCGGGCGTGATTTGGATTTTGCGCAGCGCCTGCAGGCCCGTGATCGGCAGTTCCGCACGCAACGCTAGACCGGCGTCGAGCGGGTCTTCACTCTCACAAATCCAGTTCGCAATTCCTGCCTCTCCATGCAGCGTGATTCCGAGGCCGGTTTCAAATTCCGACGGAAGTCCAAAGCAATCGAGGCACAGTGAATGGCCAGAATAGGAAGCGAGAAAGTTCCCTGTCGGCCTTCCACCGTATTGCTTGGCAAGCTCATCATGTTCTGGAGTGAGCGGATCAGCCGTAGTCCACGGAGATTCCCACATCACATTTTCCGTCGCATGCCCGCTGGCAGGCGTAAACGAGAACGATACGATATGGCCGCCGCCCGTCAGCATCGTCATTTCTACCCGATCATTGCCGAGATGGAGTGCGCTTCGCCCCTTCCATTCCGTCTTCATGCCGCCTGTCCTGACTGATTCACCGTTGTCCTTTCATGCAACTTCGCTTGATTTCCATGGATTCGCGCGGCAATCGCAGCGTGATAATTTCCAATGTTGTCATCTGAAAATGGATTGTATTGTAGTCAGCAGAATTTCCGCGAAACAGTCCTTCACCACGTTACACCTCTGCGTCTCACGCGCTTAAAATGAGATGGCTGCAATGCGAACGATATTGTCTGACGCTGCAATCGCTTTCGGCAAGAAGCCGATTCCGCAAACCTGCGGCGTGTCACAATCAAAGCTGGATGAGAGGTCCGGACAAGGCCAGCCTTTTTCGAGGCCCATTCATCCTATGGTGTGACCGCTTCCACCCTATGCAATTGAACCTGCCAACGAAACCATGGAGACAGCAAAGACGGTATCGAAGACTTTCCGTCATCGGCAACTACCCAGTGCGTTATCGCTTGGCGGTCTTTCTGTCGCCACTCTCACACGTCGCGTGTGGTCATCGTTGATTCAGGATGAGATCGTCGACCGATCGGCCGAGCTTGCATATTATTTCCTCTTCGCCATGTTTCCGGCACTGATTTTGTTGTCTGCCATGTTCAGCCTGTTTGCGACTACCAGCGCGCGCGCGAACCTGGAGTTGATGTTGTATCTCGCAAAAGTGATTCCCCCGGCGGCGTTTGCGTCTGTCGAAACCGCGTTCAGCCAAACCACACGCGAAAGCAGCACTGGGCACATTGTGTTTGGCGGAATCGCTGCGGTGTGGGCGGCAACGTATGGCATGTCTTCGGCGCAAACAGTTTTGAATGTAATTTACCGTGCCAAGGAAAGCCGACCCTACTGGAAAGCGAAAGCGATTGCCATGATCTGCACCATGGCGATTTTCGTTTTGGTGTGCAGCGCCATGCTTCTTCTCATCCTGGGCGATGATCTGGCAAAGTTCCTCAGCAGCGATTTGATGTTCAACCCTCTGCTGCTGGCGTTATGGAAAGTTGTGAAATTTGTGGCGGCCATGTTTTTCATGTCGCTTGTCTTTTCCATCACCTACCGTTGGGGTCCAGCCGGCAACGAACGCCGCTGGCGCTGGATCTCCCCGGGGGCGATCGTCGGCATCGTCGGATGGCTGGCAGTTTCGCTGGGCTTCAGAATTTATCTGCACTTTTACGATCCCTATGCCAGTACCTATGGATCGTTCGGTGCTGTCATTGTTTTGTTGACCTGGTTTTATGTCAGCGGATTTATGTTGCTGCTGGGTGCAGAGATTAACTCGACCATCGAGCGGGCAGCGACTCATGGGAACTGAGCGATCAAGATGCCGGGCTCGGTTGAATCGCTCTCTTCGCGCTTACGATTCCGCCTCATGAGGCCACCAGACAAATCGGTCCAGAAGCGGATAATACAAACCCAATCGCATATTGCGCGTTTCCGGATAGACGATGCGTGCGACATCCCCGTATAGCCGCATCTGCTCCGCGTATTGCTCGCGTTCTTTCGTCAGGAATTCCTCCACCTGATCTGCGCCGTGGGAGGCAGTCTTGAAATCGACGACCCACAATGTATCCGTATCGGAACTTGCCGGCGTTGCTCCCGCAAGAAACATGCGATCGACGCGGATGGATCGAAGAACATTACGATGAATCGCCGTCAGGGGAACTTCAAAGCCGCGATCGAGAACAGTTGCGGGCTCTGCGGAGAACGGAACGGAGTGTTCGCTTAAAATCCACTGACCGTGCTTATCCGCTGCCACATTATGCAGCGCGGTGACGATGCGCGTCGCGTCTCTCGCTGCCTCCTTCGGCGGATGACCGTGGCTCAACAACTGCAAACGAATGGGCGGGCCCAATGCGTCGATCGATCGCGCCCGCGCATCGACCTCTGAATTTTGTTTGAGGATGTTGGCCAGCGGTTCTAGAAACGCGTGCAGCACAGTACCGAACACTCTTGCTCGCCACGAACCCTGCGGCCGCAGAAATGGCGGTGCGTCGTCATCCTCGTTAAGATCGCCGACTGTTTCCTGCCACGCCGATGCGGCCGGCATTGGAATGTCCGCGAGCGGGGCGGGCGCATTCCAGTCGGAGCGTAGACGCTGAAAGTTTGCCAGCGGCACAACTCGATTGGAGTGGGGCATATCTTCGGCGGCTGCGATCGAATCCACTTGCCCAGCGATGCCGCTTCGAGCCCAGTCCGTAGAGATATCCGCTGGTGCCGGCATCTCCACAATCTTCGCGGCAGTTCCCGCGAGGTCCTGTTGTGCGCGCCAGTGCCGAACGAAATTTGCTTCTGCCACCGGCCACGCGGTATGCAGCAATGTATGCCGGCGCACGCTGCCGAGTCCATTTTTTCCCTCCCGGCACTCGCCAAACAGATGCACTTCCTGGCGAGCGCGGGTGCAGCCCACGTACAGCAAGCGTTTCAACTCCTCACGATCGCGCTCCGCGATGGCCTCGCGAATCCACGTATTGATCGCTTCGTGCTCCTCCGACGCATGCTTGATCGGGGCCAGTAAAACTCGACTCAGCGCATCGCCACTTTCTTCGTCGATATCTGGCAACACCTGCTCCATCCATTCCGCCAGGCGCGAATCATTCTTGCGCCCAAAACGATGCAGTCCCGGTAGCAGGACCACATCCCATTCCAGCCCCTTTGCCTTGTGAAGGGTCAACACCTCAACCGGAATCTCCTCCGCTCCAATGGCAGGCGCATAGAGCTTGGAAAGTTGGTTTTCAATTTGTGAGACGGTCGGCCAACCGCTTTCACTTTCTAACTTCTCGAGCATTCGAAAAACTTCCTGCACCGTCGACCATTCGCTGGCAGCGATACAGTGCGGCCCTCCCAGCGTGTGCCAGGTCCGCTCCACCAGCATCGAAAAGCGCTCCTTGCCGGATTGCAGTTGCGCCGCATTCAGCGCTTGCAATACTCGTGCCGCGCGTTCCTGACCGTCCGCGCTGAGATGGCTCGAACGCTCCTGAAACAATTCCGCGATAGTCTTCGCATTGCGCTGAAGATCATCGCCGCCACATAGTGCCAACAGATCCGTCAGCGTCAACCCGCACCACGGCGCACGCAATGCTGCGAGCCATGCCACGCGGTCCGCTGGATGGAGCAGGCAGCGCGCAATCGTCATCACATCCAAAATGGGTTGTCGATCCGGCAGAGAATCCATCTCAATCGCGCGATAAGGAATTCCGCGCGTCCGCATTTCTTGCAGGATGGAGGCAACGTGCGTTCTGGCTCGCACCAGGATGGCGATGCTCAACGGTTTGCCGCCAGAATTCTGATTTCGAGCTCGCTCGATCACGTCGCAAATCTTCCGTGCCTCGATCTCGCAGGGGTCTTCTTGATCTCCTTCGTCGCCGCTCTGCTGCTGGGCAAGCCGCACATGCGGATGCCAGAACAGGCGCTCCGTTTCTTCTTCCCGATGCGCGGCTTCCGAGGCCTCAAACTCGACAGCGTCAACATCTTCCTGTGCCTCGTGGGCAAATATCGCCGCGAAAGCTTCATTCGTCTGCCGCACCAGGCTTTGGCGCGAACGAAAATTTGATTGCAGCCGGATCGGCTTCAACAGCACTCCGCCGACGCCGTCGCGGCGCGCACGAGCAAACAGTTCCACGGCCACATGACGAAAACGATAAATCGACTGCTTCGGATCGCCGACAAGGAATACGGTCTGGCTGTGTCCGTCCCATCCCTCGACCAGGCGGCTGAACAATTGGAATTGCGTGAGCGAAGTATCCTGCATTTCGTCCACCAGCAAATGCTGCATCTCCATTCCAAACGCCAGTGCCAGCGAATCCGGTTCGTCGTCGAGCGCGTGGCCTGCAGCAAGCGCAATCTCGACAAAATCGGTTCGCCCCGACCGCGCGAACGCCACTTTCAATTCAGCCACGGCACGACGCAGCAATATAAAGATTGATCGCAGGATCACGCGCTGCTGTTCTGTATAGCCGGCGGGCGGCAGCTTCGCGACCTTGGCCAACGCGTGAACCAGATCGTCTTCTCCCACCAGAGAATCCAGCAATGCCTTGAGCGCTTGCGTCTGCGGCTGTTGCGGCGGAAAGCCGATTTTCACGTTGACGCCGCCAGATTTCCGCAGCGCACAATCCTCAGTCAGCAGCACGCGGATCGCTGCTTTCCACGTATCGAGATTCTCGGGGGTGCAGGTTAGAACTTCGCTAGTACCCGCAAGTGTGCCGAAAATATTTTTATACTTGCTGCCTTCCAGTTGCCCGGCTGCGTACCGACCAAGGTCGAAAATCTGGCGCCAATTCTTCTCTGGCAATGCAGTCGCAGCACGTTCCAGCGCTTCTTCGCAAACTTGGGTTAGCGGATGCTCAAACTTCTCGCAGATGATCGCGTCGAGTTCGACGTCGGAATATTCCTCTGCGATCGGAAATGCGCGACGCCACTGGTCGCGGGTCCGCAGCATGTCCGCCAGCAGCTGCGCCGCAGTTTCCATGCGGTTGTCGAGATGCAACAGCACTTCGTGAGCGGCCGCGCTCAAGCGAGCATCGCTTCCTCCCATTTCCTTCAGAGTCAACTGCGCTGCCAGCAGATATAGATCACCTGCATCATCCACCGGCCGCATCTCTGCGCCCAGTCGGGACAAAACGGGAAGACGGCCAACAATTTTGCTGCACAACGAGTCGATGGTTCCAATGTTGAAGCGCTGCGGCTGGGTCACCAGATTCCACCCGAATTTTGCGTCGGCTTCCAGCGCCTCCAGTGCGAAGGCCCGAGTCTGCAGTAGATGCGTCGCCGCAGGATCGATCGGTACATTCTGCTGCGCATCCCGCAGAGATTGCAGGATTCGGTCGCGCATTTCAGCAGCGGCTTTGCGCGTAAATGTGATTGCCAGTACCTGCTCAGGCTGCTCCACACGGCCCAGCAGCCGCAAAAATCGCTGCATCAACAATTCTGTTTTGCCAGAACCAGCGGGTGCTTCCACAATCCACGATTGCTCCACGTCCCACGCATCATCGCGCGCAAACAACTCCGCCGACTCAGCTGACATTGTGGCTTCTGCGCTTGACGGAAATCTGCGAAGGTTGCTCATCAATCGAAGCTCCCCGATTCGAGCTCGTCTGAAGCGTCGTCTCCGCTGACGGCTTCTGCCTCACGAATCCTGCACAATAAGGTTTGCGCGCAATAGCGACAGGTCTCTCGTCCTTTTTTGGGATCGACGATAGCGACGCCCGCAACAAAATCTTCCGCGAGCCGCGTCAGCGTTGTTCGCCACTCCTCCTGCTGCTGCAGCAGTGCTTCTGGCGATAGGTTTCCGCGCGGATTGCTTCTTGCTCCGGGCGCGCCCGGAAAAACTCCGGCAACAGAACTGACCACGCGTCAAGTCAACGTTTCTGGGATGAAGGCCTGCAAATGCAATTCCGGCCAAGGGCGTTTCATCGCTCGCTGAATCCTGCCGCAAAACAGCGTACGCGGGCAGCTGCGGCTCGTCCGGACGCTCGCCGTCGCAGGCTTTGCTGTCGACCTTGCCGGTCTTGTAGTCCAGCAGCACCAGTCCCAGTTCCACCTGGTCGATGCGATCGATGCGGCAGCGAAGTTCCACACCTCCCAGATGCATCTGCTCGAGCGTGGCTTCGGTTTTTACTACGGTGAAATCGGGCCGAAGCTTTTCAACTCGCAGCCAATCCATCAATCGACTCTCAATACGATCCGCTTCAATGTCCAGTAACGTTCGCTGCCATGATTCCTCGGCGTGTTCATGGAACCGCCGCAGACGCGTGATGAATATGCGTGCGCAGGATCAGGCGGGTCTCGTCTTCTGTTCTTTCGAGCAATTGGCGCTGCGATTTCATTTCGTCCCAAAAAAGCTGCAGCACTTGGTGCAGGATAATTCCCTGTGCTTTCGGGGGTAGACCCGTGTCAGCCTCTTCGATGGGTTCAGCCGCGAGCCGCATCTCCGCGAAGGCTCGAAATGGACAGGCAGCTTGATCCTTCAAAAACGTGATGCCACTACGCACTTGTGTTTCCATGAAATGGAACCGCAGGTTCTTCGTCGACAATTTCCAGCGCGGAAGACTCTGCTTCACTTTCGGATTGCATCGTCGATTGAATCTCGCCCGATAGAAACTCTTCAATGGCGATCGGCGGAATCTCGGGCAAAGCACTGCGAACTGCAGGTGAGATGGCGATATCCGGGCTGGGAGCGTGTGCGCTGGCAGTTGTGGGATCATTTTCCTGCAGCGCAAAACTCACGACGACCGATGGCGCGGATGTCAAGATTCGCCGCGTGACGCGTTGCGCGAAAGCGGCATCCGTCGCCGGGTCTGCATAGGGCATGTGCGCCGCTCGCTGCACACTCCACGGAAGAAATGGCTGAGCATGGCCGCGCGGTGGCCAGCTGGAAGCCTGCGCATTCATCCACCATATTCGATCGAAGTTGAGCCCAGCGGCCTCTGCGACTCCGAGGATTTGTACGGGCGCGTTTCTTGTTTCCAGCGTGAACAGCATCGTGCCGGCCAGAGATTTCAAGCCGCTTGATTGCTTCAGAAAACGGCACAGAACCGGTAACAGCGCTCAAGGATGAAAACTCATTCAACAGCGCGTTCCATCGCCGCAGCAGTTGATATTCGGCGCTGTCTGTTGCTTTCAGCAAGCTGCCATTCTGCAGCGGACAGTAGTTCTTCGATCGCTTCGCGCCAATCGGCATACGAGCGATCCTTCTGAATCTCCGTGCGTTTTGCCGCGACAGCGATCCGCTCCAGTGATCGTCGCAAGAGTGACCGATCGTCTTTGCTACCGGAATTCGCCAGCCACTCTTGAAAGGTCTGAAAAGATACAGCGCCACCTAACTGGAAATCGCGCTCGCGAAATTTCTTGTCCAGCATCGCCCGTGTGTGCGAAGGCCCGGGACCGAAGCCTCCATGCACCACCAGCCACGACACATCTTCCGCCGGTAACGACTTGTCAAGCCATGCGAGCAACGTAAAGGCAGTGCGGACCGCGGGCATTCGATCCATCGGCGTGCCTAAGGAGAACTCATACGGCAGTCGCGCATTGGTCGCATGAATGTTCATCGAAGACGGCGCCAGCACTCGACGGAACACAGCATCGAGGCGGTCGCGCATCTCTGCGAGCGACGGCATGACGACACCGATTCGCTGATGAGGATTTTCGAGAAGAGTCGCTCGGAGCCATTCCGCCGCGCTCTCGATCTCTTCCTCCAGCGTGCGGGCGAAGGTGATGACCGGATTTGATACACGCTCGTCACTCGAGCACTCCGGCTCACTCAATTCGACATGGCATCCTGCAGCGCGCAGGGCATCCATCAGAAAATTCTGTGCGGGTGTTGTCCGATCGAATCCAATCAAGAAAATCTTCTCAGGCAACGGCACTTTTCTATCCCGCACCCACTTCGCCAGTTCGCTCTCGATTTGAGAAGAAGACAGAAGCTGTGCGCGCCGACAAACTTTATCCAGCTCTACGGCCCACCGCGAAAAGGCTTTCGCGTCGACGTTGTCGTCGTTGCGAAACTCTCGCAGATCGATCCGATACTGATGCATGGCCCGCCACGCCTGCCGCGCTTGCTGGGCCAAACCCGCGACGGAAATTGTCTGCTTGCTGGCTTCGTCCTGCGCTAACACCTGCAGCCACAGTTCATCTTCCTGCACATCATTCAGCAGGATGCGAGTCTCAGTTCCCTGAACGACGGCGGCATCCCACAGCGTTTTCAGCCACGGATCCCACGCCAGAATCTGCGGACTTCTCCAGCCATGATGCCCGGCAGCTTGCTGTTGCCGGCTGTATTGTTGCCGCAACGCTCGAGCGGCGCGCACAGTGCTGGTGATGACGGCTGCGCCATCGATATTCCGCCCCAACTGCTGCAACAATTCTTGTTCGGTTGGCATCTCTCTCCGGTGACCGCCATGTTGAACGGAGACAGTTCCACGTTATACGACCGCGCAGCGGAGCACCAGCCAAGGGCGTGGCCGCAATGGTATGCTTTGGCGATGAGGCGATGGTTCGCATCGGTATTGTTGCTGCTGACGGCTTTGTTGCCGCTGCAGCCGCTGATCGCCAGTGCTCAGGCGGATGCAAGCCTGCCCGCCTGCTGCCGTCGCAGCGGCGCTCATCACTGCATGATGATGCAGTCGATGATGCTGACCGACTCCGGCACTCAGACGTCGGTTCGCCCTGCTCCGTGTCCGCTGTGGAAGATGACGATCAGTCCCGCGGTCGTCGCTGTTGCCGCTGCTCCTCTGCTAATTTCCTCGAAACCTGCAGTTGCAGAAGACGTTGTCGTCCTCGCACCATCCTTCCTTGTTGTACGCCTCACGCGGTCCCGCTCCGCGCGCGCGCCTCCCGCTGCAGGTTTCTCCATGGCCATCTTCCAGGCCTAGACGTATCCAGGTTCCGATCCATCGCAAATAGGATTGCGTGCGATCTTTCTCGCACAACACATTCTTTGACTGTGTCGGCCTGACTACGCCGGGCAACGTGTCCGCGGTTTCGCGCTGCGGCCGCCCCTAAACAGGGGAATGACCGAAAGGGAAAAGTATGCAGCATACGCGCAAGTTAGCAATTCTAGTAGCTTTTTTAATTTTGATTGGCGTCAGGCCATCTCACGCAACTGTATTTGGAGAAGTCCAGGGCATCGTGCATGATTCGCAGCATCGCCCAATCGCGAATGCACAAGTGACAATCCGCGCGACTGACTCTCAAGTGAGCCAATCGGCGCACACCGATCGCAACGGCTATTTCTCGTTCCCTACGCTGCCGCTGGGCACCTACAGCATTACGATTGAGAGCCGCGGATTCAATGTTCTGCGCCAATCTTTGACGGTGTTTTCAGACAACTCGCCCATCCTTCACTTTCCGCTGCAGGTTGGCAGCGTTCAGCAATCGGTGGAAATTACTGCGAACGCGAATGTGGTGAACGGAAATTCCGTCACTCCGACAACCCTGATCAATCGCACAGATATCGCCCGCACTCCAGCCGCAAATCAGACGAATAGCCTCACGATGATTACCGACTATGTGCCCGGAGCGTACATGGTGCACGATATGCTGCACATGCGCGGCGGTCACCAGGTCAGCTGGGAAATTGACGGTGTCGAAATCCCAAATACCAACATTGCCGATAACCTGGGTCCGCAGATTGATCCGAAAGACATCAGCAATCTGGAAGTTCTGCGGGGCAGCTACAACGCGGATGTGGGCGATCGCACCTATGGGGTGTTCGATGTTTCACCGCGCACTGGATTTGATCGCGATAATGAAGCAGAGCTGGTCCTGAGTGCCGGGAACTATTATCAGACGGACGATCAGCTAAACTTCGGCAGCCATACAGAAAAGTTTGCGTACTACGCCAGCCTCAACGGAAACCGCACGAATTATGGATTGATGCCGCCGATTCCAACGCCGTATCACGACGCAGCCAACGGCTTCGGAGGATTCGCTTCCCTGGTTGACAACCACACACCGCACGACCAGCTACGGCTGGTGTCGCAGCTTCGCAAGGATTATTTCCAAGTGCCCTACGATCCCAATCCGAACGACTACGAAAACCAGGAGTACGATTCCAGCGGACTGCGCGATAGCCAGAGTGAGCTGGACGGGTTTTCTGTTTTCTCCTGGGTTCACACGTTTAGCCCAACCACGTTTTTGCAGGTCTCGCCCTATTACCACTACAACAGCGGCAACTACACTCCCAACCCGAACGATCTGCCGGTCGCAACCACCGCTGACCGCGCTTCCAACTATGCCGGAGTACAGGCTTCGGTCACGACCCAAGTTGCGAGAAATACGATTGTCGGTGGATTTTATTCCTTCGGCCAGCACGACAGTTATGTCTTCGGCGCACAGTTCAACGACGGCAGTTATCAAAATTTTCTGTTGCACGATGGCGCGGCTGCCGGCTTGACGGAGGAATACGTCTCCGACAATTTCAAGGCGACGCGATGGCTGACTCTCATCGCCGGCGTGCGCGGCTCGCAGTTCATGTCCAGCATTACTGAGCTTCAGGCCGACCCGCGCTTTGGAGTCGCTGTGCAGATTCCAAAAATCAATTGGGTCTTTCGCGCGTTCTACGGCCGCTATTACCAGCCGCCGCCGCTGCTCACCGCATCCGGCCCGTTGATCGATTATGCGAACAGCAACAACACTAGCTTTCTTCCGCTGCACGGCGAACGCGATGAAGAACATCAGTTTGGCGTGCAGATTCCACTGCGCGGATGGCTGCTGGACGCGGACAACTTTGAGACCCGCGCCAATAATTTTCTCGATCATTCCAACGTCGGCGAATCGAATATTTTCTTCCCTGTCACCGTTGACGGAGCGCTCATTCAAGGTTGGGAGCTGACGCTGCAGTCGCCGACTCTGTGGCACGTCGGGCAGGCCCATCTTGCCTACTCAAACCAGTTGGCGCAGCAGCGTGGCAACATCACTGGCGGGCTGGTTTGCGTTCCCATTACGGCTCCACAGTGCGATTCTGGTTTCAATTATGTTGCGCTGGATCATGATCAGCGGAACACGCTCAATTTTGGGATGAACGCAAATCTACCCGGTAACGGCTTTGGTTCTTTTAATTTCTATTACGGTTCGGGTTTCAGCAATGGGGACTACGGCAACCCGGACTCGCCGTATCAGGGAGAATATTTGCCGCACGATACCAACCTGAGCGTGGCTCTGGGAAAAACATTTCGCCAGAAACTGACGCTCACCGCCAACGTGACCAATGTGACCAATCATCGCGTGTTATTGGATAACAGCCTTACGTTTGGCGGCTTCCACTACAACGCTCCGCGCCAGTATTATGGGGAGCTTCGTTACCATTTCAGTTATGACCGGCTGTTCCACAAGTAAGGAGTTTCGATGGAACCTTTGAATTTGCGCTCCTCGGCCGCTCGGTTTGTTTGTTGCCGCCGACCGAGGTCGGCCGCGCTCGCCATCGCATTGCTCGGCGCATCGCTTGGCGTCCTCGGTTGTCATTCCCGATCACAATCCTCTTCTGCCGGCACTAGCGCTTCATCGCAAAAGCAATATTCCATTCGCGGCAAAGTGGTTTCTGTCGATCAGAAGGACGGCGTCATCGCACTCGATACCGAGACGATTCCCGGCGTGATGGAAGCGATGACCATGGCGTACACGCTGCAAAATCCGTCGGAAGCATCCGGGCTTCATCCGGGTGACAAGATCACTGCACAGTTGCAATTGGGTGCGCAGGGTGCGGTGCTCAGCAGCATCGTGATCCTGCAGCAGGCGAATCTGAATGTGCTGCCGCCAATCCAATACCATGTGCCGCAGATTGGCGACGCCGTCCCGGATTTTCATTTTCTGAATCAAAGCAATCGGGAAATTTCACTCAAGCAATTTCGCGGCAAAGTGCTGGTGCTGACGTTTATCTACACGCGCTGCACCTCGTCGCAATTCTGTCCGCTGATGAGCCGCAACTTCGCTCACCTGGATCAACTGCTGGCCGCGGATCCTGCCCTGTACGCCAAAACTCATCTGCTCAGCATCAGTTTCGACCCAACATATGACACGCCCGCAGTTTTGCGCAGCTATGGCGGCGCGTACACCGGCCGATACACCAAAGAAACCTTTCAGCATTGGGATTTCGCTGCACCTTCTCCCGCCAAGCTTGCATCTCTATTGCAGTGGTTTGATGTGGCTGTGACGCGGTCGAATGGAAAGGTGGTCACGCATTCCGTCTCCACCGCAGTGATTGGGCCGGATGGAAAAATTCGCGCCTGGTATCCCTCGAATACATGGACGCCGCAGCAGGCGCTCAAAGATATTCAGCAGATTGTGCAGAAGGAACAATAGCGAATGGTCGTTGTGTTGATGGGAGTCACCGGAACAGGCAAGACCACGGTGGGTGAGGCCTTGTCGGCTCGCACGGGATGGCCATTCGCCGATGCCGATGATTTCCATTCCGCAGCCAACCGCGCGAAAATGCATGCCGGCATTCCGCTCACCGACGAAGATCGAGCGCCCTGGCTCGCAAGCCTGCACCAGCAAATTGTCACATGGCTGAACAATGGCGTGAACGGCATCCTCGCCTGCTCTGCACTGAAGGAGTCGTATCGCACGGAGTTAACAGACGGCACCGGACCTCGCGCGGTCCGCTTTGTGTTCCTGACCGGGCCGGCGGAATTGATTCGTGAACGTATGGAGGCTCGACACGGCCATTACATGCCGGAGTCGTTGCTGCCCAGCCAACTGGCCACGCTGGAGCCGCCTAGCGATGCCATCGAAATTTCCATCGACCAGACAGTTCCGGCCATGGTGGATCAAATCCTGAGTGAGCTCGCCAAGGAAGGTTATGCTGGAGTCAGCGAGCAGAAACACTAGAGGAGATCGAACTCACTATGGCGAAATTTACACTTGTCACTGCGCTGGTGCTCATCATATTAGGAGTTGCGTTCTTCGTGGCAACCGGCAGCCACGCGCCCACGGCTCTCATCCCGGCCTATTTTGGGATCGTTCTCGGCATCTTCGGCCTGCTGGCGAATACGGAAGACAGCAAGCGTCGAATGATATTTATGCACATCGCCGTCACGGTCGGATTGCTGGGCGTGATCTTTCCCGGCTGGCGCGCTGCCTCGGCGTTCATCGCCTCCGCTCACGGAACGGCGATGGCCCGTCCGGTGGCGGTAAAAGAAGAATTCGCGATGGCGATCATCTGCCTCATCTTTGTGCTGATGTGCGTTCGCTCCTTCATTGCGGCTCGTCGCGCGCGAGCTTGAAAGACATATATGGCAATTAGACCGGCATGGGTCGACGGAGGAACACGCGGTGGAAGAAAGTCGGAGTCTGCCGCCGGACGTGTGTCTCCAGACGCACCGCAGAGTAAGAAGAAGCCGGAGCTGCGCAAAGTCCTGCCAGAAATCTGGGCGCTCGTACGACCGCGCCGCTGGCTGCTTGCCTTCGGCTTGCTGCTGATGGTCATCAGCCGGGTCTCGAGCTTCGTTCTGCCACTTTCCGCCAAGAAACTGATCGACAATGTCATGGGGCAGCACCAGGTCAGCCTGCTGCCCTGGATCATCGGCGCTGTTCTACTTGCGACCACCATTCAGGGCGTCTCATCGTACTGGCTGACGCAGCTTCTCTCGATCGCCGCGCAACGCCTCATCGCCGATCTACGCGTTCAGGTGCAGCAGCACATTGGCCGCTTGCCGGTCGCGTTTTACGATGCTAACCGCACCGGCACGCTGGTCGCGCGCATCATGAGCGATGTTGAAGGCATTCGCAATCTGATCGGCACTGGCATGGTGAATTTTGTTGGCGGCCTGCTAGCAGCGGCGATTGCCTTTGCACTGCTTCTACGCATCAGCGCAGTGATGACGTTGCTCGCCGTCGTTGTGCTTGTGGTCTTTTCTCTGATCCTGATGACCGCGTTCAAGACCATCCGTCCCATCTTTCGCGAGCGCGCACGCATCAATGCCGACGTGACCGGCAGGTTGACCGAATCGCTGGGTGGCGTACGTGTAGTGAAGGGCTATCACGCGGAGGATCGCGAGGCTCAGGTATTTGCCGGAGGCGTGCAGCGCCTACTTGAGAACGTCATTCGCACCTTAACAGCTCAATCTGTGATGAGCCTGGCCTCTACTGTTGTTCTAGGCGTGGTTGGCGCGCTGGTCATGTATCTAGGCGGGCGATTGGTGGTTTCGCACGCGCTCACTGTCGGCGACTACGTCACCTACACCATGGTGCTGGCCTATTTGATCGCTCCCGTGATTCAGATTGTTGCCGTGGGAACTCAATTGACGGAAGCGGTTGCCGGACTCGACCGTACCAGCGAAATTCTCGGCGAATCGAGCGAAGATAATGATCCCCAACGTAACGTTCCACTAGGCCCGATTCGTGGCGAAGTAGAATTTCGCGATGTCGTATTTGCCTATGAGCCGTCGAAGCCGGTGTTGCACGGTATCTCGTTCGATGCTGCACCCGGCTCCGTCACCGCACTGGTGGGCCCCTCTGGCTCCGGCAAATCCACCATCATCAGTTTGCTCTGCGCCTTCCACAAGCCGGACTCTGGCCAGGTGTTGGTCGATGGCGTCGATCTCGCCACGGTGCGCCTGAGCGACTACCGCACGCAGCTTGGCGTGGTGCTGCAGGAATCGTTTCTGTTCGACGGCAGCATTCGCGAGAACGTGCAGTTTTCCCGACCGCTGGCGACCGATGCCGAAGTGCTGGAAGCGTGCCGCATTGCGCGTGTCGATGAGTTTGCCGAGCGTTTTCCGGAAAAATACGAAACTGTCGTTGGCGAGCGTGGCGTAAAACTTTCCGGCGGCCAGCGTCAGCGCATTTCTATCGCGCGTGCCATTCTCGCGAACCCTCGCATTCTGATTCTGGATGAAGCGACATCCAGTCTCGACTCAGAAAGCGAAGCGATGATTCAGGAGGGTCTCTCCTACCTGATGCGCGGCCGCACGACGTTCGTCATCGCCCACCGGCTCTCGACGATTCGGCGTGCCAATCAGATTCTTGTGGTCGAAGATGGACGAATTATCGAGCGCGGCACGCATGACGAACTCTATGCCGCACACGGCCGCTATTGGGATCTCTACACTCGCCAGCACGGCTTGCAGTCGAATCTTTTCCTCGCGCCCGGTGAAGGCGACAGCGTTCCTGAAGACGACAATAAAAAGGAAGCGAAGAATGGCGACCTGAGCTTCAGCCAGGCGCTGCGCGAAGTTCGCTAAGTCAACTTTTCACCTGAACCACGTTCAGCTGCCACAGCAGAAACGCATAGTCGAACGCGATTTCCTTCAGATAGTCGTATCGTCCCGACGCGCCGCCATGCCCCGCTTGCATGTTGGTGTGCAGCAGCAAAAGATTGTCATCCGTCTTCACGCTGCGCAGCTTGGCAACATACTTCGCAGGCTCCCAATACATGACCTGGCTGTCGTTCAGAGACGTTTTCACTAGCATGGTCGGATACGTCTTGGCGGCAACATTGTCATACGGGGAATACGCGCGCATATATTCAAACGCCGCGGGCTCGTTGGGATTTCCCCACTCCTCATATTCGGCGACGGTGAGCGGCAGAGATGCATCCAGCATGGTATTCATCACGTCGACAAATGGGACATGCGATAGGACGACTCGAAAAAGATCCGGGCGCATGTTCGCAACCGCGCCCATCAACAGGCCGCCAGCGCTGCCGCCTTCAATCGCCACGCGATCCCTCGCGCCGTAACCGTTCGCTACCAGATATTCCGTTGCAGAAATAAAATCGGTGAAGGTATTCAGCTTTTGCATCATGCGGCCGGCGTCGTGCCAGGGCTTGCCCATTTCTCCGCCGCCGCGGATATGCGCATAGGCCAACACCACGCCGCGATCGAGCAGACTCAGCCGATTGGAATTGAATCCGATCGGCAGCGAATATCCGTACGATCCGTAGGCGTAAACGTATAAAGGATTTTTCCCGCGCTCCAGTCGATCTCTGCGGTACACCAGCGAAATCGGCACGCGCACGCCATCCGCGGCCGTCGCAAAGATGCGCTCCGATGCGTACAGCGTGCGATCAAACCCGCCGGGAACTTCCAGCTGCTTCAGTAATGTGCTCGTATTCGTCGCGAGTTCATATTGAAATACAGAGCTGGGCGTCACCAGCGAAGTGTAGCCATATCGATAACTCATCACATCGAATTCGCGATTGGTGCCCGGCGTGGCGGTGTAAGTCGGCTCCGGAAATGAAATTTCGCGCGGAGTTTTCTTCGCCTGCTCCGCCAGGCTTCCTTCACCGGTCAAATTGTGAATGCGCAGGCGAGGTAATCCGTCGTATCGCTCGGAGGCTACAAAAAAGTGCTGGAATAAGTCGGCATCCTCCAGCATCACGTCGTCGCGATGAGGAAGAATCTCCTCCCAATGTTCGCGCCCCGGCTGTTCGACGTTCGCGGTGACCAGTCGAAAATTCCGCCCGGTATCGTTCACGCGAAGAAAGAAACACTGCGTCGCGATGATCCGCATAATATTCAATGTCATCGCGTCGCGGTTCAATGCAACGCAGCGTTCCAGCGGGGTCGTTCGCGGCCAGATACCACTGCTCGCTGGTGGTGTGACTGGCCGACTCCACAAACAAATATTTTCCATCCCGGGTGCGCCCAACCCCAACGTTGAAGCGTTCGTCCGCATCTTCCCAAGCGATTTGGCCGTTCGAGAAAGTTTGCGTTGCCGCATCCAGCACTCGCCGAACAATTTGATACGGCCGCTTGGTTTCCTCGTCCTCCACGCTATAAAACAGCGTCCGATCGTCCGCCGCCCAGGTCAGAGAGCCAACGCGCTCGGCCAGAGAATGCAGCGTTTTTCCCGTCAGCAAATTTTTCAGATGTAGCGTGTATTGGCGAAAGCCGGTGTTGTCGGTCGTGTAGGCCAGCAGGTTTCCATCGTCGCTCACCACCGACGCGCCCACCGACATGAAGGCCTCGCCCTCGGCCAACTGATTCACATCCAGCAGCACTTCTTCATCCGCGAAACCTTCCACTGGAGGAACCGGTCGCGGCGCCGAGCCTTTCTCCGCAGGAACGCGGCAATAGATGGGATATTGCTTACCCTCCACCGTGCGCGCGTAATAATCGAACCGACCATCGCGGTACGGCACCGAGATATCCGTCTGCTGAATATGGCTGAGCATCTCCGCATACAGCGTGTCGATGAGCGGCTGCAGCGGCTCCATCACCGCCGCGGTGTAGGCATTCTCCGCCGTCAGATAGGCCAGCGTTTCCGGGCTTTCTTTTTCGCGCAGCCAGGCGTAATCGTCTTGCAGCACTTGACCATGGAGTGGAAGACTGTGGGGGTCTTTGCGGGCAGCGGGAGGCTTCAAATTCGTGATCGGTCGCATGCATCTCCACTATAGAGGAGACGGCGGCCTACACTGAAAGCGTCGCGTAATCGCTGCACAAGCGACAGATGAAAAAATGACTACTTCTCCGACCGAAACAGGGAGTCGACATTGCGACGTTTTCTGAACCTTGTATCGTCGATTATTTTGCTGACGTTGTGCTGCCTCGGTGCGCAGCGCAATCCGCTGCGCCCGCACCGTCAAACGCACCCGCACCGCAGACAATCGCAAAACCTGCGCGGGCCACGCCGCCAACCCGCGATCCGCATTCGCCTGGTTTTGTCGCGGCCACAGAACTCCCTGACGGCACTGTCCCTTCTGCAAATGTCGACGGAAACTTTATCCTTGGTCCGACGCACCCAGCGGCGCCGCAATCCATCGTCCACGCCGGTGTGCCCCAGGGTAGGATTGTTCAGTTCACGATGAGTTCCGCGGACAGCAAGTTCTATCCCGGCATTCAGCGCGAGCCCGGAACGTTCGGCACGCCTGATCCCACCAATCCTGCCAAGTTGATTGTGACTACCAGCCATCCTGCGCCCTATACACGTCGCGTCACTGTGTATATTCCGCCAGCAGTATGTTCCCGGCACCGTCGCTCCCTTCATCGTGGGCGCGGATGGACCGGATACCGCGCTGTTCACGGCGCTCGACAACCTGATTGCCGAGCATAAAGTTCCGGCGATGATTGCCATCTCCATCAGCAATGGCGGCGGCGATGCCCAGGGCAGCGAGCGTGGCCTGGAGTACGACACCATGTCCGGCAAATATGCGGAGTTCGTGGAGCAGGAGGTCTTGCCACTGGTCGAGGCGAAGGCTCATGTCAAGCTGACCAAAGATCCCGACGGTCGCGCCACCATGGGCGGCAGTTCCGGCGGTTCCTGCGCGTTGATCATGGCGTGGTATCACCCGGAGCTATATCACCGTGTCCTGACTTACTCGGGCACCTACGTGAATCAGCAGTGGCCCTACAATCCGCAGACTCCGCACGGTGCGTGGGAGTTTCACGAGAAGTTGATCCCGAACAGCCCGGCCAAGCCGCTACGCATCTGGATGGAGGTCGGCGATCGCGATCTTTTCAATCCGAATATCATGCGCGACAACATGCATGACTGGGTGGTTGCCAATGAGCAGATGGCGAAGGTGCTCGCCGAGAAGGGCTATCACTACCAGTTTGTCTTTGCCCGCAACGCCGGCCATGTCGATCACGCGGTAAAGCTGCAAACGCTGCCGGAGGCGCTGGAATATATCTGGCAAGGCTATCCCATCGCGCCGGGGAATGAGCATCACAACTAACCGCGCAGTCTCATGACTGCTCCACGTATGCCAGGTCCGCTCGAGAAATTTGTTGTCGCAGGGTGGAAACATTCCTGTCTCCATCAAGTAATCCGTTGACTCGCTTTACTCCTTTCTCGCAATCCCATCATCCAACCAAAGAGAGACGGCCTACACTGGATGGTCGGACAACTACGTTCTTTCGGAGTGAACTGTGACAGGAAACAATCGACGGCCTTGGATTTCGCCTGCGCTGTTCGTCGCATGGCTGGTGGTGGGAGGATTTGCCTGCGGTGCGATTTTCGCGCAGGCTCCAGTCCAACCCGCCGCGCCATCCCCCGCAGCCTCGGAACTGATTCAGCAGGCGCAAACGGTTTCCATTCCCATCCACGCCTTCAGCCTGACGGATGCCGCGCCGGTTAAAGATTTGCAGCTGTCGAATTTCACCCTTGATGTCGATAGCAAGCCAACCAGCGTTCAGCTTTCCCGCCCGTGGAGCAGCACCATCAATCCCAAGACCGGTCAGGCCGACGACCAGCCGAATATGCTGATCATTCTTCCAGCAGGCGGCCCGCTCGACCGCAACGACATCGTGAATGAAGCCGTCGCCGCCTTGAAGACCGCGCAGATTTCCGGATGGAACATTTCTATCCTGGACGACAGCGGCAATCAGACCGCGTACACCCGCCAGCTTCCGCTGGTCATTTCTGAGATGGAAAAGATTGGCGTCGAGAGCCCGCAGGCGACGAACCTTGCGGACTGGCGGCACACGGCCGCGGTAGCGATTGCCAGCATGCGAGACTTGCCCGGTCGCCGCGTCGTTCTTTCGCTCGGCGACCTGTTTCACGAGGTTGTGTATCAGAACTATAGCGTGGTCTATAACGCATTCGAGGTGGCTGATGTCTCCGCGGCCGCTCGCGCCGCTGGAGTCATCATCTACTCGGCTGAAAGTTCGAAGGAGGTCGAATATCTGCGCAGATTTCCCGCCCCCTATTCGCTGGTCGGCACCGGACCCTGGATGCTTGTTTCCGACAGCAGTTTTCTGGATGGGTGGATTTGCGGCTCGGTCGCCGACGCGCTACAGCAGATTCGCAATGATGGCATGGCTGCGTATAACCTGGACCTCCATTTGACGCTAAAACAGATGGACGGAGAGCCCCATACCGTTTCCGTGACTCCTGATCGAGCCCATCTTATCGTGAACGCACCCACCTTCTACATGGCGCCGAGCCTGTCGCAATTGCAGGAGCTGTCGCTGGCCTCCGCGCCTTTACGAGAGGCGCTCAAGAATCCGCCATCCAATCCGAATTCGCCGCTCCAGCTTGGCACCCAGATGGAATACTTTCCGCATCCGGACGGCAAGACTGGCACGCAAGTGGTGAGCACTGGATTGTTCTGGACCGGCACCACGCCTCCTCCTTCTCCAATGGAATTGGCGGAGCAATTTCAACAGACAACTACGGGATTCAAGCTGGCCACAACGCTGAACCGCATGGATTGGTACGCACGCGAGCCCATCTGGAACACGGCCATCGACGTTGGGCCGGGAGATTACCGTCTGAATGTCGCTGCGGCCGATCCGACCGGGAAATTTACCGCCGGGTTATCCAAGGATTTCAGTGTTGCTCCGACAGACCCTGATGAAACCGTCCGCATCAGTTCGCTTGTCATCGGCCGGGCATGCGAGTTTGTGCCACCGGCGACGCCTGCCAGTATGCAGCAAACGCAGCCTCAGCCACCGCAGAACCAGTCCCAGCCCGTTGACTATCTGCGAGCGGGCAATTGCTCCATTCAGCTGGAACCAAGTCATTCCTATTCGCCGCAAGATGTGGTCTGGACCCTGGTTCGCATTACGCCGGTCGGCAAGCTGGCAAATCGTCCTGACAAAGATTGGAAAGGTGATTTCATCCTGGTCGATGCCAAGGGTTCGAGCCTTGCGAAACAGCCGGTTCATTGGCTCGAGGGACAGGATGGCAGCTTCGTCGGCACGTCAGCCTTTCAGCTGGGAGATCCCAAGCTGAAGCTGGAGGATGGAGAGTACGCCATTGTGCTTACGCTGAGAGGTCCTGGCATTGAACAGGATTATTCAGAAGACGCGCCCTTCCTGGTCTTCGGCGCTGGGAATAGTGCCGACTCGGCTGATTCTCATGGTCACCGCCGGTAGGCAACTGCGGCAGCGCACGGGTGAACGCGAGCCCGCGCTCCGCTTGCGACGACATCTGAATTAGACGGGGATGAAAAGGGTTGAAACAGTCGCGCTTAAGCGATTGCTTCCGATGCCTGCTCCCGCTGCAGACGCTGCTCTCGCAGCAAACTCCGCATGCGCAGTCTGGCGGAGAAAACGGTGCGCTGGACCTCATGGTCTGAGGTCTTCAAAAGCCCAGCGATGCGAGCGTTGTCGTAACCTTCGACATCGCGCAGCAGGAAACACAAGCGCTCCGTCTCTGGCATCTGCCAAACAGCCTCTTCCAGATCGGTTCGGCGAACATTTCTGTTGCCCAGACCCTCGCCTTCGGAAGTGACGGCCGGCACCGGGTCAAAAGAAAAGCGCAGATGCAGCTGCGACAACAAGCGCCTTATCCAAGGCCGCGATGGTCGGCACCGTCTCCCGCTCAAAGGCATCGATGAACGTGGATTGCAGGATGGATTCCGCTTCCCGCTCATCCCCCGTCATGTAGTAGGCGACAGAGAAAACGTGATGGCGATGGCTCTCAAACACGTCGCGCTGTTCTGCCTGCGTGTTATAGCGGTGTGTAACCCTGACGATAATTGACTGTGAAACCGTCGCTGGTCGCGGTAACATCATTCCGGCGGATTGTCCTGTAGTGGAGTCAGAGAAAAACGGCATTCGTTGCAATTTATATAAGCACGCCGGGGGCCACTCCCTTGGTTCGGAAGTTTCCCACAGGGGTCTATGCCCTTACGTAACGATTTTCGTTTTGTAATTGAATTTCGCTTTGCCTTTAGGATAGAAGGGCAGCCTCTCAAGGGAAGGAAGCATCTAAAGACGACTTTGGCGAAAAGTGGTAAATAAATACCACCTGTGTGCACATATTTTCCATGTGGGAATCATGCGGCCTTGCCCACACAAAGGTTGTCTGGCATTTTTACCTTGAACGTTGAACACTTTACCGCGTCGGCCTAATTGACGCCCTCTGAGTTACTTGAGACGGAATGACTGAGGAATCTTCAGCGATCGCGACGGAAAGCTCAGCTCGGCCGTCTTCGGCTGTGGGCCAGATTCTCTTGATTTCCGCCGATACCGCCCAGGCGAAGCAACATCGCCCAAATCCTGCAAGATCAAAAGCTTCCATTGCTTTCCTGCTCCTCGCCGGAACACGCAATTGAAGCACTGGCCGCCGATTCCGCGAAAAACCCTCGCATCAATCTGGTTTTGCTGGACGCAGGTCCACATGGGAAGCACCTTTTCCCGTGGCTGCGAGAAGTGACTGAGAACCTGTTAGCTCCGCTGGTCCTGTTGTGGAACTCCGATCGCGTCCAGATTCCAATCGTACTGATCGCGGATTCCCATCATGTGCCGCAAGCTGTTCAAGCGCTGCAGATGGGCGCGTACGACTACGTTTTGAAACCTTTTTCTGCGGACCAGTTGCTGGCCACTGTGCGCAGAACTTTGCAGTATCGCCGGCTGCAAACCCAGAACGACTTATTCCGCCACCATTTGGAGCAGCTGATCACCGCGCGAACCGAAATGCTGCAACATAGCATGCGCCAGCTGGAAAACTCCTACGACGTTACCTTGGAGGCGCTGGGAAACGCGCTTGACCTGAAAGATGCTGAAACTGAAGGCCATTCGAAGCGCGTCACCGCGTATACGCTGGCTCTGGGCCGGGCCGTTGGCTTGCCGGAGCCCCAATTACGCGTCGTAGGACGAGGGGCGTTCCTGCACGACATTGGCAAAATGGCGATTCCGGATGCCATCCTGCGCAAGCCCGCCAAGCTGACTCCGGAAGAGCGGGCGGTGATGCGCACCCATACGGAGCTGGGTTATCAAATGATCCGCAAAATTCCTTACCTGCAGGAAGCTGCCGAGATCGTCTACTCCCACCAGGAACACTTTGACGGTTCCGGCTACCCGCGCGGACTGCGGGGCGAAGAAATTCACATCGGAGCTCGCATCTTTGCCGTCGCCGACACCTTTGACGCCATCACCTCAAATCGGCCCTATCGCAAAGCCAATACCATGGAGGCGGCGCGTAAAGAGATTCTTCGCTGCGCCGGGACCCAATTCGACCCATCCATCGTCGACGTCTTCGTCGCCACGCCAGACTCCATCTGGCAAGACCTGCGCGAAGGCATCATGCGTGACGGCTTTGCCTTTTCTCCGTTCGGATACACCTTCGGCGATATCCCTTAAAGGCAATATTGCTTAGATCGGTCGCGTCCACGTTCCCGCTGCCCCCTTTGCCAACTTCGTCCAGCAAGGTCGAGAATGACTGCACGAGACTTTCTCTTTCTTAAAAGCTGGATGGAGTTCAAACCATGGGCAAGCTGACCGACAAAGAAATCCAGGAAAAATTGCCGGCCCTCGATGGCTGGAAGTATCAAGCTGGCGCGCTGGTGCGCGACTACGCCTTTGCAGATTTTGCTGCGGCGTTCGCATTTGTGGTGCGACTGGCGCTGCTCGCGGAAAAAGCAAATCATCATCCCGACATCGATATCCGCTACAACAAGCTGCGCGTCGCGCTGGTCTCGCACGACTCGGGGGGCGTGACCGGTCGGGACATCTCCATGGCTACGGAAATCAGCAAGCTATTGCAACAGTGAAAGTTACAAATCAACGATATCGAGGAGCCAGCATGCCGATCACAAAGTATGAAGGAATGACGCTCACCAAAAAAGTGATCGTGTTGGAAGAAACGTGGCTGGTGAACTGCGTTCTGCGTGAGTGCGTGATTTTCTACTCGGGCGGATCCTTCGATGTGGTGAATGCGACCTTCGACAGTTGCGAATGGAAATTCCAGGGCGCGGCGCAGTTGACCTTTTCTTTGATGTCGATGATAGGACTGATCCCGCCGCCGCAACTCTCCGCCCCAGCACAGCCGTCCACCGGTTCTGTGAACTAACAAGACACAAACGGGGTTGAATTTGCAATTGCGTGTTTATGCGGATGCCAGGGCGCGTGCCTTATTCGTCGACAAAAATTCTTCTCGTAACATTCGGAGCGTGGAGTATGATTGGCGTCAAATTCTCCGATCGACTGCTCTGAAAACCAATGACCACTCGGCCTGAAAAACTGGTTGAAATCCGCGATCGACAAGTCTCCGCGATTACTGGGCACAAATTTTTTCTTTTGTTCGTGTTTCTTTTGCTGTATCTGATCCTCTATCCCTACACGCAAAATAAGGGCGTTGCGTACTATGCTCTTCGTGTCGTGGGAATTGGCATTACGCTGCTAAGCGTATACGCCGTCAGTTTCCGCCGTAGCCTGGTATTCGTCGCCATGGCGCTGGCGATACCCGCGCTGATGGTACATTTTCGTATCACCGAATTGGACGCCAGCGCCACTACCCTGGCGACGACGGCGCTCACACTTGCCTTCGATACCTTCATTATTGTGGTGATTTTTCGCCGCGTGTTTGTTCATAAGCAGCCGACCGCGGAAACGATCTATGGTGCGTTGTGCATCTATCTGCTGATCGGCCTGGGGTTCGCCAGCATTTATTCGTTGCTGGCCGCGCTGCAGCCACATGCCTTTTATCTGGATCCGGCAACGACGCTCAATCCAGCGCTGAACAGGTTCGACCTGATTTACTACAGCTTCGGAACCCTGACGTGCCTGGGACCGGCTGGCATCGCCGCCGTTTCAAACCAGGCCAGATCGCTGTCGCTGATTGAAGCTATCCTCGGCGTGCTGTATCTAGCGGTGCTGATTTCACGACTTGTCGGCGCCCACTATAACTCCCCGAGCGAAAGATAGCGGTTGCAAAATGCGTCGAATCCGTTCCGCTACACCAGGTCGGAGACGAATCCAAACGAGTGCTCGCGCAACAATTGCCCGGCGTGCCGCAAATCCCCTGCCCGCAGAGCATCGATGATCGGCTGATGTGAAAGGATCGCTTCCGGCAGCCGGTCCACTCGCCGCTGTACGTTCAGTCGTGCGCGCATACAGATTCCCAACGATTTCCAGGCGCGCACCACTTCCTGATTTTTACAGCGCTCGATAATGCAACGGTGAAAGTTACGATTGTGGCATGCCACTGCCTGCAGATCGCCTGCGTGTGCCGCAGCCCGCATCGCGGCGTATTCCTTTTCCAGGGTGCGCACGGATTCCTCGGGAAAATCGCTGATGAATTCCGTGGCCGCATGTTCCAAAATGCCTCGCAACTGATAGGCATCGCGCAACTCGGTGGGCGACAGCTCGCGCACTCGGGCGCCGCGATACGGCTCTGAACTCACAACTCCGATGGCTTCGAGTTTGCGCAGCGCTTCGCGCACGGGCGCCTGGCTCACGCGAAATTCACGCGCCAACGTCAACTCCTTCAGCCGCTCTCCTGGCTGATAGGTGCCGTCCATAATGCGCTCCAGGATGGTCCATCGCACGCGATCATGAGCGCAATTTCTGTCATTGCCAGGGGCACCCGCCGGGTTTCTTTCACCCTCTTCCGCCATCATCGACGCAATCACAGACTTAATTTCTACGGTTGAAGCGCGAGGCATAACGCGCTCAGGACTTGCATTCTCAACAGGCATTCGAACTATTCCAGATCCGCTCATTGTTCGCTTCCATTCCAACTTCAACTTGAAGCTGTCTCACACATTCAAAATGCTCACTTCATTCCTTCGGCAACTGGCTGCGATCCCATCCGCCGCCCAATGCTTTCACCAGCAGAACACTCGCAGTCATGCGGCGAGTGACAAGATTTGCAGACGTCAACTCGCTCGACAGCACCACACTCTGCGCCTGAATCACATTCAAGTACGGATCTAGTCCACGCGTGTAAAGCTTCATGGCAATATCCATCTGTTGTTGCGCGGAGGCCACCGCCAAGATTCTGCGTTTGCGTTTCGCGTTCCAAAATGTGCAGCGCAACCAGGTTGTCTTCCACTTCCTGATATGCGGTCAGCACGGTCTGCCGATAATTCGCCACGGTGCCGTCGTAATTTGCTTGCGCGATGGTGTTCAACGCATGCCGTTGTCCCCAGTCGACCAAGGTATCTGCCGCGGAGAGACCCACCGACCAGAATGTGCTGGGGCCGGTGAACCAGTTACCTGGCCGGCCGCTATCGAATCCGCCCGCACCTGACAGAGAAAAATTCGGATAATAAGCGGCGCGAGCAATACCGATCTGCTCATTGGCTGACGCCATCTGTCGTTCTGCGATGGCGATATCTGGTCGACGCTCGAGCAGTTGCGACGGCAGTCCCGGCGGAATGATTGGCGGCGTGTATTGCGCTACGCGAGCGGGAATGGTGAGCGAGGCGGGCGGTTCCCCGATCAGAATCGCAATCGCGTGCTCATCCTGGGCGCGGGCGATTCCTACATCCTGATCCTGAGCTCGCGTCGTCTCCAGCTGTGTTTGCGCCTGCTGCACATCCAGTTGGGAATCCAGGCCGGCGTGGAATAGTTGGGTCGTCAACAGCAGCGCCTTCTCATCTGCGGCAACGGTCGCGTCCAGGATGGACTGTTGCGCATCCAGGCCACGCATCTGGAAATAATCAAGCGCCAGCTCGGCCTGCAGAATCAACTGCACGTTCACCACATCGGCGGCGCTGGCTTGCGCATTCTCGCGCGCCGCGCGCACCGTGCGTCGCACTCGACCCCAGACGTCCGGTTCCCAACTCACATTAAGCGGAATTGAAAAGTCGTTGTACTGATTTTTGATTCCAGGAAAATAGGTCGCGCGATTTTCCGAGCCACGCTGACGGGTCACATCCACCCCCGCACCCAAAAACGGAAAATAATTCGCTCGCTGGTACTGCACCATGGCGCGCGCCTGGGTGTACTGCGTCTCGGCGACCTTCAGCGACTGATTGGAGACGCTTACCTTGTCCTCCAGCGAATCCAGTTCCGAGTCGCCGTAGGCTTCCCACCAGTGCCCTCGAATTTGCTGATCGGCGGGTTGCGCAGGCTGCCATCCAGCTACCGATTTGAATTCCGGCGTCGTCGGCGCAGTGGGCTGGTGATAGTTCGGCCCAACCGTGCATCCGGTCAAGCAGAGAACCAGCGCCAGTGTTGCCCACGTACTCGTCCTGAAGAAGCTCCGCGTCATGAAGGCTTCCCTGAATCCGACGGATTTTCCGGCGCGCCATCACCTGGAGACGAGCCGTTCTGTTGCGGCTTGCCGTCAACGTCGACCACGTGCACGGCTTCGTTTTCTGTAATCGAGTCTGGTGGATTATTGATGACGCGATCCTGCGCCGTTAGACCGCTGAGGACTTCGATTTTTGTACCCCAGTCGCGACCCACCGTAATCACTTTCAGGTGAGCATGGTTTTGTGCATCGACAGTGACAACGCGCAGCCCTTCGGAGCGAAACAGCATTGTGTCCACCGGGATAATCAGCGCCGGATGAGTGATCGGCAGCTGCAGGTGAACCTGCCCATACGCGCCCGGAAGCAACTCATGCTTGGGATTTGGAATATCGACTTCGACCATCAGGGTGCGCGTGTTCAAATCGATCGCGTCTGCCGTCCGCACGATCGTCCCTTTGAAAACCCTACCCGGATAGCCCGGTACATCGATGTTTGTCTTCACTCCGGGTCGAGCTTCCGATACATACACGCCTGGGACATTCACAAAGATTCGCACCGTATTCATGCTGGAAATGTGGAACAACTCCTGCGGTCCGTTCATGACGGTACCCGTGGTGCTGATGTTTCCGCCCGGATTGCTGGAGCTGCCGGTACCGCCGTTGCTGCCTGAATCCACGAGCTGCCCCACATCGACGTTGCGGGCAGTGATCACCCCATCAAACGGCGCATACACGCGCTCAAAGGATTGCATTTCAAGCAATTGATTCAAGCTTTGCTGCGCTACAGCCACCGACGCCGCCTGGGCGCTTTCGGTCTGTGTCGCCGTGTCGATCGATTGTTTTGAGACCGCTTCCGTTCCTCGCAATCCTTCGTAGCGCTGTGCTGTCACTTGCGCCAAGCCCAGGTTGGCCTTGGCCGTATTCAGGCTGGCTCGAGCTTCATCCACCTGTCGATCGAGCTCTGGAGTTTCAATCACAGCCAGCAGTTCACCCTTGTGCACTTGCGAACCAATATCGTGGTACCAGGCCTTTACATAGCCATTGGTGCGGGCATAAATCGGTGCGGAGCCATGTGCCTGAATCGTACCGGGGAGCAAGACCTCCTGCATGGGTTCGCCCGTCTGCGGAGTGACAACGGCAACATCCGGCACGGCCATGCGGTCTGTTTCTTTGCGCAATGCTGCGCGCGCATGCATGCGAGGAAGTATCCCGGTGATCGCCACCACGACAGCGACGATGAACAACACGATCAAAATGACCACAGTGCGCCGAGTCGCTTGTGGAGTCGGCTCCAGCGAGTGTTTCTGCGGCGCGCCTGAAGGCACAGGGTGCGCGCTGGCTGCTTGCTTTTCCGTTTCGCTCATGACTCTTGCTCCTCAGAAGCCTCGGCCAGCGGCTTCGACTTTCCATGTACCAGGCTGAAAAATACCGGCACGAAAAACAATGTGGCAGCCGTCGCAAATAACAGGCCCCCGATGACAGACCGTCCCAGCGGCGCATTCTGTTCGCCACTGGCTCCAACGCCCAACGCCATAGGAAACATGCCGATAATCATGGCCAAGGCCGTCATCAACACCGGACGAAAGCGGGTGAATCCGGCAACCATGGCGGCTTCAACCGCACTGGCGCCACGCACCATTTCTTCTCGCGCAAAGCTGACGACCAGGATGCTGTTCGCCGTCGCAACGCCCATGCACATAATGGAGCCGGTCAGCGCAGGAACGCTGATGTGGGTGCGCGTCAGGAAAAGAAACCAGACAATTCCAGTGAGTGCTGCCGGCAGTCCCGCGATGATGACGAATGGATCCAGCCACGATTGAAAATTCACTACGATTAGCAGGTAGACCAGGACGATCGCGAACAGCAGGCCACCGATCAGGCCCTCTGTCGAAGAGCGCATGGTTAACACCTGACCGCGCACCACGATGCGGGAGCCGCGCGGCAGGTGCTTGTTGGCGTTGGCCACAACCTGGTCCACGCGGTTTGCCACCGATCGCAGGTCCGTGCCATCCACCGAGCCGTAGATATCGATGACCGGAATCACATCGTAATGACTGATGGAGCCGGGCTCAACTCCGCGATGCACACTGGCTACGTTGGAAAGAATCTGCAATGGGGCGCCACTGCTGCCGGTCACGGGAATATTTTTTAGATCCTGCAGCGTATCCATGCGGTATTGCGGAGTTTGTACCGCGATGTCGTAACTGACACCGCTCTGCCAATTCAGCCAGAACTGCGGCGACGTCTGAAAGCTGCCGCTCAGCGAAGTCAACACGCTATCGGCCACATCGGCCTGGGTCAGACCGACCTGCTGCGCCTTGGTCCGATCCACATCAACCGTCATGTTTGGAGAATCGAGCGATTGTTGAACGTGCAGATCAACAGCGCCTGGAATTCTGCGTAACTGCGACATCATCGATTCCGCCAGTGCATGGTTGGCATCAATATCCGCGCCGATGATCTGAACATCGAGCGGCGCCGGTAAACCGAAGTTCAAGATCTGGTTCACGATGTCGGTCGGCAGAAAATAAAATGTCACGCCGGGAAAATCACGCGCCAGTTTTTCACGCAACGCGCGAATGTATTCGTCCGTGGGACGATGTTTCTTTTCCAGGGTTACGGTGATATCTGCGTCCCACGAACCGCTGGTTCCGGAGTTACTGTAGGAAAGATTGATTCCGCTATACGGTAGCCCGATGTTATCGATGATCGTCCCCAACTCGTCCTTGGGAACGGTCTCCCGAATCGTCTGATCCACGCGATCGCAAAGCGCCGCGGTGTCTTCAATGCGAGTACCGGTGTGGGCGCGCACATGCAGCTTGAACTGGCCTGCATCGCCCTGCGGGAAAAAATCCTGTCCAAGCCACGGGAACAAGATCGCAATGGAAACTGCGCACACCAGGAAAAATCCCGCGAGAAACAGGCCGCGATGGTGGAGACACACCACCAGGATTTCTCGATATCCGAGGCGAATCCGCTCAAACCGGTCTTCAAACCGCATTTGCAGATTTACCAGCGGATTGCGGCTATGGCGACGACGTTCCTGATCTCCCTCTTCATGCGGGTGCAGTAAATATTTCGCCATGGTCGGCACAATGGTGCGCGACAAGAAATAGGAGGCCAGCATGGCAAAAACTACGGCCTCGCCCAACGGGACGAAAAGAAACTTGGCAACCCCTCCCAGAAAAAACATGGGGACAAACACGATGCAAATGGAGAGCGTGGAAACGAATGCAGGAACGGCAATTTCGGCCGCGCCATCCAGAATCGCCTGCTCCACTTCCTTGCCCATTTCCAGGTTGCGATTGATGTTCTCAATTTCAACCGTGGCGTCGTCGACCAGAATGCCAACCGCCAGCGCCAGTCCGCCCAGCGTCATAATGTTGATGGTCTGGCCCAGGCTGCTGAGCACGATCAACGAGACCAGCACGGAGAGTGGGATGGAAACCGCGATGATCAACGTGCTGCGCCAGCTGCCCAGGAACACGAGGATCATGATGGCCGTCAGGCAGGCTGCGATGATCGCTTCCACCACCACGTCGTTGATGGCGGCGCGAACGAAGATGGACTGATCGTTCACCGGGCGGATTACAAGCTGCGGAGGTAGCGTGGATTTGATCCGCGGAAGAATTCGTCGCACATGGGCGACCAGGTCGAGTGTTGAAACGTCGCCTGTTTTTTCAATCGTCATCAGCGCGGCACGCTGGCCGTTTACGCGCAGAATATTCGTCTGCGGCGGAAATCCGTTGCGCACGTGGGCGACATCGCGCACGTAGACCGTCGCGCCATTGATGGTCTTGATTGGAATATTGTTCAGGCCCTCAATGGTGCGCGGAGCGCTGTTGGTCTCAATCTGGTATTCAAAGTCGCCAATCTTTTCGGTTCCAGCTGGCAGAATCAAATTTTGCTTGGCGAATGCCTGCACCACGTCGGCGGGCGACAAGTGCATGGCCTGCAGTTTGGCGCTGTCTAAATCCACCTGCACCTGCGGTTGTTTGCCGCCGTAAGGCCACGGGCTGGACGCGCCTTGCACCGTGGCGAGCTGTGGGCGCAGAAAATTAGTTGCCAGATCGAAAAGCCGTTGCTGACTGAGTCCCTTCCCGGAAAGTGCCAGGTCCAACACCGGAACCGAGGAGGCGTTGTAGGTGATGATCAGCGGAGGTAGCGCGCCCGGCGGAAATTGCCGCAGCATGGTTTGCGAGATGGCTGTCACCTGCGCAACCCCGGCCTCTACATTGACGCCCGGATGGAAATAGATTTTGGTGACAGAAGTTCCCGTAACTGCCTGGGTCTCCATATGCTCAATGTTGTCGACGGTGGTCGTGACCGCGCGCTCAAAAACGCTGTCGATTCTGTCTCCCATTTGCTCCGGCGACAGTCCGGTATAGCCCCAGATGACGGTGACAACGGGAATATTGACATTGGGAAAAATGTCCGTCGGCGTGCGCAGAATTACCGTGATCCCAAGTATGAGGATAAGAAGAGAAAGGACAACGAAGGTGTACGGCCTGCGTAATGCCAGGCGAACTATCCACATACAGATTCCCAATCAAGGTGGAAGGTTGAAGTTGGTCGATGTACGCAGGGTCGAGCAGCGAATTATCGATAATCCTAAGATACACCCGATTGCGATGCTGTGCAGCCCGGAAACGGTGAAAACCGCACAATGTCGTAAGGATTGCCAAACGAAAAAGCAGTAAAGAAAGCGAATTCGCAAGCGGCAGCCATTTGCATCTCAACAACTTAGGAGAGGCGTTCGCAGGATGGCGATCATTATTTGCAGGTTGGATTCAAAGTGAAGCAGGCCGAGGTTCGTTCGCGCATCAAGGACTACGCCCTGATTGGAGATTGCGAGACGGCGGCGCTGGTTTCTAAAACAGGCTCCATCGACTGGCTTTGCTGGCCAGATTTTTCCTCGCCCGCGTGTTTTGCCGCGCTCCTCGGTACCCCGGCCAATGGGCGCTGGCTGCTAGCGCCGACGTTACGATCGCGGGTTCAGCGGCACTATCGAAATCACACTCTAATTCTCGAGACCACATTTTCCACTCGCAGCGGCAAGGTCAAGGTCACAGACTTTATGCCTATCCGCGGCAAGCACTCTGACGTGGTTCGGCTGGTGCACTGTATCGAGGGACGAGTCTCGATGACGATGGAATTGGCGCTGCGATTTGACTACGGCCGCAGCATCCCGTGGCTGCAGCATCCCTACAAGCATGACTTCATCGCTACTGCCGGCCCCGGAACCGCATACTTGCGCACGCCCGTCGCGGTCGAATTTCAAGACGGAACCATGTCAGCCGAGTTCGAAGTGAAGAAAGGGCAGACGATTCCCTTCGTCCTGACCTACGCTTCTTCGTTTGAACCTCTTCCGGAACGCGTCAACCCGCGAGTCGCCTTGCAGCAGACGGAACGATACTGGAAAGCGTGGGCGGCCCGAGGCGCCTACAAAGGAAAATGGGCGGCCGAGGTGGAGCGATCGCTGATTACGTTGAAGGCGCTCACCTATCGGCCTACTGGCGGAATTGTTGCTGCGCCCACGACCTCGCTACCGGAGCAACGCGGCGGCGCGCTCAACTGGGATTACAGATTCTGCTGGCTTCGCGATGCCACCTTCACGTTATTGGCGCTGATGAATGCGGGCTACAGCAAGGAAGCCGCAGCCTGGCAGCAGTGGCTGGTGCGCGCCGTCGGCGGCGAAGCCTCACAAGTACAAATCCTGTATGGACTGCGTGGCGAACGTCAGATTCCTGAATCGGAGATTCCCTGGCTGCGCGGTTATGAAAATTCCAAACCCGTGCGCATAGGCAATCAAGCGGCGGAACAATTTCAACTCGACATCTTCGGCGAAACGGCGGACGCCTTGTATCAGGCGCGTCGCGGCAAAGTCGGCCTGGATCCGAGGGATATGCAACTGCATCGCCAGATGGTGGCCTATCTCCGCACCGTATGGCAACATCCTGACTCCGGCATTTGGGAGGAGCGCGGCAAACCACGCCAATTCGTCTACTCGAACGCCATGGCCTGGGTGGCTCTCGATCGCGCCATTAAGAGTTTCGAGCAGCACGGCATGGAAGGGCCGGTTGAAGAATGGCGACTCCTACGCCAGAAGCTGCACGACGAAGTATGCCGCCACGGATTCAGTCGCAAGCTGAATAGCTTTGTGGCATATTACGGAGCCAGCAAAGTCGACGCTTCGCTGCTGCTGCTTCCCTTGGTCGGGTTCCTGCCAGCCACCGACAAGCGCATCCAGGGAACCATCCGAGCCATTGAGAAACACTTGATGACCGGCGGCTTGTTGAAGCGCAATCGCCCCGACCGCAAAGCCTCGCGACAAGGAGCATTTCTGGCTTGCAGCTTCTGGCTGGTGCAGGTACTGGCGTTGGCGGGCAGAAAGCCCGACGCGGAGAAACTGTTCAAGAAGTTGTTGCGGCTATGCAATGACGTCGGCCTGCTGTCAGAGGAATACGACACGCGAGCACGAGAGTTGACCGGGAACTTTCCCCAGGCGCTGTCGCACATTGCATTGGTGAATGCGGCCTTCCAACTGGATCCCCAGCCGGAACATCAGCTTCGCGGATAACTTGCCGGCCGGGGATTTCTATTCGATGGATCACGCTTTAGCTGGAGGATTTTTTCTTCGGCACCTTGGCGCCGGATTTTCTCGCTTCCGATAGGCCAATCGCGATTGCCTGTTTCGGGTTCGTGACCTTGCGTCCGGATCCACTCTTCAGCTTTCCTTTTTTGAATGCCTTCATCTCGCGCTCGACACTTTTGCCGGCCTTGGGACTGTATTTTCTGGTGCTTGATTTCTTCTTGCTGGAGCTTTTCTTCGCTGCGGATTTCTTCGTGCTGCTGGATTTCTTGGTTGCCATAGACGTTCTCCCTTTCAATCCGATTGGAAGCCAGCGGTGGACGCAAGGTTGCTGGTGAGAGAACCGCGGAACAAGGTGTAGAGTTTCGGCCCGAGGTTGCAATGGAGCCGGATCCAATTCACGTTTTTTGAGGTATCATCCACAATTGAGATTCAGGTCAAACTGCGAATTTCGCCACTTTTCGGCGCACACGGCTTAATATGTTAGCTGATGAAGATTCCGCAGTTATCTATGTCCGAGTACAGAAAGCGTGGAGCGATGAGGCTCCGCCTTGGCCATTTTCTGCTCACTGTCTTCTGTTTATCCAGTTTGCTTCTCGCGTTCGAGCAAACGGCGCATGCGTATGCCGATCCTGGATCAGGGCTGTTGGCGCTGCAGATCATCGGGTCTACCCTGGCTGGAATCGGCTTTTACTTTCGCCAAAAAGTTGGCAAGTTGTTTGGGATGTGGTCCCACCGCGCAAAGCGCTCCTCCACGGATCCAGAGTCTTCCAACGACCCAAATGCGTCTAAGTCGGAGTGATGGCAGTTCCCAAGCCCTCGTTTCGCGACCCTTCCGGTTACGTTGAGTTCACCTCCACAGAGGTATTGCGGCACATCCATCCATCAGGGGCGGAAGAGGCATTAACCTTTCTCCGTTCCCCGCTTGTCCAGCAATGGCAATCCTCCGGCCAGATGATAGCGGGATCAATTGAAGAACAGCCGGGCAAGGAGACTTTGGTTCGGCACCCGCGCCTGTTTTTTCCTTCGTACCCTTGGGAATGGTCGCCCGCACAATGGCGGGCCGCGGCCACGCTGACTTTGGACCTTTGCCGACAAGCTGTATCCTCTGGCCTGCTGCTGAAAGACGCCACTCCCCTGAACATCCTGTTCGATGGGCCCCGCCCAGTTTTCGTGGACGTTCTCTCTTTTGAGCCGCGAGATCCTTGCAACCCCATTTGGCTGGCGCAGGGACAGTTTGTGCGTACATTTTTGCTGCCATTGCTGGCGCATCGACACCTGGGCTGGCCGTTGTCCGCCGCGCAGATCTATCGCGATGGCTATGAGCCGGCGCAATTGGCGGAGGCGTTGGGTCCCCTGCATCGCCTGTATCCCAGTTTGCTTTGGCCGATCACGCTTCCGGCGTGGTTGGATCGCCGCCAATCGCCTGACTCCAGCCGGGTCGCTTCCCCGCACTCGCTGCAACGCAGTCCGGAATTCGCATCCGCAATTTTGCTGAAGAATCTCCGCCGCCTGGGTCATCGGATCGATCACGCATCTCAGCGTGTCTACGCTTCTCGTTGGAGCCAATACACCTGCACTGCATCGCATTATTCGGCTGAGGATCACGCTAGAAAGAAGGAATTCGTCGAACGTATCCTCGCGGACAACCGGCCGGCTGACGTGCTCGACATTGGCGCCAATACTGGGACTTATTCGATGTTGGCGTCGGGAGCGGGAGCGCGCGTAGTTGCTCTCGATCTTGACCTTGCGGCCATCGACCAACTCTGGACGCGCGCCTCGGCGGAATCCAGGAACATTTTGCCGCTGGTCGTCAATATCGCCAGACCTACTCCTGCGCTGGGCTGGGAGAATTCCGAATCGATGTCGTTTCTGGATCGCGCAGAACAGCGCTTCGACCTGGTAATGATGCTCGCGGTGATCCACCATCTCCTATTGATGGATCAGATTCCGATGGAACGGATCGCCGATCTGGCGGCCCGGCTTACCCGACGGCATTTGCTGATCGAATGGGTTCCGCAATCGGACCCAATGTTTCAACGATTGCTTCGCGGACGAGATGCACTGTACAGCGAATTAAACGTGGCGCGCTTGCTAACTGCATTCTCTTCGCACTTCTCCGTGGCCAGCCAGTGCGATCTGGCGAACGGCCGGACACTATTTCTACTGGTAAAACGATGAAGCCGTTGACCTTGTTTCAGGGTTGCGGTGTTTCGGCATTCATTCTGTTTCGCCTCTACGGCTCGTCGATTGCATATCCTTCCGATCTGCGCATGCACACTCCAGTGCCGCTCACAAATTTTGCGCTTTCGATCATCGCGAATCTTGTGATAGCAGGTGTCGTTCTCGCCGTCCCCAACAAAATAGAATGAAAATATTCAGCCGGCAATTTTGCTCTGTTGTTCGCGTATCCGCGCTCGCAAATATGTTGTCGCTTGCAGTGCGACGGCGCGGATTGTAAGCGTTGAGAAAAAGAATGAGGTTTCAGAATATGCATAGGGTTCGTGGGCTCGTCGCGAGCTGCACATCGGCTGCTTTGCTCTCCCTGCTGGCTTGCGCAGTTCTTGGCTGCAGTCAGCAACCGGTTCGACCGGCTCCTCTCATCGGTCACGCACCAGACGCCTTGCAGCCCGGCACAGTCAAGTCGACGCAGAACCCGCAGGTCGCCAGCTATACCATTGTTCCGCAATCGGCAGCACAAGTCACAGTCGACTTTGGGCCCACCACCGACTATGGCAAGCAGACCTCAACGGTGACAGATTCAGGCAGGCAGCCAGCAAATATTTTTGTTGCCGGTATGCGCGCGGACACCACGTATCACATGCGCGCCACGGTCCGCTTTCAGGATGGCACGATGCTGAATGATGTCGACCACACCTTCACCACGGGCCACTACCCTTCCGACTGGATTCCGCCGATCACGGTTCAAACCACAGGAACGCCGCAGCCCGGTGTCGAGTTGTTGAATCCCACCATTGGCCGCTACGCCCAGGCAACGGTGACGGACCTGAATGGAAATGTCTTATGGTCGTACGATTATCCAGATCGGGAGTCCGCGTCGTGGGTGCAATTTCATCGCTATGTGCACTCCGCACATTTGACGCTTGTCGGCTGGCGTAATTGGTTGGGTCAAAAGCTTGGCCTGCACCCCAGCGGCAAGCCGATGCTGTGGGATCGTTCGCTCTGGAAGACTCCACCCCCTGAGCGCCGCTTCGCCACCATCATTAATCCGATCAAGCTGCTTCCTAATGGCGACTTCGTCATGGTGATTGGCTTAGCCTCGCACGCGCTGGTGGATAGTCCCGACGGTATGCCACCGCCCCACACCCCAAGCATGGCGCGCGAGATTAATCTTGCCGGCGAGACTGTGCGCGAGCTTTCCGTCGCTGACCTAAACAGAAAACTCCGCGCGACCGGATATACCGGTCCGACCCTGGAGATTCTGCATCACGACATAGCTGTGCTGCCTAACGGACACTGGATTGTGATCGCCAATGGCACCCGCGAATATTCCGATCTCCCCGGCTACCCGGGCACCACGCGGGTGATCGGCGATGTCCTGGTCGAACTGGACACGAATCTGAATCCTGTATGGACGTGGAACGAGTTTGATCACCTGGACGTGCGTCGTCATCCCATGGATTTTCCTGACTGGACGCACACGAACGCTGTTCTTTATACCCGTGATGACGGCAATCTGATCGTTTCCATGCGCGCGCAACACTGGGTGATCAAGATCGATTACGACAATGGGCACGGCAGCGGCAAAATTCTTTGGCGGCTGGGAGCAGGTGGGGACTTCAAACTGCTCAACGGAAATTCTCCGACGGACTGGAACTACGGTCAGCACAACCCCACAATTTTCGGCGATCGCGATGCCGGTGTTTTCGATCTGGGCATGATGGATAACGGGAACAATCGCGTGATGCCCGACGGAAAAGTCTGTGGGACGAAGGGTGCGGCAGCGTGCTACACCACAGTTCCTATCTTCCGCATCGACGAGCAGGCAAAAACGGCCACGCTGATCTTTCACGATGTTTTTCCGCCCAGCCATTACTCCATGTGGGGCGGCGGCGTGGAGTCTTTAGCGAACGGAGATGTGCAGATTGATTTGTGCCACCAGGGGAAGGCTTCCAATATTTACGAGGTCACCCAAAGCGCCGATCCGAAAGTGGTGTGGCACATGCACGTTGCGCGCAACAATGTGTACCGGGCGCAGCGCTTGCCCAGCCTGTATCCCGGAGTGCAACATTAAAAGAAAGCAGGTTTGAGAGAGAGCTAACCCTCAGCCTGCGACCTGGGCCGTCTTCCCATTCGTTGCATCAAGGAATGCCTCTTCATGCTGCGAAGGAACCACCACCAGCTCACCCATTCGCCAAGTGCTCGGATAATTTGTGCGGCTGACGATCTTCCAATCGGGAGCAGCAAATTCCACCAATACCGCATTGTCGACATCATTCAACACGATGTTGCCGTTTGGCAGGCGAGTACAGTCCTGAATCCATCCGCCGTCATAAAAAATATTTCCGGTGACTTTCAGGTCGTCGTCGAGCAGCACCAGCTCCTTGGATAGACTGTTGCAGAAAATCCATCCGCCTGGGATCTTCTCCAGGCTGTGCGGTCGCGCCAGGCCTGTCAGGATCACTTCGCCCTTTTGCTGGTCAGGCGGAAGACTGCGATCAATCTGAATCAAAACTCCTTGGTGAAACAGCAGCGCCAGGATGAAGCGCTCTTCTTCTGGATCGCGCACCACGGCACAGTTCACATGCGTGCTCTGGTAGCGCGTGTGGTAATACACGTTGCGATGTTCGCCGCCACGGCCGCTGGGACGCGTATCGCCAGAAGGCGTCACGTCATAGCCGTGTTCCGCAGCCCACCATTCCCAAATCACATTGCCCTGCAGATCCACTTCGACGACCAGGTCGGTGCCGCAGGCCGCTGCAAGTAATCCACGCTTGGTTCTCTCGAGACTATGGAGGTCGTTGAAGTAAGGATGAGAAATTCGCTGCAACAGCTTGCCCGGCTCGTCCGGCTCCAAACCGATGCGGAAAATATTTCCCGCTTCAAAATCGTTCATGTATAGCTGGCCGTCGGCAAAACAATATCCCGCCGGATTTCCCAATAGCTTTTCCCACTCGGACTGCCAGATAATTTTGCGCGTGTCCCAGTCGTAGACCACGAACGTTCCCGCGTAATCGGAAGGCGGATCCATCGTCGGCCCCAGATCATCCGACGGCAGAAAACGGTATTCTTCCTTCACCCATTTCAGAGGAATTTCTGACTGGGGTGCGGGTGCAATGCGGGTGGTTGCGACTTTCTGCCCTGGGACGGGAGGCAAACCGCCTTCAATCTTCCATCGCGCGCGGAGTCGCTGATTGTCTGTGGTGTATACAGAAGCTGCCAGTAACATTCAATCAGAATACACGAACGAAATCGACTCTTCAGAGCATCAGTATTTCTCCGCACCGCTCGTTTTGGTTCTCAAAATGTTCAACGGTTTTTAAAGCAAATCTGTTGCCACACAATCCTTGTGTCGCGCACCCTACATAGAGCGAATCCAGATACCTCCGTCGTTTTCAAGCTTACTTAAGTAATGCTTTCATGATAAATTTAGCCATCGTTTACTGTCCTTCTGCCAGCTGTCTTCTAACAATCAAGAAAAAAACAATCGAACTAAAAAGCATCAAGGAGAATTTGAGATGGCCAGGAATTGCGTTCGTTATGGCGCATGCGTGTTACTTGCTGCAGCAGCAGTTGTGACTGGATGCAGCACCGGCTCCAGCAACATGGTCAATGCGGGTTCGCCCACCACAACCGCCAGCATCAGCGCTACCTCATACGACTTCGGTCAGAACATTGTTGGCAATCCTGAAACTCAGACCGTGGTCGAGGTCACCAACACCGGCACAAATCCGCTGACGCTGAATCCCACTATTGTTGGATCGACGGCCGGGTTCACGGTTGTCGCTGCTCAATCCTGTGGGACCACTCTGGCTGCGGCGTCGAGCTGTCCGATCCTCATTACGTATGCTCCGACGACAGCCGGCTCGCAGACCGCAACTCTCAATCTTGGCTTAGCGAATGTTCCTCTGCCGCTGGCCCCTGGACTGGTCACGCTGACCGGAACCTCGGCTGTGATGACCGCGGGCACGGTGACAGCGACGACGAATCCTCAGGTGGCACTCTATACGATTACGCCTCCCTTCGCCGGCAATGTTACCGTCAACTTTGGCCCCACCACCAGCTATGGCAAGCAGACTTGGTCGGTGGCCACTCCCGCTGGAGGTGGTCCGGTCAGCATTGAAGTCGCCGGCATGCTGGCCAACACTGCCTACCACCTGCAGGCGGCTGTCACATTGGCTGACGGTGTCACTGCTACCGACTCCGATCACACCTTCACCACCACCAACTATCCTGCGAATCTTATTCCGCAGTCCACCGCTACTACGACCTCGGGCCAAACGCCGCAGCCTGGAATTGAGCTGCTGAATCCGATCGGATCTTCGGCACAGGTCGCTGCAACGGATTTGCAGGGACGTTTGATTTGGGCCTATATCGCACCCGAATTTCCTTCCGGGGCGGCTGGAATCTATGCTCCCAAGCAGCTGCCGAACGGGGACTTTCTCTTTCTCTACAGCGTGGATTCTTCCCTTCCGCTGAATGGACCGGTACCACCGGGACTGCCGAATCTTGTGCGCGAAGTCGACCTGATTGGAAACACGGTCAAGCAAATCACCATGGCACAACTGGATACCAGGCTCGCCGCTGCCAACTACAACGTGACCCTTTACAACTTCCATCATGAAGTGACTGTTTTGCCGAACGGACACTGGTTGGTGCTGGCCAACACGCTCAAGAATGGCGTCCTAGGCGATGTAATCGTCGATCTAGACACGAACCTGAATCCTGTTTGGGTGTGGAATGAGTTTGACCACCTCGATGTCAATCGGCATCCGGTAAGCTCTTCAGACTGGACACATACAAATGCAATCGTCTACTCCAAAGACGATGGGAACATACTCGTCTCCATGCGGCACCAGAGTTGGGTAGTCAAGGTCGACTACAACAACGGTGCTGGAACTGGGAATATCATTTGGCGTTTGGGATATCAGGGAGATTTCAAGCTGGTTGGAGGCACTGATCCGACTGATTGGTTCTACGGACAGCATGACCCATCATTTACCACCCAGAACACTACGGGCATTTTTGGACTGACCCTGATGGATAACGGCGATTTTCGTGTCTTCCCGTCCGGTGTGACCTGCGGAACTGGAAGCGCGCCGCCATGCTTGTATACGACCGTCCCGATTCTGCAGATCAACGAGTCAAATATGACGGCAACCCTGACCTTCCATCAAGTGCTGCCGACTCCCAGCCTGTACAACTTTTTCGGCGGCAATGCCGAAACCGTCGCTAACGGAGATGTGGAGTATGACCTTTGCGGATTACCCAACAACAGCTCGCAAATTTTTGAAGTCACCGATTCGGCCAATCCGCAAACGGTATGGAATTTGAAGCTCGCGTCTAACTATGCCTATCGTGGATATCGCCTCCCTAGTCTCTATCCTGGAGTGCAGTGGTAGAACTTTCAGGCATCATCAACCGATTCCATGCTCGCTGATACGGATGCTGATACGAGCATGATTCACATCAAGGAGAATTTGAGATGGCCAGGAATTGCGCTCGTTATGGCGCATGCGTGTTATTTGCATCTGCAGCAATTTTGACTGGATGCAGCACCGGCTCCAGTAACATGGTCAATGCGGGTTCGCCCACCACAACCGCCAGCATCAGCGCTACCTCATACGACTTCGGTCAGAACATTGTTGGCAATCCTGAAACTCAGACCGTGGTCGAGGTCACCAACACCGGCACCAATCCGCTGACGCTGAATCCCACTATTGTCGGATCGACGGCCGGGTTCACGGTTGTCGCTGCTCAATCCTGTGGGACCACTCTGGCTGCCGCGTCGAGCTGTCCGATCCTCATTACGTATGCTCCGACGACAGCCGGATCGCAGACCGCAACTCTCAATCTTGGCCTGGCCAATGTGCCTTTACCGCTGGCTCCGGGACTGGTCACTCTGACTGGAACCTCGGCTGTGATGACCGCGGGCACGGTGACAGCGACGACGAATCCGCAAGTGGCACTCTACACAATTACGCCTCCCTTCGCCGGAAACGTCACTGTCAACTTTGGCCCCACCACCAGCTATGGCAAGCAGACTTGGTCGGTGGCCACTCCCGCTGGCGGTGGTCCTGTCAGCATTGAAGTCGCCGGCATGCTGGCCAACACTGCTTACCACCTGCAGGCGGCTGTTACCCTAGCCGACGGTGTCACTGCTACTGACTCCGACCACACCTTCACCACCACCAGCTATCCTGCGAATCAAATTCCACAAGTTACGGCCAGCACAACTGCTGGGCAAACGCCACAAGCTGGAATTGAGATCACAAATCCTCTCGTGGCCACCTCACACATTGTGGCAACGGATCTGGCCGGACATGTTCTTTGGGCCTACATTGCGCCCGACACCCCAGGGGGTGCCGATATCGACGCTCCTAAGCAACTGCCGAACGGCGACTTCCTTTTCATCTTCAGCGATAGTTCATCGGTCCCCATTCATGGTGGAATCAATCCGGCTGACCCTAATTTAGCGCGCGAAGTCGATTTGATTGGAAACACGGTCAAGCAAATCACCATGGCGCAGCTCAACGCCAGGCTTGCCGCAGCGAACTACAACGTCACACTTCAGCTCTTTTCGCACGATATCACCCCATTACCGAATGGTCATTGGTTGGTGCTGGCGAACACGGTTAAGCAGTTTACGAATCTTCCTGGTTATCCCGGCACTACGAATGTTCTGGGCGATGTTATCGTCGACCTTGATACAAACCTGCAGCCTGTTTGGGTGTGGAATTCGTTTGACCACCTGGATGTCAACCGCCATCCAGTGGTCTTCCCAGACTGGACCCATACGAATGCCGTCATTTACTCCAAGGACGACGGCAACATCCTCGTCTCCATGCGCCACCAGAGCTGGGTGATCAAAGTGGACTACAACAATGGCACGGGAACCGGAAATGTTCTCTGGCATCTGGGCTATCAAGGGGATTTCACCTTGATGAACAACGGCGCAGTGGACTCTGACCCTGCGGATTGGTTCTATGGGCAGCATGGGACTAGTTTCACCACCCCAAACACCAGCGGAATCTTCGGCCTGACGCTGATGGACAATGGTGACTTCCGCGTTTTCGCTCCGGGCGTCACCTGCGGCACCGGAAGTGCGCCGCCGTGCTTGTACAGCACCGTTCCTGTTTTACAAATCAATGAGACGACAAAAACTGCGACGCTGGGATTTCATCAAATTCTGCCGCCAGCCTATATAGCTTTTTTGGCGGAAACGCCCAAGTGCTCGCGAACGGCAATGTTGAATATGATCTATGTGGGTTAACTCCTGAAGGGTCTCAAGTATTTGAAGTCACCAATGAATCCAACCCGCAAACTGTCTGGAATATGAAATTGACCAACAACTACTTTTATCGCAGCTACCGTCTGCCCAGCCTATATCCGGGAGTACAGTGGTAGAGAATAAACTTCCACTCTAAAATGCGGTGAGCAGAGTGCAAGCCTCAGAACGATCATTCTCCTTCGATTGCTCTCGCGACCGAAGGAGATGTGCATAAGTCTTGTTTTGTGCAGCAACGTCTCCTGCGGATATCGCTTCCCCAGCCTTTATCCGAGCGCAGTAATAGATTTCAGGCGGCACCAATCCATTCCATGCTTGCTGATAAGAGCATGAGCTGTACCCAGGAGGTATTCTGATGGCCAAAGATTGCGCCTGTTTTGGCGCATGCATGTTACTTGCAGCGGCGGGAGTTCTGGCCGGTTGCGCCAGCGGTTCCAGCAGCATGGTGAATGCGGTTTCGCCCACCACCACTGCCACCCTCAGCGCCACATCCTATGACTTCGGTCAAGACATTAGTAATAAACCCGAGAGCCAGACAGTCGTCGAAGTCACCAACACCGGCAGCAATGCTCTCACACTGAATCCCACCATCGTCGGATCGACCACCGCTTTCACCGTCGTCGCCTCTCAATCGTGTGGAACTATGCTGGCCGCAGCGGCAACTTGCCCAGTCGTGGTCACTTATACTCCGACGTTGGCCGGCACGCAGACCGCAACCTTGAATCTCGGACTGGCCAACGTGCCCTTGCCGCTGGCTCCAGGATTAGTCACGCTGAGCGGAAGCTCCACCATCTTGAACGCAGGGACCGTGACTGCGACAGACAATCCGCAAGTCGCACTCTATACCATCACGCCTCCATACGCCGGCACCGTCACCGTCAACTTTGGCCCCACCACCAGCTATGGCAAGCAGACCTGGTCGGTACCCACGCCCAGCGGCGGCGGCCCGGTCAGCATTTTTGTCGCCGGCATGCTCGCCAGCACCACCTACCACATGCAGGCGGTTGTCAACGGAAGCAATGGCGCCACCTCCACGGATGTCGACCACACCTTTACCACCGGCGCCATCCCGGCCAACATGCAGTTGAACGGCACCACGGCCACGACGCCGGGAATGACACCACAGCCCGGCCTGGAGTTGTTGACTTCCAATCAGGGGAAACCAAACGGCTTACTTGTGACTGACCTCTCCGGCAATATCCTGTGGGCTTACACGAATCCAGGCGACCCAGCCAAGAACATTATTCAGGGCGTAAAGATGCTTCCGGACGGCGATTTCCTCCTGGGGATTGGCCCTCTCTCCAATGCCGCGCTCCCACTTCCGACAGGAACGATTAACGAAATCCGGGAAGTAAACCTGGCAGGAGACACCGTCCGCGATATCTCGATCGCGACTCTGAATTCGGAATTGGCGGCCGCGACCTGCGCTGAGTGCAAAGTCACGCTGAACATCTTCCATCATGACGTCACACCTCTGCCCAACGGCCACTGGCTGGTGCTGGCAAGTACTACCATGGCGCTCTCCAGCACCACTACGCCCGCCTTGACGAACGAACCGCCGCAGACCGTGATTGGAGATGTGATCGTAGATCTGGACCAGAACATGCAACCTGTATGGGCGTGGAATGGATTCAACCACCTCGACGTCAATCGGCATCCCGCCGCCTTTCCCGACTGGACGCACACGAATGCGATCATCTATTCAAAGGATGATGGCAACCTGCTCGTCTCTATGCGGCACCAAAGCTGGGTCTTGAAAATCAACTATGCGAACGGTACTGGAGACGGTAATATTCTGTGGCGTTTGGGTGAGGGTGGGGATTTCAAGTTGATTGGCGGCACCAATCCAACCGACTGGTTCTCAGGACAACATGGGCCTTCCTTTACAACCGCGAATACTACAGGAATTTTTGGGCTGACGCTGATGGACAACGGAGATTTTCGTGTCTTTCCCGCGGGCGTAACCTGCGGAAGCTCCGGGGCTCCGCCTTGTCTCTACTCGCACAGTTCCAGTTTTCCAGATCAACGAGTCCGCGATGACGGCAACCCTGACCTTTCTTCAGGTTCTGCCGCCCAGTCTTTTCAACTCGTTTGGCGGGAATGCGGAACAGCTGGCAAATGGCAACGTTGAATACGATCTTTGTGGACTTGGAGGACTGAATCAGCTTGCAGTTGGCTCAGACGTGTATGAGGTGACACAGACCAATGCCCCGCAAACCGTCTGGTCGATGCAAGTCACCGGCGCGAACCTGTATCGCGCATTTCGCATTCCAAGTCTCTACCCGGGAGTGCAGTGGTAGGTTGATTCGTTCTAACGGCGGGAAGGAGGCGTGAAAAGCCTGCTTCCCGCCGAATCATTTTTACACGCTCGTTACAGAAAAAAGACACCTCTGTAATATTTCAGACTTACGCTCTGTCATCAGGAGAATCAGCCAATGACAGCAGCAAAAATCCTTCGAACAAATCGTCGGAAGGCACTTTTCACCAGTCTCGCAGCGGTGGCCTTCAGCACAGCCGTTTGCCAGCTTCCCGCGACAGCCCAGAACTTTCCATTCGGCAACAGCAAAAAATTCTGGCCGGGAAACCTGGTCGTCAGCCGTTCCGTTTACGACAACAAAGCGAGCAACGTTGTCGTCGGAACCGTGCTTCCGCCCAACTGCGCCAGCACCACTGGTGGATGTTCTGCCTCGACGGGCGCGCCGTATAACGGAACCTATCCCTCCGTTTTCAATAACGATATCTACGACAGCAGCTTCGGCATCACCTCTGCCATCTATCTCGACCAAATCACACCGAACGGCTGGCTGATCAACTCTATTGAAGTGCCGAATAGCCTGAATCGCGACCCCTGGTCAAATGGCAACCAACTTGTCACCAGCTTCAGTTCGAAATCGGAAATGGCGTTGAACCTCTCCACCAGCGGACAGTATCTGACCTTCATCGACTATGTGGCTCCGGTTAACACCATCGATGCTTCGAATTCCAACACTCCCGACGCTGTCGATCCCACAAACCCTGTTGGGGAGAACTATTACCGCGCCGTTGCGGAACTCGATCGCAATGGAAATTTCCAATTTACAGAAACCAATGCATACAGCGGCAACAATGGTCGCGCGGCAATCTTGAATGATGAGCGCGGAGCCAATGTGATTTACACCGCCGGCAATGCGGGCAACGGCAGCAACCCGCAACCCGATGGAGTCATCCTGGGTGCAGGCGCGCAGCTGATCGATCCGCTGAAGGAAGCAGAAAGCTCGCAGACGCCGGGAACGCCCACACCGGTCGCAAGTTTTTCAGTGACGGAACTGGGCGACAAAGCCGACAAGATCGGCAAGGACGATAACTTCCGCGGCATGACGATTTTCAATAACGTGCTGTATTACACCAAAGGCAGCGGCAGCAACGGAGTGAACACCGTCTACTTCGTCGACACCACGGGCACTGCATGCCCGAATGGAATCGGCCTTCCGGCGGCGGGTGCCAAGCTTCCGACCGCTCCACTCACCTACAATCCGGCGACGTTGCAAACCACTGGCCTACCCAACAATATGTGTATTCTTGCTGGCTTCCCGGCTGCGCCCGCAAAGACTGCGACCACCGTCGCATATCCCTTCGGCATCTGGTTCGCCAACGCGAATACGATCTATCTGGCGGATGAAGGTGATGGCTATACTGGCGGCACCGATCTCTACACACATGCCGCTGCGCAAACCACAGCCGGTCTGCAGAAGTGGGTCTTCAACAGCACAACGAAAACGTGGAGCCTGGCGTACACGCTGCAAGCTGGGCTAAACCTGGGAACTCCCTACACCGTGAAGGGCTATCCAACGGGAACCAACGCGGCAACCAGCCTGCCCTGGTCGCCCGCAACCGATGGCCTTCGCAATATAACCGGGCAAGTCAATCGCGACGGCACGGCTACCATCTGGGCCATCACCTCCACGGTCAGCGGCAATGGAGATACGGGCGCCGATCCTAATCAGCTGGTCGCCATCACCGATCGGCTCAGCGATACTACGGCAGCACAGGTAACGAAGGAGAAGTTCTACACCATCCGCCGTGCCGGTTTTGCAGAAGTGTTGCGTGGAGTTTCATTCACTCCTGGAACTCAAGTTGCGGGCGGCGACCCCGATCAGGGCCATGGTGGTTGGTAGTCGCGACAGACCTCCGCAGAACAATATAAATGAAGGGCGGAAGAGAATTCTCTTCCGCCTTTTTTTGCAAACCTCACACCAGCGCCGACTTTTTCCAGCCCTTCGACGTCTTCACCCATAAAGCCGAGCCGTCGCCATCCTCGACCCATCGCACTTCTCCCAGTTCCCCATCTTGCGCGGCTGGCGCTGCTGTCTGCTGCGTCAGCCGTAGGCCCGTGCCAGACAAATGCAGCACCGGACTGCTGGGGTCTCCGGATGGAATCTGATTTTCCATTCCGCCAGTGACGCCGGAATACGTTGTGCCCAGGATGCATGCGCCGTCCAGGTGGCCGTCAAATGCTTTTGCCAGCCGGTGTTTGTCGGTTGCAAATAATGATGTACCTATATAGTTTCCGTTCGTCCCTTCGGGCGTAATCAAAAATCCTACGCCGCTGTTGTCCTTGGCCCACCGGCTGTAGAAGACGCGACACTGCACAAACGACTGGCTCGTCTGGCTTACATAAAATCCCGCAATGGTCGGCGAGTCCGCGTAGCACTGGTTGAAGGTATCGTTGTTCCCATTGCAGTAAAAGCAATGCAGCATAGGCCCCTGATCCGGATCGTAATTCCACACATGGATCAGCGTGAACCAGTTGCTGTCACCATCCGAACGCACACCGGTCTCGTAACCGATCATGTGCGCCAGGATCACTTTACTGTCGCCATTCTCGTAATGAAGGCCGATGCTGCCGGGCGCGTATTTTGTCTTCAGATCCACGTCGCATCGAACCCGCGTGATGTTCTTTTCGTATCCGCCCTTCAGCAGATGAATGCCTTTATAGGTGGCGTTCACCACCACAAGATCCGCTATCTCCAATCGAGCTACATCTTCAACGCGAATGCCCGTTATTGGGTGTCGACCGCCGTCGATGATGCCGCCGCGAATCCAGCCGCTGGTTTCAGAAAATTTCGAATTGCTTCCACCGCCCTTAATCAGCACCGCGTCACCCTGGAAGTCCAGCTTCGCCCGCAGAACTGCATTGGGAGTCATCACCAGGCTGACCGAAATCGGCAGCCGCAGCGGTTTTGAAATTTCATACACGCCGTCACCCAGTTCCAGCGTGCCTCCGCCGTGCTGTTCCAGTGCTGCGATTCGCTTCGTCAGTTCACTGTGCCAGTCGCCGCCGGGGCCTACGTCAGACATGGAGGGTTTATGTGTAGGTCCACTTGCCTGCAGGGTTTCGCTGGGCAGCAAGCCGGCCAGCAGTCCCAATCCGGCAGCTTTTTGAATCAGCTCGCGTCGTTCCATCGCCGTCCTCTTTCCATGAGTCGTTCATCCAGGATTGTTCGCCATCGCCGTAAAGAAATGCAATGTATTTTCTGGAAGTTCGCGCAAGAAAAGCTCCGCGTCGATTCAACTCATGAACATCGCATCTACATCTTGCCAGCCGTTCACGCGTCGATAGCCGGTAGTGTTCACGTTGTGAGGCGCGGTGAACAGGATGCCTTCGCCCTGGAAGGAAGCCAGGTTACGCGGCATGTCGTCGATCAGAAAATCCGCATGCAAAATGCTTTTATCGCCGCAGAAAACAAAATTCTGCGGAGAAAGAAAATCGTAGTGGCGACGCAGCCAGCGATATTTTGAATTGAACGAGCTTGGAAACGCCATGGCCGCGGTCGCGATAAAAATCTGGTAGCGGCGGCTCATCCGCAGTAATACTTCCTGGCTGCCTTCGATGACCGGAATGTCCTCAAAAAAGCCATCGCCCAACAGGTAAGAATCGATCAGTTCCACGCCTTCCGGCGGAAGCACCTGCCACAGCCACTTGCCTTCAATGTCCTTTTTGGTGAGCGAGGTGTTTTGTTCGCGGCTATAGCGGGCCAGCAATTCGCCCAGCGTATCCGCCATCACTTCATCCATGTCCACGGCGATTCGCTGCATACGGATCAGCCGTTAATCCTCTCGCTGCGGGCGGTCGGAACCGGTGGGCTTGGGATGCGCCGCGTCCTGTGCCAGGCCAGCCGGCTTTTTCGGCGCGGACGGCAAATGCATGGCATCGCTCAAATCAATTGCAGGATTGAAGTACAGAAATCTTCCGCAGGATTCGCAAAAATGTATGGCTCCCTGGCGGATTTCATTCCACCGCTGCGGCCGAACCATCATCTGGCAGGCGGAACAACGCTGTTGCTCCACGGTCGCAATCGGTACCTTATGCGCTTGCGCCATTCGATCGTATTGCGCCAGCAATTCTGGATCGGCTTCCTGTCGCGCGGTATCGCGTTCCCTGTGGACTTCCGCCAGTTTCACCTTGTCGCGATCACGCCCCACCTGCGACTTCGCTTTTTCAGCTTCCAGCAATTGCATTTGATTGGCGCGCGTTTCATGCAGCAGCCGCTGCTTCACTTCCAGCGCTTCGGTTTCCATCAGGCTGGCAAACTCCAGCTCGTCAATGCGGTCGATTTCTTTCTTGCAGAATTTCAGCTGGTGCTCGAGCGCTTTTACCTGGCCGTCGCTCTTGGCATCGTTCAGCTGGATGCGGTAGCGAGCGCTTTTCTCGCGCATATCCTCGGCATCCAATTCGAGGCTGCGTCGCAATGAGGCCTCTTTTGCGAGCGCTGTCGCAATCTGCTCCAGCAGACGCCCGGTATCGTAGAGCGCCGCTTCGCGCACTTCCACTCGCCCCGTGTACTGCGAGATCTGCAGGCTCAACGCCTGTGCCTGCTGCTCCAGCTCCTGCAAGTGAACGAGTTTTTCCAGCTTTTCTTGCATACAAGGAAGGGTAAAAACGCAGTCTAGCACGGACGCCGCCACCAGCGCTTCCACTGCATCGCGACTCAGCACAAAACGGCTCGCGTTTTACGCCTAAACCGCGGTCGACGGCAGTACGGGCTTCTGCCAGGCATGGAAATAGCAAGGCTCTATACAATAGACGCTGGAGTTTTGACCTACATGCGAAAAGCGCTTCTGCTGGGAACCTTGTGTTTTGCCGCATTCAGCGCCATTGCCCAAACATCCACCCAGGGGCAAGGCAAAGCGTGGACCAACGCCGACATCTGGCAGCCCGGTGGCCCACTGGGACGCGCCCCGCAAGAATTTCTGTGGCGCCCCGACAGCGACAGCGTCACGTATCTCTCCGGTGACTCCGAGCACGGCCAGCCCGATGACGTGATCGGCGTGAACGCAGCCAACGGCGCGGCCTCCGTACTGGTGCCCGAAACTCGCATCGCTGCTATCTATGGCGCGAAAAATGATGAGCGCGATCGCGATCATCGCTCCCGCTACCATGTCTCCAGCTATCTGTGGTCGCCGGACTCGAAGCATCTGCTTTTCGATAACACCGGCACTCTGTGGATCTACGACATGCAGAAAGATACCGCGGTCGATGCAGGTAGCACCGGCGCAGGCAGCGGTGACGATCCCAAATTTTCCCCTGACGGCAAGTCGATTTCCTTTATTCGCGATCACAATTTGCACGTGCTTTCGCTCGATAACAAGCATGACGCCGCTCTGACGAACACCACCGAAGCCACGCTGCTGAATGGCGAAGTCGACTGGGTATACGAGGAAGAGCTGGACGTGCGCAGCAATTATTTCTGGTCGCCGGACTCGAAGCACATCGCCTATCTGCAGATGGATGAGGCCACGGTGCCCACCTACCCCATTACAGACTGGATCCCAACGCATAGCACGGTGGATCAGCAACGCTATCCTCAACCAGGCGATCCCAACCCGGGTGTGCGCGTCGGAATCGTTGGCGCAAACGGTGGCGACACACTGTGGCTGCGAGTTCCCGTGAGCGAGCACAATGATTACATTCCTCGCTTTGGCTGGCTTGATAGCCATCACGTGTGGATTGAGGTCCTCCGCCGCGATCATCGCCACATGGAATTGTTTTTTGCCAACACGGAAACCGGCGCGGTTCGCAGCGTGCTGCAGGAAACTGCCAATAAATTTTTCGACGAAGCCTACGATGTCTGGTTCTTGAAGAATGGCCAATTTTTGTGGAGCAGCTGGCGCGACGGAAACACGCACCTCTATCTCTATCGTTATGACACTGCCCATCCAACCGCATCCGATGCAAAACTTGTGCGCCAACTAACCCATGGCGATTGGGAAGTCCTGAGCGTCGCCGGCATCGATCAGCAAAAAGGAATCGTCTACTACACCTCCAACGAAACTGATCCGCGAGAAGAAATGCTGTGGCAGATCGGCCTGGACGGCACCGGGAAAAAACTAATCAGCACCATGCACGGCGTGCATCACATTACGCTGTCACCCGATGCGACCCACTACGTTGACTCTGCCTCCAGCCTGATGCAGCCGCCCGTCGTCAGTACATGCAGCGTGGCTGGTTCATGCACGCCCTTCTGGAATTCGCATCCGCTGGATGGATACAATCTGGTCGCGCCAATCATGTTTACCGGCAAAGCCGTGGATGGCACCACGTTGTATGGCGAACTGATGTTGCCGCCCGACATGCACGCAGCTGCCAGTGTGCCTTTGATTGTGAATCCCTACGGCGGCCCGCACGCGCAGACGGTGCGCAACGAATTCGGCGGCCAACCATACTTGTTTGATCTGTTGTTGCTGCAGCACGGTTTCGCAATATTGCATGTTGACAACCGCGGCATGGGCAACAGGGATAGAACTTTTCAGGAAGCCGCGTATCGCAACTTCGGCCCAATCCAACTGCAGGACCAGCTGACCATGGTCGATCAGGTGTTGAAGCAGTATCCGCAGCTGGATGCGAAGCGAATGGGATGGTGGGGTTGGAGCTGGGGCGGTACTTTCACCCTGTACGCCATGACTCACTCCGATCGATTTGTGACCGGCGTTTGCGTCGCTCCAGTCACGAATTGGCGCTTATACGATTCCATCTACACTGAGCGCTATCTCGGCCTGCCGGATGAAAATCAGAAAATTTATGAAGATGATTCGGTCGTCACCAATGCGTCCCAGCTGCATGGATCGCTGCTGATGGTGCAAGGGACTGGCGATGACAATGTTCACATGCAGAACACGATTCAGATGATCCAGCAATTTGTAACTGCAAATGTTCCATATAGGTTGTTGCTGTATCCGCGCAAGACTCACTCGATTGCAGGATCACCTGCGCGGACTCATTTGTTCGATGCAATTCTGCAGCAATTTGAAACCGGCCTGCGACCCACCCCCGCCGGCCAGTAGATTTAGGAGCTACCTGCATATGCCTCATCCAGCCGAAGGCCCGCACACGCATGATTTAGTGCGCGGCCGCACTACAGTCGGCGACTTTGAACTGATCATCTGTACCGACGGAACCTACCTATTGGACGGCGGCGCTATGTTCGGGGTAGTGCCCAAGCCGCTGTGGGAAAGACGTGCTCCCGCCGACGAGAAGAATCGAATTCTGTTGGGCGCGAACACCGTGATTGTACGCACCGGCCGTCATACGGTAGCCATCGAGACGGGCCTGGGCAATAAGCTGTCTCCCAAGCTGCGAGAGATTTATCAATCCAGTCAGCTGCTGCCGAAAAGCCTGGAAGCAGCGGGTGTTCGACCGGAGGAAGTCGATTTTGTCATCAATTCTCATCTTCACTTTGATCACTGCGGTTGGAACACGGTGCGCAGCGAGTCTGGACAGATCGTCCCGACGTTTCCCAACGCACACTACTTTGCCCATCAAGGCGAAGTGGAGCATGGCCACCGTCAACTGGACCGCGATCGCATCAGCTACATCAGCGACAATTATGATCCGCTGATTGCTTCCGGCCAGATGACGCTTCTGGAGGGCCACACTCCGGGGAAGATTTTTGAAATTGTGCCGGGAATTACGTGTGAATTGTTTCCTGGCCATACCGCGCAGTTGATGGCGATCCACATTGATTCCGCAGGGAAGCGCGCAACCTACATTTCAGACCTGATTCCGACCAGCGCGCATCTGGATAGCACCTGGGTGATGGGCTACGATTTATATCCGCTGACCTGCATCGAAGAGCGCAAGCGCTTCTATCGCCGCGCGATTCCAGAGAAGTGGTTGGTCCTGTTTACGCACGATCACCATCATCCCATGGGCAGGATTCATATCAACGAAAAGGGAAAACCTGTCCTGCACCCCGTCGAAGAGTAAATGTAACTTTGCTAGTTACATTATTCGCCTTACAGCTCTGTCAGAAGGGAATTTCCTACTGGCGAGCCTAAGCCGGTACACGCGTCCCAGCCAACCCCTGCGTTGTACGTACCATTTGTACCTTGCGTGATGTCGCGAAACGCTGCGGTGCCCAGCATTGGATAGATCTGCGGATTCAAGAATCCCACGGGCTTTCCCAGCTTTTGATTCAACAGCGCGATCAGTCCAGCCCACAGCGGCGCAACCGCGCTTGTCCCGCCGACGACCTCCGTCTGGCCGTCGACCTCAATCGAGTAGCCTGTCGCCGGCGCTGCATCTCCCGCAACGTCCGGCAGACCACGCCCGCTGCCGCCGTTGGTTGCTCCCGGAACATTCGCATTCTGTTGCCAGGTAGGCAGCGCAAACACAGTGCTGACACCGCCGCCGGTCGCGCCGCCACTTTGCGCTTCGTCATTCCAAACCACTTCGTTCGTCAATTTATTGCCACTGACCGTGATCTGCGTGCCTCCGCAGGCCAGCACGTGCGGGCTCGACGCAGGAAAATCGACATGGTTCGCGCCATCGCTGACACCGTCGGTCGAACCGCTATCTCCGCACGCCACCGTGATGCTGACTCCAAGCGCCGCTGCCGACTGGCACGCGTCGTCCAGCGCCGTCATTGCCTGCTGCGTCCAACTGGATTCAGGCCCGCCCCAGCTGATTGAAATCACCGAGGGATGATTGGTTGTGTCGTGGACCGCCGTCGTCAATGCATCGATAAATCCCTGGTCTGTGTTGGGAGTGAAGTACACGGCGATCTTTGCCGCCGGAGCCACGCTCGCCGCCACTTCAATGTCGAGCATCACCTCACTGTCAGCGCCGTTGGGATTGGTCGGTGCGTTCTTTCCTCCATCTACTGAGACCGCAACCACCTGTGGCGGGGTGATGTTCTGCTTTTGAAAATATTGCTGAATATCCGCGGTCTTGAATCCGCCTCCTAATTCAAGGATGCCGATGGTTTCGCCGCTTCCATTCACGTCTGTCGGAAAGTTGTAAAGCTGAGCTACCTGTCGCGGTAAATAGCTTTGCGCGCCTGCCGCCGCCGGCCGCAAATCTTTCAGCTTTCGAAGATGCGATTGCGCCTGCGGGCGCGTGTCCAGCCCGAGCACCGCGTCGACCATCGAAGCACATTCCTGTGGCATTGTCACAGCCTGCTGGTGAATTCGATAGTGCCGGCCATCGTGTTCCACCTGCTGCAGCTGAACGCCAAACGCCTGCTGCATTTGCGCCGCCGTACCGGTCAGCATCATGGTGCGGCGATCGAGACTCGACGCAGGTTCATCCACTGTCAAGCCATGTTGCTCCGCGAAAGAGCGCAGCTGATCGAACGCTTCCGCACTCGCAGCATACTTATCTGTGAATTCTGTGCGCGACAGGTGTCGACCACCCAGGTTCGCGAGATCGAGGGGCTGCTTTCGCTTTACGATCACAGACACGCGCACCTCATCGTCCGGCGGCATTGCGCCTACCACTCGCGCGGCGGCAGGAAGTTTGCGATCAGTGAATGGAAGTGAAACACGAGGCGAAGAAGCGGAAGAGGGCTGCATAGGGGAGTGCCTCCAATCTTGATTCTTATCTTAGAGAGATGCAGAACACGGGCGAACAGGGTGGATGAGCGCTTGCGTGCTCTCGTTGTCAAATGATAGCTTTTGATTCGATCGGCGGCGCTTTTGCTATCGAACTGGTGTCGGATGCTAGACTTGGATCAATTTTCAAACTATTTCGTAATCATTGTGATTTTTATTTAGAAGAATTTCTAATGAACACTTTCTGTGTCGCTTGTCTTGTATTTGATTATTCGCAGGTTTGCTTTTGGCGTCGCTTCCGCACAAAGTGATAGCATGACGGCGAACGATATCCGTTCTCAAAGCGGTGAACAAAGCAAGGCGATGAGCGACTCAGACCGTTCATCTCTTCGATGGATAATGAGATCGCGAATGCCAGCTCATCTTTCACGTGTAAGCTCCGGCCAATGACGCTGATCGGCGCTTGGAGCAGGCTATCGGAATCGGTATTTTCACACTGGAGTGCCGTGCATTGGCCGCCGATGATCACTAAGAATGCATCTCGCGACCGCACCTGCGCACGGGCTCAAAAAGGCGGATTTGCGATGCAGTTGACCAGACGGATATCGGCGTGTACTAGCAGGTTCGGAAGGCGTCTGACAAGAAAGCCTTCGAGGCGCGAAGCCATGACGTCAAAGACTAGTCTTGAAGTCGATTGCGACTGATGGCTTCGTCTAGGGAAATGTCAGCGGGTCAGCATCTAATGGCGAACGCACTGTCACATTCCTCGCCATCGCCTTTGAATTCTTTGATTGTGCGGTCGCAATGGATATGCTCGCCGAATGTCGTATCGAATTGCTGAAGTTTGCCGCATGAGACTTATCCGGACATGTCGAGTTTCGCTCAGTGATTGTCGGAGTATTCCGATTGCCTCTGCAGCGCGGCCGCTCGCTACCGCTTCAATTTCCGACAATCTGATCACGGTCGCACCTTGGGTTGGACGCGGTACAAAATGGCTCTTACATCGCGCCGTCGGCCGTCCGGCGGGCACATGGCCTTCCGAGATGACGTGGTCATCGGGCGAACGAAATTACTGCTCGGGCTCGAGAAAATCTCGCTTCACAGTGGAATGACGTGACACCTTCAGCCTAAAAGAGATTAGCAGAATGATCGCGACTTTCGTGGCTGCCTAATCGGTATGAGTGCCACATGCCGCCTCTATAGCGGGATGTTGCCGTGTTTTTTGGGAGGATTTTTTTCGCGCTTGGTGTCCAGCATTTCCAGGGCGCGAATCAGGCGCAATCGCGTTTCGCTGGGACGAATCACGGCATCTACATAACCGCGCTCCGCGGCGACATACGGATTGGCAAATCGCTCGCGAAACTCATGCACTTTTTCCTGCCGCGTGTCGGCGAGAATTTTCGCCTTATCCTTGTCGGTGAATGCGCGGCCAGACGGCCACACTGCCTGCGCCTGGCGAACGCTCTCTTCCATCTCGCGCCGATAGACCACGTTGACCGCAGCCTCCGCGCCCATCACTGCAATCTCCGCGGTGGGCCATGCAAGATTTAGATCCGTACGCAGATGCTTTGAGCTCATCACGCAATAAGCGCCCCCATAGGCTTTGCGCATGATCACGGTCAGCTTGGGAACTGTGGCCTCTGCGTACGCATACAGAAGCTTCGCTCCATGGCGAATGATGCCGCCATGCTCCTGTTGCGTGCCAGGCAGAAAGCCGGGAACATCTTCCAGCGTGATCAGCGGAATATTAAATGCATCGCAGAATCGAACGAAGCGCGCCGCCTTGGTGCTGGCATTAATGTCGAGGACGCCCGCGAGAACTGAGGGCTGATTGGCCACGATGCCGACGGGACGACCGTTCATCCGCGCAAATCCGACGACTATATTTCTTGCATAGCGCTCATGAATCTCGAAAAAATATCCATCGTCGACGATGTGCTGAATGGCGAGCTTGGCGTCATACGCCTGCGTGGGCTGGTCTGGAATCAGCGTATCGAGCTCGGCATCCGCGCGATCGATGGGGTCGTCTGTCGGCTTGCGCGGCGGGTCTTCCAGGTTATTCTGCGGCAGAAATGTCAGCAGCTCGCGAATCATCGCCAGGCACTCCGCATCGTCACGAGCCATCATTTGTGCGACGCCGGATTTCTCGTTATGCGTAGTCGCTCCACCCAGCGCATCTTTTGTCACCTCTTCATGGGTGACAGTTTTGATCACATCCGGGCCGGTCACAAACATGTAGGAGGTCTGATCGACCATCAGGATGAAGTCCGTGATGGCCGGGGAATACACGGCGCCGCCCGCGCATGGTCCCATGATGGCGGAAATCTGCGGCACTACTCCGGAGGCTTGCACGTTAAGCAAAAAAATATCCGCGTAGCCAGCCAGCGAAACGACGCCTTCCTGAATGCGCGCGCCGCCAGAATCGTTGAGCCCGATGATGGGCGCGCCCACCCGCATAGCCGTTTCCATCATCTTGATGATCTTGGCGGCATTGGTTTCGGAGAGTGATCCGCCGAACACTGTGAAGTCCTGCGCGGAGACGAACACAACTCGGCCGTGGATGCGGCCATGGCCGGTGATGAAGCCATCGCCCGGAATCTTCTGCTCATCCATGCCAAAGTCGGTGCAGCGGTGCGTGACCATGCGGTCCATCTCTTCAAACGACCCCTGGTCCAGCAGCAGTTCAATGCGTTCGCGTGCCGATAGCTTGCCCTCGCGATGTTGACGCTCGCGTCGAGCCGCGCCTCCACCCTCTTCGGCCAGGGCGTTGCGGCGTTCCAGTTCCTGAAGTTTCGCTTGTACGGTCACGACTGGATTATAGAGAGAATGGCACGACAGAAGATGCACGAACGGGAGAGACACGGAAGAAATCGAGCGTCGACAGGGATTGAATCAGGAATTTAGGACAGGCGAGGTTGTTTGCGCGAACCCACAGTGGCGAGCGGGAAAGCCGACTACATCACGTGGCGACGGAAGAGACAATCTTCTTTTCTGGAGGGACAAAGCCAGCTGGCCACTGCACACCCCAGCAGGATGAGAATGCTAGCACCGCCCATAATCAGCGGCAGCGCCGGTTGCAGGTGTTGCCACCCTTCGCGAAACGCCGTCAAGTTTGCCCAAGTCATAGCGTTGCACCCCGTGTACAACTGAATACGTTTGTCTCGATAGATTCCATATTACGAACTCGGGTTGACTTTGGATTGAAAAAAATGAATCTAAAGCTAATTTTCTGTAAAACGCGGCGATCATTATGCAAATCAGGGGGACTGATTGCGTTTGGCTGGTCTATAGGCGCAGAATAATGGCGAAGGATTAGCGAAATAGATGACATCGTCAAGCGGAAATCCGGCCAGATCGAGCACGCACGTGTCTCAACCGCCGCGCGTGCGATGGCTGTTTCTCGACCTGAATTCCTATTTCGCGTCGGTCGAACAGGAAATGCAGCCCGAACTGCGTGATCGGCCGGTCGCGGTCGTTCCGTTGATGGCGGACACCACCTGCTGCATTGCGGCCAGCTATCAGGCCAAGGCCTTCGGCGTAAAGACAGGCACCCAGGTGGGCGAAGCCAAGCGATTGTGCCCGGGGATAGTCCTGATCGAGGCGCGCCACGAACTTTACGTGGACTACCATCGCCGCGTGGTGGAGGCGGTCGAAAGCTGCGTGCCAGTTTCGTCCGTTCGCTCGATTGATGAAATGGCGTGCGAGCTGATCGGTCGCGAGCAGCCTCTTCTCTGCTGCCATGGATTTGGCGCGACGAATTAAATCCTCGATTCGCGAGCAAGTTGGAAGTACCCTGTGCTGCTCGATCGGCCTGGCGCCGAATCGCTATCTGGCCAAGATTGCTTCCGACATGGAAAAGCCTGACGGCCTGATCGCGTTGACGCACGACCTGCTGCCGCACGCGCTACTGCGGCTGCGGCTGCGCGACCTGGTCGGTATCGGCGGCCGAATGGAGAAACGCCTGAACACCCACGGCGTGAAAACCATGGATGATTTGCTGGCGTTGAATGCTGAACAACTCGGGCAAGCCTGGGGCGGCGTGCAGGGGGAGCGCCTCTGGCACTGGCTGCGCGGAGAAGACTTCCACGATGCCGATTTGGAACACCCGAAATCAATTGGCCACGAACATGTTCTGGGACCGGAACTGCGCAACCTGGAAGGCACCTACGCTACTGCGCACAAGCTGTTGCACAAAGCCGCGATGCGGTTGCGCATGCAGAAAATGTGGGCGGCGGGCATTTCGCTATCGCTGCGATTCACCGTGCCAAAGGACGCGGCTACCGGCAAACATGGATCTGGAATTCCGCAGCAGACCTGGACCGAACAACTGCGGCTGGTGGAATGCCAGGATTCGCAGACGCTGATCGAAGGGCTGCGAAAATTGTGGGCGATGCGACCCATGGGCGCGCTATATGAAAAGCCTTTTCTGGTGAGCGTCACATTGATCCACCTTGTGCCGGAAGAACTGCACACGCTGAGCCTGTTCAGCACTCTGGATCGCGAGGCCAGCCGAGATCAGCTGGCCGCGACGATGGATCAACTCAATCAAAAATACGGGACCGAGACGCTCTACTTCGCCAGCATGCATTTGGCGAAGGCGGCCGCGCCCACCCGCATCGCCTTTCACACCATTCCAGAATTGTTTTAGCGATTCGTTAACCTGGGCGACGGCTCTCCTGTTGCTGGCGCTGTGGCGCAGGATGCGATTCCTGACGATGAGGTGCAGGGCGCGATTGCTGACGCGCCTGCGGACGGGGTTGCTGTTGTGGTGCTGGCCGTGATTCCGGCCGCTGCTGCGGTTCTGGGCGCGATTCTGGCGGTCTCGCTTGAGGCGCGGGTCGCGATTCTGGTCTGGGCTGAGGCGGTCGCGATTCTGGCCTTGGCTGCGGCTCTGGTCGAGATGCGGGCCGGGGTTGAGGAGTGGGTTTCGATTCAGGTCGCGGCTCCGGAGCGGGTCGAGTCTCTGGTCGCGGCTGTGCGGGTCTGGATGCCGGCTTCGGTTGTTCTGGACGCGCCTCCGGTCTGGGCTGCGCTGGACGCGTTTCTGGTCGAGGTTGCGTCGGGTGAGTCGCTGGCCGCGCTGGGCTTGGCTTGCCGTTGCTTGGATGTCCTGTGCTCGGTGCCGGACGAGTCTCATTCACAGGACGCGCGCCGTTGGCCGGCTTTCCGCCATTCGTGGGACGTGTGTTATTGGCTGGTTTTTCGTTGGCGGGATGCGTTCCGTTCGCGGGCCGCGTATTGTTTGCCGGACGTGCGCCGGCAGCGGGACGAAAATCCTGCGGTCGCGCCGCGGGAGTTTTCCTGCCGCCATTGACCGGGCGGGTGTACGCGACTTGAGAAGGCCGCCCGTTATTCGTCTTGGCAAACTGCGAACGATTGCCTTGTGCCTGCCGCACCAGCTGGCGCTGCGCTGGAATCGCTCCGAAGCGACGGGCCTTCGCGGCATTCAATTGCGATTGGTTCGGCCGCGCATTCAATCCGCCGTGTCCCCCGTTGTAGCTGACACGAGTGCGGTTGTTGTAGCTGACGTTGCGCGTATAGACGTAGCGAACGTTGTTATTCACGCGCGTAATGGAACGGTTGTAATAGAACGCGCCGCGGTTCCAATAGCCACCTTGATAGCCATTTCCGAAATAACCGTAGCCGTAGTTGATGCCACCATAAAAGCCAATGTACGGTCCCCAATAGCCGTAGTGCCAGCCATAGCGACCACCCGCGGAGCCCCAATATCCAGGCGTCCATAGCGCTCCGACATATGGCGCCAGCACCCACGCTCCCGGCACCCAGTAATAACCCGCCGGCGACCAGAACCAATATCCCGGCGTCCAGATATAGTCGTTGCCCGGGCAATAGGGCTGCTCGTATTCCGGCATTGGAGGCGGCGGCTCGGGAGCATAGACTTCCTGCTGATCCGCGGTGTCGTCGTAATCGCCCGCGGCGTAGCCACCTGCCTGGTCGTATCCCTGCTGATCGTAGCCAGCCTGATCCTGCGGCGGTGGCGGAGGCGGCTCATTCTGACTGTACTGTTGCGGTTCCGCGGGCTGCGACGAGTAGGACTGGTTCGATGGGGCCGGCGGTTGCGTTGCATTCGTCGCCGCACCATTATCGTAGTCGGGCGTCGTGCTGTTGACCGGCGCGTTGTTTGCATCGGCAGGATCGCCAGGGTCGGTCTGCGTGGCTGAGGCCTGGGTCACTGCACTTGGGCTTGGTTTTCCATGGCAAGCCGACACGCCCATAAGAAGAACAACAGAAAGCATCGCCAGGAAGGGTGATTTTTTGCGGGGAATCATCCGATATCGTCTCCGGGGATTAAGATGCACATTCTCTCTCGCCTGCAAGCCCTCCCATACGTTTCACGGCCAAAATTTGTAGGTTTTGCAGGCAACCCGAAATCCTATGCGACCTTCGATCAGCCGGCGAATTTGTCATGCCGAGCGATGCACAGTAGATTGATAGACGCCTATTTGATAGCGATTTTCTCGACGCGAAATAAGGAGAAAGATTATGTCTAAAACGTTTTTGCTCGCTGCAGTTCGTCGCCGAATGAAATTCTGGTTCTCCGCTGCGATTGCGACCGCAGGTGCGTTGCTAATCCTGGTGCCCGGATGTTTTGCGCAGGCGAACGCTGACAAAACCGCTCCATATTTGAATTCGGCGGTGCCGATTCAGAAGCGGGTCGATGACCTGGTATCAAAGATGACGCTGGAGGAAAAAGTTTCGCAGATGCAGAATCACGCGGCTGCGATTCCGCGGCTCGGTGTGGCAGAGTATGACTGGTGGAGTGAGGCGCTGCACGGCGTCGCGCGTTCTGGATATGCCACCGTGTTTCCGCAGGCGATTGGCATGGCGGCAACCTGGGATGCTCCGCTGATCCACGAAGAAGCGCACATCATCGGCATCGAGGCGCGCGGACGGTACAACTCCGCAGTGCGGGAAGACAATCACGCGATCTTTTATGGAATGGATTTCTGGTCGCCGAACGTGAACATCTTTCGCGATCCGCGCTGGGGCCGCGGCCAGGAGACGTATGGCGAAGATCCCTTCCTGACCGGGCAGCTTGGCATTCAATTTGTGACCGGCCTGCAAGGCGATGATCCGGGTACGTACCTCGCCATCTCCACGCCCAAGCACTTCGACGTGCATAGCGGACCAGAGTCGGAGCGGCATCGCTTCAATGTGGATGTCTCGGCGCACGATCTGGAAGACACCTATCTACCGGCGTTTCGCGCGGCCATTGTCGATGGTCATGCCGACTCCATCATGTGCGCCTATAACGCAGTCGACGGAGTGCCGGCCTGCGCTAACACCATGCTGTTGCAGAAAACCTTGCGCACTGACTGGAAGTTCAACGGCTATGTAGTTTCCGACTGCGGCGCCATCGGTGACATTGCCGACGGCCACAAATATGCGCCGTCGATCGAACAAGCCTCTGTCGACGCAGTGCGCGCCGGCACCGATCTGAGCTGCGGCGATGAGTATGCCACGCTGGTGAAAGCTGTTCACGACGGATTGATCAAGGAAAGCGAAATTGATACGGCCGTGAAACGACTGATGACGGCACGCATTCGCATGGGAATTCTTGCGCCGATGGCGGACCAACCCATGCAAGCGCTGAATCGCTCGGTGGTGTTTGCGCCGACGCATGCACGACTGGATTTGAAGGCGGCCGATGAATCGATGGTGCTGCTGAAAAATGACGGTGCATTGCCGCTCGGCGCCAACGTGAAAACCATTGCGGTGATCGGTCCCAACGCGTCCTCCCTGGCAGCGCTCGAAGGCAATTACAACGGGACGCCGATTGATCCCGAGACTCCGCTGATGGCATTCAAAACGTTGGCAGCGCAGAAGCAATTCGTATTCTGGATGTTCAGGGTGCGCCGTACGTGGAGCAACTATCATTACCGGTTCCGCCAAATGTGTTCCACACCGCCGATGGCGCAGAAGGGCTGACCGAGACAGCGTTTCCAAATCCGAATTTCTCCGGACCCGGCATTACTTCGACTGCAGACAACATCGACAGCAATTGGGATGGTGCGAGCCCCTATCCCAACCGCATTCCGCGCAAAGCATTTTCAGTTCGCTGGACCGGAACGTTAACGCCGCCAGCAGCTGGCGATATCACTTTCCAGGTGAAGCTGGCCGACTGCTATCCCTGCAACAACATTGAAAGCTACAGTGTCTGGATCGATGGCAAGCAAGTGTCATCCGCGACTTCTCACAATAAAAATGACCATGAGAAACCGGCGGAATTCAAAGTGAATTTTGCCGATACCAAGCCGCACGAATTCCGCCTGGAGTACTCGCATCAATCTCCGCTGTTTGGCGCCGGGGTCAGTTTTGACTGGCAACCGCCCGTGGATACGCTGCGTCAGCAAGCGGTCGACGCCGCGAAGCAAGCGGATGCGGTCGTCGCGTTCGTAGGAATTTCCCCGCGGTTGGAAGGGGAAGAGATGCCGATTCACATTCCAGGATTTTCTGGTGGCGATCGCACCTCCATCAATCTACCGGACGTGCAGGTACAGATGCTGCAGGCTGTCGCCGCGACTGGCAAGCCCCTGATTGTCGTACTGATGAATGGATCCGCACTGGCAGTGAACTGGTCCGCACAACATGCTAACGCCATTCTTGAAGCGTGGTATCCGGGCGCTCGTGGCGGTGAGGCGATTGTCGACACATTGCTCGGAAAAAATAATCCGGCGGGTCGACTGCCGATTACGTTCTATAGTTCGACCGACGAACTGCCGCCGTTTACGGATTACTCCATGGCCGATCGTACCTATCGTTACTTCCACGGTGCGACGCTGTATGGATTTGGATTTGGCTTGAGCTATTCGCAGTTCAAATTCGACAAGCTGCATGTTTCGACGGAGAAGCTAAAGGCTGGCGATCCTCTCACGGTGAATGTCGACGTCACCAATACCTCGAAGGTGGATGGAGATGAAGTGGCGGAGTTATATCTCACCTATCCAAAAACCAAGACCAGCCCGATTCATGCGCTTGCTGGATTTTCGCGCGTGCATGTGGCCGCCGGCGCGACTGTTCCCGTGCAGATCAAAGTTGATGCACGGCAATGGAGCCAGGTGCTGGAGAATGGTGATCGAGTGATTCTGCCCGGAAGCTATACGCTGTTCGTCGGCGGAAGCCAGCCTGGAACAGATGCCAACGGCGTGTCGACGACCGTGAAGATCGCAGGAAAGAAAACCTTGCCACGCTAATTTCTATGCCGGACCGAAATGAAAGAAGGGCAGGCTTCGCGCCTGCCCTTCTTTCGTGTGACTACATCGTTCGAATTGGTCTATCGGAAAGCGTAGTCCCAGTTCTTAATCAGGTTGCCGACATTCAGCGTGCCGATCCCGGTGGCAAAATCCCAACCCTCTTTGCTGTCGTAGGCCTTGGAGTATGACTTGCTCGTCGTGGATAAGACGCCGTTGGTTCCGGATGGTTTGTAGCAGTTAAATTTGCCGACGCAGTTCACATCCATGTCGCCTTGAGCCACGTCGTGAAATATGCAGCTCGACTCGCTATCCTTACCCAGCGTTGCGATGCAGGAATTTTTTCCGGTCCCGCCAAACTCCAATTTCGCCAGCGCGTAGTACACGTAGTTTGGATTGCCCTGGGGAGAACCCTGCGACTGATTCACCAGCGCCTGCACGCCTGCGACGATTGGAGCCGCGAACGATGTGCCGCCTCCACCCGACCAGTTGGCCGGATTTCCGGTGCATGGCGCACCCCCTGCACCCGTTGCCGGATCGGAATAACACATCACGTAGTAGTGTCCCCACACGCCATTGGCAGCGAACAACGAAACGTCCGGCAAATCTCGAACGTGATCATTCGGGATTCCGAAGAGGCCAGCCTGGTAAACCGGTTTCGCGTAACCTTTGCAACTGCCGCTGACCGCTGCAGTGCCTGACTTAGGAGAGGTCTCTCCATAGGCACAGCCGCTGGGACCGCCGCTTCCGGCTCCCGTCGTCAAGAAGAACATCTTACCGCTCGTGGAGTTACAGAAGCCGTTCTTTCCGTACGGCACGTTGTAACCTTCAACATTGGTGATCAATGTGCTGGCACAGGAATCATTCCACGGGATCTCCGGTATGTAGGATTTCGCCGAGCCATAGATGGAGTTGTTTTTTGTTTTCCAATACTGCGCAACAGTCCCGGCGTAGCTATCACCGAAGTCGGTGCCTCCGACGGCGACGTCATATGGCGTCGAAGCAAACCCGTTCACCGAGATGCCGAATTTCGCTGTCGGCTGGTCGGTGTCGCAACTGGCAGCCCCGGCATCGCCAGAGGCAACGAATACCGAAACGCCTTCTGCAGCCGCCTGTTGATAGGTGTAGCGATAGGTCGCATTGCCCGCGGCACCCAGCCCAGCTTCGCACTCAACATAGCTGATGCTGACAATTGCCGGTGGAACACTTTCGTCAATCAACGCCTGCAGCGCCAACAGACCGCCGAAGGTGGTTTTCGAATCGGCGCAGGAGGCGAGGATAATCGCTGCATCCGGCGCGGCGGCGCTTGCATACTCCGCGTCCAGAGTCGATTCGCCATCGTTACCGACAATCACGCCAGGATCTTTACATCCGCCAGGATGAATTTGTGTGAACGAACCGTGCGTGTACTTACTCAGGCCGAAAGTTTTGCGGAAGACTGACCAGTCCTTCGCCGAATACACATTGCTGTCTTCAATCACGACAATTTGCTGCTTGTTGCCGGTGATTCCTTTGCTGTAGGCACCGTCGAAGTTGTAAATCGTATGGAGATCGTTGGGGACAACCAGTTGATCGGAGGAGTCGGCGGTAAAGCCCGGAGCAGCGCCCGACGATGTTGCCGCGGCATTGGTTGCCTGCGTTCCGTGGGGCACGACGGCTCGTGAGATGGAATCAATTCGTCCCGAACTGATCGTTGAATGCGCCGGCCTGGGACGAAAATCGTTTAATGACGACACCCCGACAATCAAGTTCGCAAACCCCGCCGGCACCTGCGGATTTTGTACATTCGCGAAATGATTTTTTCCGTTGACGACGACCGTGTGCAGAGCGACGTGCATTGCGGAGCTTACCTGCGCGACCGTTCCTGAGAAATCGATCACCAGACCGCTCTTGGAAACTCCGTTCACTTGCAATCCGTAACTCTGCAGCCATTGCGTGACTTTCTGAATGTCCGCCGGGTCAGGTCCATACTGCTGACCTATTTCTTCAGCGGTCAGCCAGTGATGAAAATCCGGGCTGCCAGGTTGGTGCATCGCTTCGATTTTTGCTTCCAGCGCAGCTTCTCGAGCCGCTGGGCGTTGCAACTGCAGCAGCATATGGTTAAGCTGCATGCCGCTATCGATCGCGCCTTTGTCGATTGCCGTTTTCACATCTGGGCGAACATTGCCGGGCAGAGTAATCAGGGGAGGGGTCGCGTGCTGAGCTGAAAAACCCACGGCAGGCAGGGGAAGAGAGAGCACCGTCACTGCGGCGGTGACAGCAAGGCAGCGCGCAGCCGTACGGAGGAACAATGAATTCGTCACTAGGAGACCTCAAAAAAAATCTATTGATTTGGTAACGCCTGGGGATTGTCTGACGCTCTACAGGCGCCTTTCGAACTTGCTATCGGAGAGTAGTATTCGCTGCAGAGTTTCGTCAATGTACTTTTCATCGGCGTGTCAACGACACGAAAATCGCGCGATGAATGCACTGATAGATGCCGCGCGCTGCATCGCCGTTGCACGCCATGCGCGAGGGATGGAGAATCTAAGGTATCGCAGAAGTTTCGCTTTAGAGCGCGCCGGCGATTTCGTCCAGGATGGCTTGCGCCGCTTTTGCTGGATCCGCGGCCTGGGTAATGGGTCGGCCGACAACAAGTTGGCTGGCGCCGGCTCGAATTGCATCCGCTGGAGTTGCAATGCGTTTTTGATCGCCAACCGCTGCCCCTGCGGGGCGAATACCCGGGACAACCAGCCTGGGTTCCGCGCCCAGTTCGCGGCGTAGAAGCGCAACTTCTTCTGGCGAGCAAACCAGTCCGCGAATCTCCGATGCAATGGCCATGCGCGCCAGGCGAAGCACCTGGTCGGCTGCGGTGGTTTCGATTCCGATGGCGGAAAGCTGCGCTTGATCCATGCTGGTCAGCACCGTGACGGCCAGAAGTTGCGGAGCATTCTTTGTCGCGGCCGCAGCCTCTGCCGCTGCGCGCAACATTGCAGGTCCTCCCGCAGCGTGAATCGTCAGCAACGATGCGCCCATCGATGCTGCGGAACGAACTGCTCCGGCGACGGTGTTGGGAATGTCGTGAAATTTCAAATCGAGAAACACGGAGAAGTCCTGCGCGGTCAGCTCTTCGACGATTGCGGTGCCTGCGGCGAGATATAACTCCAGGCCAACCTTTACCCAGCGACAGGTTCCGCGAAGTTGTGTGGCCAATACTCTTGCCTGCGCAGCCGAGGGAACATCGAGCGCGACGATCAATCGATCTTTGGCGATCGCGGCTGCATGTTTCGCGTCGGTGGTCATCGCTGCGATTGCTCCACCGCGTGCGCGACACGAAGCACGGTGGCTTCGTCGAAATGTTTGCCGAGAATTTGCGCGCCAATCGGCAAGCCCGCAGAGGAATTGCCCGAGGGAACGGAGATGCCGCAAATCCCCGCAAGATTCGCGGTCACGGTGTAGATATCCGCGAGGTACATTTCCAGCGGATTGTCAGTTTTTTCGCCGAGGCGAAACGCGGGCGTGGGAGCGGTCGGAGTCAGAATCGCATCGACCTGGGAGAAGGCCTCAAGAAAATCGCGCGTCAGCAGCGTGCGCACCTGCTGCGCCTTGCGATAGTAGGCATCGTAATATCCGGCGCTCAACACGTAGGTGCCCAGCAGAATTCGACGCTTCACTTCTTTGCCAAATCCCTGATCGCGGGTGCGGCGATACATGGTGCTTAGCGTGGATGCATCTTCCGCGCGCAGGCCATAACGCACGCCATCGAATCGTGCCAGGTTGGAGCTGGCCTCCGCGGTGGCGAGCACGTAATAGGTGGCGACGGCGTAGCGCGTGTGCGGCAGCGAAACTTTATGCAGCGTGCATCCTGCGGCACGCAATGAGTCCGCAGTTTTTTCAACGGCGGCGCGAACTTCTTCGTCGAGGCCCTCGGCAAAATACTCATCCGGAATGCCGATGCGCAAGCCTTTCACTGGCTTGTCCAATGCCGCTGCATAATTTGGTACCGGCTGATGTGCGCTGGTTGCGTCCATTGGATCCGGACCAGCGAGAACGCGCAGAAGAATGGCTGCATCCTCCACCGTATGCGTGAACGGACCCACGCGATCCAGCGAAGAAGCGAATGCGATCAATCCGTAGCGCGACACGCGGCCATAGGTCGGCAACAGACCGACGACGCCGCAGAAGGACGCGGGCTGGCGAATCGATCCGCCGGTATCTGTGCCGAGCGTAGCGACCGCCATGTTGGCAGCGACTGCGGCAGCCGAACCTCCGCTGGAACCGCCGGGAACACGATCGAGAGCGCGCGGATTATGCACCGGCCCATACGCGGAATTTTCATTCGACGAGCCCATGGCGAATTCGTCGCAATTCAATTTCCCCAGCAGCACTGCGCCTGCCGCAGCCAGCTTGGCCACCGCTGTGGCATCGTAGGGCGGACGATAATTTTCCAGAATTTTCGAGCCTGCGGTTGCGGGCGCACCCTGCATCACCAGCACATCTTTAATGCCAACGGGAACACCGGCCAGCGGCAACGCTTCTTCATTCGCCAGTTCGCCAGACTTTGCCAGATCATCGATGCGATGCGCCTGCGCCGTGGCACGCTCGCGACTCAGCGACAGCCATGCGTGGATCTTTGGGTCTTCTGCAGCGATGGTGTCGTAATACGAATCGGCGAGTGCGACTGCACTGGTTTCGCCGCTGACAATCGCGTGACGGGCAGAGCGAATGGTGCACGGGACAACCTGCGTGTCGAGACTGGAAGTGGAATTCGGTTCTGCCATTCTTTTCCCTTACGAAGATTTCTTATTGCAGCTTGCGATCGCGCCCGTCGAGCTTTATCGCTCAATCACCTTGGGAACTTTAAAGTAGGTGCCATCCGTATCCGGCGCCGTCGACATCACCTTGGCGCGATCGAGTGAGGGGCGAACTGAATCGTCACGCAGGACGTTGCCGCCATCCACGGCCCCCGCTTTGCTCTCCTGCTATTACGGCATTCACCTGCGTCATGGGTGGAACGTCGTGGGTGTCCAGTTCATTCAGTTGGGCGACGTGGCCCAGGATTGCATTCAGGTCGCGCAGCATCTCCTGCTGCTCGTCTTCGCGGAGTTCCAATTGCGCTAGTTCCGCGACGCGCAGCACCTGCTCCAACGGCACCGGCTCGGGTTTCGCCGCACTCTGAACCTGCTCCGGCGTTTGTGAAGTGGACGACATTTTTTCTCGATTCCCTTGATGATCTTGCTTTGGCTAGTATAGCGAGAACCCTGTCTGACACTGTTTTTGCACGGGAGAATGACATTAACGCGCAACAAAACGCGGTAGAATTTGTCTACTCTCACTAGGCGACGAAAGCACGCATTCAAGCGGGTTTCAGAGGTATCCTTAGGCGAAAACCGGCAAAAATCGGCCAATTTCCGAAGAAAACCGAGAAAAACCGAAGAAAACCTGTGGAAATGCGCTGTTTTCCGTTGACAAATCCTGCGGAAAGCCGCAAGGTAAACGGCGGAAGGGTTTCTTTAGACCCGCATCAATGCTTGCGATCCTCGCATTTTGTGCGATGCTCCACCAGCAGTGACACGGTCGACAGAAGTCAAAACAAACGCAGTGGCACACCCACTGCTGTAATTAGGAGGAAGACAAACTATGGCAGCAGGTATGACCAAAACAGCACTCGTTCGGCACATGGCCGAGAAACTCGAATTGACGAACAAGCAGGTAGCAGCATTTCTGGATCTGCTGGCGGAAACCGCCGTCAAGGAAACCAAGAAAGCCGGGCTCTTTGTAATCCCAGGACTGGGCCGTCTGGTAAAGGCAGAGCGGAAAGCCCGCATCGGCCGCAATCCGCAGACCGGTGAAGCGATCAAGATCAAGGCCAAGACCGTGGTCAAGTTCCGCGTGGCCAAGGCCGCCAAGGATGCAATCGCGCCCGTCAAGAAGTAACTCGGGAGCGGTACGAAGTTCCACGCAATTCGCTGCACGGGCCACGCCATACAAGCTGGCCCCGATGCTGCCACGGCGCAGGGAAATGGGTTTAGTTACCCACCCTGCGCCAGATTGTGTCGGCAGTTGAAGACGCGGGAAGTACCGGTTTTACGCGGCTCGCCGCAAGCGATCCGTCCGTTCTAGGAAGTGGCCGGTGTTGCGGGCCGCCAGATCGCTCGTATCAGGAACGTGACGCCGACAGAGATCAACACTCCCTGCTCCAGGATGGTCACGTTGTATCGATGCGCGAAGAGCAGGTAGGTAATCGCCATTCCCCACAGATGAATTTCACCAACGAATCCCTGCAGCCAATCAGGTCGTGCAGTGCCTGCGGGAATCCTCGGCGTGATTGCTGGAAGAAAACGTGGAACCTTTTTCAGATATGCGGTATACGCGTCACCACGCTCGATGGTCAGCTTTCGTTCCTCGGCCATCACCCAAGCCACGATCAGCAGCGTCACCGTCACCAGCGCGAACAATGCGCCACCCGGCGGCATCAGGACGGATATAGCCGCGGTCAGCAACCATGTCCCAAGGTAGAGTGGATTACGCACGTAGCGATACGGCCCATCGGCAACCACTCGTTCTGAATGAAGGTCTTTGTCGTACACCACGTCGGATCCCAGATACGACGTCGCCCAGGTACGCACCAGCGCTGCCAGCAACAGCGCGAGTGTAGCCACCGCGATGACCACGATGGTGGAAGTCGCGATCGGGAAAAAGCCCATGGCTTGCAGCGTGCCGGCGAGCCAGAGCCAGGTGGAACCGGGATGCGCGCCGCCCAGACGTTCCCACGGCGCCCAGAAGGCTACGAAAAAGACCACGATAAGCGCGATGCGCCGAAAACGAAACAAGAAATCAGCAAGCTTCATAGGAGCAGGACGATCCTCACGCAAAAAACGAGAGACATTTGAAGAGGTTGTGGCGTTACACCGCTGCTCCAAGAGCAGCCATCAGGGCATCGAAGTCTTCCAGACCGGAATATTCGATCATTACGCGACCGCGACCATTTTTGTCCTCGATGCGCACTTTCAGTCCGAGTTGACGCTGCAGGCGATCCTGCGCCTCGCGAACATTGGGATCGAGGGGCTCTTTTGCCTTTTCTTCGCCTTTCTTGCGCTTCCGCTCCGGGTCCATTAATCCCTGAACGTAGGTTTCGGTCTGCCGAACCGACATCGAAAGCGTGACTACCTTGGTCATCGCCTTGAGAATTTCTTCTGCAGCGTCGAGGGAGAGCAGTGCTCGCGCATGGCCAAAGCTAAGTTCGCCGGATTCCACTTTGCCCTGGACCGGGGCCGGAAGCCGGAGCAGGCGAAGGAAATTTGCTACGGTGGCGCGATCTTTCCCAGTGCGCTGCGCCACCTGCTCCTGAGTCATATGGAAATCGCGGCTGAGCCTATCGTAGGCGCGAGCTTGCTCCATCGGGTTCAAGTCGGCGCGCTGGAGATTTTCGACAATCGTCATCTCCATCGCCTGCTCGTCGCTTACCTGGCGAAGAATCGCGGGTACGGTTTCCTTACCCGCCTTGATGGAAGCACGCCAGCGGCGTTCGCCGGCAATCAGCTGGAAGCGGCCATTGGGTTGCGGACGCACGATGATGGGTTGAACCACCCCGTTGGCGACAATGGAGCGAGCCAGCTCGTCGAGCTTCTGCTCGTCCACCTGCATGCGCGTTTGATAGGGATTGGGATCGATTTGATCGGTCGGAACTTCGCGCGGGGTTCCGCTGGGGTGGGCTTCGAACGGATCGTCGGCCGTATGCTGCGGCGGCATTGCGCCCGACTGGCCGGCGTACGATTGTGAACGCGCGACCATCTCGGGAGGAGAGGGCCTGGACAGCAATGACTCTAATCCCTTGCCGAGAGCGCGGCGCTTTGGGGGCTCAACTTTGCCTGGGTTCTTTCCTTCATTTCGAGACATACAGCGAAGTTCTCCCTTACATTTCCTTGATCCGTAAAAATCTTTAAAAGCGCAATTCAGTTTCGCCGCAAAATGCAAGCCGACCGAGACGCCACATCAGGTATAGGGCCAGAAGCGAACTTTGGCTCCATCTTTAGCGCGCTTTGCTTCAGCCTTTCTGGCGAGCTCGCGCGGGCTTTCAATCTTATTGCGTAACAGAATCTCCCTTGCCAGTTCCATATAGCTTTCGGCACCGCGAGAACGTGGCTCATAGATCTGGACAGGCTTGCCATGGCTGGGAGCTTCGGCCAGCCGAATATTCCTGGGAATGCTTGTTTTCAATAGCTTATCCCCGAAAAATTCCCTTAGATTCTCGGTGACCTGCTGCGCCAGGTTGGTTCGCTCGTCATACATGGTCAGGACGACGCCCTCAATCACCAACTCCGGTTTGAAGCCATCGCGCACCCGATCCAGGGTCTGGACCAGCTCGCTGACACCTTCCAGGGCGAAGTACTCCGCCTGCATGGGAATCAGGAGAGAATCGGCGGAAACGAGGGCATTCAGCGTTAATAAATCGAGGGCAGGGGGACAATCGAGAACGAAAAGCTGCTCCGGGCCATCGTATTTGGCCAAAGCTTTTTGCAGGCGATAGGCACGATCCTCTGCGTGGACCAACTCCACATTGGCGCCGATCAGGTGCTTACTGCTGGGGAGCAACTTGAGATTTTCGATTCCGGTCTCGATGGCGGCTTCGGCGACGGTCGATTCGTTGATCAAAACGGTATAGGTGGAGGAGCGATCTTCGTCTCGGGCAAATCCCAGGCCTCCGGTGGAATTGGACTGCGGATCGCAATCGATGAGCATGGTGGGAATGCCTTCGAGGGCAAATCCTGCGGAGAGATTGATCGCTGTGGTCGTCTTGCCAACTCCGCCTTTTTGATTCACGACCGCAATATTTTTTCGCATGGGCTGATTCGGTAGGGTACCGAACGCGGAACCATCGCGCAATTGGCTTGGCTGTGCATTTCCGGGACGAATCTGTGGAGAACGATTGGGAGCGCCGCGCCTGTGGCGGCTAGGTCTCATGGCTTGTATGAGTTAGGGCGTCGGCCGGTTGATGGTTAAAATGAAACGATCACTTCGCTGCGGTGGAAAACTTTTGATCCAGAAGGCGCCTGGGAGCGTGTTCCACGTGGAACAATTGCGGCGATGCGGTGATACCAGGAGCTAAAGATGTTCCACGTGGAACACTGCAGAGACAGAGCCAAAGGCTTTCTTGCAGCAGCTACCGAACCCGAGAGCCGAGGAGAATCACTCTCTGGTCTGTACCTGGAATCGCATCGGGAATCTCCCAGCCTATGCGATTAGCGCCAGTTTCGTCGACTGAGCTGGAGGTGACGGCCGAGATTTCGGATTGAGAGGTCAGTACCATACACCAACCTGGCCGAGTCTCTCGAGAGGGTTGGATACGAGGAATCGCTGCCCGAATTGCGTCTCCCATCTTGTCCACCGCGCGGAGGGTCACCAGGTCGAATACCGAAGACAGTGGCATATCCTCGACACGCCCTGCATGAATCGACGCGCCGGTCAGCCCCAGCTCGCGAACGACTTCCCGGAGAAATGCAGCCTTCTTCTTTTGCGATTCGGCGAGCGTGACTCGCAGCTCCGGGCGAACGATCTGAATGGGAATTCCCGGGAATCCAGCGCCGGAGCCGAAGTCGAGCACTGTTTCCACTGCAACGGGGATACTTTGGGCCGCGCGAAGGCATTCGGCGAGATGAAGCCGCACGAGAACGTCCAAATCGCGGACGGCAGTGAGGTTCATCTTTTGGTTCCAATGAGTTAGCAGCTGCAGATACTGCGCCAGCAGGGGATAGACATCTGCAGGCAAAGGCCGAAGTAGCATGGGAGTGACCGCCGTCTGGATCTCTGACGGGCTCATTCCTTGCGAACGGGCGGCGCTGGGGCTCATTCTGAAGAGTTTAACCGAGAGAATCGGTGATTGGACGAGGCTCCCAAGCGGCAGCAGCCTCGATAAATCGTTGAAAAAGAAGGCGACTGGCTTGGCTGGTCTCCGTACTACGTTCGGGATGCCACTGCAACCCCACGACGAAATGGCCGGGCTGCGTGCCCTCGATCGATTCGACGACTGCATCCTGCGGGCAACGGGCGGTCACTCGCAAACCATCTCCCACAATGCCAATCGCCTGATGATGGCTGGAGTTGACGGGCAGCCGCAGAAAGTCCGTCGTATGCGTTACCTCCGGGCTATCGCCCACAATGCGCGCCAGTTGTGAACCTGGCTCGATGACGACGGAATGCGCGACCGCGACACTGCCGCCGGCTCGGTGGTTCACAGGGATCTGCACCAAATCCTGCACGAGAGTCCCCGTTCGCCAGCAATTCAGAGATTGAGTTCCGTAACAGATGGTCAACAGCGGTTTATGCAGGTTGTGGGCATCCTGGAGAAGCAATTCATCGACATTTTCTCGTGCCAGATCGGGCTCAGCCGTCTCCGGCAGCCGTTCCTCACCATATTTTGCCGGATTCATATCGGCGGGACTTCCGGGAAGTAGAATTCCCTGGCAGCTCGTCGCTACTTTGGCAATCGCTGCTGGATCGAGTGTCAGCGGAATCTCCACCGGCTCTCCTCCAGCCTGCGACACGGCGGCGGCATACTGCGGCCAGGTACGTTGGTTGTACTCCGTCTGGCCAAGTGTAGGTATCGGAATACCAATACGCGGTCTTTTTGAGGTGTGGGTCACAGGATGCTCAATGTTGGTATGCCGGGAGCTACGCTGGGTTATCTGCAAGTGCGTGCTGGTGATACATGTCCGCTATGGTATCGCGAATCCGGAGCGTCAGCGCGTCCGCGGTTTTGGTTGTGTAGTCGGCGGTTGAAATCGGCTCGCCAACCACCAGCAACAATGGCCGGGGAGTCAGGTGGTAGCTATGCATCGGCATCAGTTCGTAGGTGCCGATCAACGCCATGGGCACGATAGGGACCTGAGCGCGGATGGCCATGTAGGCTGGGCCGCTAAGAAAATCCTGCAGATGACCATTGAGGGAGCGACCGCCCTCGGGAAAAATCACCAGCGGCATACCTGTCTGCAGCGCTTTAACGCCGCGATTGAGGCTGGCCAGGGTGGAGCGCAAGCTGGTGCTGTCGACGGGGATCTGGCCGGAGCGTTGCAAATACCATCCGATGAAGGGAATTTTGAAGAGGTCATGGCGTGCCAGAATACGAAATTGGAAGGGCAGCTTGTTCAGCACGACCGGCGTATCCATATACGACAGGTGATTGGACACATATACCGCCGCTCGGCCACGTTGAAAGTTCTCCGCTCCGACGACGCGGACGGGAGAAAGTGCGATGCGGAGAACGACTCCACCCCAGGCCTGAGCGATGGAGTGCTGCACGCGCCCAGTCCCATCAAAAAGGGAAGCGACAAGGGAAATGCTGCCGAAAATCGCAGTGGCGACGAAAAACAGTGGAAATAGCAGGAGATACGTGAGCCAGCGGAAGAACCCGGGATGGCGCGGCTGGGCTGCAACGGCACCGCGGAGCTCGTCTCTTGTAGGAGCCGACGAATCCACGAGAGCAGTCTCCACATCCTCCGGAGCACTGGACATGAGCTAGCCCTTACCTTGCGGGTTCAAGAGCGATTCCCGCAGGGCGCCCACCAGGTAGACAGATCCGGCGCAGACAATCAGGCCGTTGGCAGGGGTTTCCGCCTGAGCGAGTTCCATTCCGGCGGTTGCAGAAGAGACAGTCTCTGCCGCTACGCCAACGGTTCGAGCCGCCGCCTGCAGATCTTCAATGGATGCGGTTCGCGGAGAATTGACCGGAGTCAAGATAACGCGATCGAAGACAGGAAAGAGAATCTGCGCCATCTCCTCCACCGCCTTCTCGCGCAGGCATCCGAACAACAAGGTTCGCGGCGTGGGAATTTGCGTCGCCAATCCGGGCCAGGTGCTGAGCGCGGACCGCAATGTCCAGGCTCCTGCAGGATTGTGAGCGACATCCAGCAGAACGGCGGGACGAACGTCGGTGCGTGGAAATAATTCCAGCCGACCGGGCCAGCGCGTGGTGCTGATTCCCTCTGCAATTTGTTGCGGAGATATATTGTAACTGTTACTGTTACATAATTCATTTGCAGCCGCTACTGCAAGCGCGGCGTTGCGATGCTGATGCGTTCCCGCCAAGGCAGGCCGCAGTTCCACAGATGTGCCTGCCACTGTTACAGAATAGGGTTCGGAATAGAATTCCGTGGCTTCTTCTTCTGCGGAGCGACGCGGCGGCATAAATTCGACGGCACTCACACCGCGCACATTCAATTCGACCGCAACTTCTCCCAGCGCCTGATTCGCGGCGGGATGTTGCGGCAAAGTCACCAGAATTCCATTGGGTCGCAGGATGCCGGCTTTCTCCCGCGCGATAGCATCGATGGTGGCGCCCAGCCATTCCGTGTGATCGAGCGAGATGTCGGTGATGACGGAGAGTAACGGCTCAACGATGTTGGTGGCATCGAGACGGCCGCCCATGCCCACTTCCAGCACTGCGATGTCCACTGCCTGTTCTGCGAAGTAAAGGAATGCGACAGCGGTGACCGACTCAAAAAAGCTGGGATGCTGGGGCAGGTTACCTTCATGCAGCAGGCGTGATCCGGTTTCATCGACGCGAAAATAAAGGCGAGCGAAATCATCATCAGAAATGGTCGCGCCGTTGATCTGGACGCGCTCATTGACTCGCGTGAGATGCGGCGAAGTGTAGAGCCCGGCACGATACCCGGCGACACGAAGAATGTTCGCCAGCATGGCGGCGGTCGAACCTTTGCCATTGGTGCCGGCGATCAGGACACTGGGAAACTTCAATTCCGGTGAGCCCAGCGCGGCGGTGAGAATGCGCATCTCCGCCAAATCGAATTTCCGCGGAGGTGTTCCAGTGACAGCAGAAGAATCGACTTGCGCCAGTTCGTGTCCGCGCGCATACAGACTCTCAATCGCCTGAGCATACGACATGGCTCGATTTTAGTAGCAGAACGTACTTCGTGTTGCACAGTTCTTTATCGACGGAATTGCCGCAACGGGCTGCCACCTGTCTCCGCGGTACCGCATACGGCTGAGGATTCCACAAAGGGTAGGGAAATGCAGGCCACTCCATTTCGAAGGAATGACGAAGTGATTGGGGTGCTGGGAAGTGCGCATCGGGCGGCATGCTTTATCCTAGAGAAGTGGCTGAAGAATACAAACATTCCATCACGAGACGACGCTTTCTTCAGCTTTCAGGTCTCGGCGCAGCTGGGCTGCTGCTGTATTCCGGGGAATTTGAACGCCATCACCTGGAGATCACGCAACGCACGATTGAGCTGAAACGCCTCTCCCCGGCGCTGGATGGGCTGCGAATCGCCCAGGTGTCCGATATCCACTACGAGCAATATACGGAGCCGTCGTTTGCCCGGCATGTGGTGGCAGAGGTGAATCGGCTGGAGCCGGATATCGTTCTGCTGACGGGAGATTATGTCAGCGAAGGGCCGATGCCGGCGGCGTTCGGGGCGAAGACCAGCTACCCATGCGCCGAGATTCTCTCCGGGATCAACTGCCCGGAGCGCTGGTGCGTGCTGGGCAATCACGACGTGACGGTCGGAGCGGCGATTGTGACGGATGCGCTGAAGGTTCACGGCCTGCCGGTACTGGCGAACGCCCACGTTCCATATGAGCGCAACGGAGCGCGGCTCTGGATTGGCGGCGTCAAAGACATCGGCAAGGATGATCCGGACCTGCACTTGGCGGCACCGCGCAAGTTGCAGGCGGCCAATGAGCCGGTGATTCTTATGGGCCACGAACCCGATTATGCCGACAAGGTTGTGAAGCACGGTGGAGTTGACCTGATGCTGGCTGGGTCATTCGCACGGCGGGCAGGTGCGAGTGCCTTTGATTGGCGCCTTGTATACACCGCCGCTGGGCCGCAAATATATTGAAGGCCTCTTTCATCTGCAGAATGACTTGCAGCTGTATGTTAACCGCGGGATCGGGGCCGTCGGTGTGCCGTTTCGATTTGATTGCCAGCCGGAGCTGACCCTGTTCACGTTGCGCAGCCCGCAAGCTGTGACCGGATAGCGAATCGCACAGCTAAGCTGGCTGTGTTGGCGAAACGACGGGAGAATGTAACGGATGAATGTCCAGGTCGCATTCGGCAAACAAGGCTTGTCGCTCGAGCTGCCGGACGGTCCTGACTATCACGTGGTGAACGTGCATTCCGCGCCTCCGCTGCCGGATGTGGAGAAAGCTCTGGGCGCGGCGCTCGATTCTCCTGTGGCCGGATTGCCGCTGATCGAGCTGGCGCGTGGGAAAAAGACGGCGGCCATCTCGGTTTGCGATATCACTCGACCCGCTCCCAACCCCATTACGCTGCCTCCGATGCTGGAAAGGCTGCATCGTGCCGGCATTCGACCGGAGAATGTGACGATCTGCATTGCCACCGGGCTGCATCGCGGGGCGACTGAGGATGAGCTGCGGACCATTCTGGGCGCGAAGATTGCGGCGACTTACGATATCGCAAATCACGACGCGAAAGATCGGGAACTGCATCGCTTTGTCGGCACCACGCAGCAGGGAACCCCGGTCTATATTGATGAACGCTTCATGGCGGCCGATCTGCACATCACGCTGGGATTTATTGAGCAGCACCTGATGCTGGGATTCTCTGGCGGCCGCAAGCTGGTGGCGCCGGGACTGGCGGCGCAGGAGACCATCAAGGTTCTTCACTCGCCGCGGTTCATGCGTGAGAAGCGCGCGACCGAAGGATCGATCAACGACAACCCGCTGCATGCGGAGCTGCTGGAAGTGGCAAGGATGGCACGTCACGACTTTATGCTCGACGTCACGCTGACGAAAGAGCGGGAAATTTCTGGCGTATTCGCGGGCGAGCCGGTAGCGGCGCACGCAGCTGGCGTGGAGTTTCTCCGGAACTCCTCGGTGGAGTATCTGCCGGAGCCAGTGGATGCTGTCATCACTACGGCGGCCGGATATCCGCTCGACTTGACCTTCTATCAGACCGTCAAGGGAATCACCGCGGTGCAGCACATATTGAAGCCAGGAGGAACCATCCTGATCCTGAGCGAGTGTGCGGAAGGCGTGGGCTCGCGCGAGTTCGCTGCGATGATGCGGCGGTATCAAGGTCCTCGGGAATTTCTGGATGCAATTGAGAACACTCCGGTGGAAGTAGATCAATGGCAACTGGAAAAGCTGGCGTTAGTGGGACTGAAGCACGATGTTCTGCTATACACACCTGGAATCGCGCGAGAAGATTTGGGCGCGCTGCGGACGAGTGCCTTCGACAGTGCGGCGGCAGCCGTAGCCGCCTTGATTGACAGGCTACCAAAGCATGCCCGCGTGGCCGTGATCCCTGACGGACCCTACGCTTATGCACGAGTGCAGGAATAACAGGCGCGGTTCCCGTAGGATTGCTAGCAAGCCGTTGCAACCCTGGAGCCGCCGCCATGATGCTGCACATGCATGCACCCAATCCCCTCATCGCCATTGGAGTCCTGGCGTCGACCGCAGCCACTGATGCGGTGTATGTGATGTTCAACGCCGCAGTGACAGCGCGACGGCGAAGTGTGGCTGCCAGTTGGAGCAGCCTGTGGTATCTGCTGGCGGCGTTCGCGGTGATCAGCTATACCGGCAACGCAGCGTATGTGTTGTTTGCGGCTGCGGGATCGTGGCTGGGCGCATTTGGCGCGGTGACCTGGCTGGACAAGGCCGACTTGAAAAATGCGACGGGAACTCCGCGGGCCTAGGAGCCTCAGGCTCGAACAATTAAGGATTTCGAAACGGCACATCCTTTTCATTTAATGATTGCTAATTGTTGCAGTGTTAGGCGTATGTTCGTCCTCGCCACGAACGAACGACGGTATCGACCAGACTCTCCACTCAATTTGCTGCAGACGTCCTGGTCGAGGCCCCCTATCGCACGACATTCCTGGATAACCAACATTCATTAGGCCCAGGAGGCAATAACTCATGAAAAAGTACTTCGTATCTTCAGCAGGATTGTGTCTGCTGTTCGCAGGACTATGTTTTTCCGGATTGAGTACAGCAACCGCACAGGAACAATCGGGATCGCCGGGATTTCATAGCGTTGCCTGTGTCAAGGTAAGACGCGGCAAGTCGGCAGATTTCAAAACACTCGTCGATGGAACCTTTCTTAAGTACGCGCAGTCTCGGGTGGACTCAGGAGCCATCTCAGGTTGGCTTGTATTGCGCACCGTCATCCCTGCCGGGAAAGACGCCGCCTGTGATTATGCCTTCGTCACCTTTTACCCTGGATTACCGAACGCTCCTATGAGCGACGACGAAGCGGCCGCCGCGTTCAAAAAAGCCGGTATCAGCGGCTCGGTTGAGGAGATGCGACAACAGCGAGATGCTTCGGGCTATCTGGTCTCCAACGGCCTCGAACGTACGGCCGTACAAGTGGGCCACGCAAAAAAAGGCGACTACATCATTGTCAATATAATGAACGTCCCTGACACTGGCGCATGGATCGCCAACGAAAAGAAACGGTGGCAACCCATCTTCGAGGATGGGGTCAAAGACGGCTCAGTGGACGGGTGGTCTGTCGTGGAGCAGTTCCTGCCCCGCGGCGCTAAAGACCTTGACACTACGTACACGGTCGACATCTATCCGAGCTGGGACGCGATGTTCAAATTCTTCGGATCCTGGTTTCTCAGATCGCTGGAAGAAAGTAAATCCCGACGTCCCGATCGAGCAGGGAATGGATCAGGAACATAAGGTCGACACCATCGATCACACAATCCTCTATCACGTTGTCGCGTCCGTGCAATCGTCGAAGTAATTCCAGCTAGACAAAATGAAGGCCGCGCCATCGCGAGTGCGGCCTTCATTTGATCCCGTAACAAATGATGGATGTGCGGTTTTTCATTGCTTATCGTCACCGCGATGCAGTATGTTCACACTCACCACGAACGAACGACGGTATCGTCCAGACCCTTCGCTAATTTCTGCAGCTATCTGGCCGAGACCCCCTATCGCACGACATTCCTGGATAACCGAACTCAATACGCCTAGGAGGCGAGCAATCCATGAAAAAGCAATTTGGCACGTTAGCAGGAGTGTGTTTGATTTTTACAGGAATCGGTTTGGCAGGATCAGGATTGGCGAACGCGCAAGATAAGAAACCCGATCTGACGCCGCCCAATGTGTTGGTGGTGCAAAGAGAAATGGTAAAGCCAGGCAAGGCTGGTATGGCGCACCAGAAGTCGGAAAGTGCGTTTGTGCAGGCAATGCAGACTGCAAAATCGCCCGATCATTATTTCGCAGCAACCTCCATGTCTGGCCCTAGCCGGGCGCTGTTCTTTATTCCATATGATTCATTCGCAGACTGGGAAAAATCGAATGCAGCGATGATGGGCGATTCGACGCTGGCCACGGACTTCGATAGCGCGATGGAGGCGGACGGCAAATTGCTCAGTTCCTTCTCCACGATGGTGTTCCGCTATGAGCCGGACATGAGCATCTCGCCCAATGTGGACCTGGCAGAGATGCGCTTCATGGAGATCACTGTCATCGACATCAAACCAGGGCATGAAGCGGAGTGGAAGGAACTGGCGAAACTTCACAACGAAGTTTACGGAAAAGTTCCCAACACGCATTTCGCTATGTGGGAGGAATATTTTGGTGATGAAGGCGGCGTGTATATTGCGACGATGCCGTTGAAGAGCCTGGCGGAGATTGATGAACATCGCGTCGCCGCGCAGAAGGCCTGGGCATCTGCCGATTCGGACAAGAAAAAGAAGATGGGTGACCTTGAAGCGTCGGCGTTTGCCTCCATTCATACCAATCTGTATGCCATGGATCCGAAGATGAGCTACGCTCCCGATCGCTGGAAGACTGCGTCGCCAGACTTCTGGGGCAAGCAGTAATCTTTGAGCAAATTGAAATAGCGTTGCAGCTCGCAAGTAAAAACGTGGAGTGGCGATAGCAAACAGTATGCTGTCGCCACGCTGCACCCACCTGACCGCTTCTTCTGGAAAATGGACATGGCCGACTCGCTGGCCGGCAATCCCAGATCCGCTTAGAAATTTACCAATTGCAAATGGTTGCGGAGATAGCGTATGTTCGTGCTCACCCACGAACGGACGACGGTATCTACCAGCCTCGGTTGTCCAGCAGATATCTGGTGGAGACCCCCTATCGCACGACATTCCTGGCGAAAAAAACTTCTTCGCGCCTAGGAGGCGAGCCATCCATGAAAAAGCAATTGGGAGTATTCGCAGGACTGTGTTTGATGTTTGCAGGAATGGGAGTTTCGGGAACAACTTTCGCACAAAGCGATAGCGCCACACCACCACCGCCGCCGAAGGTGCTGGTGATTATGCGCGAGTTTCTGAAGCCCGGAAAAGCGGGCAGCCCGCACGAGAAGACGGAAAGCGCATTTGTAAAAGCGATGAGCGATGGGAAAGAGTCGGAACATTACCTGGCGCTGACATCGATGACCGGCAAATCGAGGGCACTATTTCTGCTTGGCTACGATTCGTTTGCAGACTGGCAGAAGGATAACGATGCGATGATGGCTAACTCGAGCTTGTCATCTGCGGTGGATAGCGCGCAGATTGCGGACGGCGAACTACTGGAGTCTTACGACTCGGGTGTGTTTACTTACGATGAGGATCTGAGTTTGCGTGCCGGAGTCAATATTCCTGACATGCGTTTTTTTGAAATTACGGTGTTCAATATTCGTCCAGGACATGTGCACGAGTGGAATGAACTGGTGAAGCTGTACAAGCAGGAATGGGAGAAGACACCGGATGCACACTGGGCGACGTTTGATTTGATGTACGGTGGATCGGCCGACCGGTTCCTTGTGATTTCGCCGATCAAGTCTCTGAGCGATCTCGACCAGGAGATGTCCGACAACAAGAAAATGGGTGGCACGTTGAATGCCGCCGAAAAGAAGAAGCTGACAGATCTGACAGCCAGTTCAATCGAGTCCATATCGACGAACCTGTTGGCCATTGATCCAAAGATGAGTTATGTTGCGGACAGTTGGAAGACAGCGTCGCCGGATTTCTGGGGCAAGCAGTAAACTCAATCGCAGAAAAGTAAACTTTGGGCGGACGGAGCCAGACTTCCTCCGCCCAAACATTTTGAAGCGCAGCCGACCGATTCCATGACGCCAGAGAAAATCCTTGCCCCGTCGCCCGACGCGGTGTCGCACGCAGACGAGAAGCTGAAGCGCGTGATCGGGCCGTGGGGATTGGGCGCTGCCGCGGTCAACATTGCGGTGGGAGCTGGAATCTTTGTTGTTCCTGCGTTTGTCGCGGCGATTCTGGGACCGGCCGCGATTGTGGCGTATTTCGTTTGCGGGATTGCCGTGGCGCTGGTGCTGACCTGCTACATCGAAATTGGAAGCTTCGTCCATCGTTCCGGAGGCGGTGTCGCGTATGTCGAGGAAGCCTTCGGCCCGCTGATGGGATTTCTCGCCTGGGTGATGTACTCGGTGGGATATGAGGTGATTGCGTGCGCTGCGCTGGCAGTTGCACTGATCGGTTCGCTGGCGGTCTGGGTGCCTGCGCTGAATTATGGAGCGGCTCGGGTTCTGACATTGCTTGTGGTCTTCGGCGGCCTGGCAGCGGTAAATATTATTGGTGTTCGCCAGGGACTGCGCGTGGCTGTGGCTTCCACCATCGCCAAGCTGGTTCCGTTGCTGCTTGCTGTTGTTGCCGGAATATTTTTTGTGCATTGGCATCAGCTGCGATTGGGCAGGATGGCCACCGGCGGCAAAGTTGGGCGAGGCCTCGCTGATTCTGTTTTTTGCCTTCCAGGGGATTGAAGAGGCGCTCGCGCCGAGTGCTGAAATTCGCGACCCCGCGCGCACGGTTCCGCGAGCCATGTTTGGCGCAACTGGAACGGTGATTCTGCTGTATGTCGCATTGCAATTGGTCAGCCAGGGAGTTTTGGGCAGCGAACTGGCGCACCAGACGACGGCACCGCTCGCGGCTGTGGCAGGAAGAGTTGTCGGTGTCGGGGGAAGCACGCTGGTGACGATCGGCGTGGCCGTATCGATTTTTGGTTCGCTGGCCGGCGGAATGTTATCGACACCGCGCGCGTTTTTTCTGGCTGCGGAGGACGGAACACTTCCGCGAATGCTGGCCCGAGTTCATCCGCGATATCGCACGCCACACGTCGCGATCCTCACGGTGGCCGCATTGATGTTTTTGCTGGCGGCGTCAGGCGGGTTCAAACACCTCGCAATTCTTTCCAGTGTGTCGATTTTGTGTGTGTATCTCGCCATCTGCCTGGGCGCGCTGAAGCTACGCTATACGCGCAAGCGAATGCCAGGAGCCTTCCGCGCGCCGGGCGGGCCGGTGGTGGGAATTTTGGGTTGCATCGTGGTGATCTGGCTGCTGTCGCACTCGACAAAATTGGAGGTCAGTGCGCTATCGGGGACGCTGGCGCTCTCGATCGCATACTTTTTTGTGCGGCGATGGTACATGAATCGGCATGGCGAATCGATCCGCTGAGCTTGGTCGATGCGATCCGCTACAGGTCGAGACGCTGAAGACTACGTTAGTTGGCAGGCTGCATGAAGTCGAGCGCGCGGATGAGGTATTGCTTCATCTCTCTGCGGGGAACGACGGCGTCGAGCATGCCATGTTCCAGCAGAAATTCCGATCGCTGAAAACCTTCCGGCAATTTTTGGCGAATGGTTTGCTCGATGACACGAGGGCCGGCAAAACCGATCAGCGCATCGGGCTCGGCAACATTGAGATCCCCCAGCATAGCGAAGCTGGCTGTGACGCCGCCGAAGGTGGGATCGGTGAGCACGGAGATGTAGGGAATTTTCGCATCATCCATCAACGCCAGGCGCGCAGAAATTTTCGGCAGCTGCATCAGGCTGACAATGCCTTCCATCATGCGCGCGCCGCCGGAAGTGGCGACAATGATGAGTGGATGCCGGGTTTCGAGAGAATGATCGGCAGCGCGGCTGATGGATTCTCCGACGACGGCGCCCATGCTGCCACCGATGAAGGCATACTCCATCGCACTCACGACGACCGCGTGATGACCCATGTTGCCGATCGCGCTCAGAATCGCGTCATTGATTCCGGTGTCGCGCTGCGCTTTACTCAGACGATCCTTGTATGGCTTCAGATCGGTAAAGTTGAGTGGATCGGTGGAACGCAATTCGGTATCGATCAGGCGATAGCCGGGCTCAAGCAGGCTATCGATGCGAGACCTGGCTGAAAGTTTGAAGTGCTTGCCGCATTTCGGGCAGACGTTCAGATTCGCTTCCAGGTCGGCCTTCCAAATGGTCTGGCCGCAGCTGTCGCACTTGGTCCATAGACCTTCGGTGCGGACATTCTTCTCCGACGTGGTCTCAATCTCGTTTTCGTTCTCGTTGCGTTTAAACCAGGACATACTCCATCCATCCTAAACTGCGGGGCAGAAACTCAGCTTCTAAAAACGGGGCTGGGGTACCCGCTGCATCGACGGCTCGCTAATATTCGATGCCGCGCTGCGCCAGAATTCCCTTCTGATACGCGTGCTTCACTTCGCGCATTTCAGTTACGGTGTCGGCAATTTCAATCAGGCTGGGATGCGCGTTGCGACCGGTTAGGATGACGTGCACCATCTCCGGCTTCTGTTTCAGCGCTTCCACAACACGCGCCGGATCGAGCATGTTGTAGCCGATGGCGTAGTTGATTTCGTCGAGGATCACCATATCCCAATCGCCGGAAAAAATCGCCTGGCGAGCCTCTTCCCATGCGGCCTCCACCATGCGGATATCTTCCGGATCGGTTTCTGCGCCGCCAATTTTTACGAAGCCGCGACCCATCTGCTTCATCACCCAGTTGCCGCCGAATGCTTGCACGGCATCGAGCTCCCCATAGTGCCAGGAGCCTTTCAGAAATTGCAGCATCAACACGCGCATGCCGTTGCCGACAGCGCGCAACCCGGTGCCCATGGCTGCGGTTGTCTTCCCTTTGCCGGGACCGGTGTTGATCAGAATTAATCCGCGCCTTACGTCCGTCATAAACCAGCCTCTAGGTGCTAGCCGACAGCTACTAGCTGAGAGCTAGCGGCCACAGGCTGCACTCGTATCTTAATGTCCTAAGTGATAAGGGTGGCCTTCGACGATGGTGAAGGCGCGATAGATCTGTTCCGCGAGCACCACCGCGGCCAGCTCGTGCGGCAACGTCATCGGACCCAGCGACAACACCAGCCAATCCCGACGTTTGGTGGCTTCCTGCAGCACTGCTTCCGACCAGCCATCCGCCGGACCAACAGCGAAAGTGAACAGCTGGATGCCGCGATCACGTTCGCGTTGCAGCCATTCGGCAAAAGTTTCCGAGGACCATGTACGGCCGCGATGATCCAGCAAAATCAGCATGGAGCGGGCGCGACTGCCGCGCTCCCACGCAGCAAAAAATTTCTCTTCGGACGCATAATGTTCGGTGCGGCAACCGCAGTGGCGCTCGATGCGCTGGCAATAGCCGGAATACATTTCGTCCGCAGCGGCTTGTTTTCCGGTGGTACGCCGCCCGAGTGTGACCAGCTGTATTTCCATCCTTTCCATACTTTACTGGAGTTTTCCGTCGAGATGTGAAGGGTCTGTTGGCGAATACGTGAGATCGCAGGGCCCGCGAGATGGAAAACAAAACCAAACAGCAACTGGACGGGCCGGGAGGGTTGGGGCGATCAATAAACGAATCTATCCGAGACTGGTTTGAGGCCGGAAGGCGAGACCGGGATTCGTCCGTCACAATTTCTGACGAGGAAGCTTAGAACTCGGTCAGATTACCTACTGTTTTTCATATTCTTACTTCTTTAATACCATAATTATCATCGATAATCTGTGGGTATCTATCACGTAACCTATTGATTTTGCGAATTCTTTTATCTGGCCGCCGAATTGCTTGTTTCAGGCCCTGAGGGCACTATACGGGTTTATTGAGTCGACGACCCCCGCGTCAACTCCCTCCTGAAGCCCACCGTACGTTTTCGACCTGGATGAGTAAGCCACATCTCAGCGCAGTTTCTTAGGAAGCAGGAAATGCCGTTCGTAAACGACGCCCGCATGGGCGTCAATGTTTCACGAGGCACTGAAGATAGGCGCGAGACCGGTTGCCGGCTCGTGAACTAACAAAGTAAGAGAGGGAATTCAATGCAATTTCGATACAACGGCTGGATCCGCACCGCGGTCACTTTCGCAATGCTCCTGGGAGCAGCGACGTTGCTTCAAACTTCGCAGCCAATCGCATTCGCCCAATCACTCACTTCGGGTGATATCTCAGGCCACGTGACGGACCCGACCGGAGCGGCGATTCCGGGAGCGAAGGTCGTCCTCAAGAACTTGGATACCGGGGCGACGTATACCAGCACAACTAATGCTAAGGGCAGCTACCACTCAGCCTTGCTGCAGCCCGGCACGTACTCCATTACGGTAAAAGGCTCAGGTTTTGAAACCACGACGACCACCGCGCATGTGGCCGGTGGTGCAATCGCGAACGGCGACGTGAAGATGACCCTGGGCAAATCCTCGCAGACCGTGACCGTCACTGAAGCAGAGCCACTGCTGAACACGGAAAATGCCGACATCACCACGACATTTAATACCGAGCAGGTACAAAGATTGCCGAACCCTGGCAACGATCTGACATTCGTAGCACAGACCGCTCCTGGCTCGGTCATGAACACGACGACGAGCAGCAACGGCGCAGCGTTTGGTTATGGCAACTTCTCTTCCTTCGGCTTGCCGGCAGTGTCGAACACCTTCACGATCAACGGCATGTATGAGAACGATCCGTTCTTGAACCTAAACAACTCTGGTGCGACTAACCTACTGCTGGGCAACAATATGATTGCCTCAGTCACGGTGGTCAGCAATGCTTATGGCGCCCAATATGGCGGCCTGGGCGGCGCGCAGGTGAACGAAATCACCAAGTCCGGAACCAACCGTTTCCACGGAAACGCAGCCTACTGGTGGAATGGCCGGGTAATGAATGCCAACGGCTATTTCAACGGCCAGACGGACACTCCGCGGCCGTTTGACAACGTGAATCAGTACGCGACGTCCGTCGGTGGACCAATCTTCAAGAACAAGACATTCTTCTTCGGCGACTATGAAGGTTTGCGAGTCCTGATTCCGGTGACCAATGTGGTGACGGCTCCGTCTCCAAACTATGTCAGCTGCTTAACGACGGGCTTGCCAGCACAGGGAACAACAACGCCGTGCGTGGATCAGACCGGCGGCCAATTTCCCGGCGGTATTCCCCAGGTTCCTGCCAGCAACATTCCCATCACCCAACAGGTTCTGGGCGTATACCAAAATGCCCCGGGATATAACACGGCATCAGTCTCACAAAACGATCCAAACGTTGTGACGTTCAACGTCAACACCAGCAACTTCACCCACGAGTGGCTGTTTGAGGGACGCATCGACCAGCACTTTGGCGAGAAGGATTCTTTGTATGGCACCTACGACATGGATCGCGGTCTGCAGGCGACCTATACCGATCCATTGAACTCAGTCTTCAATGCGGATAGCATTCAGCCACAATACTCGGGACAGTTGGGTGAAACGCACGTCTTTACCCCCAACATCACCAACCAGTTCACTTTCGCGTTGTTATGGTATTCCGCGATTTTCACCAATCAGAACCTGGCTGCATCCACAGCGCTCGTCCCATGGACCACGGCCTGGATCGACGGTTCGTTTAATCTTCTCGGTGGTATCAATTACGTTTGGCCACAGGGTCGAAATGTCACCAACTACCAATTCATCGACGACGTTAGCGTGATCAAGGGCCGGAACAATTTCAAGTTTGGCTACTATTTCCGACGTGACGACGTGACAGACTACAGCCCGGGCGTAAACACTACGCCTGAGACCTACGCGACGGAGACTGACTTTGCAGCGGGATCGTTTGACCTCTATGCACAACAATATCCAACCCGGTTAACACAACCTGTGGCCCTCTACAATGAAGCCGGATACTTCCAGGACGAGTGGAAGCCGGTGCCGAACCTGACCGTGACCGCTGCGGTTCGCGTGGAGCATAACTCCAACCCAGTCTGCCAGACGAATTGCTTTGACAGCTTTGGTACGGATTTCGCAGGGGTCAGCACGGATCCGACCACGCCCTACAACTCGATGATTGTCACGGGTAAGCATGCGGCCTTCCGCAGCTTCCAAAGTTTCTCCATCCAACCGCGCGTCGGCTTTGCGTGGTCGCCTTATGGTGACGGCAGTTCGACAGTCATTCGCGGCGGCTTCGGCATGTTCACCGACGTATTCCCGGCGACAATCGCAGACAGTATCCTGAACAACGCTCCGACCAACGTCGGCTTTGTGCTTCCAGGGCCGGCTCTCGGTGGCCCTGCAATCAGCACCAACCCGAGCGATCCAACGAGCGGTGAATCCATCACGTCGACCTCCAACGCGGGATTCCAGGCCGGCTTTTCCAGCGCCGCGAGTTACAGTTCCCTTTCCAGCACGATCGCGGGATTTGGTGCACCCAGCTTTACCAACTCCTACCACAAGCTGAACTATCCGACTTATGAGGAGTGGAACCTGGAATTGGAACGTCAATTTGGACGAAGCACGGTTTTCGACTTGAATTACGTCGGCAACCGCGGCTACCACGAACCGGATGTCAACGGCGGTGTCAATGCGTACGGTGCACCTGCGGGATTTGGTCCTATCAGCGCCGATGCACCTCCGAATCCATCGTTTGGAACCGTGAATGAGGTGTTGAGCAACGCCGTTTCGAACTACAACGGCATGACTGCATCCATCGTCCATCGTTCGAAGTCGTTGTTGCTGCAATTCAACTACTCGTGGAGCCACGCCCTGGATGAAATCTCCAATGGCGGCATCCTGGGATTCAATGCCGGGCAAAGCGCTCTGGCGCCGACGGACCCGTACAATCTGGCCTACAACTACGGCAACGCGGATTACGATTCGCGGAACAATTTTACCGGCAGCTACGTCTACTCCGTTCCCTACTGGCGCGGTCCTCATGCTGTGACCGACGGCTGGCAGCTTACGGGCACGGTCTTCCATCACAGCGGGTTCCCGTTCACGGTGAACTACAATGGCATCACGAACCAGATCGCAAATTATCCTTCCGGTAATGTCCAGATCTTTGCCCAGCAACTGCGCAATGTTCCGCATTGCGGATCCAACGCGGTCTTAAACACGCTAACGGGCGGAGGAACGCCGTGCTCGATCGTAAGTACGGACAATTACACGACGCCGACGGCCTTTGGGCAACAAGAACGTAACCAGACAACTGCGCCCGCCTACACGGACACAGATCTGGCTGTACTGAAGAGCTTTGCAATTCCGAAGCTGGAGTCCGCGAAATTTACGGTGGGCGCGCAGTTCTTTAACCTGTTCAACCACCCGAACTTTGCCAGCCCGACTTCTGACGTCAGCCGCGACCCGATCACCGGCAACCTCACCAACTCACTTGCCGGATACATCACCTCTACGGTCAACACACCGACCAGCATCCTGGGCTCTGGCCTGGGTGGCGATGCATCGCCTCGATTGATTCAAATCAAGGGTGTGTTCGAGTTCTAAGATAGGCACGGCAGTTCATACAAAAGGAGGAAGCCTTCGGGCTTCCTCCTTTTTCGTTGTGCGATCCAGAGCTTGGCCAAGAAAGAGCAGGCAGCCATTGGCTGCCTGCTCTTTCTTTATTTGACTAGCTCAGCGCGACCAACCCAAAACCGCGGCGGGTGCGGAAAACATATCAATTCGCTTGCAAAGCAACCGCAATTCGCGTTCCATGGTCCAGTTTGATCTCGCCGCGGCTCGACGTCAGGGTTCCTGACGCCAGCGTGACATTCTTCAAACTGCTGCCCGTAGCCACGGTTTCTTCTGGGGCGCTCGAATTATCGATGGCCTGTCCCGTTTCCCCAGCCGTCATCGCCTGGTTTTTGGTAGAACCTGTAGGCAGGTTCGCAGTGCTTGGTCCACCATCGGAAATGTAGGGCTTGGGGGCAGCACCAACCAAAACTCCGTGGATGGAAACTGGCGACGCCCTCTTGCTGGCCATTATCTGATCGAAGGAGATCGTGACTGAGGCGGTGCCTCCGCCAGACGACTTCGACTGCACGGCAGTCACTTTTCCGCTGAGCATAGCACCCCTGGGAATGTCCGTGCCATTTCCCAGCGTGGTCGATGAAAGGGTCTTAGCTATGACTACCTCGCCAACGGTGGCATTCTTAGTATCGAGCTTGCTGGTGATCTCCGCCGAGAGAGCGCTGCTTGCGGTTGGATACGCGGAATTGCCCCCTTGAAATGCAAACGCTGGAACAGCGACAAAGCTTGCGGCAATTACGGTGGGAGCGATCAAGGCCAAAACTCCAAATTTTCTCATGTGGTTCCCTCTGAGTTTCATTCTGTATTTGAAATGACTCCAAGTTTCCACTTGAGTATCCGGTACAGCATCATCGCTGTCAAAGAGGTTTTTTGCGTTTTGGCGCGGCTTTGCGGGGGTTTGATTTCGAAACGATTTTAGCGGGGGCCTTGATGGCTTTTCCCTTGGCAGACTTCGCGGGAGTCGCCTTGCTGCTCTTTTTTGCGGCGACTTTCTTGGCGCAACCTTCTTCGCAGGCTTCTTTGCAGCGATCTTTTTTGTGGGGGATTTTTTCGCGGCGACCTTTTTGGCGGCTAGCTTTTTGCGGACGGCCGACACGCGCTTGGTTAGCGACGCCTTCAATTCTTCCAGGTCGAGTGTGGTTGCAGTTTTGCGCAGCCGCTCGATGTGATAGAAGTCGCGTTTCTCTTCCGAGAAGATGTGGACCACGAAATCGACGTAGTCGAGCAGAATCCATTCTCCCTGGCGATAGCCTTCTATCGAGTTGGGGCGAGTGTTGAAGTCGCGCTCCATCCGCTCCTGGACCGCGGTGGCGATGGCCTGGTTCTGGCGGTCATTGGTGCCGCTGCAGATCAGGAAATAATCTGTGAAGCCGGAGTCCGCAGGGTCAAGTTCCAGGATGCGAATCTGCTCGGCTTTTTTGTCTTCACAGGCGGCAGCGGCGGCCGCAACCATGCGGCGAATTTCAGTTTTCGTCATGCGATCGTGCAATCTCCCTGGTGCGCGTGGAATTGTGTCCGCCCTCTCATCCTATTCTGTTGCGAACAGCTGTGCCAAGGCTGGCTGTCATCGTTCCTTTCCCGGACTGCAAAATAGAGACCTGGGGCACCCAGGCTTAGCTCTTTGCGATGGACTCAGCTTATAGCGCGCGCATTCTCTGCTTGGTAGATATTCGTCTTGTGAATATAGTTCCGCACCGGCGAAGGAAGCAATTCTGGATCGGACTGTCCGCGATCGAGGGCAGCGCGGAGCTCGGTGGCGGAGATATCTTCGTGCAGATCGGGTAGAAACCATACGCGAGTTGGAGCTGCGTCGGGATGATGCAGGGTGAGGTCACAGGCGGGAAGGGTGCCGGAAGCGTGATTCGCAAGCGCGGCATCGCATGATCCGCGCTCAACTTTGATTTCGGCAGGGAGCGCGGCTTCCGCGCCATCCAGCGAAAAACCTGGCCGAGCCGCGACAATCCAGCCGGAAAGCGCCAGCAGGCGAGGCGCCTGGAACCACTTTCCAATGTCCATCCAGCTGTCGGCACCCACCAGAGTAAATAGCTCGGTCGGCTCGGACTCCGCGGCCAGCGATGCGCGCAATCGGATCAGAGTTTCGATTGTGTAGTTGGGGCGGGGCGCATCGGTCGAATCGCGATGCGGAGCGTCGAGCAGAGAGGGAACGAAGCGTGAATCGGCCTGGGTCGCGAGCGCCGTCATGGTGTAGCGGTGCAGAAAGTCGGTCGCGGGAAATTTGCTTTTGAAGGGTTGGTAACCGGCGGGAGCGAACAGAACCTGGTCGAGCGCGAACAGGTCCGCAGCCGCCGTGGCAATCGCGAGATGGCCGCGATGCGGGGGATCAAAGCTGCCGCCGAAAAAAGCAATGCGCCTCATGCGGTTCCTCTCGATGGCATTTTGGACAGCAAACCCAGGTCTCAGCTGCGAGACCTGGGACACTCGAACTCTCGTCACGCCGGAATTTTTATCTCATCCGGAATTCTCTGGCTTCTTGGCTTCACTCAGAATGTCGGAGTTTGAAAATCTTTTCGCATTCGCTTCAGCCAGCTTCGGGGAGCGGCGCACGAAGGGCTCGAACCTTTTCAGCCAGGCCGTATTTCAGCGCTTCGATTCCCTCGCCTGTCACCGCGGAAATGGCATAGAACGGGAGCTTCTTCCGCTTGGCCATCGATTGCAGCTTCTTCAGTTTGTCGGGATTTGCAACATCACACTTGCTGGCGACCACGACGCGCGGCTTCTCTTCCAGGCCGTGGCCGAAGTTTTTCAGCTCAGCTTCGATCACGTTGTAATCTTCCACCGGATCGGGACGGCCGCTGCCATCGGACACGTCGACAATGTGAGCCAGCAGTCGAGTGCGTTCAATGTGCCGTAGAAATTGCGCACCCAGACCGGCGCCGAGATGCGCGCCTTCAATCAGGCCGGGGATATCGGCGACAACGAAGCTTTCTTCATTCGGCCACTCGCCCACGGTGACGACGCCGAGATTCGGCTCCAGAGTTGTAAAAGGATAATCGGCAATTTTGGGCCGTGCAGCGGAGATACGCGAAATCAGCGTGGACTTGCCAACGTTGGGATGACCGACCAGCCCAACATCGGCGAGCAGCTTCAACTCCAACCGAAGTAAGCGTTCCTCGCCAGCGTAGCCGAGCTCGTGCTCGCGCGGAGCCTGGTGGGTAGAGGTTGCGAAATGTTGGTTGCCGCGTCCGCCGCGACCACCTTTGGCCAGCACCATGCGCTCGTCGGGATTACGAAAGTCATGTATCAGTTCGCCTGTGGTGTCGTCATAGACAACAGTACCCACGGGAACCTTCAACACGGTATCTTCGCCATCGCGACCGGAGCAGTTGGAGCCTTCCCCGTGACGACCTCGCTCTCCTTTATGTTCTGGATTGAAGCGGAAGTGGACCAGCGTGTTATGGCTCTGACTGGCCTCAAGAACCACGTCGCCGCCGCGACCGCCATCGCCGCCGGACGGGCCGCCGCGGGGCACAAATTTTTCGCGTCGGAAGGCCATACAGCCATTCCCGCCGTCACCCGCCTTCACCTTAATCCTTGCTTCATCAATAAACATACGCGTGAATAGTCTTTCTGCCGCCCGGGAATAGCGTTACTCTCAGTGTAACGCTCAAGACCATAGTTCCTGTCTCGCAAAGTCTGCGATCGGACCGAGCTTCAACCTGCGTCCCAAGATCCGCGCAGAGAAGATATCGCTCGACAAACTATGGCGAGGCGGAACAGAAATAAGGAGAACGCGGTACGAGCCGGTGTCTCATCGGGCTACGGCCTTTATTGCATCGCTTTCAGTGTCGTCCGCGCAGGCATGGTGAAGCCGCCGAAACGGGCGTAAAAGATTCGGGAGTTCGTCATGCTGCGCTTGCCTCCCCCACGCGCGCTATGCGCGTTTTGCCTTGTGTTGTTGTTTTTTCTGCCGACGTTGTCGAAGCTCCAGGGTCAGTCGACTACGGGCTTGATCGGCGGAACTGTGTATGACCCGCAACACGCGGTGATCCCGAATGCGCGCATTGTCGCTTTGAACGAGGCGACCGGCGCAGAGTTTATCGCCTACACCGACAAGAGCGGCAATTACACTTTGGCCGATCTGCCGCCCGGAACGTATTCCGTCGACATTACGGGAGATGCCTTCACCGCATTTACGGCAACGCACGTGGTGGTCGAGTTGGGCAGACGAACTCCTCTGACAACTACGCTACATATTGGAGCCACCTCCAGCACCGTTCAGGTGGGAACGATCGTTCCGTTTCAATCGACATATCCTTCGGTCTCGACAAATATTACCCAGTCGCAATTGCAGAACTTGCCCTCTGACAGCCGCCGCTGGAGCAGTTTTGCGCTGTTGACTCCGGGAGTGGTGAGCGATCAGGACGGGCACGGGCTGCTAAGTTTTCGCGGCATCAGCGGGTTGCTGAATAACAATACGATCGACGGCGCCGACAATAACCAGGCCTTCTTCTCTGAAGAACGCGGCCGCACGAAGGCACCCTATTCCATCAGCATGGCAGCGGTCGAGCAATTTCAGGTGAACACGGCCGACTATTCGGCGGAGTATGGGCGCGCAGCCGGCGGCGTCATCAACACCGTGACCAAGAGCGGAACGAATCAGTATCACGGCGAGGCATTCTTCTTTGAGCGCAACAGCACGCTTGTCGGCGTTGAATGCGTACACCACGCTGACCAACTTCGACAGCACCGCAAATAACTTTGTCACCACTCCGTATCAGCCGACGGATGTTCGCCGGCAAATGGGATTTTCAGTCGGCGGCCCGATCGTTCACGATAAATTGTTCTGGTTTTATTCCTTCGACTACAACACGCGGAATTTTCCGGCTGTGTCGCGCGTCGGCTATCCCACGGGGATCTATGCACAGCCGAGCCCGATTCTTCCCACGGGAAATTACTTGGGCTTTCGAATCACCTGCGCCAACCTGCCGCCCTACAACGCCAGCAATGGCGCCTATGCGAGCGTATTTCAATTTGAAGCCACCCAGGGCGCATGCGAGCTCTATGACAAGCTCGATCTGGCATCCTACGACGCGGGGATCAAGCAGTATCAGCAGGGCCTGCAGTTAGTGAACACGCTGACGGGGCCAGCTCCGCGGACGGGAGAGCAGACGCTCAATTTTCCTAAGCTGGATTGGTTGGTGAATGATCGCAACCATGCAACTGTGTCCTACAACCGAATGCGATGGAGTTCCCCGAACGGAGTGCAAACGCAAAGTTCGACGCAGTATGGAGTCAACAGTCTTGGCAATGATTATGTCAGCGTGGACTGGGGCATCATTCACCTGACAACGTTTGTGACAGAAAATATCGGCAATGAGTTGCGGGTGCAACTGGGGCGCGAGCTGGATCGAGAAACCAGTCCCAGCCCTGCTGGCGCTGAGGTTCCGCTGGGGAACAATCAATTTGGGCTAGCACCGGAAATCAATATTGCCGGAGGATCTTCCGGCGAAGGCATGGTGCTGGGGAACCCTTCAAAACTTCCGCGACCGGAATATCCGGATGAACATCGCGGAGAAGTTTCCGACACCATCTCCTGGGTGCTGGGAAATCACACATTGAAATTCGGCGGAAATTGGGATCGCAACGAAGACCTGTTAGACAACTTGTACGCCGGGGTGGGTCAATACAACTACACCTCGTTTGGCAGTTTCCTGGCGGATTATTATCACGCGGTGGATGGACTGGGACCGCCACACAGCTATTTCGTGAATAATTACGCGGGATTTTCGCAGAGCTTTGGTCCGGGGGGATTTTTCATCACCACCAACGACTGGGCAGGATTTGCAGATGATGAGTGGCGAGCGTTTTCTCGCCTGACTGTGACGGCGGGCGTTCGGTACGAATATGAACGTGTGCCGCGACCCTTTCTGCCGAATCCGCAATTGCCGCAAACGGAAAATTACCCGGATGATCGCAACAATTTTGCTCCGCGAGCCGGAGTCGCGTGGGACCTGTTCGGCAACGGAAAAACGACTCTGCGAGCTGGATATGGCATGTTCTACGGGCGCATTGTGAACGGCACGCTGCATTCCGCGTTGGTCTCATCGGGCTCGCCCGCGTCGCAGCGCACCTATCGTTATTCGTCATCCACAGAATATGGAGCGCCACAGTTTCCCAGCATCTTTTTCAGTGTGCCGACAGGCGCGGCACGAGGAGCACTGCCCAGCGCGTACTATTTCTCGCCAAAGTACCAGGCGCCGGAAACAATGCAGGGAGAGCTGACTCTGGAGCAAAAAGTTGGATGGAAGACGATCGTTTCGGCAAGTTTTATGACCAGCCAGGGTCGTGACCTGCCAAATTTCATCGACACCAACATCGACAATGCAACGATTGGCCAGCTAAATTACACCGTCGATATTCCAGGGCCGCCGTTGGGGAAAAAGAGCCCGCTGCCGCAAGGCGGAAGATATACGACGCCGCTGTACACATCGGTGCGACCGAATTATTTGTATGGAAATATCACCGAGCTGTTGAGCAATGTGAATTCGAATTACAACGCGGGGGTGCTGGCAATCACGCATCGCACCGCGAACGGCATCAGTTTCGGAATGAACTACACGTTTGCTCATGCGCTGGACTTCAACCAGAATGAATTTCTTTATAAGTCGCCGACGAATATTCTGGAGCCGAATAATATGGGCCTGGAATATGGAAATTCCAACACAGATGTACGGCAGCGCCTGGCGCTGCATGCCAGCTTGTTTACCACATGGCACAAGCCAGGTTGGCAAGGCCATCTGTTGAATGACTGGGGATTTGCGCCGGTGATCGCGTGGCAAACCGGGTTGCCGTATACGCTCGGCATTGGCGGCAGCGCGCCAGGAGGCGCATTCTACGGTGTCAATGGCGAGGGTGGGCCGTCGCGCCTGAATGTGCGGCAGAGAAACAGCGATCGCTTCCCTTCGACGCAGACGACGAGTTTGCGAGTGACGCGACGCATTCCGCTGCGCAACCGCGCCTATCTTGAACTGATGGCAGAAACCTATAACCTGACAAACACGGAAAATGTAACAGCCGTTGATACATTAGGCTACAACTCGTGTTCAACGCCGTTGACGCAGGGTTGTCCTTCGGATTCCACAGCCGCCCATCCGTACCTGGAGTTCAACCCAACCTACGGAATCACCACCAACGCGAACAGCACCAGTACCTATACGCCGCGGGAATTTCAACTGGCGGCACGATTCGAATTTTGAGCGAGATTATTTTTGCGCTGCAACGGCAGCGGCATTGCCGGGACCGCCGACCGATTGCAAGCGCGGAATTCTGTCTTCCACCGGCGGCAACGGAGGAAATGGAGCATGAGGCTCGGCCTGATACCAATACGCCACCGAATAAAAGTTGTCAGAGCGAGAATTGCCGTGACCATGCTCGATGGTGGCCTTAAACGATCTGTTGAAGGGAATCGGAGCGTCGAGATGAAAGCGATAGACGCTGGACCCGCTACCGGCTAACTCCTTGCCAACTACAGGTGCGCCGTATAGCTGATAGGAAAACGGCTTGCCGCCGAAATCCCACGCGCCTAGAAAATAATCCTCCGAACCAGTCCCGGAAATTGAAGGAAGCTTGGAACCATCGACAAAGAACATGTCGTCGCCTTCTCCCCACCAGCCATCCTGATTCTGCAGCACCGACATGGTGACGCCAACAAATTGCCCATGACCGGTAGCGGTCATCCAGACGTAGTTATCCTTGCCGTCGAGATTGACTTTGTCGTTGACGAGGGACTCGCCATTGCTGGTCCACTTGTTGGTCCAACCTTCATTGGGCTGGGCCTGGCGATACTGCGCATGGAAATACAGGGTGCCGGGCGGAAGCGGATGAGAATATTTCTGGTAGTCGATGTTGAAATAGAGCGAATCGATCGCCTGGTTGCCCTCATTGGTCACCGTGATGCGAGCGTGTCTGGCGAACGGCATGGGAAAGAAGCAATTGAGCGCTTTGATGCTACCGACGGAGAGATATTCCGAATGCCAATTATGATATTCGCCCAGGCCGAGACCGAAAAAATCGCCGATTGGAGCTTCCACGCTGGGAGTTTTTTCATTGTCCCAATACATGCGGAGGACGATGCGTTTCAAGTTATAGGGCTCGTCATCCGCAATGGTAAACCAGATGTGCGAGATCATTGCCGGACCATCCGCATCAAGAACGGTATAGGTGGCGCCGGGGGCGACGGTGCGAGCATCGGCATTTCTACCTGTTGGATCGGAGCTGGAAACGCGCATCAGCGTGTAGGTTTGCTGACGGGTCAGGGAAGGTTGCGAGTGCAGCGCCTGGCCACATGCGCCAAGAGTGGTTGCAGCCAAGACGCACAAGGCAGTGATCAGTTTTCGCATCGTATGAAACTATCCTTCGGGGGATTTTTGCTCTACTTTATCAGTCGAACTACAGCTCGATCGACTTCTCGTCCACAACCTTTTTTGCGTTTGCAATAAATTGATCCAGCGGGATGGAGCCTTGATCGCCCTTGCCGCGGGTGCGGACGCTAACGGCATTCGCCGCGGCTTCTTTGTCGCCCATGACAAGTACGTAGGGAATCTTCTGCATGGTCAGATCGCGAATTTTGGCGTTCATTTTTTCGTTGCGGTCGTCGAGCTCCACCCGCAATCCGGCTAATTGTAACTGTTGCTGTACCCTTTTCGCGTACTCGATGTGCTTTTCGCTGATCGGCACCAGGCCAACCTGCACCGGAGCGAGCCACAGCGGAAACGCGCCGGCATAATGCTCGATCAGCACGCCGAAGAATCTCTCCACGGAACCGAACAAGGCGCGATGAACCATGACGGGCTGATGACGCTCGCCGTCTTCGCCGACATATTCCAATTCAAAGCGAGCGGGAAGATTGAAGTCGAACTGCACCGTGGAAAGCTGCCAGAGGCGGCCGAGCGCATCGACCAGTTTGATATCGATTTTGGGGCCATAAAATGCGGCTTCGCCAACGATGGTCTTATAGGGAATTCCTTTGCGCTGCAGCACGCGCTCGAGCGAGCCGATCGCCAGCGTCCAATTTTCTTCCGAGCCGACGAAGCTTTTTTTATCTTTGGGATCCCATATGGAAAGCTCCACTTTGAACTCCGAAAAGCCAAACACCTTCAGAACTTCTTCAGCAAAATCGATGCAGGCGGAAACTTCATCTTCAATCTGCTGCGGGGTGCAGAAGATGTGGGCGTCATCCTGGGTAAAGCCGCGCACACGCAGCAGGCCGTGCATGGTGCCGCTGCGCTCGTAGCGATAGACGTTGCCCAGTTCCGCATAACGGACTGGAAGATCGCGATAACTTTTTGGCGTGTTCTTGTAGATCAGGATGTGGCCGGGACAGTTCATCGGCTTTAACTGATAGTCGGCATCATCCAGTTCGATCGGCGTGTACATATTTTGCGCGTAGAAACCCGCATGTCCGCTGATCTTCCACAGCTCATGACGCATCACGTGCGGAGTAAAAACCATATCGTAACCGCGACGGATACATTCTTCGCGCATCCAGTCTTCCATCAGCTTGCGGATGAGGCCGCCCTTGGGATGCCAGAAGACCAGGCCCGGGCCGGCGATGTCCTGAATGGAGAAGAGGTCGAGCTGTTTGCCCAGCACGCGATGGTCGCGACGCTGCGCTTCTTCCAGGCGCGCGAAATGCTCCTCCATCTCTTTCTTGGAGAAAAAGGCGGTACCGTAAATGCGCTGCAGCTGGGGATTTTTCTCATCGCCCAGCCAGTAAGCGCCGGCAATACTCATCACCTTGAAGGCCTTGACGCGGCTGGTGGAAGGCACATGCGGACCACGGCAAAAATCGACAAACGCGCCATTGCGATAGAGCGAGATTTTTTCGCCCGGCTTGGTGAAGCGCTCAATGAAGTGCATCTTCATAAAGTCGTTTTCCGCTTTGAAGCGCAGCAGGCCTTCGTCGCGCGGCTCGTACTCGCGAACAAATTTCTCGTCGCGAGCGACGATCACGGCCATGCGATCTTCAATGGCTTTCAAGTCGTCGGGCGTGAACGGCGTGGGACGGTAGAAGTCATAAAAGAAGCCGCTGTCGGTGGCCGGACCGTGGCCCAGCTTGGTCTCCGGAAATAATTCCAAGACCGCCGTCGCCATGACGTGGGCGGCGGAATGGCGCACGACCTTCAGAGCTTCGACATCTTTTTCCGTCAGCAGGCGCAGGGCCACATCTTCGGTCAGCGGAGTGGACAGGTCGACCAGGCGTTCGCTGGCTGCATCCTCGGCGGCATACATGGAGGCTTCCGTAGCCGAGTCGGAATCGCCGGCGACGGAGGGTGCGACGACATGCGTAGGCCTGATCTGGGCGACAACCGCAGCCGAGGCCAGGCGGGGCGAAATGTCAGTGGCAATCGACAGGGGAGTGGTTCCGGCGGGCACGGTGCGGGCGCTGCCATCGGGCAGCTGCACCTGAATCGATCTTGCATCTATGTTCATGTTGGTTCCTAAATGATCGCAGATATCAGGATAGGTGGTTTGTGCGGTGTCCGTCGAGCGAGCGCCGCGATTCCTGGGTGAGGTGGTTCCATGCATGATATTTCGGAGCGGTCGATTCCCGCTGGCGGCTCTGGTGTTTTGGGTTGGGCTATGCGTTCTTGTGGGTGTGATTTCCGGCCTGCTGACGAGGCGAGAGATTTCCGGCTGGTATGCGGGTTTGAGAAAGCCATCGTTCAATCCGCCGAACTGGATCTTCGGGCCGGTTTGGACGACGCTATACGTTTTGATGGGCATGGCGGCGTGGATGATTTGGTGCCAGCCGGTATCGCAACTGCGAACCTATGCGCTGGCGTGGTTTCTGATCCAGCTGGGGCTGAATTTTCTTTGGAGCCTGATCTTTTTTCGCTGGCATGCGATTGCGGGCGCGCTGGGAGAGGTCAGCATTCTTTGGCTGGCGATTCTGGCGACCATGGTGCTGTTCTGGGAACTGCATCCGCTGGCAGGCTGGTTGATGGTGCCTTATCTGGCGTGGGTCAGTTTCGCGACAGCGTTGAACCTGGGAATTCTTCAGGCTGAATCGGAATCGATAGGCGAACTTCTCTCATCCCACCCTTCGCAAAGAACGCGAAGGATGGGGCACCCCAATATTCGGGAGAGATCGGGCTAATCGTCGTCCTTGAAAAAAGTGATGTCGAGGGTGCGGAGATAAGTGTGCAGGCCGGCATCCTGGATCGGCGTCAGGTAGGCGCGCTCGCCCGATTCATTGCGATGTTCATGCCAGTAGCCCGGCGGAGTGACAAAGGCTGCGCCGGATTTCCAGTCGACCCGCGGTGGGATTTTTGATGTGGCCATCGGAGCCTAATTCCGTGCCGACCAGGGTGTAGCAGCCGGGTTTGGCATCGATAATCAGGTCGAGCGCGACGGACTGATGACGGTGCGGCAGCTGGCGAGTGTTGGGCTCGATCAGGCCATACATGGCCCACAGCACGTGGGTCACGGTCATGGTTTGCATACAGCCGGGGTTGCCGAGAATCAGGCTGACGCGGCTGCGGGTGGCGGCCTGGGGATCGTTGGCGGCCTGCTCCAGCGCTTTGGTCAATTCGCTGCGGGTGTAATGGGCGGGAGCGAAGCGCGGATGGCTGCGCTGCACGCCGAGATAGTCGAGCAGCGGCTGATCGTTGACCCAATACAGTGCGGAGGTTTCCTTAGCGCGATGCCGCGCGGTGCTGCCGGGCAAAGTAAAAAAATCTCCCTGCGACCAATGGATCTCGTTATCGTCGACGGTGGATACGCCGCTGCCGCGGATGACATAGAACAACTCCGAGGTGGAGTTGGCGGAGGTCTCCAGCGTGTCGCCGGCCTCGATCCGCAGAAAGCTGGCGGCGAGCGAGGGCGTGCTGGCTGGCGAGGCACACTTGAACGCCTTCGACAGATCCAGCGGGATGATGCGAGTCGGTCCGGCGGAATAGAGGTCGGCGGCAAACTCCGCATAGGGGATTGGGGGAACGCTTCCAGAGGAAACTGGGTCGGCAGCCGAACTGTACTCAAACATCAGAGCGTTTTGCTCGGCGCTGTTTTTTGTGGCTTGCGTTGCGGATGACTTGGTTTCGGGATGGGTAAGTGTGGTCATGAATCAACCTCCTTGCGGTAGGGCGCACCGCGGTAGTCCATTATAGAAACTCTGCGCGAGGGTGGCGAAAAGAGGAATTTTTGTGGCTGCAAAAGTACAGAGGACGACACGGGTGATTGACAATGAATTAGTGGCGAAAGCCCTGTCCTATGAGGAGTTTGCTGCTGAACCTGCAAGCGATTTCGCTTCACTACGGCTGCTTGGCCAGCAGAATTCTCACCAGCGGAATCTGCATTCGCTCCGGCGCAGCCGCCAGGCGCGCGGCCGTTCCAGCTTCAAGCCGGTCGCAGAAATCCACTGCGCGCTGACCACCACCGCTTCCGAGATTGCCAGCCAGCGTTGGAAACACGGAAGCGCGCGAGAAAGCCGCCCATTGCGCGGCGAATTGGCTGACGTTGTGCTGCCGTTCGTAATCCAGCCAGATGCCGTCTTCGCCGTAGAATGTTTCCAACTCCTCAACACATAGGCCGGCGAAGCAGCCGTCTGTTTCAAATGGCGCCAGAAAATCCGCGCGGCTCCGGGCAACGGTAGGGATGGCCATGTGCAACGCCTCGTCGGAGGTGAGAAACCCGCTATCCACCAGCTCAAGAAGCGCCGCATAGATAGCGCGGACTAGCGGCGCATAGCCGAAATTTCCGTCTTCATCGACCGACATTGTGAGGATGGCGAGCTTGCCGCCGGGTATCAGCTCGAGTGCTCTTGCTGTGAGAAAATTCCGCCAATCTTCCATTGCCTGCGCGGAGAATGCGGCGCGAGCGACTGGATCACGGCTGAAAGAAACCTGCACCTGATCGGGAATGACGCCTGGAACTCGGCTCAGCCACTGTATCGCCCAGGAACTCCAGCCAAGCGTTACGCTGGCCTGGGGAAGAATCTGCTCGAAATAGGAGCGTCCTACGGCGGATGCAAACACTGTCGACTGCCGAACCAAATAGCTGTTTGGATCGGTGTTCAACGTCTGAAACAGAGCCGAAAAATCGTTCTGCGGCAGATCAGTATGAATGACAGAAATCGGCCGGTCCGAACCGATTCGTTGCCGCAGAACTTCGATGGCCGCATTGATGGGAGCGAGCGAATTGCGGCCCTGGGATGAGCCGTAATCGGCGATAACGATCGGCTGGGCTACCGACAATGCCGCGGTTTGGGCTGCACGCTGCAACATGGGCACGGCCGGGGACAATCCGGCGGCCTGGACGCGAGAACTACGGTTGTATGCGCCGCAGCCTTCCATCGCAGTGGGTATAGCAAATTCCGGAGTTTGCGGCACAGTTTCCGCCTCTCAGCGCTGCGACAAATAGGATAGCGCAGCGGATTTCCAAACATCAAAGATCGATTAAGATTGGCTAATTATGTTTCGTGCGAGCGTCTTATCCGCAAGGTTGGCGCTTATCGATTCCTACAGTAGCTTGGCGGCGGCCTGGGCGAAGTAGGTGACGATGAAGTCGGCGCCGGCGCGGCGGATGGAGACTAAAGACTCCAGGATGGCGCGGTCGCGGTCAAGCCAGCCACGCTCGATGGCGGCGCGCAGCATGGAATACTCACCGGAGACCTGATAGGCGCCGAGAGGAACGTCGAAGCGGTCGCGGGCTTCGCGGATGATGTCCAGATAGGGCATGGCCGGCTTCATCAGGATCATGTCGGCGCCTTCGGAGAGATCGAGCTCGATTTCGCGCATGGCTTCGCGACGATTGGCGCCATCCATCTGGTAGCTGCGGCGATCGCCGAATTGCGGAGCAGAATCGGCAGCTTCGCGAAACGGGCCGTAAAAAGCGGAGGCAAATTTCGACGCATACGAGAGGATCGGCGTGTCGGTCAGCTCGTCCACATCCAGCGCATCGCGGATGGCGGCGACCCGGCCATCCATCATGTCGGAAGGCGCGACGATGTCCGCACCGGCACGGGCGAGTGAAGCGGCAGTTCGGGCAATCAGTTCGACGCTGGAATCATTTTCAATTTCATGCGCGCCGCTGGCAGTCTCTCGGACGATGCCGCAATGACCGTGCGACATATATTCGCAGAGGCAGACATCGGCGATCAGCAGGGTGGAATCGAGAGCACGCTCGCGCTTCATGGCGCGTAGAGCCTGCTGGACGATTCCGTTCTGATCCCAGGCGCCGGTGGCTTGCTCATCTTTTGTGGCGGGCAGACCGAAGAGCAAAAATCCGCCAATGCCGAGGCGGGCGGCCTCGGTGGCATCCTGAATGGCTTGATCGATCGATAGATTGAAGACGCCGGGCATGGAGGAGATGGCGCGACGCACGCCTTCGCCGGGACAGATAAACATGGGGGCAATCAGCGCGCCGGGATGCAGCCGGGTTTCGCGCACCAGGGCGCGCATCGGCTCCGAACGGCGCAAACGCCGCATGCGAATCAAAGGGAAATCCATGCTGCGTCTGATTCTAGACCAGATTTCGTACGGCTATTGACGTCAAAAGATTGGCACCCGGGCGATGCATGCCATTCCATGATGGGTGTGTATATAATCGCACCGCCGACCCCACCCCCCAGAGCACGTCACCAAGACGAACAAAATCCGAGCCTCAAGACCAGGACGACGCACTCATGTGTGGAATTGTTGCTATGTATTCACGTCGCGATCCAGTCAGCGCGACGACGCTGGAACGCGCCACCCACAGCCTGTACCATCGTGGCCCCGACGGACAGCGGATTTGGATTTCGCCGGACCGGAAGGTGGGGCTGGGCCATACCCGTCTGAGCATCATCGACCTTTCCACCGGCGATCAACCGATTGCAAGCGAGGACGAGCGCACGCGCATCATCGTGAATGGCGAGTTTTATGGCTACGAGGCGATCCAGCGCGAACTGGAAGCTCGCGGACATCATCTTCGCACGCGTTCGGACAGCGAGATAGCGCTGCATTTGTATGAGGATTTCGGAACGCAATGCCTGCAGCATTTGCGTGGCGAGTTTGCATTGGTGCTGTGGGATCAGAACAGGCGCAGGATTTTCGCGGCGCGGGACCGGTTCGGCATCAAGCCGCTGTTTTATGCATGGCACCGCGACACGCTGTATTTCGCATCGGAGGTGAAGGCGCTGTTTGCCGCCGGCGTTCCTGCGCGCTGGGATGAAGAGAGCGTGTATCACGCAGTATCGTTTGGCGCGATGCAGATGCGAACGCTGTACGACGGCGTGTTCCAGATTCCGCCGGGGCACTTTCTGCTGGCGACAGAGAAACATCTGCAGGTCAATCAGTACTGGGACTTTGACTATCCCAAGGCGGCGGAGGCGGCTCCTCGCCGCTCGGATGCGGACTATGCGGCTGAGTTTCGATATGAACTGGAAGAAGCGGTACGGATTCGCCTGCGCGCCGATGTGCCGGTGGGGGTGTATCTCAGCGGCGGGTTGGATTCCTGCTCGGTGCTGGGGCTGGCGGCGAAACATCATCCAGAGCCGATACGCGCTTTCACGCTGACCTTCGAACAGGCTGCGTATGACGAGGGCCCCATCGCCAAAGAGATGGCCGCGATGGCCGGCGCGGAGTTCAACCCTATTCCTATTTGTCAGCAAAACCTGGCCGAGAATTTTGCCGATGCGATTGCCCAGGCGGAAACGCTTTGCGTCAATGCGCATGGGGTCGCCAAGTTCCTGCTGAGTTGCGCGGTGCGAGATGCCGGGTACAAGGTGGTGATCACCGGGGAGGGATCGGACGAGATCCTGGGAGGCTACCCGCATTTTCGCCGCGATATGTTGCTGTACAACCGCGAAGGGCAGGACCCGGAGGCGATTAAGGAACTGCTGAGTTGGCTCGATGATCACAACTCCGTATCGCGCGGATTGCTTCTCCCGGATGGAGACACGGGCCCGCTGGACGGGGTTCGGCGAATTCTCGGCTATGTTCCTTCGTGGATTGAGACGTTTTCGTCGCGAGCTGTCAAGATGCGTCCCTTGCTGGATGGCGCCTTCAGAGAGAAAGTTCGGCTGCAGTGAAGGCATGTACGGAATTCTGGATGAAGTGGATGCGCGCAACCAGCTGACGGGCAGAGACCCGCTGCACCAGTCGCTTTATCTGTGGTCAAAAACTGTGATGGCCGGCTACATCCTGACCATGTTGGGCGATCGCATGGAGATGGCACACTCGATTGAAGGGCGAGTGCCGTTCCTGGATCACAAGCTGGTGGAGTTGATTCGGTCGCAGCCGGTAAACCAAAAAATCCGTGGAATGACGGAAAAGTATGTATTGCGCGAAGCGGTGAAGGACGTGATTACCGATACGGTTTATCAACGGCAGAAACACCCGTTCCTAAGCCCGCCGGCGACCCTGAACCCGGACGAAACCTTCAGCATGTATGTGCAGGACACGCTGCGAGGTTCGGTGATGAAGTCGATGCCATTCTTCGACCAGAAGCAGGTGGTGCGACTGCTGGATAGCCTGCCGCAAATGGATGAGGGCGCGCGAACGGCGAACGACCAGGTGCTGATGCTGCTGGTGAGCATGTGTGTGCTGCACCAGCGGTTCGGCCTGGCGGCGTAGAACAGCCCGAGCGATTCGACGGTGCGAGATGTTGCAAATTCTATGCCCGATCGCCGCGGCCTTTTCTAGTGGCTAGATGGGAGGCCGAGGCGGCTGGGGGAATGCATTGTGCTGCGCGGAAATCTGGGCGTAATTCTGGTCACCCGAGTTTTCCAGCAGAACCCACAAGGTATAAATCGCCAGGATCGTGCCCAGAAACGGCTTCAGCAGCGTCAGCACAGCGACAACGATGGCGAAGATTCGCGCCCAGGGCTGGCGGGTCAGCAGGGCAAGTCCAACGGCCAGCGAAAGAATGGCGCGACCGACCACGACGATGGCGATAAAGTGCAGGAGCCAGCCACCGGCATGAAAGGGCGCGATCACCCAGGTGTCCGAGCCCTGCATCCAAGCGCCATGTCCGAATGCCATGTGAAGAAATGGCAGAACCAGCAGCCAGGTGAGGACGGAATAGATGGCGAACACAATCCATAGGATTGAAAGCGTCTGTATATGCCGGGCGATGCGTGAATACGCAAGCGGCACCATCCGAGGGTAGCCAGTCGGCATCGGGCCGGGCACGGGAGGCGGTATCACTCCGGTGACGCCCGTCGGTGCTCCACAGTTCGGGCAATTCGGTTGCGCTCCGATTGCTTGACCACATTGGCTGCAATACATATCGAACCCCTTTCTTCCTGAATCTCTCGCGCCCTTTTCCCTGAAAGATACGCCGATTGGGGCGATTTCGTTCCCTTTTTTGCGAAGAAATTGGCGGCGCCGTTGGGTAAGCGGAGTCGTGATAGCTGTCACTGTGATCTGGATGATCCAAGCGGACAATCGAGGGTTGATCTCGCCGCGCTGGTCCCGGGCACGGAGATTCGGCAATTGTGTCCCGGCGAAGATAGCGAACAAACCGACGGATGCGGCGTACGAGGGAGCCTCTTGCTTCGACTGAAAATTGCGAAGCCCCGGATCGCCACGGTTCGCCGTGCCTCTCAGATCCTCTTCCTCGCTTTATTTGTCTTCCTGCTGCTACGAACAGAGTTTGGCGGAACGATTGGAACAGGCAGCGACATCCGCATGCGCTGGCCGGTGCGGCTCTTCTTTGAGCTTGACCCACTCGTAGCGCTTTCCAATGCGCTGGCAACCCATGCGCTCTATCGCGGAATGCTGTGGTCGCTGCTGATCCTGCTGCCGGCGATGTTTCTCGGGCGCTTTTTCTGTGGATGGATTTGTCCGCTGGGAACGCTGCACCACTTTTTCGGGAATCTGAAATCCGAACGGAAGCGCGGGAAAAATTGGATCGACTCCAATCGCTACAAACCCTGGCAGCGAACGAAATATGTGCTGCTGATTATTGGGCTGGCGGCTGCAGTGTGTGGCAGCGGATTGATTGGATGGCTGGATCCGTTCAGCGTACTGGTGCGCTCGATTGGGCTGTCGATTCTGCCGGGTTTGAATTATGCGGCGAACGCGACCGTGAATGGATTGGAACACAGTTCCTTCGGCGTGGTGCAGCTGACCGGCCGGGGATTGCACGCGGTGCTGGCGGCGACAATATTGAATTTTCGCCAGCCGCATTTTCGAGCGGGCATATTGCTGGGACTGATTTTCCTGTTTCTGCTGGCGCTGAACCTGCGGGTGACGAGGTTCTGGTGCCGGGCGATTGTGTCCGCTGGGAGCGCTGCTGGGTGTAGCCTCGCGCTGGTCGATCCTAGGGCTGCATAAGGATGCAAAATCCTGCGACCAATGCAATCGTTGCCTGCTGCATTGCCAGGGTGGCGACAATCCTATCGGCGGGGTGCCGTGGCATAAGGCGGAATGCCTGATGTGCATGAACTGTGTGGATGCGTGTCCGCACCAGGGATTGGAGTTTCGCTTCTTTCGCCGGGAAGCCGAGGTTGCCGGACCAAATCTGCCTCGTCGTCGCGCGTTGGCTGCGTTGGCCGCGGGTGTGGTTGCAGTTCCCTTGCTTCGGGCGAACACGGCGCTGGGAAAGAGCCGGGATGAACGCCTGATCCGACCCCCGGGAGCGCTGGACGAGACCGATTTTCTTTCCCGATGCATTCGCTGCGGTGAGTGTATGAAGGTGTGCCCGAACAATTCGCTGCAGCCGGCGTTCGCGGAAGCTGGCCTTGAAGGAATATGGACGCCGACGCTGACGCCGCGGATCGGATACTGCGAGCCCAGTTGCGTGCTGTGTTCGGAGGTGTGTCCGACGGGAGCGATCTGGAAAATCTCTCCACAGGAAAAAGGATGGGTGGTGGGACTGGATAGCCCCGGGGAAAAGAAGTGGCAGCCGGTTCGCCTGGGCACAGCGTTCTACGACCGCGGCCGTTGTCTGCCCTGGGCGATGGCAACCAGTTGCATCGTGTGCGAGGAGTGGTGTCCGGTATCGCCGAAAGCAATTTACCTGGAGGAGGCAGAGGTTTTGGATGCGGACGGCAACGAAAGACGGTGCAACAGCCGCACATCGATCCCAGCCGTTGCGTGGGTTGCGGTGCGTGTGAATACGCCTGCCCGTTGCAGGAACATCCTGCGGTGTATGTGACGAGTATTGGCGAAAGCCGGTCGGCAAGCAGCCAGATTCTGCTGACCCGAGCGAAGAGTTAAGGAGTGATCGTGAAAATTGGAATCAAGATAACGACAGGCTTGCTGCTGCTGGTTGGACTAATAGGCGTCGGCTGCAAGAAGAAAGCAGCGGATCCTTTTCCGCCTTCGGGAGCGGTCGCGGGTTGGCAGAAGACCGACAACACAAGAACATTTGCGGCGGCGGACCTGTGGCAATACATCGACGGCGGGGCGGAGCAATATGTGAACGCCGGGGTGACCACGTGCGCGACGTCGGACTACAAATTCCAGGGAAATCTGGAAGCGGTGGTGGATGTGTATCGGTTCAACACGGCAGATGGCGCCAAGCAGTTGTTCCGCGCTGATCCGGCGACGAACAGCCAGCCGGCGCAGTTAGGCGACGAGGCGCGGGTCTACGGGCAGAGCGTCGTATTTCGTCAAGGGCAGGTGCTGGTGCGGATTGTGGCCTATGAATCTGGGCCGGGAACCGCGGAGGCTTTGCTGGCGTTAGGGCGGGGCGTGCAAGGGCGACTCTAGATCGAATTTCGATCCAGCGAAAGGGGGAGTTATGAAGAACCGGCGGGAATTTCTGAAGGAGATGGCGGCAGGTGCGGCCATTCTGGGAGCTGAAAGCAAGTTTGCTCTGGCAGCGGTGAAGACTTCAACACGGGCGATCGGGAAATCGAAGGTCGTCATCGTGCGGGACGACAAGCTGCGCACTCCCGGACCCGGACCTGATTCGGCACGCGTGGCTGCCATGCTGGACCATGCGATGCAAACGTATGCGGGCAGCCGCAATCCCGTGGATCCGTGGAAGCGAATCGTTCAACCCGGCCAAGTAGTGGGGCTGAAAGTGAACACCATTGCCGGGAAGGGACTCTCGACCAACATCGCATTAGTGGAAGCGATTTGTGCACGATTGCAGCAGGCGGGGATTCGACCCGGGGACATTATCGTGTGGGACCGCACAAATCACGAACTGCAGCGGGCTGGTTACACCATTGCAACCGACGCGGCGGGCGTCAGGTGTTTTGGAACCGACAGCATTGGCTATGAAGAGGAACAGTTGAGCTTTGGCCTGGTGAATACTCGGGTGTCGAAGATCCTGACACAGTGCGATGTGGTGATCAATGTGCCGATTTTGAAGCACCATGGAGGCGCCGGCGTCACCATGGCGATGAAGAACATGTATGGCGTGATCAAAAACCCGAACGAACAACATGAGAACTGCTGCAACCCCTATGTCGCAGATCTGAACGCGATTCCGGAGATTCGCAATAAATTGCGATTTATTGTCGGGGACGTGATGACGTCGCAGTACCACGGTGGGCCCGGGTTCAATCCTGCATACACATGGAACTACGACGGGCTGATGGTGGGAGAAGACCGGGTCGCGATCGATTACACCGGGTGGCAGATCATTCGCCACAAGCGGGCAGAGATGGGAATGCCGACGCTGGAGCAGGCGGGGACGCCGCCACTCTACATTGAGACTGCGGCGAACCAACAACATCGATTAGGAACGAACGATCCGGCACGCATCACGCTGACTGAAACCACGATGGCGTAAGGAGAGACATGCCAGCCAATGAGCCAAAGATGAGCCGTCGCGAGGCGATGCTGCAGTTGCTGCGGCTTGCCGGTGCGGGAGCAGGAACGGCGGCAGCGGCCATCTGGTTGTCTCAGCACAGCAAGCCGCCAAGCGATGCGCTGGCAGCCAACGCCAGGCGAGACCACACGGTCAAGGCAAATGCTGCGCTGCCGGAGATGGTGGTGGTGCAGGGAGATGATCCGCGGGCGCTGGTGCGGCAGGCGTTGCTGGACCTGGGCGGCATCGAACGATTTATCGCACGCAACGATGTAGTGGTGCTGAAGCCGAACATTGCCTGGGATCAGAACTCCCGAGCAAGCGGCGAATACCAATCCAGAGGTAGTCGCCGAGACGGTTCGACAGTGCTGGCACGCGGGCGCCAGGCGGGTGATCGTCACGGATGTCAGCTGCAATGACGCGGAACGGTGCTTCCGTCGTTCCGGCATTCAGGCGGCTGCTCGGGCCGAGGGTGCCGAAGTGATCTTGCCGGATCCGGCGCGATTTCGCCAGGTCGACCTGGGGGGTAGGGTGTTACAGGGCTGGCAGGTATTTGAACCGTTTCTGGAGGCCGATAAAGTCATCAATCTGCCGATTGCCAAGCACCATGCCTTGACTGGTGCGACGCTCAGCTTCAAGAACTGGTTCGGCATCCTGGGAGGCCAGCGCAATCGCCTGCACCAGCAGATTCATCCCAGCCTGGTAGACCTGGCGGCCTTCATGATGCCGACCCTCACATTGCTCGATTGTTATCGAGTGCTGCTGCGCAACGGCCCAACGGGCGGCAACCTGGAAGACGTCGCGATCAAGAAGACGCTGGTTGCCGGGAACCGATCCGGTCGCCATCGATGCCTATGTTGCCAAAGCATATTGGAATCTGGAAAGCGACGCGCTGCCTTACCTGAAGCTGGCGGAGCAACGAGGACTGGGTACCGTGGACTTTACCCAGGTGCGCACCAAATTCAGCAAGGTTTAGGCGAAGACTGATACCTGTCCAGTTGGGTTTGCAGGCGTCCAGCGTCTGGGGAAGGTGCGGAACCCTGTATTGACCGCATTTTTTCTGTTGACACTTGTATGGTGGAGCGAAGAATATCCTCCGGGGGTGGATGTGCGATACGTCACATTCGACCTCCGAAACCCAGTGGTACACTGCGTGGTTCCTTCAGAAACTTCAGATTTATCAAGCTAAACGCTTGCAGCATCAATCGGCTCGGCCGTCCTATAGGAGGATTTCGTGACTGTAATTGCATCGGTGTGGTTTGTCTTCATCGTGAGCGTGCTGACGCTTGTCGCGGTTATGAAGAGCAGTTTCCGTTTTTCGCGCTGGGGGAGATTCGCCGGCGTGATCACGACACTCGTACTGCTGGGGGGAGGCGCAGCTTTCGCACAGCCCGCCGCACCGGTTGGAGGCGAAGCGAATCTGCAGCTTCCGGACCTGACGCAGGTCCAATTTCTTGGAATGAACGGCCACCAGCTACTGATGTGGGGTCCAGCATTTTGCGTCCTGGGAATGATCTTCGGCCTGGTCATCTACTTCAACCTGAAGAAAATGCCGGCGCATAAGTCCATGCTTGAAGTGTCGGAATTGATCTGGGAGACCTGCAAAACCTACCTGATCCATCAGGGAAAGTTCCTCATGCTCCTCTGGTCGTTCATTGCGGTTGTGATCCTGGCGTATTTCGCTGTGCTGCTCCACTTCAGCGCGTCTGAAAGTAATCATCATTCTTGCGTTCAGTATTTTGGGAATGGCGGGCAGCTATTTTGTGGCGTGGTTTGGTATCCGCGTCAACACGCTGGCAAATTCGCGCGCTGCCTATGCATCGTTGGGTGGTAATCCGTATCGAGCATTCGGTGTACCGCTGAAGTCGGGTATGAGCATCGGCATGATGCTGATCTCGATCGAGCTGCTGTTGATGTTCAGCATCATTCTTTTCGTTCCGGGCAGTTACGCCGGGCCATGTTTCATCGGCTTTGCGATTGGCGAATCTCTGGGCGCTGCGGTACTTCGGTTGGCCGGCGGCATCTTCACCAAGATCGCCGACATCGGCGCCGACCTGATGAAAATTGTGTTCAAGGTGAAGGAGGACGATGCTCGCAATCCGGGCGTGATCGCCGACTGCACGGGAGACAATGCGGGCGATTCGGTTGGTCCCACGGCGGATGGTTTTGAGACCTACGGTGTAGTTCAGGTCGCGCTGATCGCGTTCCTGATTCTGGGCGCGAAGAGCGCTACCGTTGGAGTGCAAGTGCTGGTCTGGCTGTTTGCAGTTCGCGTGGCGATGCTGGTGGCAGCGGTTGCCGGCTACTACATCAACGAGGTAATTTCTAAAGCTCGGTTCGGTAAGGCAACCGAATTCAATTTCGAAGCGCCGCTAACTTCACTGGTGTGGATTACTTCCATTGTGACGATTGCCGTCACCTACCCAGTCACCTATCTTCTGCTTCCCAACTTAGGTGGAGATCCTACGCTCTGGTGGAAACTGGCGACCATCACGTCGTGCGGAACCATAGCCGGGGCCCTGATACCGGAGCTGGTTAAAGTATTCACCTCGACCGAAGCTCGCCACGTAAAAGAAGTGGTGGCGTCGGCACGCGAGGGTGGAGCTGCCCTGGGTCTGCTGTCCGGGTTTGTCTCTGGAAATTATTCCGCTTACTACCTGGGACTGGCGGTAACAATTCTGATGTCGATCGGCTACGGCGTAAGCACCCTGGGCTTCCAGAATGTGGTTCTGGCAGCGCCGATGTTCGCCTTTGGCCTGGTGGCATTCGGTTTCCTCGGAATGGGACCTGTCACGATCGCAGTCGACTCATTTGGGCCGGTGACAGACAACGCTCAGTCGATCTATGAGCTGTCGCTGATCGAGAACGAGCCGGATGTGCAAGCGCAGGTGAAAAAAGACTACGGCGTGAATGTCGATTTCGAACGCGCCAAGAGAATGTTGGAGGCGGGCGACGGCGCCGGCAATACATTCAAAGCCAGCTCCAAGCCAGTACTGATCGGCACCGCGGTCGTGGGCGCCACAACCTTGATCTTCGCCACCATTATGGCGCTGACCAATTCTCTGACCACAAACGTGGACAAGCTCTCGCTGCTGCACGCTCCGTTTCTACTTGGTCTGATCACCGGAGGCGCGGTGATTTATTGGTTCAGTGGCGCTGCTACCCAGGCCGTGACCACGGGCGCTTACCGTGCCGTGGAGTACATCAAGAAAAATATGAAGATTGAGGGAGCGGCCAAAGCTTCAACGCAAGACAGCAAGATGGTGGTGGCGATTTGTACTCGCTATGCGCAAAAAGGCATGCTGACAATCTTCATCTCGCTATTTTTCGCGGCACTTTCGTTTGCCTTTCTGGATCCATTTTTCTTCATTGGCTACCTGATCTCGATTGCCCTGTTCGGGCTGTACCAGGCCATCTTTATGGCGAACGCAGGAGGCGCCTGGGATAACGCCAAGAAGATTGTCGAGGTGGAGTTGCACGAAAAAGGCACGCCGCTGCACGAAGCCACGGTGGTCGGTGACCTGGTGGGTGACCCGTTCAAGGACACAGCCTCTGTGGCGCTGAATCCGGTCATCAAGTTCACTACGCTGTTTGGATTGCTGGCAGTGGAATTAGCAGTTCAACTGTCGGCTACCAACCCGATGTTGACCCACGTGCTTGCCGGAGTATTTTTCCTGATCTCGTTCTACTTCGTGCACCGTTCCTTTTACGGCATGCGCATTGGGAGCGACTAGCCTGTGAAGGCGTCTCGTTCCTAAGGTAGTTTGAAACAAACCCTAGGTTCGCTGGCGGCTCTGCTCTTGTAGAACGGTTCAAGTCCAGGCGCGCCGGCAACAAACGAGTGGCTACTCTTACCTAACCCCCCAGGGTGTTGAGAGTAGCCACTTGGCATTTCTGGCAAGATTTCTGTTCCCATCCCGGCACGAGCATTTGTAACGTGGTCGGCTTTACACTGGTAAGCCTGCGGAGTCGTGTGCCGGAGGCGAGGCCTCGCGAACGACGATCCGTAGACCATAACGACCAGGGGGATTGAAATGAACACCATTACCGTGAAGGACGGAACAACAATTTACTTCAAAGACTGGGGAAAGGGGCAGCCCATCGTGTTCAGCCATGGCTGGCCGCTGACCGCCGATGCATGGGATGCGCAGATGCTGTTTTTTGGTCAACGCGGCTACCGGGTGATCGCGCATGATCGGCGGGGCAATGGCCGATCGAGCCAGCCCTGGGACGGCAACGATATGGATACCTATGCCGATGATCTGGCGGCGATATTTGAGAAGCTCGATTTGAAGAATGCCGTGATGGTTGGGCATTCTACCGGCGGCGGCGAAGTGGCTCGGTACCTGGGACGCCACGGGACGAAACGCGTTGCCAAAGCTGTGCTGATTGGAGCCGTTCCGCCGTTGATGCTGAAGACGGATAAAAATCCTGGCGGCCTGCCGATGACGGCGTTCGACGGCATTCGCGCAGGTGTCGCCGGGGATCGGTCGCAATTCTACAAAGATTTAACGTTGCCGTTTTACGGATACAACCGGCCGAATGCGAAAGTTTCTGAGGGGATGCGAGACAACTTCTGGCTGCAGGGAATGACGGGATCCGCGAAGAGCCAATACGACACTGTCAAGGCTTTTTCAGAAACAGATTTTACGGAAGACCTGAAGAAGATCGATATCCCAACGCTGGTACTGCATGGGGAAGACGATCAAATTGTGCCGATCGACGACTCCGGCCGCTTGTCGGCCAAGCTGGTGAAGAATGCAAAGCTGAAGGTATATCCCGGCTATCCCCACGGCATGTGCCAGATTCATGCGGATGAGATTAACGCGGATCTGCTGGCGTTCATCCAGAGCTGAATAAGAGGGGCGAGTCTGCCGGGTGCGGCTTGCCTCTTTTATTTCTTCGGCTGGGACGAAGCTTTTCACTGATAAAAATCGCGGGGGGATGGTCCGCGTCACTTCTTCTTGCTTTTTACATCCGCGATCGGACGGAAGCGGAGTGCCGACCAGACGTCATCCAGCGCAACAATGGAAACCGGTCGCCATCCTTTGTCGGTCATCGCGGCGGCAAGAATGTCGCGGCTCAGATCGCTGTCGACGCCCGCGGTCTTTTTTGGGTAAGTAATCCAGAACACCGCTCCCGGAGCAGCACGCTGCAGCAGGCTGGGCGTGGTTTTTTTGATCTCCGCGATGCGGGTCGCGAAGAACTGGATGAACTCATACGTGTCGGCGGGTTTGGTTACGATCTCGACGCCTTCGGGCAACGGGGTTAGCCGCTTCAAGTAGCCATCGGGCGCTGCCATCACGAGCACTCGCATTCCAGATTTCATTCCAAGCTTTTTGACGATTGGATTCACGGGCATCATTGTTTTCCCTTGCTGGAAAGGACAAAAACGATTGCAACTCCGCAAGCCTTGCTCTGTCAACCACCACAAACGTGGCGCTGACGCCATGATAGCGAAAACGGCTACCATGAGAACGTGACCATGCTCCCCAATGTACCGTTGCCGCTAGGGCATACCAGCGCGGAGATGCTGGAGTTTGCCCGCCTGCGCGAGATGGTCGCGGGATACGCGACGACAGCTCCGGGCCGGGCGTGGACGCTGGCGCTGGAGGCCTCTGGTGATGCGGGATGGGCAAGCGGCGAACAACTGCGCGTCAGCGAAGCGCTGCGATTGCTGCGCGCAGGACCCAGCTTCGATTTTCACGGACTGATCGATCCCGGTGACTGGCTGGATCGTGCTCGCATCCACGGAGCGGTGTTGGAAATCGATGAGCTGCGGGCTTTGTCCGCACTGGTCGGGCGATTTCGCGCGTTTCAGGAATGGCAACAAACGTTGTCAGATGAATTGCGCGACCAAATCCCATCCCTGCGAGAACTGGCGATGCCGCTGGTCGAGAGCCGATTTGCGGGATTGGTGCAGGCGCTTGACGGAAAATTCGAAACGGATGGATCGATTGCGGATCACGCCTCGCCGGAACTGTCGCGGATTCGCCGGCAGATGGAGCGACAGCAGCGCGCGATTGAAGAGAGTCTGCGGTCGATGCTGCGACGGCTGGGCCCGGAAGGATCGTTGCAGGAAGATTTGATCACAGTTCGGGGTGAGCGGTTTGTACTGCCGGTAAAAGCGGAGTGGAAGCGGCGCGTGCCTGGTGTGATGCATGGGGCCAGCTCCAGCGGGCAAACGTATTTCATTGAGCCGATTGAAACCATCGAGCAGAACAACGAACTGCAGCGTCTGCTCGAAGAGGAGCAGGAGGAAGAGCATCGCATTCTGGCGGCCATGACGCGACAAGTGGGCGAGCATGCAGAAGCGATTCGAGCGTGCGCTGCGATTCTGGCGGAGGTGGAGTCGCTGTTTGCCCGGGCGCGATTTGCGGCGGATTTTCAATGTACTGCGCCAGTTTTTTCTACTCAGGGTTCGGAGCGAATTTTTCTTAAGGCGGCGCGGCATCCGCTGCTGGAAAAACGCCTGCGCGGAGAAGCGCTGTCGCGACGATCTTCGCGCGATCAACAAGCATCCGAAGCCGAAAACAATTGTTCCGCTTGATTTGGAGTTGCCCGCCGCCACACCGCAGTTAATCATCAGCGGACCCAACACGGGCGGCAAAACCGTGGCGCTGAAAACCGTGGGGCTGCTGGCCTTGATGGCGCAGGCAGGAATTCCTGTGCCGGCGGAGGCGGTCGAGCTGCCGCTGTTCGACGCGGTGCTGGCGGACATTGGCGACGCGCAATCGATCGAGCAGGATCTTTCCAGCTTCTCGGCGCACATCACGCGACTGAATGAAATATCGAAGCTGGCTACGGCGAATTCCCTGGTGCTGCTGGATGAGCTGGGTTCGGCAACCGATCCGGAGGAAGGCGCGGCCTTAGCGGCTGCGATTGCGGCGCATTTTTCCACTCGGCACGCTTGGTGTTTGATCTCTACCCATCACACTTCACTGAAGGTGTACGCGGCCAACACCCCGGGAGTGCAGAATGCGGCAGCGGGATTTGAAGAGGAAACGTTCGCGCCGACGTATCACATTCGGGTCGGCGTGCCCGGGGTATCCGCGGGCATCCACATTGCGGAGCGGCTGGGAATGGATGCGGACATTCTGGCAAATGCAAAGCAGCGGCTGGGCAGCCAGGCGGTGGAGATTGGCCGATTCCTCGATCGACTACATGCAGACCTGCTGGCGGTGAATACGGAGCGTGCGCAACTACAGCGCCGCGAGCAGGAGATTGCCAAGGAGCGCCAGCGGCTGGAGCGCGAGGGACGCCAGGAGCAGCAGCGCAAGGTACAGGAGATGGAAGGGAAGTTGTCTTCTCTGCTGAAAGCTTTTGAGGCGCAGGTGCGGGAGGTGCTGCGGACGATTGAGGACAGCAGCGCTCAGAAAAAAGTGGCCAAGCAGGCGGAGCGCGGGTTGGCAAAACTGCGGCGCGAATTTCGCGAGCAGGTGGATGCCACGGTGGTGGCGCATCAAACCGGCGCGGACCGTGGCGATCCCAACGCGCAGCCACATATTGTGCGCAACGTGAATGTGGGAGACACGGTAAAGCTGCGATCGCTGGGGAAGACCGCATTGGTCGAGCGGCAGGTGGATGATGACAATTTTGAGGTTTCCGTCGGGCAGCTGAAAATGCGAATTCGCCGCAGCGACATTGCGGAGGTTGTGACTTCGGCGGCCGACCGCGCGCGACAGTTGACGCCGGTCGCGGCAGCGCGCAGCAAGGGAATCCGTGTTTCGCTGAATCGAGAGCGTGCGGGAGAATTGAGTTCGGGCGCAACTGAGATTAACGTGATCGGGCGTACGGTGGAAGAGGCGATGGACGAGGTAGAGAAGTTTCTCGACCAGGCATTTCTTGAAGGGCTGCCGCAGGTGCGCATTGTGCACGGCGTGGGCATGGGCATTCTGCGCAAAGCCTTGCGCACGTATCTGGGCAGCCATCCTCAGGTCGACAAGGTCAGCGAGCCGCCGCAGAACCAGGGCGGAGCGGGTGCGACGGTGGTGGAGTTGCGGCAATAGCGTCTGGAAATCTAATATTTTCAGTGCTACCATCACCGCGACTGCGATAGTTTGCATCCAAAATTGGGCGCGAGAGAGAACGATGATTCAAGTAATCACGGTAGAACGGGAATATGGAAGCCGCGGCGGCGAGTTTGCGCGGCTTTTGGCGGAACACTTGAAGTGGGATTTACTCGATCAGTCCCTCATTGACGAAGTGGCCAAGCGCGCCGGCGTATCGGCAATCGAGGCACGCCGTCGGGATGAACGGCTTGATCCCTGGTACAGCAAAATGGGACGAGCATTCTGGCATGGCAGCAACGAACGCGCCTCCGCGATTCTTGAGCAGGAAATTTTTGACACGACTCGCATGACTGAGCTGACGCAGGAAGTGATGATCGAGAAGGCGCGAACCGGCAAATGCGTCATCGTCGGACGTGGCGCGGCTTGCGCGCTGCATGGAATTCCCGGATGCTTTCATACGTTTGTGTATGCCTCGACGGCCAGGAAGGTTCGCTGGTTTGAGCAGGCATTTCCTGACAAGAAGGCGGTTGCGGAGCGAGAACTGGCGGCCACGGATCAGCGGCGCGCGGACTACGTCGAGCATTTTTATCACAATGTGTGGAACGACTATCGCATCTATCACCTGCTGCTGAATTCCTGCATGGGATTCGATTCGATGATCGGGGCCACCATTGAAGCGACCGGCGTGTAAAGGATTTCGCTGTTCGTCGGGCGAAGGTTTCTAGCGCTGCGCGTGCAGCGGCAACTCCTGAACATATTGATATGCCGGATTCTGCCGCTGTTGCCGCAGGATGGCGGCGATCTGTTTCCAAGTGGCGTAGAGACCATGTGGAGTGGGAGGCAGGTCGTCACGAATCAGCGCATGCAACTTTGCCAGCCGATAGCAGGGGACGGCGGCATACATGTGATGTTCCGTGTGGTAATGCATGTGCCAGTAGAGAAAGCTGAGCAGCGGGTTCAAGGTGATGGTACGACAGCACAAGCGAAAGTCGGGCACGTTATCCTGCAGGCCGGCGTGCTGGCTGTTGTTGCAGAGGTAGTGCAGCCATCCTCCGTAGAAGGGCGCGAAGGTCGTGACGACCGGCAGCATCCACCAATGCATCGCGATCGACACAAGAATGATTGTTGCGTGACCTGCGAGCAGCAGGCGCGCCCATCGCACCAGGCTGCGTTTTTCGTTTCCAGCCGCATCCGGAAAAAGGGAATTCTCCCATGGGCCCTGCAGATTGCCGCGAGCGATGCGGATTGTTTTCGACAGCGTCTGCCATAGTCCGATCGGATTGATGAATCCTGTTTTGAGAAAACCCTTGAGCGACAAGTCGACGGGGAGAACCACCTCTAAATCGTCAGGCGGATGCAGCGTGTACTTGTGATGCTCGGTGTGACTGGCCCAGAACTCATACGGATTGTGCCATCCCAGGAACGCGAAAACACGGGCAAAAAACCAGTTGAGAGATTTGGTTTCAAACACGGAGTTGTGAACAAACTCATGAAAGCCGTTGATCAGGAATGCCCAGAACATTCCGTGGATGAAACATAACAGCACCACCACGGGCCACGGCAGCCGTCCGGCCGCGACGAAGGCAGCGGTCCCGGTAAAAGCGAGCAATCCCAGGTAGCCAGCGGTCTGGAGAAAGCCTCTCGAAATCGCTGCGCTGGTTGAGGGCCTGCAGCTCATCGCGACTGACCGGCGAGCGATACCAGGCGACTCTTACGGGCTGATAAGGAGAATCCATACACGGGTTCTTCGGGGACCCGCTACCAGCATAACTTGGCGCGCAGAAATCGGCAGGAATATTCCCTTTTTAGTTTCGTGGTATATTTTTCTCCTGAGGTATACAGCGTATACATGACCGCTACTCCCACCTCGCAAAAGATCGCAACCGCCGCTCGCCGATTGCTGGATCGAGAGGGGGCCGAGGCTCTGACCATGCGACGCATTGCCAAGGCCGTCGGCATTACTCCCATGGCGCTGTATCGCCACTACAAGGACCGTGCGAGCCTGCTGAATGCCTTGGCCGACGAGGGTTTCGCAGAGTTGACGGCGGAGTTGGAGGCTCGGCGCTTCTCCGGCAAAATCGAAAAGCGTCTGACGGAAATGGCAGACATCTATCTGGACCACGCGCTTGAGAATCCGCGATTATTTGAGCTGATGTTTCTGCAACCGCGCGAAGGTGCGCGTAAGTTTCCGCAGGATTTCAAGGCCGGACTCTCTCCCACAGCCAACCTGATGGTGAAGGTGATTGAAGAAGGCATAAAGAGCGGGTATTTCCGCGAAGACGATGCCTGGGACATCACGTTCGAAATGGGAGCGCTGTCGCATGGGCTGATCATGCTGTACCTGGGCGGACGCATGGGCGTTTCCGCCGACAAATTTCGCGCTGTCTATCGGCGCGCTTTCAGGAGATATATCCATGGCATCTGCAAATAACTATTCCCGGTATGCGATGGCGTTCCTGACGATCGCTGTGTCGGCAACGTTGTTCTGGTTCGGCAACGGATTGAATCCCATCTGGCCGCTGATGTGGATTGCGCCGCTGCCGGTGTTGATGTTTGCCTCGAATAACTCCGGGCGCGCAACCGCGGCGACGGCGTTTTTCTCGGTGTGGCTTGGGAGCTTGAACCTTTGGCATTATCTGCGGGTACTGGGGGCGCCACCGGTTGCGTGGTTGGTGATTTTTACGATTGCGGCGCTGGTGTTCACGGCGGCGGTGTTGCTGTTTCGTGCGCTGTTGTTGCGGGGCGCAGTGTGGAGCGCGCTGGTCGCATTGCCCGCGGGCTGGGTCGTGTATGAATACGTGCGCAACATCACAAGCTCGGGCGGCACGGCGGGGAGCTTCGCATATTCGCAGCTGAGCTTTTTGCCCTTCTTGCAGCTGGCGGCACTCACGGGTCCGTGGGGCATGACATTTTTCCTTTTGTTGTTCTCGACAGTGCTCGCCATCGGATGGCACCTGCGTTCCACCGCGCCAAAGAAGGCGGCGCAGGTTTTGATCGTAGGGGTGGGAAGTGTCGTGCTGATGTTGGTGTTTGGTGTGGTGCGTTTGGCGATCCCTTTGCATGCACCGCAGGTACGCGTAGGTCTCATCGCATCGGACGAGAGACGCAATGTGTTCGTGGCAGATCCGGGAGCAAGTACGGAGCGCTTGTTCGGCGACTATGCCGCAGCGGCAGAAACACTGACGAACCGGGGCGCACAGGTCATCGTGATGCCGGAGAAGCTAGGCACTGTTGAAGGACGCGCGATTACATCGACCGATGGGATCTTTCAAACTGTAGCCGACAAAACCGGAACGACGATCGTTGCGGGGATGGTCGACGCCGCCCCTCCCGTCCAATACAACCAGGCACGTGTATATACGCCGGGAAGACCTACAATCGCTTTATGACAAGCGCCACATGCTACCCCCGATGGAATCGATGTTCACTCCGGGAACGACGCTTACGCTGCTGTCGCGGCCTTCCGGAACCTGGGGAGTCGCCATCTGCAAGGACATGGACTTCGCCGCACCTTCACGGCTCTACGGTAAGGCTGGAGTGGGCTTGTTGTTGGTGCCGGGATGGGATTTCAATATTGATCGTGGATGGCACGGGCACATCGCGATCATGCGCGGAGTGGAGAGTGGATTCAGCATCGCGCATGCTGCCAAGAATGGATACCTGACGGTCACCGATAACCGCGGCCGCATCCTGGCGCAAACAAGAAGTGATGCAGCTCCGTTTGCGACACTCATCGCGAACGTACCTGTGGCGCATGCGCGTACTCTTTACCTGCTATGGGGAGACTGGTTCGCGTGGTTGTCGGTGGCGATGCTAGTTTCGGCGCTGATTCAGCTTTTCCGGTTGCGCACGATCTCTCACCGGTGAAGTGCGGGATCATGCGGACACGTGACGAAACCGCCGCAAAATCGAAGTTCGGTGAGGTTACGCAGGTGTCGACACAGCGTGCTCAACCCTGCGGATACGGGCAGATTGAGGCCTTCGGAGAATAGAATTGAAGCAGCTTTCCGCTTCAAGCCGGCTCCGAGGAAAATGCGCCCCGATCTGCAAAAAGCAATTCTATTACTGCGGAACGACCCCGCGGGCGTGCATCACGCCCTGCGGTTGTTGCAGGGAACGGTCTTCTCCTTCAGCATGAAGCTCTGCGGGCACCGCGAAGACGCTGAAGACACCATGCAGGATGTGCTGGTGAGCTCTCTGCCGCATCTGGCAAAAATCGAAGATCCGCGAGCGCTGTCGGTATGGCTGTACACGGCGGCGCGGAACCGCTGCTGGCGCAAGCGGAAAAAAGAGTCCAGCCACAAGACAGTTGCGCTGGAAGATTTGATGCCCGACGGAGCCGAGTTGAGCGCGCTGCTGACGGCCTCGACAGCAAGCCCGGAACAAAAGGCGCTGACGCATGAAGATCAAGCTCCGTGTGCACGAGGCAGTGCTGAAGCTTGCTCCGCAATATCGGCTGGTGCTGGTGCTGCACGACATGGAGGAGCTCGACACGGAAGAGGTGGCGGCGGTGCTTTCCCTGCAGCCGGGAACCGTGCGTGTGCGGCTGCATCGGGCGCGACTGATGCTACGCAAAGAGCTAGAGAAACTGCAGCGTCCGCCGCAAACTGCGTCGCGACGTAAGAAACCTGCCGCCGACAAACGCCCGCAGGAATGCATGGAGATCTTTGGGAATCTCTCTGAATATCTGGATGGGCGGATGGAGAAGAAAAGCTGCAAACAGATGCGGGCCCATATCGATGCTTGCCCGGCCTGTATTGCGTTTTTATCTGACCTGAAGCTGGCCATCGACCGATGCCGCAAACTGAACATGCCATTCGACAGCAACACCTGTGCCTCCCTGAGGCGCTTGCTGGCCGAGGAATACCTGCGCCTGCTGCAAAGCCGGTCGCCTGAGGGGCCGACCAAGGTGGCTTCCTAAAATCTTCCCTCGAAAATAACTTAGAAAAGCTGTAACGCTTTCGCGACTCGCGGTCTTTATTTGACTGAACACCCAAGTGAAAGGGATTCAGGCGATGGGACGTAGAAGTCGTGTGAGCAAGGCGATGGCCCTGCTGGCGGGCCTCACGTGGCTGACGGTCGCGGGGCTGCAAGCAAGCTGGGCACAGGAGACACAGTCCTCCGCCGCCGCTGCGCCTTCATTGACATTGCGTCAGGCGATTGACGAGGCCCTGGGCAAAAACCCGGAAGCGGCGGTGGCGCAGGCCGATTTGAAGGCAGCGACTGCGGGAGTGAGCGCAGGCGCGGACTGGACTGCTGCCACGGCTGAATTTTGCCGAAGATATTTCACGAGGCAACGATCCTGTGTATGTCTTTGGCACGAGACTGCGGCAACAACAATTCACGTCGGCAGATTTCGCGCTGAACAGCTTGAACAAGCCGACCCCGGTGGGCAATTTTGCGACGCGCTTCAGCGGCCAGTGGATGCTGTTTAACTGGTTCGGCACCCAGGAACAGATTCATGGTGCCCGGTTCGGCGCTGCCGGTGCGAGCGCGATGAGCGAACAAGCCAACCAGGGAATTGTGCTTGGCGTGGTCGAGGCCTACCAGGCGGTGTTGTATGCGCAGCGGCGAGTCGATGTCGCACAGCATGAAGAGACAACGGCGGAAGCGTTGCTGGCCGATGCGAAAACAAAAGTGCATGCGGGTCTGGCAGTCGACTCCGACATGCTGGCCGCGCAAGTAAATCTTTCAGAGCAGCAGGAAGCGCGGATCGCCGCCGAAGGCGATGCCGACGTCGCCTGGGCGCAGCTGGAAGCGGCGATGGGCGCAGACACCAGCTCTGCCACGCGCGACGCTGCAGCCGATCGAGGCGCGCAGTTTTCCCGATGGCGTGTTGGCGGACGACATTGCCAGCGCACTGAAAGCCAGGCCCGATCTGAAGGCGCTAAGACAGCAAACATTGGCGCAGGGCGCGGCGGCAAAAGCGGCGAGAGACAACCTGGCGCCGACGGTGAGCGCCTACGGCAACTGGGAACTGGACAATCCCAACTTTACCGGCGGTGGCGGCAATAACTGGGTGGCCGGCGTGCAGCTGAACCTCGACATTTTCCCGATGGCGAAGCGCGCCCAGCTTGCCCAGCAGCGTGCCATGCAGCAAAAAGCGGAAGCGCAGCAGCGCGCGGGCGAACAGCAAATTCGCCTGGCCGTGAATCGCGCCTGGACCGAGCACCACACCGCAGAGCGCATTGTGGCGACGGCGCAGGCATCGATGCAGCAGTCCGCCGAGAGCCTGCGAATTGTGCATAACCGCTATAAGGCGGGACTGGCGACCATGACCGATCTGTTGCGCGCGGAAGATGCGCAACGCCGAAGCCAGAACGATTATTGGCGCGCCGTGTATGGCAACACTGTGGCCTACGCAGCCCTGATGTATTCGACCGGCACCCTTACCCCCGATTCAGCGGAGACCCTGCAATGAAGCCAGCGCTATCCTCTCTCCTCCTTTTGACTCCCGTGCTGTTGATGGGCTGCTCGCATCAGAGCCAACCGGTGCAGGCAGCGACTCCCACGGCACAGGCGCAACTGGTCGAAGGCGACGCAGCAACAGATGCCGCAGTCGATTCGCACCAGCGGCACCGTGCATGCGAAGGAAACCGCAATGATTAGCGCGCAGATGCCGGGGACAATCCGGCAGGTGCTGGTGCAGGCCGGCGACCGGGTTCGCGCGGGACAGTTGCTGATCGCGCTGGATGATTCGGCGATGCGTTCGGAATTAAATCGCGCGATGGCGGCGCAGATGGCCGTGGAGAAACAGCAAATGGCCGCGCAGGCCGGCGCAACGCTGGCCGCGGGAACGCTGGCGCGCTACCAGGAACTGAAAAACGAAAAGAGCGTGAGCCCGCAGGAATTTGACGAGGTGCAGCAGCGCTCGGAGGCGGCACATTTGCAACTGCAGGCGCTCGAGGCGCAGAGCAGCGAGGCGAAAGCCGCTGTGGCAGGCGCACGAACACGAGCTGGGATACATGCAGCTGCGGGCTCCATTCGCCGGCATCGTGACGGCGCGCACGGCTGATCCTGGAACGCTGGCGACTGCCGGGAACGCCCTTGCTACAGATCGATCGCGACGGCCCGTTGCAGCTGTATACATCGGTGGATGAATCCCTGATCGGTTCGGTGCGACTGGGAATGAAGGTGCCGGTGAATATGGACGGAATTGGCGCGGCCGATGCAACAGCCGCTGTCGCGCAGATTGTTCCCGCGGCGGATCCATCGAGTCGCAGCTTTTTGGTAAAGCTGGATCTACCGGCGTCGAAACAGTTGCGTGCCGGCATGTATGCCACCGCGAATTTTCCGGGCGCAGTGCGTTCGGTGATTCTGGCGCCGGCGGCCGCGGTGGTGATGCGCGGATCGCTGCCTTGCGTCTACGCGCTGGATCGCAGAGGGAGTAGCGCAGCTGCGCTATGTGACCCTGGGAAATCCGCACGGCGATCAAGTCGAGATACTTTCCGGCGTGGCCGCGGGAGAGACGCTGGTGAATCATCCGGGCGATCGCGACCTGGCAGGCAAGCGCATTGAGGCTCAACCATGAAGCCCTCCCCCATCGAGCCGAACCAGCAGAACCCGGGTAAGCCGCACGGCATTGCCGGCCTGCTGGCCAGCACGTTTCTGAATTCGAAGCTGACGCCGCTGTTTATTGTGGCGTCGCTGGTGGTGGGTCTGTTTGCGGTGCTGGCCATTCCGCGTGAAGAAGATCCGCAGATCCAGGTACCCATGCTCGACGTGATGACGGCGATGCCCGGCTCGTCGCCTGCGGAAGTGGAGCAGCGCGTCACCAATCCGATTGAGAACCTGATGCATGAAATTTCAGGAGTGGAATATGTCTACTCCATTTCAAGCCCGGGACGCAGCCTGGTGATTGTTCGCTTCAAAGTGGGCACGCCGGAACAGGATGCGCTGGTCAAGGTGTACAGCAAGCTGTATTCGAATGCCGATCGCACGCCGGTAGGTGCTTCGCCATCGCTGGTGAAGGTGCATTCCATTGACGATGTGCCGATTCTGGCGCTGACCTTGTGGGGCGCGAATTACAACGGCTATCAACTGCGGCAAATGGCAGAGGAGGTGCAGCACACCATTCGGCAGGTCCCGGATGTATCGGAGACGAAGCTGATTGGCGGTCAACCGCGCGCCATGCGAGTGGTGTTGAGCACGGCGAAGTTGTCGGCCTTCAGCATTTCGCCAGACACCGTTGTCGAGCGGCTGAAGGCGGCGAATGCGCGCACGCAGGCAGGCGAATTTGCCGAGGGCAACCAGGAGATTCTCGTTGACGCGGGAAATCTTTTCAAAGACACCAACGATCTGGCAGGGGTGGTGCTCGGCGTGGCCAATGGACGCCCGGTGTATCTGCGCGATGTGGCGGACAAGATCGTCGACGGGCCGGCAGAGCCGCAGGATTACGTGTTATTCGGCACCACCCGTGCCAGCGCGCACGGTGGCGCCGCGCAGGAATATCCCGCGGTGACCATTACGATTGCCAAGCGCAAAGGCACCAACGCCACCGACATTTCCCACGCTGTGTTGCAGCGAGTGGCAGAGATGCGCGGCGTGACCGTGCCCGCCGACGTGACGATTACGACGACGCGCAACTACGGCGCAACGGCCAAGGCCAAATCGGACGAACTGCTGAAGCATCTGCTGCTGGCCACGCTTTCCGTGACGTTTCTGATTGCGCTGTTTCTTGGGTGGCGCGAGTCAGGCGTGGTGCTGCTGGCCATTCCAGTGACGTTGGCGCTGACTATGGTGGTCTTCTATCTGCTGGGCTACACGCTCAATCGGGTGACGCTGTTCGCGCTGATCTTCAGCATCGGCATTTTGGTCGACGATGCCATTGTTGTGGTCGAAAACATGGTCCGTCATTTCCGCCTGCCCAAAAACCGCCGTCGCCCGTTGAGTGAAGTTGCGGTGGAAGCCGTGGCCGAGGTGGGGAATCCGACCATCCTGGCGACCTTCACCGTGATCGCGGCGATTCTGCCGATGGCATTTGTGCGCGGCCTGATGGGGCCGTACATGCGGCCGATCCCGGTCGGCGCGTCGACGGCGATGATGTTTTCCTTGATCGTCGCATTCGTGGTGTCACCCTGGGCGGCGATGCGGTTGCTGGGGCGTAAGCATTTGAGTGGCGCGCATACGCTCGAGCCGGAGAAGGAAGGCTGGCTGACGCAGTTTTATCGGCGGGTAATGCATCCGCTGCTGTACAAAGCGCGGACGCGCTACATATTTCTGGGCGTGGTGGTGCTGCTGCTGTTGGCCGCTTGCTCGCTGGTGCCGCTGAAAATGGTGCTGGTGAAGATGCTTCCCTTTGACAACAAGAGCGAGTTCCAGGTGATGATCAACATGCCCGATGGAACTCCGCTGGAGCAGACAACGCGCGTGGCGCAAGCGCTCGGAGCCTACCTGAGCCAGCAGAACGATGTGACGAACTATCAGATCTATGCGGGCACGTCGGGCCCTTACAACTTCAATGGGCTGGTGCGGCACTACTATTTGCGCAGCCAGCCGAACCAGGCGGACATTCAGGTGAACCTGCTGCCGGCCGATGTGCGCAGCGCGCAAAGCCACGCGATCGCGAAACGGATGCGGCCCGGTCTCGATCAGATTGCGCAGCGGTTTGGCGCGCAGCATTCAAGTGTCTGAGGTACCGCCGGGACCGCCGGTGCTGCAGACGCTGGTGGCCGAAATTTACGGGCCGAACCCGCAGGGACAGGTCGACGTCGCTCGCCAGGTGAAGCAAATCTTTCAGCAGACCAAGGGCGTGGTGGACACCGACTGGTACATGCAGGACCCGCAGCAGCAACTGATGCTTGCAAGTGGATTCAACCAAGGCGGCATTGCACGGAATCGCCGTGGCGCAGGTGGCGCAGACGATTCAGCTGGCGGCTTCCGGGATGCAGGCGGGGCTGCTGCACTCGCAGGATGCGCGCGAAGCGGTGCCGACGATCGTGGAGTTGGATCGGCCGGACCGCTCCAGCCTGCAGGCGCTCGAGAATATCAAACTGCGCGGCGCCGACGGCAGCATGGTTTCTCTGCGCGAACTGGTGGATGTGGATCACACCACGTTGCAGCCCGACATCTATCACAAGAATTTGAAGCGCGTGGTCTACGTGACCGGCGATGTGGCGGGCGCGGAAGAAAGCCCCGTCTACGCCATCATGAAGATGAACCAGGCGCTGGACAAGCTGACGTTGCCCGACGGATACAAGCTGGTTCGCTACAACTCCGTCCAGCCGGAGTCGACCGATCACTACTCGATGAAGTGGGATGGGGAGTGGCAGATCACAATTGAGGTCTTCCGCGATTTAGGCTTGGCGTTCGCCGCAGTGCTGATCCTGATCTACGTACTGGTGGTTGGCTGGTTCAAATCTTTCACGGTGCCGCTGGCGATTATGGCGCCAATCCCGCTGACGCTGGTTGGCATTCTTCCGGCACATGCGTTGCTGGGCGATTTTTTCACCGCGACCTCGATGATTGGATTCATTGCGGGTGCGGGCATCATCGTGCGCAATTCCATTCTGGTGGTGGACTTTATCGAGCTGCGACGGAACGAAGGCATGCCGCTAGCTGAGGCAGTGATCGATGCGGGCGCAGTTCGTTTGCGGCCCGTGTTGCTGACCGCCGCAGGCGTGGTCGTGGGCGCCAGCGTAATTCTGACCGATCCGATTTTTCAAGGCCTGGGCCTGTCGCTGATTGCCGGCGGCGTGGCTTCGACGTTCCTCTCATGGCCTGCGGTTCCGGTGTTGTATTACATGCTGAATGCCCGCAAGGAGCGGGAGCAGCAATCATCCATCACCACGCAGCAAGAGGAGGTTTTCCATGACGGTTGATCGAGCGGTTCGTTTGATGGCAGGCGTGATGGTGCTGGTTTCATTGGCGCTGGCACGATGGGTTTCGCTGAATTGGCTTTGGCTGACGGCGTTTGTCGGGCTGAATTTGCTGCAGTCCGCGTTTACCAACTGGTGCCCGGCGATGACGTTCTTTCGCAAGATGGGTCTGCCGGAACCCAGCAAGGCGATGCGGTAAGTCAGCTGAGTAACGGTACGAATTGAAGGAGAGAACAATGCATGTGAACGTAAGTCACATTGGCAAAACACGATTTCAAATTGAGGCGAGGCAGCACATCATTGAATGCGATCAGCCGGTGGAGAACGGCGGTGATGATGCTGCGATGACGCCGCCCGAGATTTTTCTGGCATCGCTTGGGTCATGCGCGGCGTTCTATGCGGCGCAGTATCTATCCAGCCGCAAGCTGGCGGATCACGGGCTGGAAGTATCGGTGGAGGCAGAAAAGCTGCGCGAGCCGGCGCGACTGGGCAACTTTGTCATCAAATTGCAAAGCCCGGTGAGCCTGACGGCCGATCAGACGCTAGCTATGGAGCGGTCTGTGCATCGCTGCCTGATTCACCAGACGATGCTACAACCACCGCAGGTTGCGATCGAAATTGTGGAGACGAAAGAGCCGGCGATTGTTTAAGGATTGAAACGAAAAAGCATCCATTGGTTAACTGCCAGTGGATGCTTCTCTTTAAGCGGGATGAGAAAATACAGCGTCAGATGCGCATCGGCATGATGATGTAGCGATAGCGGAAGTCGTCCTTAGCATCTTCTGGGCGAACTTGGCCTGCGGTCTGGGCGTCTTTGAACTCCAGGCGAACCTCGCTGACATCGCCGACGGCCTTTAGAAAATCGACCATGTAGGTCGAGTTGAAACCGATGACGAGCGGGTCCATGCTGTAGGGCGTCTCGATGGTGTCTTCTGATTCGCCAGCCTCGGTGGAGGAGGAAGAAATTTTCATCTCATTCTGTTCCAGCCGCACCTTCACTGCGCCAGAACGTTCATCCGCAAACTGCGCAACACGCTGGATGGACGCCAGCAGATCGGTGGTGCGGACGATGACGAAGCGATTGTTGTCGCGCGGCAGAACTGCTTCGTAGTTCGGGAACTGGCCGGTGAGTTTGCGCGAGGTAAGGACGCGATTGCCGACCTGGAAATACAGCGTCTGTTCATCATCAGAGAAGTCGATAAATTCTTCTTCTGTATTTGCGAGCAGCGATTGCAACTCGGAAAGCGCTTTGCGCGGGATGAGAAGCTTCTTCTCTCCGCTGACAGCAAGATTTTCGTTGGTCTTTTCGATGTGCGCGAGACGATGACCATCGGTCGCCACCATGGTCAGGCTGCCGGCTTTGACCAGCAATAATGCGCCGTTCAGCGTATAGCGCGACTCTTCATTGGCAACAGAGAAGATGGTTTTGCCGATCATATTGCGCAGCACAGATGCAGGCAGACGAATCGCGCCAGCGGTCGGAAACGGCAGCACCTGGGGAAAATTCGCGCGGGCCATGCCGACCATTTTCGTATTGGAGCGGCCGAGACGAATCTGTACCCAATGGTTCTCCATCAGCTTGATGCTGATTTCGCCATCCGGCAGCAGCTTGATGTAGTCGAATAATTTACGCGCCGGAATCGTGCAGGAACCAGGCTTCTTGACCTTGGCGGCGCAGGAAGTACGGATGCTTTGATCGAGATCGGTGGCCGTGATCGTCAATCGATCCTGGTCCGCCTCCAGCAAGAAGTTGGATAAGATCGGAATCGTCGTCTTGCGTTCGACAACGCCTTGAGTGGCTGTTAATTCGCGCAGCAACAGCTGACGATTTACGCTGATTTCCATCGCAGTACTCTCGACCACTGGCTTCTCCGGCTGGACTTCCAGACTTGGCATTCAGAACGTCTCTCTTTTCAACCTTATATACCACGGGAGCGTCCCGCTGCGAACCCACTATGGACGTTGGTTTCATTGTAGAGAACAAACCACGGGTCCGGCGTGGAAATCCGCTGCGGAAAAGAGGGTACAGTCGATGAAAATCTGGCGCAGGAGAGCCTGTCGGTACGGTACGGTTTTTGGCTTTTCGGGAGGTTTGGTTCGCGGCTGCGGGGAGGTTGTTTTTAGGTACTACGGGAAAAAATTAATAGAAATACAAAGACAGTAGTAATAGCAGATGACAGTGGAAATCAGGATAAGGAGGCCGGCGCCAATAAAACCTGGGGTCTTGGCTATGTCCCGTTTTCTAAAACTGGACACCCAGAAAAGGTAAAACCGGTAAAAGCTGTGCGCGACTCCAGGTTGGATGCTCTCTAGGCTACCTCGATCTCCACACGCTCCACAGGGACGGCTGGAGCCCATGTTTATTTCTCGCACCGGATGTGCAAAGCCGATCCCCACTCAATAATTACGGGCGTTTGCGGCGGTCACGCGATGCACAGCCATCACTTTTCGGGCTCGATGCCCAACTCCTTCGCGATGTCGCCATTCTTCAGTTGGTCAATCGCCTCGCGAAGCGTCATCGAGGCATGGAGTTCTCTTGTAATCGCTGCTGATCTCGTCTTCCTGCTCATTGATGCTTTTGAAAATCAACATGTGCCCCTGGATATGCACATGAGTCTCGGTAATTTCCCAGATGCCGGGGGCCACCTGGGTGCGAACAATGCGGAACGTCCCACCCTGGTTCATTTTGCCGAAGAGTCCCCAACCAAACTCCACCGTCTGAATCAACTTGCCGCTCAGCACCTTCACACGTTTTTGGGATGCGTCGACCACCGCCTGGCCGGCCATCGCAGCGAAGACACGCGACGCGTAGGTGGGTGGCTGAAAGGCCGGATTGGGCTTGAAGTCCAGAGTGATTTCGCCGTTGGATTCTCCCGCATACGTCCAAATAAAGGCATTCGGCAGCATCTTCATCAGGGAGACGGACTGCTGGTCGTCGTGGGCGCTGTTCTTGTGCTGTTTTGCCAACACCGAAGGATCCGTGAGGATGCTTTCCATGCGGGTGTCGTCCTGGGCCCGCTGCTGAGGCGTTAACGGATGTCCGTTCAACAGAATCACTTTGGAGACGGTACCGTTCGGCGTTTCGACAACCAGCTTGACGGTACTTTTGGCGGGTACGGTGTCGGAATCTCGATACATCCAATGGGAATGGTCGTTCTGGTTGGCCTGCAATTCGTTATAGACGACCTGCTTGACCAGTTCCTGAGGAGGGAGTTTCTCGGCAGCAGACTTCCCACAAAACCCTGGCAACAACAGAAACGACAGCAAGGAGATGCTCGCATAACAAGGAACTCTCGCCGCGGAAACCGCGGTTTGAAGAACATTCCGTCCTTTTGAAACTCGCACGCACACCTCTTCCATTTTTCAACTTCACTACCACACGGCGGCTTTCGATGCTGCCGTAGTCCAGCCTTGATACCAATTTTCTCTCACCGTGAAGGTTGGCAAAGTTTTTCCCGGTCGCGCCAGCAGCACCTGATATAGCTCGATATTTCCCTGCTGAAAGGCGTATGCCGAGCCGGCCATGTAGAGCAGCCAGATGCGGTAGGTCCGCTCGGAAACGGTCTTTAGAACGCTTTGCATGTTCTTCTGCAGATTTTGCACCCAGAGGCGCAAGCGTCTGCTCATAGTGGATGCGAAGGTTGTCGACGTCGCGCACTTCAAAGCCGACGGATTCCGCCACTTCCAGCACTTCACCCAGCGTGACCAGCTCGCCATCGGGAAAGACATACTTATCCATGAAGGAGTCTTTTGCGGGTGGGCAACCAGCCGACCGGGCGATGCCATGATTCAGGAACAGTCCATCCGGGGAGAGCATGCGCATCACGATGGTGAAATATTCGCGTAGATTTTTCAGCCCAACATGCTCAAACATGCCGACGCTGGCGATTTTGTCGAAACGCGTTTGCAGCTCGGGGATGCTGCGATAGTCTCGCAATTCCACGCGGCACTTGTCTTCCAGCTGAGCGTGGGTAATTCTCTTGGCAGTCACGTCAGCCTGTTCCTGGCTGAGCGTGATGCCGTAGGTATCCGCTCCGTAGCGAGAGGAGGCGTGCAGCAGCAGGCTTCCCCACCCGCAGCCGATGTCGAGGAAACGCTGGTTCGGCGCCAGGGCGAGCTTGCGGCAAATCAGCTCCAGCTTGTTGGCTTGGGCATTTTCTAATCCTTCGGTGGGGTCGCGAAAGTAGGCACAGGAATAAGCCAGCGTCGGCCCCAGCCAGGTGCGATAGAAGTCGACGGGAAGATCGTAGTGGTAGGAGATCGAAGTGCGATCCCGCTCCATCGAGTGTTGCCTGCCATAGCGGAACCACTGTGCCAGGTCGGACGAGGAGCGCCAGAGGGTGCGCAGGATGTGGTGACCGATGTTGCCGGCCTTCTGATACAGGTGGCGTACGGGAGGGAAGGCGGAGAACAAATCACCTTCGACATCCAGATCCTGATTGATGAAAGCCTCACCCAGCGTGCGGTCGGTCGGATCTTTCAACAGCGCGTGCCAGGCAGCCGAGGACTTGATGACGAACGTGCACTGTGGCGGCAGGTTTTGCGATGAGCACCAGGACCATCCGTCCGCGCTGCGGATGGCGAAACATGCGCCGGAATAGTCGCGAAAGAGATCCTGAAACAGCTGCGTGCGTTGCGTCTGGTTTGAAGCCGAAAGCATGGTTCCCCCTTCCGAACGACCGATCTGGTCGATAGAAGAAATTGAAGACACGGAGGACTCAAAGCTGTGAGCCACAAGACTGCTGGCATTATGGTCTACCACTGAATGTAGAGAATCAACTGGGCGTTAAAGTTGCCTCAGCAAGGGAAATACGAAGCCGCAAATGTCGATGTCGCAAAGTCTTACGTCGGCGGTGTGGGCAAAAAAAGGAACTGCATGCCGATCGTTCGACATGCAGTAGGAGGGCGGAGACTTGCGATCTCCGACGTGAGGAAGACGTCTGGCTCCGGATTGGCAGGCCTCGAGCTGCGGAATCATCCTAAGCAGATCGAGGGATTCTTCTACTTGGCTTGCGCAGGATAGGTTTTGCTTTTGGGGCTCCTGATGATGGAGCCCCAAAAGAGGTTTATTCGGCTGACGGGATGGAACCCGAAACGTTGCCCGCGACAGACGCTGTGACCACAGAAGAGAAGCTGGCCTGCGTGGCGACGGTAGGCACGGAGACGGGATTGGTACCCGCGGAGATGAACGGGCCCAGAGCGCCGGCTGCCGTGGTGGTGGAGTCGCCACTTACGCTGACCACCAGGCCGGTGAGGCTGGCGTCGCTCTCGTAGTTCACGTTGTTAGCCGGGATGAGGTTGATGCCGGCGAAACTGGGTGACCCGAGGGTGACGGAAGGAATGCCGCGCACCAGCGCACGATGCTCCGCCTCAACGCCCATGATCGACGCGGCGACTTTCGCGTAAAGGATGAGATCGGCTTGAGTGAGATTAGAGCCGCTCATGGCCGGATTAGCCTGAGTCGCGCTGAAACCGTTGTAGCCGGCTGCCATGGAAGCGAATTCCTCGACGGCTGTCATGTAGGCGCCAACGAAGGCTCCTTCAAGCGCGAGGAGAACCGGCAGAAAGCCCATAAGCCCGGAGAAGGTCCCGGTTGGGTAGTAGAAGGTCTGCGGAACGCCGGCGCCTGAATCACCGCTGCCATCTGTGGGCAACCCAAGCAGAGAGCGCAACAACTGTGCGTGAGCCACTTCTTCAATTAGCGCTCCCTGGAGATACGCGACGTTGATGACGCTGCCGGAAGAACTTACATTGACAGCAGTGCCGCCTGCACCCGCGAGGTTCGGGTCTGTAATCACAGCCGATGTGGAGAGTGCCGTGTAATAGGTGGTGATCGCCAGGCTTTCAGCAATCAGAGCTGCGGTCAAAATATTGGCCGCCGTATCCGTGGAGCCCGCGGCACTGACGGGCGTGGTTTTCATCATCGAGCCGCCGCTGCAGCCATCCACAATAGCCATGGCCGCCGCACCCACGCTGAACATTGTCGCCCCGGTGAGGAAGGAGCGACGGTTCAAGCCACCGGCCACACTCAATTCCTTGATCAATTTATCTGTCGCCATAAAGTCTCCTTGTTTGTGCTCTCTTCCTTCCGACTCGTCGGAGGGATCGATGTTGGTTTACAAGCGGTACGCCCGCGCCACGTGATTCAGATTTCTTGCGATTAGTAATTTCTTTGAAGCGGGCTGATACCTTCCTGCAGCCTGTACGGGGCGGAGAGTCGGATGGATTGGAGGAAAGGCGATTTTTCTTGGATTGACTGCGAAGATACCTGGCGCCGGAATGGATTCCGAATTGCAGTAACAGGCGAAACGTTTTGCGTTGTCAGGGGAAAAGAGTGCGTAGGCGAGAGTCGAGTGAACATGAAAATGCCCCGAAAACTTTCATGATGAAAGCCTGCAGGGCATGATGAAGCAGGGTGAATGATGGGAACGGTTTACTTGTTAAGCTGCTCCATCAGATTGTTGATCATGCGATTCAAATCGGTGTCGGTGTGGCGAAGCTCGTCGATCTTGGCGATCGAATGCATCACGGTGGTGTGGTGCTTGTCGCCGAAGTGGCGACCGATTTCCGGCAGCGACGCTTCCGTCAATTGCTTGGCGAGATACATGGCGATCTGGCGAGGAACAACGATGGAGCGAGAATTGTTCTTCTGCTTCAGCTCCATGATCTTCATGCCGAACTGATCGGCAACAGCCCGCTGGATGACTTCAATCGTTACCTTGCGAACTTGCGTGTCGATGAATTGCTTCAGGCACTGCTGTGTAACGGCGAGGCTAATCTCCACGCCATGCAGACTGCACCACGCCAGCAGGCGAACCAGCGCACCTTCCAATTCGCGAACATTGGTGCGGACGTTGGAAGCGACAAATAACGCTACATCGACCGGCAGCGTGACGTGCTCGCTCTCTGCTTTCTTCTGCAGAATCGCGACCTTCGTTTCCAGATCTGGCGGCTGAATGTCGGCAATCAAGCCCCACTCGAAGCGATTGCGCAAGCGATCTTCAATTTCTGCCAATTCTTTCGGAGGCCGATCGCTGGCGATGACAATCTGCTTCATGCTTTCATGCAGCGCGTTGAAGGTATGGAAGAACTCTTCCTGGGTTCGTTCCTTCTGCGCGAGGAACTGGATGTCGTCGATCAGTAGCACATCCACGCTGCGATATTTGTCGCGGAAGCTGGACATGCGATCGTAGCGCAGCGAGTTGATCATCTCGTTGGTAAATTTCTCGCTCGACACATAGCAGATGGATGCCTGCGGCTGATGGCGTTTTACTTCATGTCCAATGGCATGCATCAAGTGTGTTTTGCCATTGCCGACGGAGCCGTACAGGAACAGCGGGTTGTACGCCTTTGAAGGACGTTCGGCGACGGCTTCGGCGGCAGCACGGGCAAATTGATTTCCGTTGCCTATGACGAATGCGTCGAAGGTGTAACGAGGATTGAGTTGCGCGGCGGTATCCCAGTCGAAGCGGGACTGCTGCGGCGCGGCTGCTGAATTGGTGTTGTAACGATTGCGCGCCGGATTGGAAGACCGTGTCGGCTGCGGCGCAAAGCCGCCATCCTGACGCACGCGCGGCGGCGGCGCTTCTTCCTGCAAAGCCTCGAAGGAAACTTCGTCGACTTCCAGGCCAAGCTGGTCGACGGCCTCCAGGATGTGATCGTTGTATCGTTCGCCGATGTGTTCGAACTCGCGCGTGGGCACAGTGACGACTAGCACTCGGCCTTCAATGCGGCTAAAGCGCGTTGGCTTGAACCAGGTGTCGAAGGACTGGTGATTGATCTTTTTCTCAAGCGCCGTCAGGATGCGAAGCCAGGGATTGATGGTCGAGGAAGCTGTGGCTAGAAATGACATGCTGTTTTCACTTTCAACGTTGCGGCGCGACTACCGATGCAAACGAAAAATCTGCAGCGGAGCTTGCTCCTTCGAAGCTAAACAATACGGCAAACTTCATGTTCATGCGACGAACTTGAAATTGCCAAAGGTCGTGAGAAATGTTGGCTACGGTTTGTCCGATACTCGCTGAAAAGTGGTCGGCCTGGGGCGGTCAGAGCACACGGAACGGGTTGTTCGGATGACGTTAGCGAAAGCCGATACTAGCACATTCAAGTGCTGGTAGGCAGCAGTGTTTTCGACACAAAATCATTTCTTTTCGAAACTGCACCAAGGCTGGTGAAAGGGCATATCGAATGCCGGATTTGGATTGACAGCGGACAATTTTCTCCGACAAGATTCAGCCGGCACGCTCATCATTTTCGTGTACCAGTGCGTCACGAAGTTGTATGATCCGCCGCGCGTTTTCGGCGAAGCGTGCACAGATAGAATAACGGACCCACAGCCGCGAGAAAAGTTCCGAAAAGAATCGCCGGTAACCTGGGAGTAATGCGATCGGCACTCGCGGCAAAGATGGTGAAGAAAACCACCGCGGAGGGAGCGATGCCAATCGTGACCGCGCCGACGCGACCGAAAGGAACGCGGAAGGGTCGAACGAGAGACGGTTCTCGCCAACGTAAAACTGCGAGTGCAACAAATTCCAGCACCAGACTTAATCCATAAAGCAGGATGTCGAGTTCGAGCAGGCGTGTCAGATTAAACCCAAGCGCGAGCGCCCACGCAACTCCGCACACCAACACTGCTACCCAGGGAACGCCGTTGGCCATGCGTCGTTCCAGCACTTTCGGCAGCAGACCATCGCTGGCCATGGCAGCGGGAACGCGGGCATAAGAAAGCATGAGGGCGTTGAACATGGCGATGCCGGTAAGTGCACCGCCAACAACCACAGCAATGGCGAGCCATTCGGCGAAACGCGGGCCAATATGCGTTCCTAGAATTCGAGCGACCGCTACCCACGAGCCGGTGACAAACATCGACGACGGAATTCCTGTCAACGCAACTATGGCGATGGGCAGAACATAACTGCCAGCGACCAGCAGAACAGCAGCCAGCATGGAGCGAATGTAATTGCGCTGAGGATCTTCTACTTCCGCTGCAATGGTGGACGCGTTGTCCCAGCCCATGTAGTTCCACACCACGAAGAGTAGCGCCGTCACCATGCTGCCGTGCGGCGTTCGCGCCATGCTCGCATGTTGCACAGAAGCCCCGGCAATGTGGAACAGGCCGCTCCTCCAAATGCCTAAGCCGATGATGCCGAGGAATGGAGTTAACAGAAGCCCCAGCATCCACAACGATCCCTGGCCGACCGAGTAGGCGCCGCGCAGATTCCACGCAACGCAAATCACCACTACGGCTAGCGACAATGCCAGGCCGCGATGCCCAGCCGTCAGCGCGGGATCCAGTTGGCCGAGGTAGGCGACGGCGAGAGCTGGATAAATCGCCATGTCGAAGATGCTGGCGGACAGCGATAGCCAGGCTTCCTGAAATCCCCAGAAGCGACCGAGTGCGCGGCTGACCCAGATATAGAAGCCACCATCCTCGGGAAGCGCGCTGGCGAGTTCGCCAACCATCAGCGCGGTTGGAAGGCTCCAGATGATCGGGACAACGCAGAGCAGCAGCAATGCGCGTCCATACCCGGCCTGTCCAACGATGTCTTCCAATCCATAGGGACCGCCAGACACCATGAAGTACGTGGCCGCCACCAATGGAAGCAGCCGCAGTCGTCGCATGGAGCGAGGCGCTCTCCAAGCGGCGTGGGTGGGGACGGATTGGGAATGCGTCTTGACGATTGGTTCCTGAATGGATTCTTTTCGTTCTCCGAACTGATCTTTACGGGGGTGTTGCTGCCCTCAGCCGCACCGGTCCCACCAGGCCGGAAGGCATCAAGCCATTCGCCGTATCTGTATAGGAATTTTCTTCATGGGAGAAATAGTCTCGCATATGAATACGGTAGGCTGAATCTTTCCGCCGCCGAAATTTGCCTGGTCCATTAGAGCAACTTCCCTGCGCAACTCCGCATCTGTGACATCACCGCCGGGCCACCACCAGAGCACCATAGGCCGGTAGGCTTTCGCGGGATTCTGGAATTGCTGGGCAGCGGTGACCATTCTGAGCGGCCATCGGTGCACAAGCGATAGCCACAAGCATTGCAAGTGCGGCAGATTTCATATTTGAACTCCCAACTGAGTGAGACAATGTCATTCGACATAGCCGGAAGATTCGAGCGCGACTTGAAACTTGCCGACTGTGAAACAGAACGATATGCTGTCCAACGCAGCATACGACACAACTGTGGAAGGCTACTATGACCAAATCCAAGATCTTTTTTATGGCTGTGATTCTGGCTCTTGTTTGCTGTTCAAGTTCACGTTTGCGTGCGCAGAGCGGCACCACTGCGCAGTGGGGCCGGCACATTACCTGCGCCTCGGATGACGGCCGACGGCATTATTGCCGCATTCCCACCGGCGGCGGAGCCCGCATGACAAACCAGCGCAGTGGCTCACCCTGCATCCAGGGCCGTACCTGGGGGTTCGACATGAATGGCATCTGGGTCGATCGCGGATGCCGCGCCGATTTTGAGGTGCGGCCTGCGGGATATCGTCCTGGTCCGGGGCCCGGCGGTCCTGGATATGGAGGTCGGACGATCACTTGTTCTTCAAACAACGGCGGCCGCAATTATTGCCCGGCGGATACTCGCGGTGGAGTGCGCATGGTTAATCAGCGGAGTGGTTCAGCCTGCATTCAGGGCCGGACGTGGGGATTTGACGGCCGCGGAATCTGGGTGGATCGCGGCTGCCGCGCCGACTTTGCACTCGGTCGATAACCAGCATTGACGGAGACACTCTGGCGCGCATGTATGGCTGACGCGTCGGAGTGTTTCTGAATGTGCGGCTGAAATTTTGAGTGGTTGCAGTTCGATCAGCAGATGCGTCCGCGCTTGCCCGCCGCGCTATGACCCGGAGGATTTTCACCGATCCAGCGCTCATCCGCAGGTTCGCTTGCGAGTTGGTAGCGCGAGTCGGAAGACATGCGCAGCCGGTCGGTGCGATTATCCATGCCTCCATGCACCAGATCCATGCAGAAGATGACAACATCGCCGGCTTTGTATTCCGCAGTCAGCCAGCGTCCGCCTAAAGCGCGCCGAATCTGATTGGGGTCTTCGGAGAGCCATCCGTTCAACCCGCTTGCGGTGCGTGCTGGATCGTCGGGCCGGTTGGAACAATACGAATCCACATCGCGCTGACCATAGGTAGTCTGCAATCGCGCGTTCTTGTGGCTGTTTTCCAGCACCATCAGTCCACCCATCTGGAGATCAATATCTCCCAGCGGAACCCAGGCCGTGTAGAGGCGCCGCGTTCCTCGACCCATGTAGACAATATCGCAATGGCTGGGAGTACCCAGGCCCGGCGAGATGCAACGCAGCCAGGTGAAATCGAAATGCAGAATTTCTCCGCCAAGGAAAGACGAGAAAAAGCTCATCAGATTTCCCTGTCGCGCGTAAAGAAGATGCTGCAGCGGCGGATTGTTTTTCTGCGCCAGCTCGGGCTGAAAAAACAGCTGGGTGCCGGACTTCGGTTTGCCCATCATCAATGGCGTCGCGGAATCCAGCTGGCCTTCCGCTGACAACTGCGTCAGGATATGTCGCCGCGCTGCGAGGACTTCTTCTCGCTCCAGACATTCGTGCAAAAACAAATGGCCATCTTCCGCCATCGCTTCTCGCAGGCGAACGGGGTCGTCGTGCACGATACAGCGAGACTCCATCAATCCAATCGCGTCCTCTCCTTCGTCCAGCTGAAATCCGCGGGAGTACATGGTGGGAAGCGCGCAGGCTGTAATCATCGATTGGAAGATCCCCTTACAGAAGATTTGAGAACAGCATCGCTGAAAGCATACGCTCCCATAGAGTTAACAGGACAGATGGATCGGAGAAAAAGATTAGTTGTGGTTTGGATTCTCCCTGGGCGGCCGCGAAATGCTTTTGGATAGTCGGACCTCGACCACGGAAGGACGCGGCGGATTGCAATCTGAATTCCGCTCTAGAATGGCTGCATATGCGCTTGAAATGTTGGTTGATGATTGTCCTGTGCCTGCTGGTCGCGGGCTCGAAGTATGCGCGAGCGCAAAAGCAGGTGCCAGCCCCACAAAAGGTGATTCTGGATACCGATATTGGCGACGACATCGACGATGCATATGCGCTGGCGCTGGTGTTGACTAGTCCTGAATTGAAGCTGCTGGGCGTGACGACTGCATGGGGCAATACTGCGTTGCGCGCACAGTTAGTGGAGGGTCTGTTGTGCGAGACGGGACAGCAAAATATTCCCGTGTTCGTTGGAGTTCCGACCAAGGCGAACAATGTGTTTACGCAGGCATCGTGGGCCAGTCGTTTTCCGCCTCCGACCGGCGCCGGCACGGACGCAATTGCGTGGATGGCGAAGACGATTCGCGCCAATCCAGGGCAGATTACGCTGATTGAGATTGCGCCGCTGAGTAATGTCGGCGCGCTGATTGATCGAGACCCTGCCGCCTTCCGCATGCTGAAGCGAGTGGTGATGATGGGCGGATCCATTCATCGCGGATATGGAGATTTGGGCTATGCGCCAGATAAAGGACCGTCCGCGGAATACAACATTGCCATGGACGTGACATCCGCGAAAAAACTGTTTGCTTCAGGAGTGCCGATCACCATGGCGCCACTCGATTCAACCCAGCTGAAACTCGATGAGGTGATGCGGTCGATTCTGTTTCGTCAAAGCACGCCGTTGACGGACTCGCTTGAAGTGCTGACGCAGGAGTGGGGCGGTGGCAGATCTGTGACGCCAACGCTGTTTGACGTCATGGCGGCTGCGGCGACAATCGACAGCGACCAATGTCCGACGCAACCGATGCACATTGAAGTGGACGATCACGGATATACACGCTCGCAGCCGGGAACGCCCAACGCCGATGTCTGCCTGCATTCGGACTCCGACCGTTTCTTTCAATTCTTGTTGCCACGCCTGATGGAGCAACGGCTGGGGATGGATAGCTCAATTCCGGGTTGCTCGCCGCAGGCAGAGAAAAAGTAGCCTCAAACACAGTTCTGGACATGAAGGTGAGGCGACGCATTGCATCTAAGTTTGGAGGTGCGTAGTGCTGTCAGCCCCCGTTTCGTGAAAAGTTCGATGAAGTCTCGCGTTAGCTCTCCCCTTAAAATCGCATTCATTATTTGTGCAGTGGTGGTCATCGTGGCCTTTGCGGCCGCGTGGTACTGGCTGCACAATCCCGATCGCTATCTCCCCATGGCGATCTCGAATGCGGAGAATAGAACCGGCCTGCAAATCGCTGTCCAGCATGTGGACATACGATATTTCCCTTTGCGAGTGCGGGTGTACGGGCTCGAGATAAAAAATCCAAAACCGTTTCCGGCGGGTGATTTCCTAAAAGTTCCCATGCTGGAGGCTTCTGTCAAATGGACGCCGCTGCTGTTGCAAAAGAGAATTGTGATTCGTTCACTGGTGCTGCACCAACCGGCAATCGATTTCGTCTCCGATCCCGACGGTCTGTGGAACTTTCAAAATCCAGCGGGTCCAAAAGATCAACCCAGCCGCTTTTCTACCGGGTCGATTGCAAATCTTGAGGTGCAGAACGGCGTGTTGATGGGATCAGTCCTGACGGAGCCGCATGATAGACCAGGACCAGTGATTCTGGAGTTGCAGAATATCTGTGGCGATCTGAAGCAAATTCAATTTCACCCGCATGGTCGGGGCACGCCGCTGCAGGTGATTCAAGGCCAGCTGACGGCATCGAATGCGGGATTCGGCTCTATCCATACCCGGGACTTGCGGTCTGACGTACGAATTCTGCCGATGGCGTTAGTCTTCAAGAATTTTTCCGCGAAGACTTATCGAGGAGAAGCCAAGGGCGACTTCACTTTTAATTTTCAGGGAAAGAACACCACCTTCCACGCCAAGATGAACGTGACTGGCGTTGGCATGCCGTATCTTCTGGCCGAATTTGAAAATGGACCGCCGAAGATGACGGGAATGATGCAGGCCAAGCTGGATGTCGGCGGGGAGATCGCACACTCTGCCAATCCACTGGGGGATATGTACGGGACGGGCACGCTGACGGTGAAGCGCGGAGATCTTCCGGGGCTGGATCAAAATGCCAGCATGAAGCAGGTCGAACAGTTTCGAACAAAGGATGCGGCGGGAAAACCACCGTCGGCATTCTCGACATTTGGCGGCGACATGGAGTTGAAAAATCACCGCATCTACAGCAAGCGCGTCGCGGTGGACTTTTACGGTATCGACGTGGATGGAACCGGCAGCATGTCGCTGATCGGCGGCCCGGTGAACTATCGAGGCAGCGCCACCATCGAAAAAAAGCAGGGCTTCTTTACCACGACGTTTGCGCGCCTGTTCAAACACGGCAAAGAGAAAGATGGACGTCTGGAGTTTCCAATCGCGCTGACCGGTACGTTGGCGAACCCGCAGTTTGCAGTTGTCCATTGAGGCGACTCGAAAAAACTTGTTCAACATATGCGCGCGGGCGTGGCATTTGCATCCAATCGGCTAATACATGGCGAAAGGCGTTCGCCGCGAGGAGACAGAATGCTAATTATTTTGATCGTTCTACTTTTGGTTGTCGTGTTTGGCGGATACCGTATGGGGCCCGGAATCGGCTACTACGGTGGCGGCGGGCTCGGGCTGATTTTGCTGATCGTTATCATCCTGTTGCTGTTGCGAGTGATCTGAGCGAGAAGACGAGAAGAAAAATTGGCAGGAATCTGCGTAGGCTCCCACAGGCCGACGCGGTTCCTGCCTTTTTCGTGTTTGCTGGCGCGAATCAGGCGCGGAGTAGCACAAGGGCTTTGTATAGCAGCCCGTTCTCCGGTATACTCAAGGTTTGCTGTCTATATAAGATTCTCTGTTTAGGAGCGCACTCCGATGCCGAAGCGCACATTTCAACCCAATCGCCGCCACCGCTCCAAGACGCATGGCTTCCGGGCCCGCATGAAGACCAAGGCGGGCCAGGCCGTACTGTCGCGCCGTCGCGCCAAGGGCCGCAAGCGCGTGTCTGTCAGCGCCGGTTACCGCGACTAACGCTAGTCGCTGGCATTCACCTGATTCTCACCGTCGAAACCTCCTGATTCCCTGGGAATTGCGGTTCGATACCGCCGCTCCGTGAGGGGAACTGCGCACATTGCGGCTGGTTGTCGAGCCCGTTGCGCGACAATAGGACCAGCGGTGATGCGATGCCAGTCCAATCTCCAGTTCGAGCCCGCAACACCCGTTGCCGCACCGCGACAGGACTTCAGGCTGCGCAAGCATGCTGATTATCAGCGGGTGTACCGCGAGGGAAAGCGGCAATCTCTGCCGCTGATGACGTATTTTTTCGCGATACGCCAGCAGCAAGATGCGACCGCTGAACCTCCCGCAAAGCCGACGCGCAACTATAGAGCTGAAATTCCTCCGGGATCTCGTGTTGGCCTGACGGCTGGCCGAGTGCTGGGGAACGCGGTCGAACGCAATCGAATCAAACGGCGCATGCGGCAGGCGATTCGGCAGGCACAGGCGGAATTGACGGCAGATGTGGACGTGGTTCTTCATCCGCGAAAAACGGTGCTGGCGGCGGAGTTTCCCGCGATTGAGCGAGATGTGCTGCGGGCGTTTCGCGCGGTGCAAAGGGCGATCGAGGCCTCCTGCAATGCAGACCTGAGCCATGGCAACTAGGCAGGAGCGGCGCGCGGCGCGGGTTGAGCGGCTGGCCGGCTTCTATCAGCGGTGGATTTCTCCTGGCCTGCATGCCCTGTCGAGCTCACTGCTGCCAATGCCCAGTGGATGCCGTTTTCAGCCTACCTGTTCGGAGTATGCCGCGATCGCGGTGGCGCGCCATGGTTGGCTGCGCGGTTCCGCGATGGCGATGCGGCGAATCTCGCGTTGTCATCCATTGAGCCGCAAGGGGCGGCATGGCGGGTTCGATCCGGTACCGTAAGTACTTCATGAGCAGAGATTTTCGTGGAAGCTCTCTGGCTCGGCTGAGGCGCGTGCCTGCTCCCTCCGCTTACAACCTGCAAGTGGGAGATAAAAACGGGTAGGATAGGTATACCCGCATCTGCGCGAACCGTCCCGGCACGTCGAACCCCAGAAGCGTCGAGGAACGATCGAGACAGCAGAAAATCCAGCATCCACCGCAGGCCTGGCCTGGTAGTGGAAGCGTTTGCGCTGAAATGCAGTGCGGAAATTGAACGCAACAGGAAGTCTCTTGGCCGAATATAAGAATCCTAACCAGCAAGGCGGGAAGCAGGATACGAATTCTCTGCTGGTGTTTACCGTTGTGTTTGTGGCAATCCTGCTGGGCATGCAATTTTTCAAGCCGAAGCACCCGGTCACTCTGCCTCCAGCACACTCCACAGCCGCGAAAACGAATGCGAGCCAGCCAACTGGCGCAGCCGGAGACGCTGGCAACAATACTGCAAATGCTGCGGCGAACCCCGCGAGCGAGCAAACGACTGGTGCGTCAACTCCGAAGGTGGCAGCTGCAGCCCAGAGCACCACAGTCGTCGAGAATGAGCTGTATCGGATTACCTTCAGCAATCGCGGCGGCGAAGTGACCTCGTGGATTCTGAAGAAATACACCAACTACGATGGCAAGCCGCTCGACCTGGTGCATGCCGCGGCGGCGGAAAAATTCGGCTATCCGCTGGCGATCTATACCTATGACGCGGGTTTGCGGCAGCAACTGGCGCAGGCTCTGTATGTGCCTTCCGCCACCGGCACGCTGACGGCGCCGAATCAGTTGACGTTCGACTATTCTGCCGGCGGTTTGGTGGTTCGCAAGACCTTCCATTTCGATAACAGCTACGTGGTCACGGCAGATGTGAGCGTGACGCAGAATGGCGCGCCGGTCGAGGCCCTGGTTGCGTGGCCGGGTGGATTTGGAGATCAGCGCGAGGCGCGCGACTACTCCACGTATCAGAAGATTGATCGTTCCAATGGCGGCAAGGTGGAAAGCATTGCGCCGAAAAAAGTGCACGATGGCGAAACGCAGACGGGTTCGCTGGATTGGGGCGGTGTCAGCGATCTGTACTTTGCCGCGATGTTCCTTCCCGAGACGCCGGCCAACAGCACCTTTGTCGCGTCTGAGCCACACGCTGAATATTCCCAAAGATCCGAACGAACCGAAGACGAGCGAGACCGAGGCTGAGCCTGTATTGGGTGCGGCTGTCGGTGCGGTAAATGGCCCCACGACGGTTCGGATTTTTGCCGGACCCAAGTCGCTGGGCGTGTTGTCGTCGATCCGAGCCATGGGACCGGACGGGAAACCGAACGGACCCAACCTGGTGCCGATTGTCCATTACGGCATGTGGTCGATTATTGCCAAGCCGCTGTTCTATCTGCTGCGCTGGGTCTATGACCACGTGGTTCATAACTGGGGTTGGGGAATTCTGATCCTGACGGTGTTTCTAACGCTGGCCATGTTCCCGACCCGATTCACCATGATGAAGTCATCCATCAAAATGCAGCGCATCCAGCCGCAGATGAACTTTATCAAGGAGAAATACAAGAAGTATAAGTTCGACGATCCGCGCAAGCAGGACATGAACCGGGAAATGCAGGAGCTGTACAAGAAGGAAGGCGTCAACATGTTCGGCGGCTGTCTTCCGATGCTGGTTCAGTTCCCGCTGATTTTTGCGTTCTACGCCATGTTGGAAAATGCGATCGAGCTGCGCCATGCGCACTGGTTCTGGCTGCATGATTTGTCGGCGCCGGATCCGTATCACATTCTTCCCATCCTGATGGTGGTATCGCAATTCTTCTTCCAGATGTTTACGCCGTCCCCGGGGGTCGATGCGGCCCAGCAAAAGATGATGGCGTTCACGATGCCGTTGTTCAGTGGATTCATCTGCTGGCATTATGCGTCGGGGTTGGCGCTGTACTGGTCGGGGAGTAACCTGATCGGCATCGGGCAGCAAATGATCATTAACCGCACCAAGTTAGGCAAAGAGTTGCGGGAGATCCAAGCCAAGAGAGCGTTGAAAAAGAAGGGTGGACGACCGCCGGCACCTGGGCGGCGTTGACAAACCTGCAGAAGCGAGACTATGGAATACCAATGCCCATTGAAAACTATCAATCTGCCGTAGAAACGATCGATGCATTTTTAAAAATGGTGGTCGGCAAGGGCGGTTTGCGTCTGAAGTACAGAATTACCGCAGGCGCGGGCGCAGCCGATCCACACAAGTTCGAGTCACGCGAAATCTACGTAGAAATCGCGGGCCCGGATGTGGACCTGGTGCTGGAACATAATGCGGAGCTGTTGCGTTCTTTAGAGCACATCGCCGCGAAAACCCTTCGGCTGGAGCCCTCCGAGCACGACCTGGTTAGCTTCGACGCGCGCGGGTATAAAGCGTTGCGTGCGCAGGAATTGAAGCTCGCAGCCGACACTGCCGCAGAGCAGGTGCGGCGGACCAGCGAGCCCTATCAATTCGCGCCGATGAATTCTCGCGAGCGGCGAATGCTGCATCTGGCTTTGAAGAACTACGAAGACCTGCGCAGCGAGAGCAGCGGAGAAGGCATGCGGCGGTCCGTCGTGGTCTATCCAAAAAACTGGCAGCCAAGAACTCCATCCGCGGGAACGGGGCGGGCACGCACGTTTGGTCACAGCTGAGCGGAATAGGTTGCGGCGAGTTTGCTGGCGTCCCTTCGATGATGTAGGTGGCGCAAAGTAGAATCGATTCGTGACTGAGCCCGTCCATGCTGTAGGTACGCCGGCGTTGGGTGTTCAAGAAAATCAGCGCGATACGATCGTAGCGATCTCGACTCCGCCAGGGCGCGGAGGCATCGGCATTGTTCGCCTCTCCGGCGTCGATGCGCTTGCGATTGCTTCGAGTCTGACGCGGCTGGCGAAACCTCTGGTGCCAACTCACGCGCAGCTCGGCGACATTCTCGATCCGGAGAGTGAAGACCCCGAACATGCAAGTCGAATCGACGAAGCTGTTGTCACCTTCTTTCAGGCTCCCAACTCCTACACGCGGGAAGACGTGGTCGAAATTGCGGCCCATGGTTCACCGGTGGTGTTGGAGTCGCTGGTACGCGCTGCGATTATGCGAGGCGCTCGTCTGGCACGGCCCGGAGAATTCACCGAGCGCGCTTTTCTTTCCGGGCGCATCGACCTGACACAAGCGGAAGCGGTGCGCGATCTGATCGACGCGCAGACTCTGTACCAGGCGAAAATCGCTTCCGAGCAGATGGAAGGTGCGTTGTCGCGTCGCATCCAGCCGATCAAGCAGGCACTGGTTCATCTGATTGCGGAACTGGAAGCGGGCATCGACTTTGCGGAAGACGACATCGACGTGATGCCAGCGAGTGTAATTGCGAGTCGAGTCGCGGCGATCATGGAACCGCTGCAGGCTCTGGCTGCATCGTTCGCCTATGGCCGAGTGGTGCGCGATGGAATTTCGCTGTCCATTGTTGGGCGTCCAAACGCAGGCAAATCCTCACTCTTTAATCGGCTGGTGCAGCGTGAACGGGCCATTGTGACAGCCACGCCGGGAACCACGCGAGACCTGGTGACGGAGCGCGTGTCGCTCGGTGGAATCCCCCTCGACTTAATCGATACGGCAGGGCTGCGAATCGCACAGGATGAGGCGGAAAGTATCGGCATTCAAAAATCGCGCGAGGCTTTGGCTGATGCCGACGTGGTGCTGCTGGTGCTGGATGCAACGACAGAAGCGTTGTCGACGGAAGAAATCTCACTGCTGGAGCAGATGCGCACGCGCCGGGCAATTGTGGTTCTCAACAAGATGGATTTAGGCGTCGGAAAATCAGCCGGCCAAATGTTTGGAAACGGGGAGACACTGCACGCGGCGATTGAGACTTCGGCGCTGACCGGCGAAGGAATCACTGAGTTGCGAGACGCGATTCTTACACTGATACGCGGCGAAGGCAAAGAAGTTGAGACTGGTCTGATGACCAATCTTCGCCAGCAACAGGCGGTGTTGGAAACACTGCAAGCGTTGCACGCTGCCGAGCAAGCGATCGATGCAAATGTCCCGCATGAAATGTTGTTGATCGATCTTCATACCGCGCTGCGCAGCCTCGATGCATTAACCGGCGCCACGACCGCCGACGATATTCTGAACCTTATCTTCTCCACCTTCTGCATCGGAAAGTAGAGCGGCTTCCGAGAGCATCCACAGAAATGTAGAAATCACAATTCAATCTTTGCAAGCGCAATCCGTGATTCGAGTTTGCGCAATGTAGGGCAATTGCCCTGCACAAAAGCTGTACGACAGCCTAATGACAGCGAGCGATGGCTGTTGTCCAATGCTTTCAAGTCCGCAGGTACCAGAAGCCAACACCACCAGAGCCTACTTGTAACTCTTCCTCGTAACGACTGCGCAAGTGAGCGCTAGGGTATCGGACCATCGGTACATCCGCGGGCCGCGACCGGTCATAAACAGAAGGGATCGAACGAACATGAAACGCATTTCCTTATTTCGTATTTGGTCAGTGGTAGCAGGAGTGGTACTTACAGGCGGAATGTTGCAGGCGCAGATCGCTAACAACACCGCCCTTGTCGGTAATGTGGTCGACCAATCCGGCGCGCCCGTCGCAGGCGCCAAGGTGACGGCCACCAATGAAGGGACCAAGGTCGCATATCCCGGGACCACTAACTCGGCGGGCTTCTACTCGATTACCTTCATTACTCCCGGCACTTATGACATCACGGTGAATCAGCAGGGCTTCAATAGCATTACAAAGACCGGCCGTATCGTTACGATCGACGAAGCACAGCGCACCGATTTTAGTTTGCAGGTCGGCTCAACTTCGACGTCCCTTACCGTCTCCGCGGCGTCGCCGCCGATCGCGACGGATGACGCGACCCTTGGCGAAACCTTCAACACCAAGGCGGTCAGTGATCTTCCGCTGATGGGCCATAACGCCCTGGAGGTCGCCGCTACGGCCTCCAACGTGATTATCGGCCCCACCAGCAGCTACTCCGGTGTTCCTCCCGGCGAGGACTTCATTGGCGCCGGCCAGCGTGAAATTCAGAACAGTCTGAGCCTCGATGGCGTGACGATCATGAACAGCCTGATCAGCACGGCGCCGGCTCGGCCCAGCTCGGACATGATTTCTGAAGTCCAGATGCAGAGCGGTAACTACTCCGCGCAATATGGAAACTACCTCGGTGTTCACATCAACCTAGTTAGTAAGTCCGGCACTAACACCCCACATGGCGCGGTGTATGACTATATTCAGAACACAGCCCTGAATGCCGCTCCATTCCTGAATCCCGTGGGCACGCCGAAGCCAATTCAACACTACAACCAGTACGGCTTCGACCTGGGTGGGCCGGTCTTTATTCCCAAGATCTATGATGGGCGCGACAAAACGTTCTTCTTCGCCTCATACGAGAAGATCAACCAGGTTCAGCAATCCAACCAAGGTCCAGTTTCCACACTGACTTCGGACATGGAAGCAGGAAACTTCGGCTTCCTCAACGGCGTGCAACAACTGTACGATCCATTCACCGGTCAGCCATATCAAGGCAACCAGATTCCCGCCTCCGAACTCACCACACCGGCGGCGCAGATTGCAAAGAACATCGAGCAATATATTGCACCACCGAATTTGCCGGGCAGTACCAATAACTTGAACGTGAACTATCCGAATGACCTATACATCAAGCAGACTCTTGATCGGGTCGACGAAAATATTGGCGAACATGTACGGCTATTTTTCCGGTATCACTGGCAGGATCTGAGTATTGTGGCCGGAGATCCATTTCCGACAGACGCTTCCTACGGACCTACTAACACCAGAAACGCGGCGTTTGGCTATACCCACATCATTACTTCGAACCTGATCAATGATTTTCGCATTGGCTTGAACACTGTAACCTCAAATAACCTGAACTACTTTGCAGAGAATGGAATTACGGATGCAGGAACCAAGCTCGGGATTCCTGGGTTCAACTCCGACTCGATTTACAACAACCCCGGCATTCCATCCTTTAACTTCGATACCTATCATGAGGCCGGCAACGATGCTTCTAACTGGTATCAGGACGACCGCGCGATTGATGGCTACGACCAGGTAAGCTGGGCGCACGGCAAACACAACATCATGGCGGGTGTTGAGCTTCGCAAGCTCACCATCGGGCGTGAAGCGACGAATGATCCCCGCGGATATTTCAACTTTATCGGCACGGGTTCGACAGGAGCAGGTTACACGAGCACGGGCTATGGAGCTGCGGACTTTGTCCTTGGCTTAGCTCAGGCTTCGCAGACTCCGGTGTTGCCAGTGAAGGGGTCTGTTGGTGAATGGCGAGACGGTTTCTTTGTGCTTGATACCTGGAACCCATTTCCCAGGCTGACGCTGAATTATGGTCTGCGCTATGAATTGCCGACGGTACCTTACAGCTTGAATGGCTACGCTCGCATCCTGAATCCCCAGCAGACGGCGCTGATTCCAACTTCGAGTGCGACCACGGCCGCGGACTACAAGCCTGTACCGGGATTCAAGTTCAATAATCCTAACCATAACGACTGGGCTCCGCGCGTTGGCTTTGCCTTTAGAGCTCGTGACACGACGGTCTTTCGCGGTGGCTTTGGCGTGTATTACAACGCCAATCAGCTCAACACCTATACGCTGACAACGTCAAACTATCCTCTGTCTGCTTCGGTGGACTATTTTACGACGCCAGGAAATTTGCTGACGCTGTCGAACCCAACTCCAGGAGCTGGAGCAGGTTCGCCAGTCGCAGGAATTCCGGGAACTTATGTGAGCGCCTTCACCATTTCACCCTACCTGCCGACACAGACGCTCTATCAGTGGAACCTAACTATGGGTCAGCAATTGTGGAGGGGAGCGGGCATGGAGCTGCAATATCTCGGCTCGCATGCGATTCACCTGGACCGCGACTTCTATGACAACCAACCGCAGCCTTCGACAGATAAGGACATTAACGGGCGCAGACCGAATCAACTATTTGGATCGATACGAATGATTCAGAACGACGAGTATTCCCATTACAACGGGTTCACCGCCATTCTGCGTCAGCGAGCGAATCACGGTCTGTCAGCAATGCTGAGCTATACCTGGAGCCATGACCTGGATATTTCTGATAACTCCAATGGTTCGGGCACAACCATGGATCAGTACGATATCGGTCGCGATTACGGCAACTCCAACTGGGACATCCGGAACCGTTTTGTCGGGACTTTGACGTACGATATCCCGACTGTTCCACATGCCAACGCGATCGTTCGTGAAGGACTGGGCGGATGGCAGGTGAACACCATCGTCACCATTCAGTCTGGCGAGCCATTCAATGTGAACCTGGGTTTTGATCAGGCCAACGTTGGATTGCCAAGAGGAAACACGCAGCGTCCGAACTGGGTGCATGCGCCCAGTGCCCATTGCGGCCTGAGTGATTACATCAAGAACAACGGGTACAACAACGGCGGCACCTCCTGTATTGACGCCTCGGCATACTCCATTCCCGCGGTCGGCACGTATGGCAACACGCATCGGAATACGCTGAGCGGCCCCGGATACAGCAACGTCAACCTTTCGCTCTTCAAAGATTTCGAAATCTGGCGCAACCTCAGATTCCAGTTCCGCGCAGAGTCGGAAAATCTTTTCAATCACCCAAGTGCCGGCAATCCCAATTCAGAAATTGAGCAGGGATTCGATCCGGCAAATCCGGTGGCCACCAGCAACTTCGGCACGGTTACCAATATGAGCTTCTTCTATAGCCCGCGCGTGCTTCAGCTCGCCGGAAAGGTCATATTTTGATCCAGCTTTTTTCTTGATGCTGGGCCTCCAGAAGCCGCCGCGCATGCTGCGGCTTCCTTTTTTCATCGGTAGGTTGAAGTGGTGCAGGTTCGATCCGCCACTGAACTCCGAAATGTGAGCGGAAGAGCGGCGCTGCAATTTCGCCGGCACTGGCAAATCGGCGCGACCGCATCAGCCTTGTGGATGTAAGCATGAAAGAAATTCGTGTCCTCCTCGTCGAAGACCACTTCCTGGCGCGTATGGCGCTGCACTCTCTCCTTTCTGTTCATCCGCAATTGCGAATTATTGGGGAGGCCTGCGATGGCGAAGAGGGAGTTGCGTTGTACCGATCGCTGCAGCCTGATGTCGTGGTTCTGGATCTTCGTCTCCCGCGCATGAGCGGATTTGAAGTGATCGAGCAAGTTCGCCGCGAGTTTCCGAAAGCTCGGATCGTGATTCTATCGAACTATCAAGGTAGCGAGGACATCTATCGCGCGGTGCACTTTGGAGCCATGGCCTATCTGACCAAAGACGCAAGTGGTGAACAATTGGTCGACGCCATCCAGCATGTTTATCGTGGACTCCGCTATCTGCCCCGCGTTGCTCTTGACCGTCTTGCCGAGCGAATTCCCTCAGTAGAACTGACGCCGCGCGAAAAAGAAGTGCTGACCTGCATCACCCAGGGAAAATCGAATCGGGAGATTGCGGATCAGTTGTGCATTGCAGAAAAGACCGTGCGGATTCATGTTTCGTCCGTGCTCGACAAGATGGGAGCCCGTGATCGGACCCAGGCCACCATCTATGCATTGCAGCGCGGGCTTGTGCATTTCGAATAAGAGAAATAGAACAGCCCGGCGAACGCGCAGCATTGCAACGCGTTGTAGGCCGGGCTATTCGCGACTCCCGAGACGATCAGGCCGCCGGGTTAATCACTTTGGCGCAGCCAACTATTTCGATCAGAGAGTTGCCGGGAATCCATTCCAGAGCCATGCAGGCGCGTGCGGGCGATTTACCGGCGCTGAAATAGGTGTGGTAGATCTTATTCAGCGCTTCATACTGCGCCTGGTGCGCGTCAAAACGAGCCTTGCCTGTCGGCATGGTCACTCCGTCGGCAAGGGGCAGGCACAGGAAGACCTGCAATTGCAAGATGCTATCCATGCTGCATCCATTGCTCTCCAGATCCTTCTTCAGCGCATCCATTGTGCGGGTGACATGCTTTTCAAACGGATCGGTGACCGTGATGTGATCCGGAAAACCATCGTTGGAGCCGGTGCCATAAAAATAATAGACATCGCCATGAATATGAGGGTTGGGGCCATGCCGTTTCGCTGGTGCAGGAGCTGTCTGAGCGAAAAGCGTCGGCTCTGCGGCCACTGCGGCCGCCATTGCGGCAACCCCGCCTAGAAAGCCACGTCGAGTATTCATCTCCATGGAACTATCTCCTTTACTACGGTTAGCGACCTCGTGCGATGCACGCGTAAGAAGCGATCTTAATCCTTACGCCTAAAAACGCATATGTCATGGGCCGTGCCACCCAGGCGGAACTAGGTCAAATGACCGTGTGCAAGCTATAGACAATCCGAAGGGGCGCGCAGCCAATCATCGACTGCCCTCACATCACGGAAGGTTCGTCAGAAAATGATAATGAATATCCCACGTTCCCGTTTTACCTGGCGCGATATCGAGATGCAGGTAGGCCTCCGGGCACACCGTGGTGTGAATCGACCACAAATAAAAACGCGAAACTGGCATGCTGCCCGTCTGCTCGATACCTGTATGGGTGTTCTTGTTTTCGAGACGTATATCGTAGTCGGACGCTGTGGTTCCGTAGCCCGTGAGGTAAGAGGCGACGGTATCTCCCGGCTGGAGATCTTTCAGGTACACAATGTCGTTGCCTTTCACGGTTGCGCCGGGCTCGAGCGGCGTCTGCGGAACCGGAGTAAAGGCCAGGTGCAGCACAAATCCAGGTCCTGTCGGCTGCCCATCCAGCATAAAGAAGTCATGATCGTATACGTTCGTCACCAGCGAGGCACCGCCGAGATTCTTCAGCGTGTGATGCAGAGTGAGTGTGGAACCATCGCGGCTCAGAATAAGTTTCTTCGTATAGAGATAGTTGATGCCGTTCGGCGAAGTCAGGCGCTGCTGAAAGCTGATCGAACGTTTGCCGACGTGGACACTCCAGTGCCCCGTATCCACGATCGGGAAGCTGTCGCCGAAATGGTAGGGAGCAGTGGACGTTTTGCGAAGCACGCCGACGCCAATCTTCACGAAGGTTCCGCCTGGCTGCGCGGAATCGTAGCCTTGTGCTCCATCATCCGGACGAAACTCTTCCACGGGTCCGGTGATTGAATCATTCACTTCCGGGTCGTAATGACGGAACCATTGGCCCCAATACGTATGTCCCTTATACGAGGCGCAGCCGATCACGCCTGACCAGTCGAAACGTTGCGCTCGGTAATAGCCGTTCTTTGCGTCAGGGAGGAAGACAACGAGATGGAGATCGCCGCTTGTCAGCGCTACATGCGGATGATCCAGGTTCGGAGTGTTCGAACAGGGAGCATCTTGCGACGTTTGCGCTTGCGAAGCCGATGCATTTGCAATGACTGTGAAGGCCAACAAGAGAAGCAGAGCGACAAACCGGACCCGACGAATAAATTTCACTGGTCCCTCCCGAGCGGATTATACGAGACCTACCAACGTCGCTATCACACGGGCTGGCGCGGTTGTTGCGAATCGTGCTCCAATGGGTCCCGGCATGCGTCTCAATAATAGCGAAATCAGCTTTGAAGCAGTCGCTGAGCGGGTTAGAATCTCCACACAGAAGCGGCCGTATTTCCGTTGGGTTGTATCGTGCTGCAGGAGCCATAAAAAGCGATGTATGAGCGGCGGATGCGGGTGCGATATTTTTTGTCGATCTGGTTGTTTGTATTGAGCGGAGTCGCGTTCCTGGATCGGACGAATATATCGATTGCCGGGCTGCAGATCAGCCGGGAGTATGGCTTAGGGAATCAGCGGCTGGGCTGGATCTTCAGTGCGTTTTTGATTGGGTATGCAGGATTTCAGTTGCCGGCCGGATGGCTGGCGGCACGCTTCGGACCGCGGCGAATCCTGACCCTGGGAGTGTTGTCCTGGGGCGTAGCAACATCGCTGACCGCGCTTCTGCCTTCGAACATTGCCCATGCCATGGCGTTGCTGATCGGGTTGCGGTTTGCCTTAGGCGCAGGGGAGTCGGTCATTTATCCGGCAGCGAACCAGTTTGTGGCTCGCTGGATTCCGATGCACGAGCGCGGCGTGATCAATGGATTGATCTTTGCCGGAGTGGGAGCGGGCAGCGGATTGACGCCTCCCATGCTGAACTGGCTGATTACGCATCATGGCTGGCGAGCCGCCTTCTGGTTCAGCGCGGCGGTGGGCTTTGCCGCAGCCATTGTGTGGTGGTTGATCTCGCGTGATCGGCCGGAAGAGCATCCGGGAGTGGATCAGGCGGAACTGCGAGAGATTCGCGATGGGATGGAATTCCATGCCGGAGCGGAACGCAAGGGAATTGACTGGCACGCCATCTTTCATCGCAGAGATCTGCCGGTGCTGATGGCAGGCTATTTCAGCTTCGGTTATATTGCCTGGATTTACTTCAGCTGGTTTTTTCTCTACATGGCGCAGGTGCGGAACGTAAATCTGAAGTCGAGTGCGGATTATGCCATGCTGCCGTTTCTGTCGATGACGGTCTGCTGCCTGCTGGGCGGAGTGATGAGCGACCGGATGACGCGGCGCTGGGGATTGCGGGTAGGCCGATGCGGACTGGCAGCGGGGTCGCTGGCGGCAACGGCGGTGTTCCTGGTGCTTGGGATCGCAGGTACGGAATGTAGAACTGGCGGGAGTGATTCTGGCCGGTGGCGCGGGAGCACTGTACATCTCGCAGAGCTCGTTCTGGTCGGTCTCGGTCGATATTGCCGGACATAATACCGGCGTCTTCTCCAGCATGGTGAACATGGGCGGACAGATCGGCGGAGCCCTGGCTGCCTCCATGACGCCCTGGATCGGGGAGCGGTATGGCTGGACAACGTCGTTCGCCGTGGCAGCAGTGCTGGCTGTGTTCAGCGCCGCCTGCTGGTTGACCGTCCATCCGGAACGGCCACTGCAGCCAACAGAACTCGCGCCGCAGCATCAAGGATAGTTAAAATTGTTATTGCAGCCAGAAGAATTCTGTGTTGCTGTAGACGAAAACGCAGCGATTCGGGTGCGGCGGAGTGTGTTTCCTCGGTGGTTGTCCTTCTCATGAATTCTGATTTTCACCTCGACCAAACCTGGTATGTATACCTGGCGATCGTTCTGTTCTGTATCTGGGTGCCTGTCTATCTGTTCCGGCGCCACGTTCAACAGATGAAGGGGCGCATCGGCATCGTACTGGAAGAACGAAGCCGCATTGCGCGAGAATGCCATGACACGCTGATGGCTGGTTTTGCTGCGATCTCCTGGCAGCTGGAAGCCACAGCCAAGATATTCAAGGATGGTGGCCTTGATGCAACCCCTGCGGCTGAGTCCTGCGAACTGGCCCGCAGCATGGTTTCGCACTGCCAGGCCGAGGCGCGGCGAATCATCTGGGATTTGCGGGATACGGATGAAGTGACGAGCTTGTTGTCACAAGCACTTCGGCGTGCCATCAGCGCCAACCACAGCCAGAAAAAGATTGAAACCACGCTTGACGTCGAAGGTGAGGAAATCCCCCTTGCTCCCGGCTGTGTGCATCATTTGCTCTGCATTGGTCAGGAGGCTGTGACCAACGCGATACGCCACGCGGAACCGAACCATATTATGGTTCATTTGAAATACGAGGTCGACGCGCTTAGCCTATCTATTCAGGACGACGGTTGCGGATTCCATCTACCCCACATGCCTGCGTCCCTCCCCGGCCATTTCGGAATTGCCGTGATGGAGGAGCGCGCGCGCAAGCTCGGCGGAACATTTCGGCTCCAGACTTCCGAAGGCATGGGCACGGAAGTTGCCGTGAAGGTCTCTTTCAACGCCATACAACAGGCAGTTAATCAGGAGCACCATGTGATCCGTTGGATAGGCGTATGAAGCAGATTCGAGTATTGCTGATCGAGGACCATTTTCTTGCGCGTATCGCCCTGCATTCAGTCCTGGGCGGTCATAGCCAGATACAGATCGTGGGCGAGGCAATTGACGGCGAATCGGGTCTGCGAATGTGCCGCGAACTGGTCCCCGATGTGGTTGTGCTCGATCTACGCCTTCCGCTGATGAGCGGATTTGAGCTGATCGTGCAACTGCGCAAGGAACTGCCGGCTAGTCGGATTGTAGTGCTCTCGAATTACGGCGGCAGCGAAGATATCTACCGCGCGGTGCGCTCTGGCGCGATGGCTTATCTGACCAAAGACGCCAGCGGCGAGCAGCTGGTCGATGCTATCCAGCAGGTTCATCGCGGTCTGCGTTACTTTCCGCACTTCACGCTCGATCGTCTCGCTGAGCGCATGCCGGCCGTCGATCTTACGCCGCGAGAAATGGAAGTTCTGGACTGCATCACGCGTGGCTATAGCAATCGCGAGATTGCTGAGGAGCTCCACATTGCGGAGAAAACTGTCCGCATCCACGTAAGCTCACTGCTGGATAAAATGGGCGCGCGCGATCGGACCCAGGCCACCATTTATGCGTTGCAGCGCGGCCTCGTACATTTGGATTGAGCCTGCTTCTCCGTACCTGAATAGGCCATCTGCCATAGGAGACCGCATGGCAACCGGCTGATGACAGGCGTTCCGATCCATAATGCAATCCAGAAGGATGGCCAATACCGCGCGGTCTTTAGCTTTCTGTGGCTTGACACGATTGGCCACGCTTGATGGTATGTTCTTGAGTTGATGAACTTCCCGGGAGGGATCCGAATGCGATTCGCAGGCCTACTGTCACGACGTTTCAGCAAGAGCAGGATCGCCGCCGCGCTCCTCCTAATTTGTGCTCCGCTGACTGTGATTACGATAGTGGTCAAGGCAGATACTCCCATGACTGCGGCGCAGTATGAAGCCAATCCGCAAGCCATGGTCGACGCTTACCGGCATGTTGAGGTCGCTTCGGTATCCGACGCCATTGAGCAGTTGCTGCATGAGAAGCGGTACATGACCCATCACATGACGGCGATCTTTCCCACCAAATTTGCCGGAGTCGCCCTCACCGTCAAGTTAGTAAAGGATGAGAACCACGATCCGCACGCACTCGATGGCATGCTAAAGGCAATTGACAACGGCGCCGCCGGGTCGGTTTACGTGATGAAGATTCAGGACGGAGCCGACATTGCCGGGATGGGCGGCCTGATGGGAACGGCGATGCTGGCTCGCGACTTTGCCGGGGCCGTGGTCGACGGTGGCGTCCGCGACATTCCTCAACTCACCAAAATCGGTTTCCCGGTGTACGCGCTCGGCCCCGTTCCGTCCACTTCCGTGGGCCACTATCGCTTCGGTGGAGCGAATATTCCCATCGACTGCGACGGCGTGCCGGTTTCGCCGGGAGATATTGTTGTGGCTGACCATGATGGTGTGGTCGTAGTGCCGCGTGCGAATGCAGCCGAGATTCTGATTCGTGCACAAAGTCTCGATTTCAGCGAGCACTCCATGTATTCGTTTATTGAGAAGTATCACTCGATCGAACAAGCTGTGCAGAAGTTCGGAAGGCTGTAGAGCTGATTCGTGCTCTCTCTCGAACCCCTGGTATGTGGCAAGCGAAAGCGAAAATTCTGGAAATGCCACGGGTCGATTCTCATAAGCGCCGCCTTCCGGGCTGGCCTTTTTCCGTTCGCGGCGCGTGCTTTTGTCTGAATACACAGCTATGTATGCAAACCTAAAACTAGGTAATCTAGCCTACTTCCATCTGTAGCAAGCGGCTCATGACAGAAATCCCACCCGACGAAACACTATATTTGTTTCAGGTCACCAGCCAGTGTCTTCCAGCAGAGTATTCAAAGGACAGTCCCGGTTTCTACCCGCGCGCCTCGGTATGTCGATGAGGTGTTCCGGCATCTATTCTTGTCGAGACGGAACCTAAGCCCTCCCCCACCTTCTTCGATCGTTTCCATCAACCCCTAACCTCGCTCTCTCACGTCAGAATTTTCTACCCGATTTGCCTCGATCTTTTGGCGCGCTTTGCTACGTTGTCTGTTTTGCAAGTCTCAGGAGCCATAAAAAGCGATGTATGAGCGGCGGATGCGGGTGCGATATTTTTTGTCGATCTGGTTGTTTGTTCTGAGCGGAGTGGCGTTTCTAGATCGGACGAATATATCGATTGCCGGGCTGCAGATCAGCCGGGAGTATGGCTTAGGGAATCAGCGGCTGGGCTGGATCTTCAGCGCGTTTTTGATTGGGTATGCAGGATTTCAGTTGCCGGCCGGATGGCTGGCGGCACGCTTCGGACCGCGGCGAATCCTGACCCTGGGAGTCTTGTCCTGGGGCGTAGCCACATCGCTGACCGCGCTTCTGCCTTCGAACATCGCCCATGCCATGGCCTTGCTGATCGGACTGCGATTTGCCCTGGGCGCAGGGGAGTCGGTCATTTATCCGGCAGCGAACCAGTTTGTGGCTCGCTGGATTCCGATGCACGAGCGCGGCGTGATCAATGGATTGATCTTTGCTGGAGTAGGAGCGGGCAGCGGATTGACGCCTCCCATGCTGAACTGGCTGATTACGCATCATGGCTGGCGAGCCGCCTTCTGGTTCAGCGCGGCGGTGGGCTTTGCCGCAGCCATTGTGTGGTGGTTGATCTCGCGTGATCGGCCGGAAGAGCATCCGGGAGTAGATCAGGCGGAACTGCGAGAGATTCGCGATGGGATGGAGTTCCACGCCGGAGCGGAACGCAAGGGAATTGACTGGCACGCCATCTTTCATCGCAGAGATCTGCCGGTGCTGATGGCAGGCTATTTCAGCTTCGGTTATATTGCCTGGATTTACTTCAGCTGGTTTTTTCTCTATATGGCGCAGGTGCGGAAGGTGGATCTGAAGTCGAGTGCGGATTACGCCATGCTTCCGTTTCTGTCGATGACGGTCTGCTGCCTGCTGGGCGGAGTGATGAGCGACCGGATGACGCGGCGCTGGGGATTGCGGGTAGGCCGGTGCGGACTGGCAGCGGGGTCGCTGGCGGCAACGGCGGTATTCCTGGTGCTTGGGATCGCAGGTGCGCAATGTAGAACTGGCGGGAGTGATTCTGGCCGGTGGCGCGGGAGCACTTTACATCTCGCAGAGCTCGTTCTGGTCGGTCTCGGTCGATATCGCCGGGCGCAACTCAGGAGTCTTCTCCAGCATGGTGAACATGGGCGGACAAATTGGCGGGGCGGTAACGGCTTCACTGACGCCCTGGATTGCTGTTCGTTATGGCTGGACTATTTCTTTCGCGGTGGCGGCAGTGCTGGCCGTTTTCAGTGCCGTCTGCTGGCTGACTGTCCATCCGGAACGACCATTGGATGTCGCGGGTTCATCGCCACGAACGATCGATCTTGTCAGCAATGCGTGAGACATTCCTTACAATTCTGGCTTATAAAAGAAAGAAAGATTACAAAGATTTGCTGCTAGGGCAAAAGGCCTATGGATAAGAGAGGCAATTTGTAGTGGCAGCAGCGATGGATAGAACTTAATATCATGCCATTCATACAGTGCTGCATTTTGTAAGGGTACTTGCAGCGCTCAACTAGAAACGGCACTTCGCTCATCAACATCTGCATGTGGAGTCCTGAAATTCTGCCGACGCAGCGGATCCACGACCAGCACCGCAGCCTGCAAGAAGTATTCCGCTGAGAGGGAGTATCAAAACCAATGAATCTTAAATCTGCCTGGAGCCGTCGCTCTTTTCTGTCAACGTTCGGTGTCGCCCTCGGTGGCCTGTGGAGTGTGAGAAACGCAAAAGCCGCCACTCTGATGGCTGGAGGGCCATACACTGCGCCTGCGGGGGGTGGCATGTCCGCGATTACCTCGGGTCTCGGGCTCTACGGGCGATATCTATGCGGAGCTTGGTGTGGTTCCGGTCATCAATGGCGCCGGCACCTATACCGTACTCGGCGGCTCTTTGATGTATCCCGAAGTGATCGAGGCCATGCGTCTCGGCAACGAAAAATTTGTCCCGATCAACGATCTGGAAGTTGCGGCCGGAAAAAAGATGGCCGAGCTTTGCAAGATGCCGGAAGGCTACACCGGCCTGGTGACGGCAGGAGCCGCTGCGGCGCTGCTCGTGGGGTATGCGGCGATCCTGACTGGCGACAATCCGCAATACATTCAGCAGATTCCTGACCTGACCGGCATGCCGAAGAGTGAGGTGATTATTCAGAAGAGTCATCGCTATCCCTTCGATCACCAGGTGCGTCAAACCGGAGTCAAGCTGGTTGAAGTTGAGACGCGCGACGAACTCATTGCGGCCATCGGTCCGCGAACAGCGGCGCTTCACTTCACAAACTTGTTCAATGACAAGGGCCGCGTCAAGGTGGATGAATTCGTAAAGATCGCTCACGAGCACAATCTGCCGGCATTCAACGATGCCGCTGCCGATACGCCGCCAATCTCGCGCCTGTGGAAGTACACCAACATGGGCTATGACCTCGTCACCTTCAGCGGAGGCAAGGATATTCGCGGTCCTCAGGCTGCCGGATTGCTGATGGGCAAACAGGAATTGATTCGTTGCGCATTGCTGAATATGAGTCCGCAGGAAGATACCATCGGTCGCCCTTGCAAAGTCGGCAAAGAAGAAATCTGCGGCATGCTCAAGGCGCTGGAACTCTTCGTTGCTTCCGATCAGGACGCGATTCTGCAGCAGTATTACGCGCAGCTCGGACGCATCTCTGACGTTGTGACAAAAATTCCTGGCGTGAAAACTTCCTACGATTTCAATCCGAAGCAGATTGCGAATCACACGGTCAGCCTTAGGATCAGCTGGGATCCCAGCAAGATTTCTCTCACCACGAAGCAGGTGATGCAGCAGCTTGCTGCGACCCGGCCGCGCTCCATTCGAGTGGGCGGTAACGGAGACGATGAAAAGAAGCCAAAGAATCCTACCGTAGAGGTGACGGCATGGCAGATGCAGGCGGGAGATGAAATGATCATCGCCAATCGTCTTTCGGAGATTCTGCAATCGCCCGCTTCCGCCGCCTGAACTTCTGTTCGTTGATCGGGCAGCCATGGTATTCCACCGACGCTGCCCCGGAGACATAATGACAGTTGTCGTAAATCGCAACGATCCCCGGTTCGACACACTCAAGCGGGGACACAATGCGCGTTTCCCTTCCTCGGACGCGGATGCTGCGGATCGGATTTTGCTGTGTTCTTCACACGAAGAAACTGCCCAGGCCCTTCGCAAGGTGGTTGCTGCGGGACTTCGACCCACGGTGCGATCCGGCGGCCACTGCTATGAGGATTTCGTCAGCAACAATCCGCACGGCGCGATGATTGATCTATCGCTCTGCAACACGGTGGATCGCGATGGTGAAAACGGTCCGTATCGCGTCGCTCCCGGCGCAGTGCTCGGCGATGTCTATCTGGAGCTGTATAAACGCTATGATCTGACTTTGCCGGCCGGAAGTTGCTATATGGTCGGCGCAGGCGGCCATATCTCCGGCGGCGGGTACGGTTTTCTTTCGCGTCTTCACGGCCTCACCTCCGACTGGATTACCGGCGTTGATATTCTCACCGTCGATAGCAAAGGCAATGTGATCGAGCGCCGTGTCGACAAAGATCACGACCCCGATCTGCTTCGCGCGTGCCGTGGCGCAGGGAACGGCAACTTCGGCATCATCACCAGCTTTCGCTTTGATAAGCTGCCGCCCGCTCCGCGCGAGGTTGCTCAGGCCAACCTGATCTTCGACTGGGCGACCATGACGGAAGATCGATTTACCCAGATGCTCACCACCTACGGGGATTATTGGGAGGGCCGAGGCAAGGATCCGGACACGTGGGGCCTCTTCACGCTGATGGATATTACTCCCGCAAAGCGTGGACATTTCGGTATCTATATTCAGTACTGCCAGCCGGACGGCACGGCAAAAGATCTGTCTGTGCTGGAGGAATTCCTCAACCGCTTTGCGGCGTTCCAGCCCATGCTGTTGCAGGCCCATGGAAGCCTGATTTCAAGACAAGGGCCCTCGATTGCCGGAAGAAAAATCCAGAAAGGCCAGGAAGGTCTGAATAACGCCCACGAGATTGCGGTTCGCCCTGCACTCGACGTTACGATCGGCGGCGGCGGTTCTGGTTCGCCGACCCGTGGAAAATACAAGTCCTCGTATATGAAGCACAGCTTCACGCCGGCGGAGGCGAGCACGATCTATCGCTTCTACAATTCCGATCAGATTACGGCGCAGAACTCTGTTCTCTCGGTCGATTCCTACGGCGGCGCCATCAATCGGCCGGAGCTCGCGCATCAGACTTCGATTGCGCAGCGGTCTTCGATTATGAAGCTGCAATGGCAGTGCTACTGGCCCGACGCATCCGGCGACCAGATCCATCTCGAGCAGCTGGACAAGTTCTACACCGACCTGTACACCGGCAGCCACGTCGATCCGCATCATCAGGGAACGCCATGGGGCGACCGGTATGAGGGCTGCTACATGAATTATCCGGATTCTGACATGCTGCGCTATTCTTACTGGCCAGAGCTCTACTATGGCCGCGATGGTCTGTACGCATTTCTTCAGCAGGTCAAGCAGAAGTATGATCCAAACAACGTCTTTCACTCCAGCATGAGTGTGCGAGCATGAGCGATTTCAGCGCCAACGACGCAAGTCTCCACCCTAATTCTGAAACGCCGTGTGCCCGGGTCGATTCGCGTGTGAATCGGCGCGCCTTCCTTGCAGGCATGGGCCTGGGGGGAGCAATCTTTGCGATTTCGCCCCATGTGCGTTCAATTTTTGAAGACGGTGAAGGGGAGTTGCTGGGGTGCGTCGGATCATTCGGCTCGGCAGATCCTGGAACGCTACACCTGCTGCACGTTCAGAGCGGCAATACTCGGGTGTTGACCACGCATCCCTCAGCGCGGCCTGCCGCAATCGTGAGGCATCCTTTCCGGCCGCTCCTCTACGTCGCGAACGATGTGAGCCTCTATCAACATCAGCCGCGTGGTACCGTCGAAACCTTCGCGTTCGATCAAGCGACAGGCAAGCTCGAACTTGTCGGGCGGCAGCCTCTATCACTCTCTGCAACCCAGCCACGATCGCTGGCTATATCTCCTGATGGGCGCAGTCTTCTGGTCGCGGCGTTTGGCGGCGGGGCTTATAACGTTTTGCAGATCGACGAATCGGGCCTGCCATCAGCACCTACCGCCATTCTCAAGCAGGTCGGGCGCGGAGAGCACGAGACGCAACAGGCCAGCTCTCATCCGTCGTATGTTGTATTTCACCCGCGAAAGGGAATCGCGATTGCTGCCGATTACGGCGCGGAGCGATTGGACATCCTTACCTGCGATGACGGAGATTCCGGTACCGGCAAAATGAACGTCGCTGCTCGCATTTCATGCGTCTGCAGGGAGCGGACCCTCGAAGATCGCGATGCATCCGGACGGAGAACTCTTTGTTGTCGCGCACGCCTTACGTCCAGCGCTCGCAGCCTTCCGCTTAGGTTCCAAATGAAATCGGTGCCGATCGGTCACGCTTCGCTGAACAACGCGCCAACAGCAGATCTGTTTTTCTTCCGAAAAGAACATCGTTTTCGCTGCTCAATCGCGTAGGACACGTCCGGCGTTGCTGACGGCATGGACCATCGATGCGCAACAAGGGAACGCTGCAGCGAATCTCCGAAATCACTCTTCCCGCTGGTGAAATTACATCAATGCATTCGGCGGGTTCAACGCTCTGGCTAGCCTCGGATCGTGGAATGATAGCAGCAGAACTGGATGCTCAGACTGGGACACCACGCGCAGCCTATCGCGTTTCATCGATTCCCAGTCTGCGTTCCATGGTTGTGGTCTAAAAATCCCCCGGCATCGCGCAGTCTACCCGCAGAGGCGTCATCGAATTTCGATTCTTCGCAGTCTGGTCTATCCTGCGTTCAGGCCATCCACCAATGCGTTGCGATAGGCGCGAATTGCGGGGATGAAGCCCAGCAGTGTGCCTGCTCCCACGGCGGCAATCACGTAATACACCACGCGCGAAGAAATCCCCACCATAGCCAGCGGGATTCCATAGTTATTTTCCACCGGAACCCGCACCAAAAATAGGATCACATAGGCCGCAGCTACGCCGATGATCGCGCCAACCGCGCTGATCAGCGTTGACTCCAGAATGATCAGCGTGAAGATCTGCCGCGCATGCAGCCCAAGTGTGCGCAGGATGGCAATCTCTCTCCGCCGCTCGTTCAGCGCCGTATACAACGCGGTCAGCATTACCAACAGTCCGACGACCAATACCGCTGCGCTCACCAGCGTCAAGGCAACGTCGGCGGCACTCAGCACGCTCCACAAATCCTCCAGCGTGAGTGCTGGAATGATGGCCGTCAGGGGCTCCGGCTTATAGGTGTTGATCTCTCGTTGCAGAAACAGCGTGCCGATGCGCGACTTCGTCCGCAGCAAAAACGCGCTGATCTCGTCCACATGCAGGTCAGAAGCATGAATCTGCGACTCAGGAATCGGCGTGAGTGGTGGTGCACCATGCTCCCACCCCAGATGCATGGCCTCGTCGCCGAGCAGCGTGATATAGATGGCTCGATCCACGGGCGTCGCCGTGCGCTTCAGTATGCCCACGACCGTATATGGATCGGCAGTGTGCTTCAGAAAGCTGCCCTCCAGGCCGTGGCTCAGAACAATCTTCTGCCCCAGGTGATAATGCAGTTGCGCCGCTACAGTGCTGCCAAGCACGGCATCGAAAATTCCCTCTGGCCGCACCCCCTCCGCCAGTTCCAAGCTATGATCGCCGCGATAACGGTAGTGCTCGTAGAAATTATCATCCGTTGCGACCACGCGAAAACCACGATGACTGTCGCCCATGGAAATCGGAATCGTCCACAACACCGCAGGATGGTGAGCGAAGTGTTGATACGTGGCGTAGGAAATGTTGTTGTTCGCCGTGCCAATGTGGAAGACAGAATAGAGGAGCAGTGGCAGCGAGCCTCCACGCGGTCCGACGATCAGGTCCGTCTGGCTCAGCGTGCCCTCGAAACCCACTTGCGTTCCCTTGCGAATGCGGTCCACACCGACAAGCAACAGCATGCTCAGCGCAATTGAGAATACCGTCAAACCGCTGGTGAATTTGCGGCTCCAGAGCGATCGGAAAGCCAGCTGGAGGATCATCATGCGCTCACCCGGCTCACTTCGCTCAGTGCGATGTGTTCATCGAAGCGCGTCATCAGCGAACGATCATGGCTGACAAAGACCAGTGTGGCCTTGGCCTCATCGCAAACCTCAAACAACAATTCGAGGAAGGCCTGCTGACGATCGGTGTCGAGCGACGACGTCGGCTCGTCGGCAATCACTAGCTTGGGTTTGCCGATGATGGCACGTGCAATCGCCACGCGCTGCTGCTGTCCGGTGCTCAGTTTCTTTACGCCGCGATCAAGGTGGGTGTCCAATTCCAGCCGGTTGATTAATCGCTCAACTTCTTTGTCGACTGTAGGCGCCACGATGTTCTTGCGGCGTCGTGCGTGGATGTGGCAAGGAAGTGCGACGTTCTGCTGAACGGTCAAATAAGGAATGAGGTTCAGGCTCTGAAAAATGTACCCAATTTCTGATCCGCGCAGTTGATCGCGCGCAGACATGGACATCTTCGTCATTTCCTGGCCGAGGACTTTACAGCTGCCTGTCTGCGGCTGCAGAATTCCAGTGATCAGCCCCAGCAAAGTCGTCTTTCCGGAACCGCTGGGGCCGTACAGAAACACACGCTTGCCGGTCTTCACCACAAGTTCTTCTACGTGCAGCACCGGGGTTCGGCGATCGTATCCGAACACTACATTCTGCAGATGGATCGCCTCAGCGGATTCCAATACAGACTCCAATGGTGAGTGCGTTCATTGCTGTTGGTAGGGAACAACGCTCTCTCCTGAAAGATCGTAGGAGACGTCCCCATAAGGACTTTGCACGGTCGAGATTTTCAAGGTGCCGGTGACCAGAATCGGATCGGTAAAAGTCACTTGCACCTTGGTATTCTTATCCATCTTTACGTAGACAATCTGGTTTGGCGGAGGCGGCGGCACGTGGATGCATGCACCCGCATACGGCACCAGCAGAAACTCCGTCACCACATCCAGATCATCTTCCAGCGGCACCATAAAGCCGGGAATCGCCACCCGTTTCCCCGACAGCGCGAGTACTGGAGCCTTCTGCTGCGACTGAGGAACGTCGAAGTTCAGCGTCTGCAGCGTCGGCCAACTGACGGTGACCGGCTTGGGTTCAGCGCCGAAGGAGGCGGCCGCACTCCACAGCAATCCTAAACAAACAGCGTGTCGCAGGATTTTTGTTGGGGTACGCATTCTCTCCTCCGGTGATGGTTCTTCGTGTCGACTGTGCTACTGCTTTTCCAGCGGGCGTCTCGGAACGATCTGCTCCGGCAGCGGCGGACGCGGGCGGAACGAAGTCCAGTGGTTGGCCATCTGCGGATTGCTCGACGGATGCTCCTGGTTCCACAAATCCATGGAGATGCCGTTCAGGTCATACACCACTCTTCCCTCACGGAGCGTCAATTGATCCACTAACCGCGTGTCGCCCATCAGCTTGGTGTTGTCCATATCAAGGTAACCGTATTTCCCGTGTTCCTCGCTCAACACCGCCACATCTGCCGGCGCTCCGACTGAGAGATTCCCCAGGTTAGGACGCTGAATTTCTGTCGCCGGATGCCACGTGGTATCGGCGACGACCTGCTGCAGCGTCAATCCCATTGCCATGAACTTGCCCATCACGTTGAGCATGCCTTTGGTGCTGGAGTTCATGCTGTCGACGTGCAGATCGGTCGAGAGGGAGTCCGGCAGAAAGCCTGCTTTAATCATCGGGACCGCTACGCGGAAGCGGAAGCTGCCACCGCCGGTTCCAGCGTCGAAGTAGATGCCGCGCTTGCGTCCTTCAATCATTGCCTTCGATGGGCCCAGCGTCATCACGTCTTGTTCGCCGCGCAGGCCGGAGTACATGTGGGTATAGATATCGCCCGGGCGCAGATATTTTGTCAGCAGATCATAGAGAGGGCGCTCAATGCGATTCGCGCCGTAATCGATCATCACAGGAATGTGCGCGATGTTGCCTGCTCCGACGGCCTGGATGTAAGGCCACCAGTCCGGCCCGGTGAAGTGCGCGCTTTTAATGCCGATGATCGTATCTGGATAGCGCATGGCCATCCACGCCGTCGGCACCATCTGCATGTCGTCGAGATTGTCTTCAAACCGTCCGCCGCGCATTCCTGCGCCGACAATGTTGATGAACGCCAGCACGCGCGTCTGCTCGCGGTCGATGACGTGTTCTTTGAAGTCCTCAAAGTTACGCCAGCCGGAGCTGCCAGCGTCGCACACAGTTGTCACTCCGTTGCGGAAGGTGAAACCGTCCGGCCAGATGCCGTAATCGCCTGCATAGGAGTGGGCTTCACCGGTGGATGCGTAGTCGTGGGTGTGGATGTCGATCAGTCCAGGTGTCACGTAGTAGCTGGTGACGTCGATGGTTTTGACTGCATCTTTCGGATCAAGGTGCTCGCTGACTGCGGCAATCTTGCCATCCTTAATTGCGACGTCCATCACGCGATCGATGTTGTTCTTTGCATCGATAACATGTCCATTCTGCAAGATCAGATCGTAGGGCAACGGATTGGGCAGCGATGGCGGTGGTCCCACGCGACGCACATGCGCATTCATGCCGCCTTGTTGCTGCGTTGGCTGCGGCAGTCCAGCTTCCTGATTTGGGCCCTGCCCCGCAGGCTTTACTGGAAAACAGCCGCGACAATCCGCTCGGTCCAGGAGGGCCTTGCTGCTGATAGGCGTTGGCGCTGACTGGGGAGGGATTTTCCTGATATGTCGATGAAGGGGCTGTTGGAGACGCCGTGGCACGATCTCCGACAACCTGAGCCTGCATGGTGACGGCGACGCAGAACATTGCACCCAATATCACGCAGCCAGCAACAGTTCCCTGCTTGAACTTCATTCGTTTGATCCCCTCTCGTGGTGATGATCGCAACCCGCGCTTGCATGCAGCGTGAACGTACTGCTTGCTCCGCTCTTTTCAATGGATCAGTCAGAGAACCTACACGGCTTCGACCGGCTGAGGCATGACGGCAAATTGATTGGCGATGTTGCTGCCTGATTAGAAAAACTTTCTGGACGTACACGTGAGGCCTGTGGGTGATTTGCCTCGCAGCTAAAAAATCCAGCTCTATCTAGCACTAATACGAATCACGATGAAAAACAAATTTCCAGCGAAAATCTTCGGGTCGATTTCGTGGAATCGATGCCTGCTCAAAAGTATGCCTTCTTTATTCCATTCCGATATAAAAGCCGTGTCATCAGCCGCTTGACTTGCCCATGGATACGGCGAATGACCTAGATGACGTGGGAGCCGGATGGGCGTTTACGATGGCGATAATGGACAATCTGTTTGGCGCGGTGCCGAAATATCGCTTCTGATGTCGAAATGGCTGGTGCGATACACTAGACCGTCGTTGCGACACGGGGCTCCGGCTTCAATGGGGTTTTCGTTTCTATCCCGGGGTTCAGCGGAAAATTATTTTCTACAGATGTCCATTTTAGGTGTCTGAATGCGCCGATCGATTGTTGTGGTTGGAAGTGTCAATCTTGACCTGGTCTGCACTGGAAAGCGAATACCCGCGCCTGGAGAGACCGTCACTGGCGAAACTTTTGAAACCTTTCACGGGGGAAAGGGCGCCAATCAAGCGGTTGCCGTGGGGCGTCTCGGATTCCCCGTCAGCATGATTGCAAAAGTTGGCGACGATCAGTTTGGCCAGCGACTGCGGCGAGGATTGCGTGCGGCGACTGTCAACGTGCGAACGGTGAAAATCGCCAAGGCCACAGCTTCTGGGGTGGCGCTCATCACGGTGGATGCAAGCGGACAAAACAGCATCACGGTTATCCCAGGCGCGAATGCGCAGCTCCTCCCACGCGATCTTGAAAGATCCCTGCCGCAATTGCGCGCCGCTGGAATGATTCTGACGCAGCTGGAAATTCCCATGGAGACGGTGGAGTATCTGTGCGCCGTTGCGGGACGGTTTCAGGTGCCGCTGATGTTGGATCCAGCGCCGGCGCGCGCGCTCCCGCGTGAAATGCTGCGTCACGTGACATATCTCACTCCCAATGAAACGGAAACGTACGCGCTTTGCGCCATCCCGCCTCATGATTTGAATCTGGCTACCGTCGCTGAGCTAGCCCGAACGCTGCAAGCGAATGGTCCTGCAAACGTGATCATCAAGATGGGGAAGCATGGAGCGTTTGCGGCGGGCCCGGACAATTTGCGGGTGATGGTGCGACCGTTCAAAGTGCGCGTTGTGGACTCCACTGCAGCCGGTGATGCGTTCAATGGCGGCCTGGCAGTGGCTCTAATGCGAGGGCTGGGCCTGGAGGAAGCAGTTCGCTTTGCCGGAGCGGTGGGCGCGTTATCGGTCACGCGGGCTGGAGCTCAACCGGCAATGCCGACTGCGGTCGAAGTGAAGAAGTTTTTGAGCGGACACTCGAAGAAGAAGCCAGCGCGTACAAGCAAGTAACGGAGCCGAACGTTAAATTCGGCAAGGATGATGATGCGGAACAAATCAACGACAACGATCTGTCTTCTGGCGGCGTTGCACCACATCGCGCACACTGGAGTGGGATTCACTAAGGATGAGTATGAGGCACAAACTGACCATCGCAATCTGTGTTCTGGCGCTGTCTCTTTTCATCGGTATGCGCCTTAACGCGGCAGACAAGATGAAGCCGATTCCGATTGTGCTCGACACCGACATCGGTAGCGACATTGACGATGCGTTTGCGTTAGCCCTTGTTCTTGACAGCCCGGAATTGGATTTACGCGCGGTGACTACGGTCTCCGGCGACACGCAGGCTAGCGCTCGCATTGCCGCCAAGATGCTTTGGGAGGCTGGCCGCAAAAATATACCAGTCGCTGCGGGGCAGCCGCGCAGGAAGCTGGATATCTCACAGGCTCGCTGGGCGGATGGATTTACCAGTCCGTCCATGGTTTCGGAAACGCTGTGGATCTTTTGAAGCAGGAGATCGATCGTGGCGCTGGAAAGATCGTTGTGGTAGCGATCGGACCCCTGACGAACGTGGCCGCGCTCTTGCGGCAATATCCAGCGGAGAAAAAGAAAATTAAGCAGATCGTCCTGATGGGTGGATCGATCGCACGAGGCTACTATCCTGGCTCTGGACCGACGGCGGAATACAACATTGCAGCGGATGTCTCGGCCTCGCAGGCCGTGTTTTCATCTGGGATTCCGATCATGATGGCGCCGCTGGATGTGACTGCACGGCTGCAACTCGACGCGTCCGAATCGTCAGCGCCTTTTCGCGGCGCTCCACGCCATTGATCGATGCGCTGCACCAGCTTTACATTGCGTGGGGACAGCCCACTCCCACGCTTCACGACCCGATGGCGGTCTCGCTGCTAATCGATACAGGTTTGTGCATGATCAAGCCAATGTCCATCCAGATTGATGATCATGGCATGACACGGGTGGTCGGTGGCGGAGCGGCGAACGCAATCGTGGCAGTCGAGACGACTCCATCGAAATTCATTGATTTCTATATGAGCCGCGTCGCGCGATAAGTCCTCCGCAACCTGATCGCGCTCATCTGCTGCTGAGAATGTTTCATTTCCCGCACTGTCGCGCGTCCGCCATCATTGAAGCATTCCCTTCCGTGGGCCAAACAACGGTTGCAGGGCGCGTCCAAACTCTGAAGGAATGAAAGAAGCTTGACAGTGAAGTATTGGAGCGGTATAGTCGGTTCGGTTCTAAATGAAACGTTTCAAGGAAACGTTTCAAAAATGTACAAAAGGAACTTTCGTGCCACTGTTCTCGCCAATCACTGCGATGCCTTGCCGAATGCTACGCCGCGCAGAGCGTCGGAGATTTTACTTCGACCGCGCAGGGTCGCAACCGTCAGGCGCGCCTAAAGCGAACAAATGCGAACACTGTGGCTCGGGCAGTGCATGCGGTACCTTTTCTGGCGGATTCAAGTTGTAGGCCTTGCGATTGGCACGTGCGATGGAAGCAGACAAGTCAGCCACGGTTGCGGGGCACTTTGTTTCATATTCAGGAGGGCAGTCGATGAAATTCCGCGAATCAACAAGAACAAACGCGTCGATGCGATTTTTATATCGAAGTCTTTTCGGGATTCTTCTGGCGGTCCTCACAAGTGGCGCGGCCATGGCGCAGACATTTTCCGCGACGATCGCCGGCACGGTAACAGATCCCAGCGGCGCGGTCGTCCCGGGCGCGAAATTGCAGCTCCAGAACATGGCAACCCAGGACACCCGAGTGGCGACCTCTGGTTCGAATGGCGAGTACAACTTCACGAACCTGCTGCCCGGGACCTATCAGATTTCGGCCACTGCGACCGGCTTCAAAGACTTCGTCCGAACCAATATGATTCTGCGGGCGAACACGTCCGCGACTGTGAATATCGCGCTGCAGGTGGGTACAGCCCAGCAGCAAGTGACGGTCTCAAGCGAGGCGGTGCTGCTGGATACGCAGACTGCCAACAACTCCGTCACCATGGACGAAGCGCTGATTCAGTCGCTGCCGAACGCCACCCTGAATCCTCTCAACTTTGTTTACGACGTCGCCGGAACCACGGAATCGCAAGGCATGACGAGCCGCTCACAAACCTACGATCAATATGGCAGCACCTTCGGCGTCAACGGAGGACGTACTGCGGAATCTGAAATCCTAATCGACGGCGCTCCTTCGACTGCAGTTGACTGGGGCGGCCTGATGGTTTCGCCGATCCAGGATTCAGTCCAGGAACAGCAGGTTGTCATGAACACCTATGACGCCGAATACGAACGAGGCGCCGAAGGTGTTGTCACCCTGATCACAAAGGGAGGAACTGACGGTACCACGGAGAAGTGTATGACTTCATGATGAACTCCTCCCTGAATGCGAATACATGGTCCAACGATTTCAATGGAGCGACAAAAGGAAAGCTGCACCGCAATCAGTTCGGCGCCAACGTCGGCGGCCCCTTGTGGAGAAGCCATCATCTGTATTTCTTCGTTGCGTATGAAGGCTTGCGCCAGCCGGAGACAGACAATAGCGGACTGCAAACAGTTCCGACTGCACTGGAAAAGTCTGGAGATTTTTCGAAAACCTACAATGCCAATGGAACGCTGGATGTGATCTACAATCCGTATTCTTCCCATCTGGTGACGGACTCGAACGGAGACACCTACTATACGCGCGATCCATTCCCTGGAAACAAGGTGCCGGCGAATCTGATGGATCCTGTAGGTCAGAAAATTCTTGCCTTATATCCGGATCCCAACCGTCCCGACCTGGGTCCAGGGCCGAACGATAACGGCAATTACTTCAAGCAGGGTCCAGGATCCACCGACAACGACAAGTTCGACTGGCGCATCGACTGGGCACAAAGCGCGAACAACCGACTCTTTGCCCGTATGACGGATCGGGTTCGCCAAAACGACACTCCTGCTTGTTTCCTTTTTGTAATGGCGCTGATCAAGCTGCCACGAACGATGACCACGGACTGCAGGTCGTACTCAATGACACCTACACGCCGAGTCCCACGTGGGTGATCGATGCGTACGGCGCCTATACCCGTTGGTTTGAGGGTCAAACCTCCATCGGTTACGGCGTCGCCAATGCCAGCACCATCGGTCTGTCTCCGAGTTTGTTTCAAGCCGACCTGCTGCCGCTTGTTAACGCCGCAAATTACATGACATTGGGTAGCACCTACTCCAGCTACAACCGCTATATTCGCTACTTATCGACCGGGATCATCAACGTTACGAAGCAGCTTCACGATCACAGCATCAAATTCGGCTTTAACTTCGACGTCAACATGATGAACATTCGGCAGGATGCCCCAGGCAATTTCAATTTCGACATGAATCTGACGTCGTGCGATCCCAACACAAGCGATCCAGGTTCGCCGTGCATGGCTTCCGTTCAGGGTTCTGACATGAGCGGAAATGCGATCGCGGCCATCATGATGGGTACCGGCAACGGCTCATCCGATATCAATATGGATCCGGCGCTGAGCCTGCATACGTTTGGAATGTATATGCAGGACACGTGGCGGGCGACTCCGCGTTTGACGGTATCTGCAGGCCTTCGTTATGAAAACCAGCGGCCGGCAACGGAACGCCACAACCGGCTGGTTTATTTCGATAAGACAGCGGTCAACCCGATCAGCACATCCTTTGGATCGACCCTGAATGGGGCATTTGAGTATGCCGGTGTGGACGGGCGAGGCCGCTTTGCATGGGAACCCGACAATACAAATATTGCGCCTCGGCTCGGACTCGCATACCAGGTGTCAGACAAAATTGTAGCGCGGGCAGGTGGTGGAATCTTTTACGGTCCGACCTCCGCGATGCTCGGTTATGACAGTCCCGGTCAGTTCCTTGGATATACTTCGCAGACAAACTGGATCGGAACCCAGGGCGGGAACGGTTACATTCCTTCAAACCTGGTCAGCAATCCCTTCCCGAACGGGCTGAACCAGCCTACGGGTAATTCGTCGGGACCGCTGACAGAGGTTGGATACGGAGCAAGCCAAATTTGGCCGAAAGGCCCGCATCCTATTGGGGAGATCTATGAATGGAGCATGGATTTCCAATATCAGCTTAGCTCCCATTCTGCGGCTGAACTCGGCTATACAGGGGTGCGCGGAAGAAAGTTGTTATACGGGAATCCGAATTTCGATCTCGATCAGCTGCCCACCCAGGATCTCTCGCTGGGAAATAAGTTGAACAGCCTGGTTCCAAATCCGTTTTATGGAGTGATCACAGATCCAAACAGCTACCTGAGCAGCCCAATGATCACCTATAACACGCTTCTGCGACCATACCCGGAGTATACGTACCTGGTGCAGACTCGATCCTTACCGGGAGCGAGCTCGCAATACGATGCCCTCTATGCGAAATACAATCACTCGTTCAGTAATGGGCTAAGCTTGCTGGCGACCTATCAATGGTCCAAGAATATGGACGATGGTTCCGAAGCATTGCTGGGCTGGACGATCAACGACATGTGGCGCGATGCGTATCATCCAAAGCTCGATTACGCCATCAGCACGCATGATGTCCCGCAGAGCTTTGCCGTAGCGTGGACCTACCAATTGCCATATGGATCGGGCAAGAAGTACGGCGGAAACGCACCGCAGATCGTGAAGCAGACCCTGGGCAATTGGAGCATATCGGGTGCAGTGCGCATGACCAGCGGATACCCGCTTCCCAATCCCGTCAATTTTTCTTATAACCCGATCGGAAATTACGGATTCCCTGGCGCTGGGTTGCCGAACATGGTCCCAGGGGTCAGTCCGATTCCGAGAAATCGCTCTTCCCGGCAATGGTTCAACGCGGCCGCTTTCTCGGGTCAGGATGGGGTGCACTGCACCCAGCAATATCAACCTAACCAATGCACTCCCTTTCTTTTCCAATATGGAAACGAGCCTCAGCGCTATTCCACACTTCGTGAGGCCGAGACCAAGAATCTGGATTTGAGTGTTGCCAAGGAGTTCGGTCCGCAGACGAATACGTACCCTGTTTCGGGCAGATTTCCTAAATGTGTTCAACCACCCCATTTATGGAGGGCCGTATAACATTGGCAATACGCTTGACTACGACAACGTGGGCCAGGTTTACGGTACGCGCAATGATCCTCGATTTATCCAGGTCGCCGCAAAGATAATGTTCTAACGCGCACCCACAACGCCAGAGGTCTCGGCTTCAAATGCATGCCGAAACCTCTGGTCTGTTTCCAGAATGTTTGCCGGGCCGTGGATGGTGCTGCCATACAATCCATATGATGTTGATGGCGACAGGAGTAGCGACGTGTATTCGCTGCACTCGCGTTTGCACATGTGCCACTACGCCACCGAACAGAAAAGCGGAGAAGAAGCATGAGGATGTTTCACTTTAGGTGGCTCGCGATTTTCGCGCTGCTCGTGATCGGCTGCGTGCACCTCCGCGCTCAAATTCAGCCACCTATCCCCGCGCCTGATAGCCGCTACAAGGCAGATATTCTTTTGATCGTCGCGCACCCTGACGATGACACGGCGGCCTCCACGTATCTTGCGAAGGCGGCGCTGGATGAACACAAGCGCGTTGCCGTAATTTTCACTACGCGCGGAAACTCTGGACCCAACGCGGTTGGGATGGAGCAGAGCAAGGCACTGTCTGACGTGCGAGAGATGGAGGCCCGGCATGCGCTCGCCATTCTGGGAATTACCGACGTTTGGTTTTTGCGCGGTCAGGACACTCCTACCCAGGACGTGTTGCATTCGCTGGAAACGGTAGGCCATGGCGCGGCATTGGAGGAGATTATCCGCATCATCCGGCTTACGCGGCCGGATGTAATTTTGACCTGGATGCCCGCCTACGTTGCTGGGGAAAACCATGGCGACCATCAGGCTTCCGGCGTGATGGCCACAGAAGGATTTGATCTGGCCGGGAACCCGGTTGTGTTTCCAGAGCAGATCGAGGCGCCACGTCAGCACGCGGGCATTGCGAACTGGGGCGAGGGGCTGTATCCCTGGCAAGCGAAAAAGCTCTATTACTTTTCCGACGCGACTCATCCGGAATTCCTGAAGGGTCATGGTCCAACTTATCTCGCCAGTGAAACCTCCGCTGCGAAAAAAGTTCCGTACGCGGAGATCACGCGCGAGATGTGGAAGCAGTATGCAACCCAGTTGGATTTTGACGATCAGGTGCTCAACTACTTCGTCAACATGCCGGAATATTTTGTCCTTGGGAAGTCCCTGGTTTCTGCTCCGGTAGACGCAGATGTGTGGGCCGGCATCGGAGAGAAGCCGATTGCCTTTGTCTCGATGCCACAATATAAGCCGGACGCCGTCAGCGGGATCAGTCTTGAACTTGGTGGCCCATGGGCGTTTTATAAAAAGTTTTACGCGGCACATGGTCTGACTTCGCTGGAGGCGCTGGTGCAGCCGCAAAGCGCGTTGAGTTCCAATCGCGAATTATGGGTACCGCTGTTATTGCACAACCACACAGATGCGGTTGCCGATGTCACGTTGCACGCTGATCTGCCGCCCGGATGGACTGGGAATACCGAAGACCGCCAATATCATTTGGACCGGGGCACTACGTATCCGATCGAGATTTTTCTCAATGCCCCCGCGGACTCCAAGGAAAAAGCGCCGCAGATGTTAAGGTGGACAGCAACACAAAGTGGGGCGGTGGTCGGCAACGCAGAACTTTCTGTGTACCTGGAGTACAACGACGTACCTCAATGATCGCGGGAGGGCACTGATGCGTCCTGCAAGAATGATGGCGAGCCATTTCGCTGACGGCCGCAATCAGCATGGCGGGCTGCGGCAGTTTCAAATCATGATGCCAGTCAGTCAGGTGCGCGGGGCGGTTTCAACACTCGCGGAACTGCATCGGGCGCGTGCCATTCGACGAGCGACCCTTTGCAGATTCGTAATTTCCCTGGTGGCTGTGGCAATCCTCGCGGCGTCCGGTGCACGGGCGCAGTCACAGGCGGACGACTGGCAAACCATTTTTCGCCAGGGGGCTCAGGCATTTAGTGAGGGAGACCTGCCGACGGCGGCCCAGTCATTTCGCCGCGTTACGCAGATGCAACCGCATTTTGCGGAAGGACATTTCAATCTGGGCCTGGTCCTGCTGCGGCAGGGAGACACACTCGGTGCCCGTCGGCAATTCGAAACCGCCCTCAAGCTGAAGCCGGGGCTTCGAGGGGCGAATCTATTTCTGGGAATCACGCTCTACGGCAGCAACCAATTTGGTGCTGCAAAGCTCGCGTTTGAGCGAGAGCTTGCCGGCGATCCCAAGCAGGCAGCCGCGATGGAGTGGCTAGGTCGCACCGAGATTGCGCTGAATGAGCCTTCCAACGCGGCGGATATTTTGGATAAGGCTCTTGCGCTTGATCCGCACAACGTCGACGCATTGTATTTCTGCGGACGCGCACACATGCTGGCTTCAAAAGAAGCCTATGACAAAATGTACAGCGCCGATCCAAATTCGTGGCGTGTGCACGAAGTGCTGGCGCAGTCCTATTCGGATTCGGATCACTATCAGCAGGCGATCACCGAATATCTGGCGGCCATTCAACTCGCACCGCACGAGCCGGAGTTACATGAGTGGCTCGGAGATGAATATCTCGCGACATCCAAGACAGCTGAGGCCATGGAAGCCTATTCCGCCGAACTTGCCATTGCGCCTGCAAACTATCGCGCGATGTACAGCCTGGGAGTCGTGCAACTGGAAACCAATGACACAAAAGATGGCGTGGACACGTTGCGAAAGGCGCTCGCGGGGGATGCATCTCTGATCCGTGCTTATTATTACCTTGGCTGGGGAGAGCAAAAACTGGGGAACTACGAAGCAGCTTTGCAATATCTGAACAAGACGGTGGAGCTCCACCCGTCGGACCATTTGGTGCAGCGTGCGTACTATCAGCTCTCTGTTGTCTATCGCGCTTTGAAACGGCCAACTGAATCACGAGACGCGCTCGCACATTACACTGCACTCAAGCAGAAATCAGACCAAAAGACGAACGCTCAGCCATCAGAACTGAGGAAGGAAGACAGCGATGTGCTTCCTGGTGACGCTTCGCAGGCTCCAGTTACTCCATCCGACCCGTGATTCCAATCCGCCGTAACCAGGTCCGACTATCTTTCGATGTTCGGGATCTACAAATAACAGTGCGACATCGGCGTGAAAGAATTCACCGCCAACTCCAGGAGATCATCACACGTGGCCACCAAGGTTTCTCGGCTTTTACTCTTCCTGGTTCTATGCGTGTCCGCGGCATCCGCTCAATCGGGTCAATGGACGACCTACGGCCATGATCCACAGCGTTCTGGCTTCGCAACGGACGAGCACGCCTTTTCGCCGGCGAATGTGTCGAGCCTCGGTTTGGAGTGGAAGACGATCGTTCCCAATGAACCTCTCGTCCTGACCGGTTTGACCGCACCGCTGGTGGTACGCGGAGTCAAATCCGAAAACGGCATAAAGAATCTGGTCATTGTCGCTGGAAGCTCCGATCACATCTTCGCGCTGGACGCGGACACGGGGCATTGGCTTGGAAGACTGACTTCTCGGCGAATCAAGCGCGTCCCGAAGGCGGCGATTGGCTTTGCCCATTTGCATTGAACGATACGCCAGTGATCGATCAGGCGAAGTCGAGAGGCTTCGTCATTGCCAGCGACGGCCGGTTGCACATCCTGAATCTTGCTGATGGTCAGCCCGCAATGCCGCCGGCTCAATTTGTTCCGGCGTACGCCAAGACATGGAGCCTCAATTATTCCGGCGGAGTGGCTCTACACCTCGATTTCGCAAGGCTGCAATCACTCGCTCTCCGGCGTAGTTGCGCTTGATCCAGATCAGCCCGGCAGGCCTGTCGTCCGCTTTTACAGTGCAGTGAATGGCGGCGCGGGTGTCTGGGGACTGGGTGGACCAGCAGTCGACTTCGCCGGATTTATTTATGGTGCCACCGGAGATGCGGCGTTTGAACCTTCGGCCAATGAATTTGGAAGCACGATTCTTGAAGCTCGCTCCCGCATACTCTTCAACTTGGACGGATACTACACTCCGAAGATCTGGCAATATCTGACGCGGCACGATCTTGATATGGGAGCTTCAACACCTGTGATTTTTCGCTGGCATGGACGACGTGCTGACAGCCGTTGGCGGAAAGGAGGGAGCGATCTATGTTAACCGATACGGCAGACGATGGCCGGTCACAGACCATCACACGGCCGCATATATCTCACCTCGTTATACGAACGAGTCAAACAGACTTTCGAGAGCAATGGAATCTGGGGAGAGATGAGCGTCTGGAAAGAACGCGGCTGACAATACCTGGCTCTACGTTCCTTCGTGGGGAGTGCCGACAGAAGCGGCGAAATTTCCTATGTCGTATGGGACCCGTGAAAAGCGGCAGCATCATGGCGTTCAAAGTTGTCGCAGGCGCAGGATCACTAAACCGATCCTTCAACCGGCATGGATTTCTTCTGACATTGCGGTGCCAGATACCTGCAGCGATTGCCGGCGGCGTCCTTTTTGTTTTGGGTACGGGCGAAGAATACGCAACAAGTCTTGAATGGAAATATCGGGCAGTTGCTCGAAGATCGGCAATCTCGGGCAACAGGGCACGCAATTCTGTATGCGCTCGATGCCCGCACCGGAAAGCAACTGTGGTCCAGCGGCGACACCATAGCAGGATGGACGCATTTTTCCGGACTCGCCATCGGCGATGGAAAGATTTTTGCGACCACGCGCGATGGCACTGTTTATGCTTTTGGATTACGTAGTCCTGGCGCAGCGAGCTCCCCGGGTGACTATGGTTCCCGCTCCGCCGCGCACAACGGTCGCGGCTCGCCATTCGCCAATATTGCTGCGGTCTCCAAAATTCCAGAGTGTGGCGAAGCCAGCAGCGATCTTCAAGCAGCGTTGTGCCATGTGTCATGGCCCAGATGGCAGAGGCGCCATTGCACGCACGCCAAACTTCGCGGATCCAACCTGGCAGGGCACGTAAAAGCGACACCGAATTATTGGACGCGGTGACGCATGGCACGGATGCTGGCATGCCCGCCTTCGGCGATCAGTTGAGTTCGGAGCAAATCGATCGGCTTGTGCACTGCGTGGTGCGTGGATTTGCTGTTCCGCCGAAATCCCGCTAAGAAAAATAGCGGCACGTAAACGTCAAGGATGCGACGCTTCTCAGTTATATTCCACGTTCTAGAGCATGGCTCTCACGAGCAAAATAAGTCCGGATAGAAAGAAAACAAACATCAGCGCGATCATCCATTTGGTGGCTGCGGTCGCTCCTTTGCATTCCTTCCAGACGAAGACTCCCCAGATGGCAGCGATCATTGTTCCGCCCTGGCCCAGGCCATAGGCGATTGCAGGGCTCGCCGCCTTCGAAGCTACAAAGCTGGCGGTCACGCCGATACCGTTGATGACTCCTCCAAGAGCGCCGATAGCGTGGAATTTCATCGTCCCTGGGCCGAAATAATCCGAATAGGTGACCTTTGCACCCTTGAACGGATGCGACATTAAATAGCTATTGAAAATCAGGTTTGATACCAGCGAACCTGCGGAATAGATCAACACAGCCGAGTACGGGCCGAACTTTCCCGGGACGAGGTGGTTGAAGTCTGGCGAAACCGAGCGCAGCACAAGATAGTAAAAAAGGCCCATCAGGATGCCGCCGGCAAGCGCGAGAGAAACTCCTTTGCGCACCTCGCCCGGTTGGCTGGTGCGGCATTGATGGTTGCGATAGGCCAGGCCATCCAGAATGATTGCGGTCATGATGAATCCGACGCCAGTAAAAATTAGAACCGGATTGCCACGCGGCTGGGCAATGTAATTGATCAGGACGCCTTCGACCAAAGCGATGCCGATTCCAATTGGATAAGCAACAGCCATGCCGGCAACGTCGATCGCGGACATGAACAAGATGTTGGCCAGGTTGAAGACCACGCCTCCCAGCAGCGCCCATTCGTAGCTGCTTGCGCTGCCTTGCGCCAGGTCGGCAATCAAGCTTCTGCCGTCCGTACCCATCGAACCGAAGGTAAGTCCGATAAGCAGAGGTAAAAGGAAATACCCAATCGCCTGGTCCCAGTAGAAAAGCGAGAACCCGTAGGAGGGTGGTTCCATTTTTAGTGTGTTGGCCCATGAGCCCCAGCACACCATGGTCAACATACACAGCGCAACAGCAAGCGGGTAGGAATGCACGATCATCATGGCTGGCTCTATACCTTTCGCAAGCGTTTAGCGGACGTTCTTAATTTTGTGGATCGCCTGGGAGTGTGGTCACGACGACGCATGATCTACTCTCAAACCGGCTGTATGATGAAGTTTTTTGAGCAGAAAAGGCTGCGTTTTTTAAACCTTTCAAATTACTATCAGAACGGAGCATAGGTTCGCCTTCGAAACTTGTCAAGCAGTGACGAGGCACCGCTCAAATTCCGATGATTGTTGACTGAATCGGCATCTCGGGGGCGGCCCAGGAACTTTGTAGATTCAGGAATTCAGACCGGAAGACTGATATGCTGATGGAAATATCTACCTGCTCAAACCAATGATCCGAAATACTTTGTAAAGGCGCGACAAAAAGTCCATCGATGCGCCAATTTCGGTCCAGGAGAGGCTTGGGTGGGACTGCAGACGGGCGCACTCGAAGTCGTCTGGAGATGAGGTACAGCCGTGGCAAATATGAAGCAGATTGCAGCGCTTGCCGGAGTATCTCTGGGCACGGTCTCTCATGTCTTAAATGATTCGGCCAAAGTCCGTGAACCATTGCGCAAGCGGGTGCTGGAAGCTGTAAAGACCACCGGCTATATGCCAAGTCAGCTGGGCCGCGGGCTGCGCCGAGACAAGACGAACATCCTCGGCATGGTCATCCCGGATATCCTTAATCCGTTTTTTCCCGGGGTTGTGCGCGGAGTGGAAGATGTGGCTTTCTCCAATGGATATCGACTGGTTCTCTGCAATACCGATAACGTCCATGAGAAGGAAGTGGAGCATCTGAACGCGCTGCAAACGTATCTTCCTTCCGGGCTCATCGTGATTCCTTCCAGCTTCAGCGATCTGACTGTACAGACCGAAGCCTTTCGCAAAACTGGATCGGCAGTCGTCTGCATCGACCGTTTGCCACGCAACTGGGACGGCGACAGCGTGACCATCAACAATGCCGGCGGCGCCTATCACGCGACTTGCTATCTGATTGAACTGGGTCACCGCCGTTTGGCGGCAATTACAGGTCCGCTTGACCTGACGAATTCCCAAGACCGGCTAAAAGGATTCAAGCGCGCTGTACGCGAGGCTGGCCTGGAGGTTGTTCGCGACTACTTACAGGAGACGACATTCGATAGGGCTGGCGGCTATGCGAAGACCAGGGTGCTGTTGCAGATGTCGCCTCGCCCGACAGCGATCCTGGCCTGCAATGACATGATTGCCCTAGGCGCCCTATTGGCAATCCGCGATGAGAATCTGCATTGCCCCGAGGATATTTCGCTGATCGGTTTTGACGGACTCGACCTGACAGAGATGACAACGCCGCAGTTGTCCTCCGTATATCAGTCTTCCTACCAGATGGGGGCAGCTGCGGCTCAGCTGGCGCTGGATCGAGTGGCAAACAGTTCCGGGCCGGTTCGAAAGATTATTCTTAAGACCGAATTGAAGGTGAGAGGCTCGGTCGCTCCTCCCCCGAAGGTCGATGCCGACGGTGAAAAACTCGGCAAGGAAATTGAAGCCGGCACGAATCTTCGTCTGGAATTTAAGCCGGCAGGCGAATTTTCCGCGCCGCAAATGGTCCGCGAAAATCACGACAAAAATGTTGACGCAAACTCCGGTCCGCAGTATTATTCAGTACGATATTTGAAACGATTCAAGACGGGTCCGGACTTGATGGCATTCACATGAATCGACGAATATTCTCGGCGTGGCCTGCTCCGCAAGGGCTCGCAGGAAAAAATCAGAATTGCGGTGGTTGACCGACGTGATTGCCAAAGTCTTGCCTGAATACGTTGCACGCGAAGATTGGAAAATGTGCCGATCGGCATTTCCACTCTTCCGCGCCGAAACCCGAGATGCATTCATATTGGACAATTCCGACACGGATTGAAGCGACTGTTCCGAATGTTGTTTCCACGTAACGGAGCGGCAATACTTCAGGAAGTCGCAAGCTCCGGTCTTGAGACTGGTAAAGATGGATATGTCCCTTTAGGAGAACTGGATTCAGTTTTGCCGAAATGCGATTGTGCCTTCGCTGTTCAATTCATGATGCCTAAGGAAGTGAGAGTATGTTGAAGACCTTAAGTGTTCTGCACACCCCGGAGCTTTTGCATACTCTGGCTTCGATGGGGCATGGCGATGAACTGGCCCTGGTAGATTCCAATTTTCCCGCAGCTTCCATGGCGCGCCGTTTGGTGCGTCTGGACGGGGCAGATCTGCCTTCGGTGTTGGAAGCCTGCCTGCGTTTATTTCCGCTGGATACCTTTGTGAAAGAGCCGGCGCTCCGCATGATGCAGGTGCACGCTCCGGATGAAATCCCGGAAGTACAGGAGCTTTGCCAAAAAGTTATCGATGAGGCTGAAGGCAAACATCAAGCCCTAGCCGGAATCACACGCGAGGTGTTTTATGAGCGCGCAAGTAAGCGCATTCGCGGTGGTCATCACGGGTGAGGCGCGCACCTATGGCTGCATTCTGATTAAAAAAGGCGTTGTGTTTCCACCGAATGCAGATTGAGCGCGTGTTCAGCGCGCAGCGCCGGCATCGACAGATATCTGGAACCAGGCGGGTTGGCTCGAATAGTCAGGAGAAACATGAAATTGAATTCAGGTATCATCGTAGCGATTTTCGCAGGTTTCATCCGGTACACAAGCCTTTGCGCGCAGCCCCATCGGCAGACGCGAAAATAGTGAAGGTAAATGCCGAGTGGAGTGGGGCAAAACGTGCATCTCTGTGACAGTTCCGACCACGCAGCATCTGGCCAGCGCCTATACGCTGAGAAGCAATCCGCTGAACAAGCCGTTGCTGAAAGCATTGCGGGACCTTCATACCAACGACACTCGGTTGCAATTATGGTTCACAGTTCCCCGGCAGGCGGTTGCAGAACTGAAAGAGCCGACGGCCACCGAAACATTCTGGAATTTCGAATACATTGATCCATTGTTCAGCGGATTTTTTTGCGAATACCTCCGGCCAGCGCCACGTCAATGTCGGTACCATTCCGCGATGGATGTTCAATGTCCCCGACATTAAAATTCCGAGTGATCCGGGAGCTCGTTTCATCCCTATACAGATGGAACGACGGGGGCATTGCTGAAAGATCCGAGCGGAAAGCAATTCGCCGATTACCAGGTTCGCATTTACGAGTGGTACACCAAGGGCGGATTTACCGATGAGATCGGGAAATATCACAAATCGGGGCATCACTACAAAATCACTTATTGGGGAATTCTGAACGAGCCGGACTTTGAAAACAAGATCACCGTTCAGCAATACACCAAGATATATGACGCCGTGGCTACCGCGATTCACAAGGTGGATCCGAACGTGCAGTTCTTCGGACCGGAGATTTCAGGTGCAGAAGTGCCGTGGGCGCAATATTTCCTGAACCCAAAGAATCACGATCCGAATGCGCTGCCGGTCAAATATTTCACCTTCCATAATTATGTGGACGCGCCGAACGATCCTTCGACCTGGCAGACCCGCTACTTCACCGGTCCTCCCCCAACAAAACCGACGGATGGCGCGTCCGCCGCAGGCTTTCGTCGACCGGATCCACCAGGTGATGAAAATACGCGATGAGCTTTCTCCGAACACGAAGCTCATCATTGATGAATTGGGAACCTTCAATTTAATCAAGCCGAAGGAAGATGCTGCAAGGCTGTCGAGCCGTACAGCGCGTACAAACCACTCTATTGGGTTGCCGTGGGGGGGAACTGGGCAGCCAATTTCATCACCGCGGAAAACTCAGATATTCCCATCTTCAGCATGTCCCAAATGCTCGGCTATCCGACGCAATGCCTCTCGATCTCCATGGTCAACTGGGATACGGCACATCCCAACGCACATTACTGGGTCCTTGAGCCTGATTCATGATAACTTCGGGCCGGGAGATAAGCTGGTTCCGACGCAGTCATCTTCGCCGGATGTTGTCGCGCAGGCATCCATCACCTACGACAGGCCGCAAAGTTCTGCTGGTGAATACCAGCGATCAAGTCGGTTACGGTGGACCTGGCGGGAAGCCTACACAAGGGCGAGATTGCGGGCGGATATCGTCGATGAAACTTCCGGTGAGCAGCCGCCACGGAAGGAAAACATGAACAGGCCCGGAAATTACGTTGGCTCCATTTGCCGTCGCAGTCGTCTCCCAAGGAGCGAAATGAAAATTGCCGGGCGGCAGCGATAGAGGTGCGTGGCCGCCCGAGCGGAAATCGCTTTTGCGATGTTTCTTTCTTACGCTTGGGTCCGGCTCTGCACAGAATCTATCCTTTGGGATCGCAGAGAAGCGCGGCCCGTACCGGAATGGCTCAATAGTTCCAGCATTTATGAACTGTGGCTGACCGCGTTTAGCAAAGAAGGAAATCTGCGGGGCGCCATTCCAGGGCTGAAGCACGTGGCTGATCTGGGAGCGACGATTATCTACCTGGGGCCGATCGCGAAATATTCTGCCAGCCCGGATGCCTCGCCTTACAGTGTCGCCGACTACAACGCGATCGATCCCTCCGCAGGAACGGCCGCAGGATCTTCACGACTTTGTTGCGGCCGCGCATAAGCTGCACCTGAAAGTGATGCTCGACATCGTCTACTACCACACGGCGCCCGACAACATCATGATGAAGGACAATCCGGCCTTCTTTGTGAAGACCCAGGATGGCAAGATTGCACGGGGGTTCTGGCCGCAGCCGCTGCCGGACTATAAGAATCCGCAGGTGCGCAAATATCTAGTCGACAGCCTGGTGCATTGGGTGCGGGATTATCACGTGGATGGATTTCGTTGCGATGTAGGCGGAGGAGTGCCTGTATCGTTCTGGGAGGAAGCAAGAAAGGCTTTGGACAAAGTCAATCCAGACGTGATTCTTCTGTCCGAATCGGATCGTCCAGACGATCAGCTGCAGGCGTTCGATATCAACTACAACTTCCAGTACTATCTGACGCTTGTTTCCGTTGTGCGCGACGGGGCGCCGGCAATCAAGATTGCGCGAAAACTGGGAAGAGACCAATTCGACCATGCCGCGCGGCGCCAGAGAGTTGCACTACACCGACAATCACGACTGGCCGAGGTCGCTGGTTCAGTTCGGAGAAAAAGGTGCCATGGCAGCTTCGGTGCTGGATTTCACGCTGGATGGAATTCCATTTCTGTATAACGGGCAGGAAGTCGCCGATCCCTCAGCGACGTCGTGGAGAAAGCTCTCGCCCATTCGCTGGTCCGACCCTGGAAGCCCGTCGGAAGAAAAGACGATCGAAGAAACTCTGGAGCAATATAAAAAGCTCTTCGCAATGCGCGCGTCGGAGCCGGCGCTCACCTCGGGCAGCGTGATATGGATTAATAACACCGAGCCGAAGAGCGTTTTGAGTTTCATGCGCAAGAAGGGCGACACGGAAATTCTGGTGATATTGAACCTGTCGAATCGGGATGTAAATGTCACGATCGATCTGCCGGTGATGGATTATTACAAGGTCAAAATTTACTGTCGCCCGGCGAAACCTGGTTTCAGTTATATTCCGGACGCGTATCCGCCAAACTGGGAGCCTTCGAGTATGTTGTCGGCAAAAAAATCCCGCTGGCGCCGCTGCAGGATGAGAAGTAATGTGCAGGCATTCGCCGTGTGAAAGAGACAAGATGAATCGACGCCGCTTATTGAAGTACATGGCTGCTGCCCCAGCAGTCGGCGCTGTTGCGAACGTATTGACCGATCCGCTGTTTGCCGCGGCTTCCCCGGTTGGACCGGCGACAGAAGAGACACCCGCGTTGGCGAAATATCAGAGGCTTCGTTTCGGATGTTCGTTCCACTTCAACATTCCTACATTTACCGGCGACGACTACGACGTCGGCAAAGTTCCGGCGACAACCTACAATCCAACCCATCTGGATGTGCGTCAGTGGATTCGAGTGGCGCACGATTTGGGCGCTAAATACGCTGTGCTGACGGCGAAGTACATGTCGGGCTTTTGTCTGTGGGATTCAAAAGGATATGACTACGACGTCGCCGCCAGCGGAAACAAAACCGATGTGGTCGCGGCGTTTGTTGCGGCTTGTAAAGAGTATGGGCTGCAGGCGGGATTCTATTACTGCATTCTCGATCCTCATAATGAGGGTAAGTTCGACTGGAATTCTCTGATTTCAGACAAATACTTCGACCTGATCAAGCACCACATTACGGAGTTGCACACGACCTATCCGAATACTTTCTATCAGCTCTTCGACATCACCTGGAAACTTACGACCGTGCAGCGCTGGGAATTGTACCGCCTGGTGAAGACATATAGCCCGGACTGCATCATCGTGGATAACCAGGGTTTTAAGCAGAGCCGCGTGAATCAAGGGCGGATGTGCGAATCTGCGAGCTGGCCCACGGACGTAATTAACGGGGAAGACACGCTGCCGCCACTCGAAGGTCACGATCCGCACGTAGTCTATGAGGGAAAGCACTACTACATGCCGTTTGAAACCTGGTTTCCAACCGGTCCCATTTATCCGCCGATGCCGACGATGCATACCTGGTTCTGGCATCCCTGGTACAAGCCGCAGAGCGCCGAGGTACTCGCCCGGGCATATCGGGACTGCATGCGCGGCAACGCGAATCTGCTTTTAAACCTTGCGCCCGATAATACTGGGCGACTACCTCAAGACCAGGTGGACACGATGCATCGAGTCGCCGAGCTGATTCGGAAGCATTCGAGCTGCAGTTGATTGTCGCCAGGACGCATAGCCGAAGCCAAGCAGTATCATGGCCGCAAACTAATCCTGCGAATGATACGGTCTGGCCGGGTTCGAAAATGTGCCGTTCTTCAGGAAGCACTCTTATGCAGCTTGTCACCGGTGATGCCCTTCGATGGATCCAGCCACGCAGCGTCTCCGCTGGAATCGGCAAATCGCTTTCTGTCCAGCGTTGAGAATTTCCGAATCCGGAACCTTGATCAGCGGCGTATAGCGTGGATGCTGCGACTCCTTAAATGGATCGTTGCGTGCCGCGTTGTAGCAGCAGATCATGGACCAGCGAGGATTGTCGGACGGTTCTGGTCGGATCGATGCAGCAGGTTGCAGTGGAAAAATAATGCATCGCCGGGTTCCATCTCCACATAGACCAGCTCAAGTCTCTTCAGACGCCTCATTCACCTGCTCCATTTCCGCACCGGCCTGATCGCCGGTCGTCACGTGATTGATGCGTCCCAGCTCGTGCGATTTGCGGATCACCTGCATGCAGCCATTCTCTTTTGTCGCGCGATCAATCGCGATGAAAACGCTGGTCAGCAGCGGAAACAATATGCCGTTCTGATACCAGTAGCCGTAGTCCTGATGCCAGGTCCACGCGCCACCCGACCTTCGCATCCTTCATGATCATTTTGGAGTGGTAGTGGTACACCTCGCCGCCCAGCAGCTTTTCCGCGGAATTGACGACCGATTCCGAACGTGCCACCGCGCCGTAGATTGTGTCGGTTGGATGATTCCAGACCGATAGTCGCACGGTGCCGCCTTCTCCGTCGGCGCGACCGAAGGAATGTTGATCGAGCACGCGGTCTTCCCGCGCCGCCCTGCCCAGCAATTCAATTTCCTCTTTGTCGAGGAAATTTCTGACAATGACAAAACCATCTTCCTGGTACATACGAACATCCTGGTCGCTGATAACACCCTTGGCCATCGTCCATCTCCTGTTTCTCCGCCTACAGCGTACATGCGAGCACGACACGGTGTCTGCTATGCAGCTTTCCGGAGTGTTGTAACTGCAACTTCCAGTTGATTCCGTGTTGAAATGCGGAGGCAATCCGCATCCTTCCGATTGTGAAAACCAAAAACAATTCCGTCAGAAACGCGAATGCAAATGAAGCCGCGCCGAAGAATTTCGATGTCACGCATTGCAACTCCAATGTGGTTGAGCGACAGTTCACGATCTGATAACGTCCCAGTGAGGGAATTGACATGAAACGGTCGGAATTGAATCGTTGCATTGCAGAAGCAGACGCATTTTTTGCGAAGAATCATTTTGTGCTGCCGCCGTTTGCGCAATGGACTCCTCAAGAATGGGACAAGCAAGGCCCGGAGGCGGATGAAATTCGTCACGCGCGATTGGGGTGGGACGTGACAGATTTTGCGTCGGGAAATTTTAGCCAAACCGGCCTCACAGTTTTTACGCTGCGCAATGGCTTGTCGCCGGACGGTAAGCCTTCCAAGGTGTACGCCGAAAAAATCATCTACGTTCGAGACGGACAGATCACGCCCTTTCACTATCACGCCAGCAAGATGGAAGACATCATTAACCGAGGCGGTAAAGATTCGGGTTCGCTGGTGGTTCAACTTCACAATTCGACGGAAGACGGCCGCCTCGCTGACACGCCAGTCTTCGTTTCCTGTGACGGAGTTCGACGTCGCGTTGACGCGGGCGCAGCAGTTACGCTGGGTCCGGGCCAGTCGGTCACGCTGCCGCCATTTCTGTATCACACGTTCTACGCGGTCGACGGCGATGCGCTCATCGGTGAGGTCTCCTCGCTGAACAATGACGACACGGACAATTTCTTTCTCGACAAGCTTCCGCGCTTTCCTGCGGTGATTGAGGACGAAGCTCCGACTCGCCTGCTTTGCACGGAATATCATCTGGCGCCCTCCGGCGCATAAAGTCATAATTTGCCGATAACGATTCAGTAGAGGCACTTCGCTGCTTCGTCCGCAAACGCATGCACCAATTCCGAGCGGGCATCGAAGAAGTGGTCTGACGGGCTCAAAATAAATCGCCCATTCAGACCTGCCTCTTCGAAACAGCGGCGTACTTCGCGACGCGTTGTCTGGGCATCGCAGCCAGTGAAGAAATGTAGCTGATCAAATCCCCCGATCATGCAGGCGCGATCTCCAACGCGGGCTCGGGCCGCGGCCAGGTTCGTATCCCCGCCCATTCCCACCGGCGTGAAAGTCTCAATCGCGTCCGTTCCCATTTGCAGGGTCAGTTCCAGCATCGGCATAATTTTTCCGCACAGGTGATAGACGATGCGTTGCCCGACGCGATGGGCAGCTTCAATCAGTGGGGCATCGTAAGGAGCGACAAACTCTTCAAACAATCGCGGCGAGATCACGCTCGCCGACCCATCACCTCCTCCCAGCTCAAGCAGATCATAGTGCGCGCCTGCGAGCGATTCGATGAATGTCAGCTTGCGGTGCTGCAGAATGGTCAGCAATTCATGCACCCATTCGGGATCGTCGATTGCAGCTAGAATCAGTGCTTCCGTGCCCACCAGGCAGGCTGCGTCCTGCCAGCAGCCGGGCTGGCCAAAGACATCAAAACATGGGATCAGGCCGCGGACGATACCTCTTTCGCCGAAGGAGGCGGCAGATTCGTTCACCGCTTCAACATCACAGGTCGGCGTGGTCATGTAGGCTGCGATCATGTCGATGTCACGTTTCTTCTTGATCAGCGGTTCGGCGACCCAGGCGGTATATTCCACTTCTTCAAGCACAGTCGTCAGCGCGCCGTCTGCAGTTTGGAAGCAGAAGCGAGTGAACTTTCTCCCGTCCCGACTAACGTCCTGCGGGAAGATGCGCCATGCATCGTTGGCCACACGAGGGCTTTCCAGAAAGTTGATATAGCCCTGTAAAGGATCCATGAAGTCGCCAGAGCCCGGCATGGGCTTGTGTGGCATTGTCCATAAGATCGCGTCCAGTGAAAATTTGTCGAAAAATTCTTGAATGCTGATGCCGTCCAGGCATCGGTCAAGATAGAAAGGCATGACATGGTGCGTGGTGACAGGGAGCCGATCGGGCAGCGTGCCGGTCAGTGCTGCAAGCATGCGCTCTCTCGAGGTCATTGACGGGCTCTCCTTCGATCGCGGAGTTGGTTTCGTGTTCAATTTGAATCGATTCAAGCGGACGACTTATAGTAGCGCTTCCCGGTCAGTCTTGCATCATTTTTCATGGTTGAATGTTGTAAGGTCTAGAGAAACGAGTTGAGGCGGAAGCCAAATGGCAAACGACGAACGCGATCTACCGCAGCTCGCCTTGACACAGAAATCTGTAGAGAAGTATAGTCAGCACGGCTCCTATATGAAACGTTTCAAGAAGCCAATGTCCGGTACTTCGCCCATGTCGATGCGGAAACGTACCGACATGCGGCGCGCAGTCCTTGCGCTTCTGGCATGCGCTGTCCTCGGTGGCATCTCGAACGGGCAAACCGCCGCTCCCGTGGCGCAATGGTCATTTGTTCGTGGCGAGACAGCTATGCCGGTCGACTCCGTTCGGGGCGTCAAGGGCAGGCTGGATGGTTTCTATAGCTATGTGGCTGGAGTTTCCGGGGATGCCCTGAGATTCGACGGCTACACAACCAGCATGACGGTTCCGCTTCACGATGCGCCCGTCATCGGGAAAAATGGCTTTACGATTGAAGCCTGGATAGCGTTGAATACCTATCCTTGGAACTGGGTTCCTATTGTCGATCAGGAGGACGAGCAACAGGCCGGATATTTTTTGGGGATTGACGCGTTCGGCCACGTCGGATTGAACGCTGCGATCAACGGACAGTGGCAGAGACTCAGCTCCAAGACCACGCTTCCATTGAAGAAGTGGGTTCATATCGCCGGAACCCTGGAAACATCTGACGGGCAGCAATGGCTGCGACTGTATGTGAATGGTGCGCCCGTGGGCCAGTTGGCTGTGCAGGGTGAGTTCTCACCCGCCAGTAAGGATTTGTTGATTGGGCGAATTCGCCACGCGACATTGCCGTTTCCGGAGGCGTCGGTTCGCCCGCAATACCCGATCTGGTACTCCTTCGACGGCGATTTGGATGAGCTGGCAATCTACAACCGTGGCCGAGGGGCGGGCGAGATTGCACATGACTATTCGGGAGTAAAAGCTCCTTCCGGGGATGTGCTGCCCTGGCCGAAGATGCCTTCGGGGCCAGCCGGTGCAGGGCGTTTTGGCGCGTACTACACGACCCTGAAATATCAGGACACCTGGGATCGCATGCGGCGCTTGGGACCGGATTCTGACGTGGTGGTGCGGTTCGATCAGTCCCCAGTGCGTCTGGTGTTCTGGCAAGGCACCAATTACATTCCGGCGTGGGTGACGGAGAACGACAAGTGGTACACCGATGAATTCCTTGAAACGTGGGAATCGGGTTGTCCGGGCGGTGGCGATTGTGAGCCGATGTCGGACAAGCAGAGCCGCTACTCTCGTGTCAATATTCTTGAGAGCAATGACGCCCGCGTCGTCGTTCACTGGCGATATGCCCTGGCTGAGGTGGAGAAATATAAGGGCGCATGGCCAGATCCGCAAACAGGCTGGACAGATTGGGCCGATGAATATTGGACCGTATATCCGGATGGCGTGGCGATTCGCAAACAGGTGCTGCACAGCACGGAAGCGAATCGGCTGCATGAGTGGCAGGAGACGATCGTGCTGCATCAACCCGGAAACACGCCGGATGACGACATTAATCTGAACGCGATCACGCTTGAAAACATGCAGGGCGCAAGCAAAACATATACCTGGGGACAAAAAGCTGCCGGAGTTTTGGCAAATCCGGTGGGCCCGGGCCCGGTGAATGGGCCGCCGGATCCGAATATCCAGTTAGTGAACATGAAGTCCGAATGGAAGCCCTTTCAGATAGTTTCGGCAGATGGTGCCAGCGCCGATATTTACAACAATGAAAATAGCTACTTCAACTTTCTCTGCTGGAATCACTGGCCTGTGGCACAGATCGCTTCCAGCGACAGACCGTGCGTCACCGATGATCGAGCCTCCCACTCTTCGCTGTCTCATCTCTACTGGAAGGTGTATTCAAAGGGCGAAAACACAGCAACGAAGATCATGATGGATGGCTTGACCACAAAATCACCGCCCGAACTGCTTCCGCTGGCGAAGTCGTGGCTGAGTCCGCCAAAGATGCAAGTAGACGGCTCGGCCTACCAAAACGATGGATACGATCCAACGCAGCGTGCGTACGTATTGACGCATACTGCTGCGCAAGCCACCGATAAACTGACGCTCACCTTGGAAGCCAGCGATGCTTCGCCGATAGTTGATCCTGCAATCGTGATTCGAAACTGGGGCGAAGGAAATGTGAGGCTTGCGATCGATGGCAAGTTAGCGCCATGGGGAAAAGATTTTCGGATGGGATATGTTCATCGGCTGAATGGTACCGACCTGGTGATCTGGATCCAGCGACAATCGACGCGGCCGCTGCATGTGCAGTTGACGCCGACAAGCTCATCCGCTGCTAGATGACGCAACGCTTAAAGCCGCTCAGCGGGGATGATGAAATCGTGCGATAACTACCAATGAATCTTGTCGGGGAAATATTCCGCGATCAGGTCCTGATAGTACGGAAGAATTTCCGGCAGGTTCGGCTTCGCCGCACTCTTGGAGTAGAGATCGTATGGGTTGAACTTGCGAACCCATTGAAACATTTCCTCATCGTGAGGAGACATTAAGTGACGATAGGCGCCATGTTTATGGGCCGAGTAGAAGGAATGATAGCGCAACATATAGTGCGCCGGTTCAGGCAGGTAATTCTTTGTCACCTGGTAAATGTATTCATCGTGTCCCCAGGACATGTGAACATTTTCTAACCCACAATGAGGTTCATAAATGCCATATAAGTCCTGATACAAAGGATTCTTGGAATCCGCGTTCGCGCGGAAATATTCGGAATAGACGATCTCGTTCGAGTAAGCACATCCAACTGGGAATGTATCGCCGACTACAGCCCACTGCGGCTCACCATAGAGACAGAGGACCTTGCCTAAGTCGTGGATGAAGCCGGTGAGAACGAACCAGCGTGGATGGCCGTCTTTTCGAATCGCTTCCGAGGTCTGCAGCAGGTGATCGATCTGCGACAAGTCCGTATCGGGATCGCTGTCGTCGACCAGGGAGTTAAGAAATTCCGCCGCTTCCCAGATTGATTTCTTTTCTTTCTGGAGCGGCAGATATTCACGTTCCTTTGCCTGCACGAAGTCGACCGTTTGTAACGCGTGATTCTGCCGATAGAATTCCGCGACCCCAGGATTCGCATCGGGATCATAATTGCGAAACTCTTCACGATCCTTATTCTGCTTGTAGCGCGAGGCAACAAAGTCGTCCCAGTCATCAAGTTTTTTTAGCGGATTATCAGCAGTTTGAGGATTCATGATCAACTCCTGGGAAACGAGTGACCTTATCTTACGGCGATGGAGAAGAGGACCGCAAATCAATTTCACGCAATCCAACATCGCAGCTCAGATTCTCCGCGGCCCAATTAGAGCGGTCGAAATTGACATAGCGAGAATCTCGCAGCTACCGTAATCTAGCTCGAAAGAATTTCTATGTTGAAAGCCATTTTGACCGATAGCCATTTCTGGATTCCTGTCGCGGTACTCGTGATTGGCATCGCACTCTTGTTGTACTTGCGATAGGGAGATGAAATTTGAACAAGGTAGATCGCGCAGCTTCTCCGCTGCAATCGACCCACGGTGTCGGAATTATTTGCGGGCTAGCTGCAGGAGCGTGGCTGGGCGGCGCAGAAGTTCCCGTCAAGATTGCCAGTGCAGCCATTTCTCCGTTTGCTGTTTCTCTCTGCATGGTCGCGGGTGTGTTTGTTGCGCGCTGGACGATCCCCACCGTGCTGAAGGGAAGCGACTACATCTTCGCCGATCTGAAAGAGAATCGACATCTGATCGTGTGGGGAGCGTTAGCGGGTGCTCTCTGGGCGGTTGCGAATACCCTGACGGTTTTCGCCATCCGCGATGTCGGGCTTTCTATTGCGTTTCCTCTGTGGAACACGAACTGCCTGGTTGGAATTTTCTGGGGATGGCTCCTGTTCAACGAACTGCGAGGTGCCCGCGCAAGAAATTGGCTGAAGGTGTTAGGTGGAACGTTAGCGATATTGCTGGCGGCACTGATGCTGGCTTACAGTTCAACGCACGGATCGCGGATTGCCCCGGCGCACGCAAGGGAAGGAATTCTCGCTGCCGCGGGCGCGAGTCTGATGTGGGGCACAATGTACATTCCTTATCGCAAGGCGTATCTCAGCGGCATGAATCCACTGTCATTCGTCACAGTGTTCACAGTTGGAGAGCTGGGAATGATGCTTGTGCTGAGCCTTGGGCTGGGCGGAGGATTTCGTCCCCTTATTTCCCAATTGCGATCTTCTCAGACCGCCATTTTCTGGTTGTTCCTCGGCGGATTTTGCTGGGTCATCGGCGACCTGTTTCAACAATATTCAACCAAATATGTTGGGATTGGCCGCGCTATCCCTCTTTCCAATACGAATCAATTATGGGGGCTCGCCTGGGGCGCTTTAGTCTTTGGCGGCCTCGCGGCTACAGGAGCGATGCATCATGTCATCGTCATTGCCGGGTCTGTTGTGATGCTGCTTGGCACACTTGGGATCAGCACATCCGTGGCGAGTAGCGAGGAGCATGCAGCTACCCGGCAGGCCATTCTCCGCGAATGCGATCGCTATTCGCTGGATTACGTTCGCGTGCTGGACACGCAAACCGGACGAGATTCTGCGGACAACTCCACAAAGGATCGGCGATGGTGGGATTACGCGATTGCGATCGTCGCCAGCGGCGTCTTCGTCGCGCTTGCGATAAAAGCCAAACGCCCGCCAATACCGATGCACATGATCTGGGCGAATGGACTCATGGCACTTTTACTGCTGACTTTTCTCGGCGCAGGATGGTGGTTATGGAAGAAGACAAGATTCTGCTAAGTCGGCATGTTGCCGAGCATTTAGCCGCGCAAAATTTGACTGCTTCCCAGTAGTGACTTCGCGTGGTTCTGAGCAGCGATCACGTTTCCCGCGATCCAACCTTCCCATCGCTTCAATGTCGAAGAGTGGAGCTTCCCTGTTCGGATATCATGGATCGAATCGAGTTCCACCTGAAAGGAAGATGGAATGGCCTTTCAAAGGCGCCAACTGCTTCGAACTATTTCTCTAGCTTGTGGATCCGGCTTCCTCTTCGGCCGCAATTCCCTTCGCATGGCTGCACAGACAGCGGCGAAGCCAACAAACACTCCCGCTGATGCCGTAGCAGCCGATCAACAGCGAAAGCCTTCCGCAACGGAAACGGAAAAGGTGACGGGAATTGGCGGTTTCTTCTTCCGTGCCCATGATCCGAAAGGGCTAGCTATGTGGTACCAGCAGCACTTGGGAATCACGCTGGCGCCTACAAGCTACGAAGCGCCGGTCTGGGAGCAAGAGGCAGGGCCGACCATTTTCGATCCATTTCCGGAAACGACCCATTATTTTGGCGATCCGGCAAAAGTCTGGATGATCAATTTCCGTGTGCGCAATCTGGAAAAAATGGCCGCGCAGCTACAAGCTGCCGGCATTGCGGTAAAGATTGACCCGCAATCAGATTCCCATGATCGGTTCGCACACTTGCATGATCCGGAAGGAAACCCGATTGAACTGTGGCAACCTAGATCACCGAAAACTTCTTCCTAAGCGGCTCTCGACCTCAAGCTTATAATTGGCGCACTAAGGAGGCACAATGTCCTACCTCAAAGCTCTTACTCTCTCGATCGTCGCGGGTGCCCTGTTCAGCTATGCATCCGCAGCACCAGCTCAGGTGTCCATCAATATTGGAGTCGCACCGGTGTGCCCTTATGGGTATTTTGACTACGCACCTTACGACTGCGCTCCGTACGGCTACTATGGTCCAGACTGGTTTGTCGGCGGTGTGTTTCTTGGAGCCGGCCCATGGTTCCACGGCCCGCACGGTTTTTATGGCCATGTCGACAACCGGTATGATCCCCGCCATGGATACCATGGTCCGTTACCTGCACGCGGTGCCGAGCAGTTTAACAATTTCCATGGCAACGAAGCTCGGGATGGACAAGGCCACACTGGCAACGCTGGACATAGTGCAAGTTCGGAACACGCTCTTCCGGGATATCACGGCGGATCAAGCCACGGCGGTGGCAACAGCGGCGGCGGTCATCCGAGTGGCGGTCATCCCAGCGGCGGAAGCCAGGGCGGCGGTCACCACTAAAACCTGCTGGACTTAAGACGATAGGCGACATGAGGGGCCAATCGGCGTCTCATGTCGCTGCCATTTCGCCGCTCGGATAGGCTGGCCTTGGGGATAAAGCTACTGTTGAAAGCCCCATCAATCTGTTACAGCCAGGGCCCGGAGGATGGAGTCAGTGTCGTAAACGCACCCGCCCCAAACTCCGCCGCTGGCGTGAATCAGCGCGGCCCAGAGTCGCGTATCGTCGGGCAAATTGGGGTCAGGAGCAAGATCGCCGCGCAACGGCCGCAGAGTTAGCCGACGCGAACCCTCTTCCGCATCGAACCTTTCCGCCGCTTCGCCGACAAAGTTCACCGAACCTTCCAGCTTGATCCGGTCGATCACAATTTCAATCATGTCGCCATCGATGATTTTGCCGACACTCCCACCCGCCAGCGCCTCCGGTGAAACATGTCCAATGCATGCGCCTGTAGAGACGCCGCTGAATCGTGCATCCGTAATCAAAGCCACGTGCTTTCCATGGGCGAGATGCTTCAACGCGGAGGTCACTTGATAAATCTCCTGCATGCCGGATCCCATGGGGCCGCCACAGATCAATACCAGGATGTCCCCCGGCTGAATCGTGTCATCCTTGATGGCTTTGATTGCAGACGTTTCGGAAATGAAAACTCTGGCCGGTCCTGTCATTCGGAAAATTCCGGACGCATCAACAAGCGACGAATCGATGGCCGTACTCTTGATCACCGAACCTTCGACAGCAATATTGCCGACGGGGAAACAAAGAGTCGGCGTCAGTCCGCGAGCCCTGGCGCGATCGGGCCCCATGATGACATCATCCGCATCGATCCCGTCCAGATCTTTTAGTCGCGCACGCAGCGCATGACGACGTTCGCTTTGCTGCCACCAGTCCAGACTTTCATCCAAGGTCGATCCAGAGGCCGTTAACACGCCGGTATCAATCAATCCGGCGCGCCGCAAATGCAACATCACTTCAGGAACGCCGCCAGCCATGAAGACCTGGACCGTGGCGAAATTGTTCGGACCGTTCGGCAATGCATCCACCAGGCGCGGCACGGAGCGGTTCACTTGTACCCAATCCGCAGCGGTCGGCCGCTGCAATCCGGCGTGGAATGCAATCGCAGGAAGATGCAGCAGCAGATTTGTCGATCCGCCAAACGCTGCATGCAACACCATTGCATTGTGGATCGATTCCTGACGAAGGAAGTCGCGAGTTCCCAAGCCCTGTTCGAGCAGCCGCAGCAATGCTTTCGCAGAACGATTCGCCGCATCTAGCCAGATCGCGTGACCAGATGGCGCCAGTGCTGTATGCGGAAGGGAAAGGCCAAGCGCCTCCCCAATCACTTGCGCCGTTGCCGCCGTGCCCAGGAACTGGCATCCGCCGCCGGGAGTGGCGCAGGTGCGACATCCTACTTCCGCAGCGTAGTCGAGCGCAATTTCTCCATGAGCGAACCTCGCGCCGATGGTTTGCACGACGCCGGCATCTTCTCCTTGTTCCGGCAGCAGTGTGACGCCACCGGGCACCAGCACGGTTGGGACGGATTGCGCCGAGGCGAGTGCCATCATCATTGCGGGCAAACCCTTGTCGCAGGTGGCGAATCCGACAACGCCTTTTCTGGTGGGCAGTGACCGCATGAGTCGGCGAAATACCGTCGCCGCATCATTACGAAACGGCAAGGAGTCGAACATACCCGTTGTGCCCTGGGTTCGCCCGTCGCAAGGGTCGGTGCAATAGGCGGCAAACGGCACCGCGCCCGCTGCCTTCAGCGCACGCGCCGCCTCCGCGACCAGCAAACCTACTTCCCAGTGGCCGGTGTGAAAGCCGAGCGCGACAGGCGCACCGTCTTCTGCGCGAATTCCACCGTGGGTGCTTAACAGCAGGACTTCAGGGCCTAACAGTTCTAGCGGCGACCAGCCCATACCGACGTTTTGGCTGAGACCGAAGAGATTTCCCGATGGCAGTTGCAACAGCATTTCCGGTGTCAACGGCAATTGTCCCGCCGGCCCCGGAGCATGCGTGACGACATCCAACAGTTCGCGATCCGGAGTCTCCAGCACCGACAGAAGAGATATTTTATTCATCGGAATGGAAAGTTGAAGTCATCAGTTCTGATATTTATCGTGCGGCCATCGTGGCTGCGTGAAGGCGCGCGCCATCCACCCAGATTGTTTGTCCGGTGATGAAGGAAGCTTGTTCCGTCGCCAGAAAAACGACAAGATCGCCGACGTCCTGCGGCACTCCAATTCGTCTCAATGGCGTGATCTGTGCCCACGCGTCACTATAACCGGGTGCTTCCAACTCTGTACGTTCGATCGCAATAGCGCCGGGAGCAACGCAGTTCACGCGGATTCCATAGGGTCCCAATTCGACCGCGGCAGCTTTGGTAAACATCTCAATTCCGCCCTTACTTGTCGTATAGGAGGCGAGATTTGGAAAAGGGTGCTTGTTGCTTCCGGAACCGATGTTGACGATCACACCGCATGACCGGCTTCGCATTCTTCTGCCCGCAGCCTGGGTGCAGAGAAAGCACCCTTTCAGATTTGTATCGATGACTCGGTCCCATTCCGCTTCTTCCAGGTCGAGCAATGGTCCCCAGGTTTGAACGCCTGCATTATTCACCAGAATATCGATGTGCTGAAACCGCTCATCGAACGCAGCAAACATAGCTTTCACGTCGGAGGCGCTACCGACATTCCCGAAAACAGGAAACGCATCCACTCCCATGTTTTTCAGCTCGGAGACGGTGTCGTCAGCTCCGCCAGCGTCGGAGAAATAATTCACGGCGATGTTGCATCCGGCCCGTCCCAGAGCCAAGGCTATGCCTTTGCCTACTCCTTTGCTGGCGCCGGTGACCAAGGCGGTGCGATGATTCAGACTCATTGCGATGGGCCAGGATAGTGGCGAGGGTTGACCATCTGGCGATACACGCGCTCCAGTGGTTCAGGGCTGACGCTGATTTTGCCGCGATAGGGATTATCGAGTGCCGCCACCATAAACACCATCAGCCCGATGAGCGCGGAGAAAAGCACCGTCATCCAAATGTGCATCTTCAAACTCTGCATATGGAAGAACCAGGTGGAGATGATGCAGATCATGGCGCCTATCATGATCAATGCCCATAGCGGTGATGGCAATTCGTCCGTCACACTATCCAAACGGATACTGCGAGACGTTTCAAGAGCGTCGAATTCTCGGGAGACATCCTGCTCAAGCACTTTGTCCGCCTCGCTGGCCGGTTCCCATTTGCGAAAATCTTGCCGAAATTTATCCAGCGAGACACGGTTTTCAACCGGCACAATTCCTTGTTGCTGCTCCGGCCAGCCAATTTGAATGACGCTGATTGTGTAGTCGCGAATATCCTGTTGCAGCACACCTCGCATCGGCTCTTCCAGGCTCCCAACGGTGCGGTATAAACTGGCGACCGCCGCTGCCTCTCGCGCCACTTTGGATTCTGTGTCGGTATAGGTCGTCCACGCACCGATTGCCAGCAGCCCCAGCGTGACCCCGTACAGAACGGTGATGCCGGCAAGGTAAAAACCGACAATGTCGTTGTAGGAGTGTTGCAGGTGAACACGACGAATCATCCTTCGGCTGACGAGCAATCCTCCCAGACCGAAGGCGACAAACAGAGACAGGGTGAGCAGCTCAAACAGCCAGTTCGGAAGGTTGTAAACCCAATACATATCCATGGACCCTCGCCGGCAACGAAACATCATCCCGGAAATTTGTATTTATATGCAACCGCATCGTGAGCTTGGACGATTTCGTCGACTCGGCTTCAAGAAACACAGTATAGCGTTCCAGGATCGGATCGCACCCCGCCCAATTGTCGCCGAAGAGCTGTCGCGCAATACATCGGTCCCCACACTTTTATCTACCACGCGCCATCGGCGGGCAGTACAGTAATTTTTGTCAGCTGAGGGAGAACTCATCATGCAAGCAAGATATGTACCGGCGTCGCTCGTCTTCGCATTTCTCACTCTAGCGGCGACCGCGCAAACTACCAGCCCCGCCGCAACGCCTCCGTCACCGTTGCCTCCACTAGTCGGGGCTATCGCCGGACATTCCGGCTGGCCGGTTGCGAAACCCGAGGACGTAAAATCTCCCGAAGCCATACTGAATGCCGTGTATGACGTAATTTCCGGCGGAAAAGGCGAGACCCGCGACTGGAATCGCATGAGGTCCCTCTTTATCCCAGGTGCTCGCCTTATCCCCACAATTACTGCTGCTGCAACCGCGGATAAGCCCGCTCACACAGATGCAATCCTGCTTACGATCGACGATTACATTGCGCGCAGCAGCACGAAAATGACCGCGAACGGATTCTTTGAGCACTCGATCCATAATGAGGTGGAACAGTTTGGCAATATTGTTCAGATTTGGAGCACCTACGAATCCCGCCACAACGCGGATGATCCCAAACCTTTCGCCCGGGGCATCAACAGCTTTCAACTGTTGAACGATGGTAAGCGTTATTGGATCGTAAATATCTTTTGGGACGCTGAATCTCCTGAACATCCAATCCCGCCGCAATATCTACCGAAGTAAATCTGGCCCGCAAGCAAATAGACGCCGGCTCCAGGGGCAAATGTCGCACGCGAAGGAATCTATTACCGAGCAGCCTCCGTTACAGTTGTGCGTCGAAGGTGCGACCGCATCAGAGCTGCGCCGGCGGACACAACCGCGAACGCACCGAGAAGCCACAACACATCGTTCGTTGCTGCCAGCACGGTTTGCGTGGGAACTCCGACAGTGTGTTCGCCCACACCAGTCAGCACCTCAAGCCGCCAGGAGAGCGTTGTGGAGGCGGTCGCAACACCCACAATGCATCCCATCACGCGCATCAGGTTCAGCATGCCACCGGCCTCACCAGAACGCTCTTCAGGAGCCGCGGCAATGGTGGCGCTGTTATTCGGGGCAATAAACAAGCCAAGCCCAATGCCGAACAGAGCTAGCGCGCCCATCCGCGGAATTCCGCCTCCGATTGCCCCGGTTAGCGTCTGCGACAACAAAACCATTGCGCCCAGAGAGAGCGCCATGCCAACCGTGGTTATCACTCTAGCTCCAATGCGTTCATACAGAGCGCCACTGACGGGTGCCACCAGGCCAAGTGCAATCGGAATGATGGCGAGGCGGAGGCCGGCTGAGATCGGCGAATCACCGAAGCCGCGAATGAACGCAAACGACATGAGGAAGAACATGGAATACAGCAGCGCATAGGAAACATTGACCGCGATCATGCCGCCGGTAAAAGCGGCATCGCGGAAAAGGTGAAGGTCGATAAGAGGAGCCGCAGCTTTGCGTTCTCGCCAGGCAAACAATGGCAACAAAATGATGGCCGCCAGAATGGCGCCGATCAAGGGTATTGATCGCAGGCCCCACGCGCGAAATTCGCTCAAGATCACGACGAGCGAGACCACCGCGGGAGTAAGTAGAAGCGCACCTTTCCAGTCAAAGCGCTTCTCCGCTGCAAGGCCGGAGGTCTGCGGCAAAACGAACCAGCCAACAACGATGCCGGCAATCCCGAATGGGACAGATACCCAAAATACCCAGCGCCATCCTAGCGTTCCTAACAGCAAACCACCGACAACAGGGCCGGCGCTCACGCCCACCGCTTGCGCCGCTGCAAATAAACCCATCGCGCGCCCGCGTTTTTCCGGGCCCGCGGCCTTCACCAGAATGGTCAAACTGTTGGCACCCAAGAGCGCTCCGCCGATCCCTTGAATCGCACGAAACAGGATGAGCAAATCAAGGTGCCCGACCAGTCCGCACATCAAGGAAGCTGCTGTGAACAGCGCATAGCCTCCCAGGTAAAGAAATTTCCGCCCGAAGATTTCAGACAGGCGCGCAAACGCGGGCAAAAGAGACGCCAGTGCCACCAGGTAGGCGATGGCGACCCAGCTGACAGCCGTCAAAGTGGCATGGAATTCGCGCTCCAATGCGGGCAGTGCAAGCTGCACAATGCTGGCATCGAGTTGGCCGATGAAGGCGCCGATACAAGTGGTGCCCACAATGAGCCACGGGTAATAGCTGAGCCGCGAGATAAACTCCGGAGGCGCGGGCTCATATCCACTCGACAGGCGGTCCCGCAGCTGGACGGGGGCGGAAGGCAGTCTTGTTGAGCCGCTCATGCGATATGTATCCCGAAATTTCTACCGCATCGTGCCACGAGGTCACGATGCGTGTCGAGGAAATTGGAATTGTGCGCGGCCGTTGCTATAGAGACAACGAGCCATATCTGCTCACCCAGAAAATTATTCGTGAGTTACGTCAATCATGTTGTCGTCGGCAATGCGGTCGATCAATTTGTTATACGGATCGATCCCTGCGCGTGTGGGTTGCTGATCCACGACAACCGTGTAGGTCTCATGTTCCTGCGTCATTTTTTCCTTCTGCATGTACAGAGGCTTTTCCTCGTCCTTCTTGCCGGTGAATACGCCAATTTCAATGTAGTCCGCCAGCGGCATGCGAGTTTCAACGCCATTGCCGTCTGCCTGGAACTTGCGTGCCTGAACCTTCAGCGTGACTTTGTACTTGCCGTCCGCGGTCTTCTGCGAGGTCGCCGACAGTGTCTTATTGTCGTAGATCACGATGCGATTGAAGCCGTCGTCGACCATATATTGCAGCTCCGGCGGCGTCTGGGCGCGAATTGCAGCGACCAGCATGCGCGTGTCCGGATAAGGCTGGTCTTGAGTTCCGGCACCGCGTGTACTGTCCGCGGCGTCCGCCTGGTTGTTGGCATTCGCGTACCGGTACTGCATCAGAAAATTGTGCAGTGCCAAGTCCATCTTGTCCTCGCCGATGTAGTCGGCAAGCGTGTACATGATCTGGCCACCCTTTTCGTACCAGACGTATGGCTCACGCTGCACTAATGCTAACGGTGGCTCGTGACGTATTTCGCCCGCTCGCCCGCGTAGATAGCGATCGAGAAAGTGCCGCAGGACTCGATGCATATAGTCCTTGCCATATTTATGCTGCACCACCATGTAAGCGGAGTACTGTGCCAGTGTCTCCGACAACATATTCGAACCTTGCACTTGCGCGCCGATCAGCTGATGGCCCCACCATTGATGGCCCAACTCGTGTGCAGTGACGAAATACGTCAGGTCAATATCGTCCTTATGCACCATGCGGCCGATGAAACCGATGCCTTCTGAGAAAGGCACAGTGTTTGGAAACGACTGCGCGAACCCACGATAGCGCGGAAATTCCATGATGCGATATTGTGTGAACTGGTACGGACTGTAATGGGCCTGGTAATAATCCAGCCCGGCGCGGCTGCTGGCAAGCATGTCGTCGATATCGTAGGTGTGCGTGGGATAGTAGTACACCTCAAGATTTACCGGACCATTGGGGCCGTTGTAGACCTCTTTCCGCGTAGCGTAGCGAGCCGACAGGAACGCAAAGAAATCTGCGATGTGCGTCGATCCCATGCTGTATTCGTAATAATTCCGATTGTTCTGCTTCCAGGTGCGCTGCAGATATCCCGGGGCAATGGCGATTTGATCCGCCGACGTGCTGACGATGGTGTGGAACGTAATCCAGTCCGAACTGGGAACGAAAAGATTTCTGCGCGAGTAAACCGGATCTCCTCGTTGCGCCATCTCCTGCAGCTTGCCAAGGTGTTCTTCACGACGACGGCGCGGATCGGCGAGTTCATAGCCCTGGTCGTATCCAATCGTCGGAAAGAAACCTGCGTCGAAAAATGTCCCGTTGTAAGCAAATTCAGGCTGCTCGTTCCCATCGCGGAATCCACGGGTAGTGTGCGAGACAGTGCAGGTGAGGGTAAGGACATCTCCGGGGGCAAGCGGCTGATCGAGTGCGTAGATGGAGTACAGGTCACGCGGCGCCCGACTGACAAGGTGGAATGGCCGGTCGAACGTAACGTTCGAAACAGACTGTAGCTCATCGGTGATGTGAATCTGGGAAATCGGTTGGTCCGTCTTATTTTGCAGCGTGATTCGTGCGGTGCCGTCGAAGGACCTGCGCGCTGGATAGATGTTGATGGTGGTGTCGACAGCGGTGACCTTGGGTTGCGGAAACAATTGGTACTTCTTAAAGTCGCGCTCGTATCCAGCCTGGATATCCCGCCGATCTTTCGCTGTCAGAAATTCATTCAGCACATGGGCGTTGTAATAGAACCAGGCTCCAGAACCGACCGCGAGCAAGAGAAATACGATTGCAGCCGGAGCCAGTCGCGGAGCTCTTGCCAAAGCGAGACGAGTCCGCGCCGCCAGAGAATCTTCCGTTCCGCGGCGGGCGTACGCAATCGAGACGACACCCAACACCGCGAAAATCGCGAACCAATACGTAATGGACCAGAAAATTATGGGAACAAAATGCCCGTAGCCATTCATGTCGGAGTAGGTATATGGGGGTACCCAGCCGACAAGGTAAAGTGTGTTTTCCCATCCGAAGTTGTACAGAATCGGCTGCAGTACCACCAGGCCGATCACAATTCCATAGCCGATAAATTTGTTTGAAACGATGGTCTGCACAAACATCGACAGCAGCGCAATGCACATGATCTGCGCAAACGTGATCAGGTACAGTTCCTTGAAGTATTGCAGGAACTCGTAATGGTAGTAGCCGGCGATGGTTTGCATCATGACGCCCACCAGCATCGTGACAGTCAGCAGAACTAGTTCCACGAATGCGATGGCTGTGAGTTTCGAAAGCCAGTCGGTGGTTTCTGAAATGGGCAGCGCATCGTGGATGCCGTCGAAGTGATTATCCCGCTCGCGCCAGATGAGTTCCGCCGAGTAAAGGACGGCAACGATGTAAAAGAACAGCGTTGCGCCGCCTTCCACAGCCTGCAGCATCAGGTACGTCACTGGCCAGACATTCTCCTCGCCGAGATGGCCGGCGAAGTGTCCATTGTTGACGGCAAAAACAATCATCAGGCCGACGATCGCCCAGAAAGATACTTCGCGCCGGATCGTCCGAATACGTAACCGTGTCAGCGACAAATACTGAATCCAGGAGGTGCGAAGCCCGAAGACTTGTCGGACCCGCGGCATTTTTGCGACCACGAGCGACCGCGTCGGCCGCTGTTCTTCTTCATCCAGAAGCCGAGCTTTTGCAGCGCGGCGACTCTGCGATCGAGCTGTGAGCGCTTCGACTGAGATGGGAAAGAAACGCCATGCAATTGCCAGCGACAATAGTCCGACGGCCATCCACAGCAGGCGGTTGTAGAGGAAAACGCCGGGTGAGTCACCGGAAAAATTCCACGGGAGCAGCAGCGTGTTCTTCTCAATCACGGTCCAGTAGCGAGTGACGTTATCGTTCAGGATTAACCCAATCGGATCCAGAATCCCCGACCAGAAATGTTCCAGCGAGCGCGTCGCCGAATATACCGTGATGCCAATGATGTAGAGCATGAACAGAGCGACGCCCTGCAGATACACGATGAACAGTTTGCGCGTCAGGGCTGCGATCGTGAAAAATAGCGAGCCGAGAAAAAAGATCTGAATGACGATGATCGAAAGAAACGGCTGCAGATACCACCACAGATGGTTTGGAGCGATCCGCGTATGGTCGGCCCAGGGGGCAAACGTGCCCGCGAAGGTGCCGAACATCATTCCAGAAAACACCAGCACCGTCGTTACGAATGAGCCGGCCCATCGTCCACCAAGGTACGCAAATTTCGTGATCGGTTTGGTGAAGAGTATTTGGTAAGTGTCGCGCTGAAAGTCGCGCAGAATCGACGTACCAAAGATCGCGGCAATAATGATCACACCAAACAGGCATGAGTAGAGATCGTTAAAGCTGTTAGCGTAGGGACCGTTCAGCAGCACTTTGCCGTTGGAAAATCCAATGGGACCGAAACTCTCTGAAGCTACGCAGAGGAACGAGAACGTAAACCAGAGCACAAAGTAGACGTAGGTCGAGATGCTCTTCAGGCGGAAACGAAGTTCGAATGTAAAAAACTCCCAGAACATTGCCATGGCGTGATCCTTATTGGCGGAAACTTAGTTGACCGCGTGACGGGACAGGTTGAGAAAATACACATCCTCAAGCCCCGAAGGGACAGCATGGAAGCCGGAGCCTGGGGAGGCCGCTGCAAAAACGCGAATCTCGTGTTGTCCGCCGACCAGGTGCGTACTGATCACCTGAAGTTCGGCTTCGACGGCCCGTAACTCTTCATCTGTCGCCACAACCTTGGACCAGATTTGACCGTCTAGCGCCGCCAGAGCTTCGCTGGGCGAGCCTTCCAGCAGCACCTCTCCGGACGCAATGATGGCCATGCGCGGGCATAGTTCACGCACATCATCGACGATGTGGGTGGACAGTATCACGATGACATCGCGACCGATAGAGGAAAGAAGATTCAGGAAGCGATTGCGTTCCGCCGGGTCAAGGCCGGCCGTGGGTTCGTCGACAATAATCAGTCGCGGATTGGCGAGCAAAGCCTGCGCGATGCCGAAGCGCTGTTTCATTCCACCGGAGTAAGTGGACAAAGCCTTTTTCCGCACATCCCAGAGGTTGGTCTGGTGCAACAACGCATCGACCATCTCCTTGCGCTCGCCCGCTACTGTAACGCCCTTCAGAATCGCAAGATGGTTCAGCATGTCGACAGCGGACATCCTCGGGTACACGCCGAATTCCTGGGGAAGATAGCCGAGAATCTTGCGCACCGCATCCTTCTGCGTCAGAACGTTCACGCCGTCAAGATCAATCGATCCGGAATCAGGATCCTGCAGGGTGGCAATGGTGCGCATCAACGAACTTTTCCCAGCCCCGTTAGGACCAAGAAGGCCAAACATATTGTTTCCAATCGTCAGCGAAAGATTCTTCAGCGCGCGCACGCCGTTGGGATAAACCTTGGAAATATTGGTAATGGTGAGTGCCATGAATGGAATCCCCAGGAAAAAAATTGGCTATTACCGGCGGGTAATAGGCGAACGTTATCACGCGACCCTGGGGATGGCCAGAAATAGAAGCAGATTGGATCGATGCGCAGCGAGTCGCCGCGTCTCATCGTAGCATAGCGGGGCTGTGTCTCCCGTCACAAGGGTCAGGGCTGGAAGGGCATCTGCTCGGGAATCGCTTCGCCGTCGGCGCGGGGATCCGTCGCGCCAAAATTCACTCTACTTTGCTGGTTATGCTGCACCGCATTGCCGCGGCCCATGTTTTGCGAATAGCGCGGCAAAACTTTAATGACATGGCCCTGTTGCCGCAGACCGTCGATCACCTGTGGCGCGATTCCATTTTCCATTAACAAGCTGCAACCGGAGAATGACGGCATGGTGAACCGAGCTGCCTCCAGTGCCGCTTGAATGTTCATGTGGAAGTCCGCAATGTTCGAAACAAATTGCGCGTGCGCCTGTGCCTGATTGAAGCCGCCCATGATTCCGAAGGCGATGCGTTCATCCCCCCTTTGCATGAAGGCAGGGATGATGGTGTGCAGCGGGCGTGTGTGTGGACGCAGCGTGTTCGGCTGGTTTGGCTTCAGGGTGAAGGCCGACCCGCGATTTTGCAGCACAAAACCCATTCCGTCGGCGACCAGGCCGCTCCCAAATGCCCCTGCATTGCTTTGGATTAGCGAGACCTCATTCCCATCTCGATCGACCACGGCCAGATATGTCGTGTCACTCGATAAATGTGAGAGTTGTCCGGTCAGGTCAGAGGGCAGCACGCTACAGTTTGCGCGGTCACTAATTTGCGCAGCTCGACGAACGGCCAGCTTTTTTGAGATGAGCTGTTGTACCGGAATATGCGTGGCACGAGGATCGCCGACGTAATATTTCATATCCGCGTAGGCCAATTTCTTTGCCTCAATTTCGACGTGCAGCGACTTCTGGCTATTGTGTCCCCATTGCGCAATTGGAAATTGCTCCATGATGTTCAGCATGGAGAGCGCGGCGATTCCCTGCCCGTTCGGAGGCATCTCCCAAACAGTCCACCCGCGATACGTGGTGCTGACAGGGTCAACCCATTCCGGCTGAAAATCCGCCAGATCGTCGGCTTGCAAAAATCCGTGAAGACGCTGCGATAGCTGCAGGATTGCAGCCGCAGTCTGGCCCTTGTAGAAGCCATCGCGGCCATTTTGGCCGATGCGTCGCAACGTCGCGGCCAGATCTGGGTTTCGGAATAGTTGGCCGGCGGCGGGAGGTTCGCCATCGGGAAGAAAAACCCGGGCAAAGCCAGGGCTGGAATCAAACTGAGGGCCGAATTCTTTCCAATTTTCGGCGTCTGTCTCTGGGACAGCAATCCCTTGCTCTGCAAGCGCGATCGCCGGGGCCAGATCTTCCGCCATGGAAAGCTTGCCGAATTTCTGACGGAGGGCGTCCCACCCTGCAACCGCGCCAGGAACGGTCACCGAAAGGATGCCGGTATCAGGGATTTCCTTCTCGACACCCCTGGACCTCAAATGATCGATGGTCATTGCCTTCGGCGCCCAACCGCTGGAGTTCAGGCCATATAGTTTTTTCGTCTTCGAATCGTAGACAATGGCGAACAGATCGCCGCCCACCCCATTCATCATCGGCTCAATTACGCCGAGCGCTGCATTGGCCGCGATCGCGGCATCCACAGCGTTTCCGCCCCTTGCCAAGATGGCCGCGCCAGCCTGCGATGCGACGGCCTGGCTGGTTGCCACGATTCCATACTGCGTCATCACCATGGAGCGAGACTGTTCGCGACTGGGCTGAGCGGCGGCAGGAAGGACGCACTCGGTCATGCAGATCAACAGGCATGCGAATGGAATCATCTTCGTTTTTCGAATCACGTTGAGGGGTCCTTCAGAAAAGTCTGAACTGCACGCAATGAGCCATGATACGACTTCGATCTGCGCCTTGGCGCATCTGCATCCGCAGCGATTTGTTGAGACTTGTCTTTATTGCGGCAATCCTGCGGCCGCGTGGGATGCATGCAACAATCGCCACGTGGTACGAATGGTAGCAGTAGGGGAGAACTATGGCGCAACTCATGAAGACTTCGAATCCCGCATTGAATTCTCAGATATTTCAAGGCGAGCATGCTGCCCTTGGCGAATCCATGACGCTGGACGGCACGGTAAACAAAACCGGCATTCTGCTGATTTGCGCGGGTGCGTCCGCGGCTTGGGCGTGGCACGTATTTATGCAGACCCGTTCGGCTGCGAGCGTGCTTCCGCTTATGTGGATCGGCCTGCTCGGCGGCCTTGTATTCGCGATGATCACGATTTTCAAAAAGACCTGGGCCCCTGTGACAGCTCCCGTCTACTCCTTGCTGGAAGGGCTGGCGCTAGGCAGTATTTCCGCGGTTCTCGAGCTGCGCTATCCGGGAATCGCCATGCAATCGGTGGGTCTCACCTTTGGAACGCTGCTGATTTTATTGCTGGCGTATCGCTCCGGCTTGATTCCCGTCACGCAGAAATTTCGTCTGGGCATAGTGGCCGCCACCGGCGCGATCATGCTGCTTTATATCGCAGAAATTGTGCTGGGATTTTTCGGGATTCATTTCGCTTCCATCAACGGCAACGGGTTGATTGGCATTGGATTCAGCGTGGTTGTTGTCATCATTGCCGCGTTGAACCTTGTGCTGGATTTCGATTTCATCGAGAGCGGTGTTCGTGCCCAGGCACCTAAATATATGGAGTGGTACGGTGCGTTTGGGATCATGGTCACGCTGGTGTGGCTGTATATCGAGATACTGAACCTGCTGGCGAAGGTCCGGAGCCGCGACTGATCGTACTTTTTAGCCAGCTTGGCTCGAGATAAATTCCGCGCACTTCTTCAGGTCCGCAATAAAACGCGCCGTTTCTCGTTCGCGATCTTCATCGGTGATTTGTCGTAGTAAGGATGATGGGTGCACTGTCGCCAGGATTGGCGGATAGCCCTCGATTCGCATGACCGTGCCGCGCTGCCTGGTTACGCGAAACGACGATCCCAATAATCCTTGTGCGGCTGTCGCTCCTAGCGCGACGATCAGCTTTGGCTGTACCGCTTCGATCTCGCGTTGAAGCCACGGCTTGCATGCAGAAATTTCCATCTGGTTTGGCTTTTCGTGGATGCGACGTTTTCCCCGCGGTTCCCACTTGAAATGCTTCACCATATTAGTGACGTAGGTTTGCTTGCGTTCAATGCCGGCTGCTTCGAGGCATTTGTCCAATAATTTTCCGGCCGGCCCAACAAAGGGCTTGCCGGAAATGTCTTCCTGGTCACCTGGCTGCTCACCAACGAAAAGGATTGCCGCGTGGGCTGCGCCTTCGCCGAAAACCGTTTGCGTGGCCCGCTCGAACAGTGGGCAACCTTCGCAATCCCGCGCAGCCTTTCGCAGTGTAGCCAGGCTATGGCTATCAGGAATAAACGGGAGCGCAGAAAACTGTTTTTGAGCGACCGGCGTCATCTCTCATTAAGATGCGTCGACTGGGTGAATGAGCCCGAGACGAGCTTGCGCTTAAGGGGCCAGGCGTGCATTCAATATATCTCTGCCGCCTTGTTGTGCCCGAGGATTCGTTGCGTGCTTTGCGGCGAATAAAAAACGAATCGATCCGGTACAATCCTCAACATGCCCCCGACGCTTCAGGCCGGTGCCGAGCTCGAGATTCCTACCAGTCTCGATTGGGCGCACCCGATCACGCAGGAGTGGTTTGTCGGGCGATTCGGCACTCCCACAGAGCCGCAGATTGAGGGTTGGCCTCACATCCAGGCGGGTCATCCGACGCTGATCTCCGCGCCTACTGGATCGGGTAAAACCCTGGCCGCGTTTCTGGTTTGCATCGACCAACTGCTGCGCAAGGCAATCGAGGGCACGCTCTCTCCTTATACGCAGGTGGTCTACATCTCGCCGCTGAAAGCGCTATCGAACGATATTCAGAAGAATCTTGATCAGCCGCTGCGGGAGATTCAGCAACTCGCGTTGGAACGAGGCTATCTCTATGGCGAGATACGCACCGCCGTGCGCACCGGCGACACGCTAGCGTCAGAACGCGCGGCCATGCTGAAGAAACCGCCGCACATTCTGGTCACGACGCCGGAGTCGCTGTATATTCTGCTGACCTCAAAAAACAGCCGCGAAAATCTGCGACACGTGCGCACCGTGATTGTGGATGAAATTCATGCGGTCGCGGATGACAAGCGCGGCTCGCATTTGGCGTTATCGCTGGAGCGGCTGGAAGCGCTGGTGTGCGGCGAAAATAGTTTGACTCGGCACGGCAACCCAGCGGGACCAATGAAAGCACCGCAGCGGATTGGACTATCTGCAACGCAAAATCCAATTGGGCTTGTCGGCCAGTTTCTGGTGGGCTGCGCGCAAGATCGTCAGCCGGCAAAGATCGTTCAGGTTGGACGCAGGCGCACGATGGATCTTGCGGTCGAAGTCCCAACCTGCGAAGAGCTGGGTTCAGTAACGACGAATGCCATGTGGGACGAGACCTATGATCGCTCTGGCGGCGCTTGCACAGGAGCATCGTTCGACGCTGGTGTTTGTGAATACGCGTCGCATGGTCGAACGGCTCTCGCATGCCATCGGTGAGCGCATCGGCGCGGAGAATGTGGCCGCGCATCATGGCAGCCTTTCGCGCAAGCTGCGCCTGGACGCGGAAACACGACTCAAGAACGGCGAAATCAAATTGCTTGTCGCCACCGCATCGCTCGAACTGGGTATTGATATCGGCGCGATCGATCTTGTGTGCCAGGTGGGATCCACGCGCGCGGTTGCAGCGGGAATGCAGCGGATTGGCCGCGCAGGCCACTGGCGAGGCGCAATTCCGATGGGACGTTTTTTCGCCACCACCCGCGATGACTTGATTGAATGCGCCGCGCTGGTGCAGGCGATGCGTGCTGGCGATCTGGATCGACTGGAAATTCCACCGCAGCCACTCGACGTTCTGATGCAGCAAATTGTCGCTGCCTGCGCCGCTGAATCCTGGAATGAAGATGTGCTTTACTCCGTGTTGCGCCGCGCCTATCCGTATCGCGAACTGACGCGGGATGAGTTTGACGAGTTGATCCAGGTTCTTCATCGCGGCATTGAGTCCAGTCGCGGCCGCTATGGGGCGTTCGTCATGCGGGATGCGGTGCATGGAGAATTGCATGCTCGTCGCGGCGCCAGACTTGCCGCCGTCTGCAACGGCGGGACGATCCCTGACACCGCGCAATACGCCGTCATCATGCAGCCGGAAGGATTGCAGATCGCGACTCTCGACGAGCATTTCGCCATCGATTCATCGGCCGGGGATGTGATCCTGCTGGGCAATACAAGCTGGCGCATTCAGCGGATCGAGACGGGGCGAGTGTTTGTCGAAGATGCGCATGGTCAGCCGCCGAATCTGCCGTTCTGGGCCGGCGAAGCGCCGCAGCGCACTGACGTTTTGAGCAGTTATGTGGCGCGTCTGCGGGAAGAAATTTCAACGCGCGCGATGAAAGTGCTGCCCGGTCACGTGTCGCAAGCTCATGCGGGCGTGGCGGAAGTTGCGGCTTGGCTAAAACAGGAGTGCGGCGTTTGCGATGGCGGCGCGGAGCAGATGATTGGCTACATCGCGGCGGGTCGTGCGGCATTGGGCGCTGTTCCATCACTGACGACCATTGTTGCCGAGCGCTTCTTTGATGAAGGCGGCGGCATGCAGCTGATTTTGCACGCACCCTTTGGCGGCCGCATCAACAAGGCCTGGGGCCTGGCGTTGCGCAAGCGTTTTTGCCGCGGTTTCAATTTTGAGCTGCAGGCCGCCGCGACCGATAACGGCCTTTGCATTTCTCTCGCGGAGCAGCACAGCTTCCCGCTGAGCGATGTTTTCCAATTCCTCACGCTGCAAACCGTACAAGAACTGCTGGAGCAGGCGGCGCTGGACTCACCCATCTTTAAGTCGCGCTGGACCTGGGCCGCGGGACGCAGTTTGCAACTGTTACGGTTTCAAAAGGGAAAGAAGGTCGCACCGCAGATTCTCCGTACCCGCTCCGACGACCTTCTGGCGAGCGTATTTCCGCAGGTCGCAGCCTGCATTGAAAATATCCAGGGCGACCGCGAAATCCCGAATCATCCCTTGGTGCGCGAGGTCATGAAAGACGTGCTAGGCGAGGCCATGGATCTTGCCGGCCTGAAGCAAGTCATCGCAGGGATCGCTGATGGAACCATCCAATGTGTCGCCATCGACACGACTGCACCGTCCCAGTTCGCGCATGAGTTATTGAACGCAAATCCTTACGCATTTCTGGATGACGCTCCATTGGAGGAACGTCGCGCGCGTGCTGTTTCGATGCGGCGCACTCTGCCCGCCAGCATGCAGACAGATGCGGGTCAGCTCGACCCCGCTGCCATTACGGCTGTGCGCTCGGAATGCTGGCCGGACCTGCGAGACGAACACGAAATGCACGACTTGCTGTTTCAAGTTGTGGCGCTACCAGTGGCTATGCTGCAGCAGCAGGAAATGTGCCCGTGGGCAGATTTATTGAAGCGCCTCGAACAGACCGGTCGCGCCAATCTGGTGAGTACACCCACCAGTGGCCATTGGGTAGCGACAGAAAATCTTGCTGCGGCCAAATCGCTGTGGCCCCAGGGAGATTATGTAACCGATACAGTTACCTATAACAATACGATGATGAAACTGGTTCAGGGATGGCTGCAAATCCTTGGACCGGTGACCGCAAATTCACTGGCGTTGATGCTGGCCGTGCCTGCTTCAGATATTTTCCATAAGCTGTTGGAGTTGGAGATGCAGGGAACGGTTCTGCGCGGGACCTTTGAAAACACCACAACAACTGCGCGCCCCACTGATTTCGACATTGAATGGTGCGAACGTCGCCTGTTGCAGCGCATTCACCGCCTGACGATCGGAAATCTGCGCAAACAGATTGAGCCGGCCTCCGCCGCCGTCTACATGCAGTGGGTGCTCGCCTGGCAGCATCTCGCGCCGCAGTCACAACTCACCGGGGAGCAGGGTGTGCTGCAGGTGCTTTCGCAGCTTGAAGGATTTGAAGCCCCTGCGGTGGAATGGGAGCAATCGCTCCTGGCGCATCGAGTGACCGGCTACGATCCTCGATGGCTCGATCAATTATGCCTGTCTGGAGCGGTCGGATGGGGCCGCGTTTCGCCACATCCAGCATGGTGCGCGGCAGAGGGTGGTGCTCCGCGCAGAGTTGTCCCCACAGGAATGTCGCCGATCACCTTTTATATTCGCGAGAGCGCACTCTGGCTGGACGCGGTACTGGAAAACCAATCTGTCGACGAAGCAAAACTGCGGCAGTCGTTGAGCCAGGAAGCGCAACAAATTCGCACGCGGCTGGAAGATCGTGGCGCCTGCTTCGTGGAAGAACTACAGCGAACCACCGACCTGACGACAGAGCAGGTCGAGCACGCGCTGTGGGAGTTGACTGCAGCCGGCTTGGCCGCGGCGGACGGGTTCGATCAACTGCGCGTGATCATGGATTCCAAGCGCAAGTCGTCGGCCTACGTCCAGCGAATGAAAAATCCCGGCAAGCGGGTGCGTAGTGCGGCCGGACGATGGTATTTGCTGCGCAACGCTGCCATCCTAAATGCCGCAGCTTCGCATCAAGCGCGGATCGACGATCAGGCGATGGAGTCGGCAGCCTGGGTGTTGCTGCGGCGCTATGGAGTCCTGTTTCGGGACCTGCTGAAACGCGAGACGACGATGCCGAAGTGGAGAGAACTGCTGGGAGTATTGCGGCGGCTGGAAGCGCGGGGAGAGGTGCGCGGCGGAAGATTTGTCAGCGGGTTTAGCGGGGAGCAATATGCGTTGCCGGAGGCGGTTGAATCGCTGCGTCTGGCTCGCACGCGCAACGCCGACGCGACCAACGCGGAAATCATCGCCGTAGCAGCCGCTGATCCCATGAACCTTGTCGACATCATTGTTCCCGGAAAGCGGGCATCCGCCATATCCGGGCGCGTCGTCACCTATCGCGACGGAATGTCAGAGTCGGACACATCAGCAGCCACACCTGAAACGGAGTTGCGGGCCAATCACCCACGCACTCGAAATCGTGCCGCTCGCCATGTACCCGCGCGTAAGAAGTTAATTCCGGCCGGTGAACGCACCGACCATGGGATGGATTCTCATTCGGATCGATCGCGCCAGGAACGGCTTTTTCCCGCGTAACCCCCTGCGGAAAGGAATGACGGCTGCCATTTCGCAGGTCGCGCGAGCTACTGCTGAAGGCCATCGAATGGAAAGAACATGGAAACCGCTGTCCCGTGACGTACCGGGTCGACGCTGCTTCGCATGGCAATTCGCCCGTTGTGTTTTTTCACAATTCCTTCACTAACCCATAAGCCCAGCCCTGTCCCAGTACTTTCTTTGGTAGTGACAAAAGGCTCGAAAATGGTGCGCTGCAAATGTTGCGGAATTCCATCGCCTGTATCCACCACCACAACCGTTACGCCCGCCGCTTCTGCGCCGTTCCAGCTTTTTCCGTTCCGCACGCGCACTCGCAAGCGGCCGCCTCGAGCCATCGCATCGACAGAATTGCTGATCACATTCGCAAATACCTGACGCAGTTCGTCGGAGAAACAATATAGCTCGCCTCGATCCAAATACTCCCGCTCCAACACGATTGATGCCGATCTGAATCTGGGCCCATACAGCGCAAAAACCGAATCCATGATGTCTGTGATGTTGACCCGCGCGGGAGCGCTCGATTGTCTATGGAATCGAAGTGTCTGCGTGGCCACCTGGACTGCTCGGGCCAATTCCTGATCGGCCACGTTGAGGAAGTGTCTTGTCTCGTCTGACAACGCGGGATCCTGCAGCGCCAGGTAAATGGAATTGGTGACGGCTGTCAAAGGATTATTGATCTCATGGGCCATGGTGGCAGCAAGTCTGCCCATGGCTGCAAGTTTCTCCGAACGACGCACACCTTCTTCCGCAATCTTTTGGTCGTGAATGTCGATCGTGCATCCCAACCACCGCTCGATCTGGCCCTCTTTGTCTCGTATGGGTGACGCGCGAGTCAGAAAATACCGGTACGTTCCGTCGTGCCGTCGCAAACGGTATTCGTTCAAGTAAATTTCGCCTGTGGCCGTGCTGTGATTCCAGCGCTCTCTCGTTCGTTTCTGGTCGTCCGGATGCACCAGCTCGTAGACTTCGCCACTCAACCAATCGATGGAGCGGCCAACATAATCCAGTAAACGCTGGTTGCAATAAATGTACTTTCCTTCCGCGTCACGTTCCCAAACGAATTGCGGCAGGCTCTCGGCCAGGATGCGATAGCGCTGCTCGCGCTCGCGCAAAGCGGCTTCCGCCCGCTTCTCTGCCGACATATCCCTCACGAATCCTATGTATTGGTCACGCGACCCTTCCAGCAATGCATAGCCACAAAAGATCGGCACCCGTGTGCCGTCTTTGCGGATGTACTCCTTCTCATAAGGCGTGCAGCTGCCGCGCTGCGCGGCTTCCTCAATGTGCGCCTGGTCCAATTCCGCATACTCTTTCGGAGTCATGGTGTCCCAGCGAACTCGCCCAGCCTTCATGTCTTCTCGCGTGTAACCAACGATGCGCAAAAACTCATCGTTACTCTCACGAAAGCCGCCGAATCGATCTGGGATGCCGATCCCCATCAGGTCAGACTCCCACAGTCGGCGGAACCGGGATTCGCTGGTGTGAAGCTCGCGCTGCACGCGTTTCAGCTCCGTAATGTCGACGAAGGAACCGACCGCTCCGCGCACTTCGCCAGTCTCATCTCTCAACGGGACGGCGTGGCCAAAGACATCGAGACAAGTTCCGTCATCGAAGGCAATATTCAGCTCGGTATTCAGGACGGCTTGGCCGGTCGTGGCGGCCTGCTGGATCGGCAGCTCATTCGCTGAAAGCTCTTTCGCTCCGCTGAATAACTTAAATGCAGGCGATTCTCCCACCATCGCAGATTTAGGGCTATTCGCTTCCCCCTGCAGTCGAAGCATTTCCTGGGCGGCGCGGCTGGTTGTCATGTTGGTGCACGCACGATCGTGTGCGATAAATGTCGCCGCCGGAATTGCGTCGAGAATCGCATTCAGTTCAGTGGCGCGCGCCGTGGCTTCCGCTTCGGCAACGCGCAATTCGTTGAATATGGAATTCGAATCGGTAACGTCGGTGCTGCTCACCAGGCGCGCCATTGGAGCTCCGGTCGAATCCCGAAACAGGACCCAGCGGGATAGCACCTCAATCGATTTTCCCGCGCGACCAACACGCGCAACCTCTCCCTCCCAATGGTCCTGCCGCAACAGCAGTTGAACAAGCTGATCGTAGGGAATGGGAAATGTCGGCTTGAGCAGTTCGTGTTCATCTTTTCCAATGGCTTCCGCGGCGGTCCATCCATACAGCTTTTCCGCACCGTGGCTCCACGATGTGATGGTGCCGTCGAGCGTGGTGACAAAAACGGCGTCACTGACAAGACTCAGAATATTTGCGTCACGCATAAATCTTCTGTCCAGGTATGAGGCGTTTGGTGTTTTCGCAAGGGCGTAAAGTATTTTGGCAGGGGCTACTGCAGGTGAGCAGGCGGAGGAACGAGTTGCACGCTTGCGCCGTGCAAGAAAGTATAAGGCAAGATTGGCGAGCCGGATTGTCGGCTCGCCGACAGATGCGCAACGATAATTCTCTTTAACGGTTAAGATTGCAAGATTTTTTACATGCAATCAAAAAGCGGTAGTCAGTCGCAGATTAAAGCTGCGGCCTGGACCGATGGCGTTGCCGGAAAACAATCCGCCAAAATCGATCACATCAAGCTGATTGCTCAGGTTTGTCCCGTCGGCTTGCAGATTCATCGTAACGCGCTTATTCCGGTAAAGCTCCGCCGCGGCGGTCGCATCGAACAGCATTGCGGGCTCTACACGGCCGCGAACAAAGTTTAGACGCCCGACCACCGCTGGACCATATTGCGCGATCGCATCCGCCTCCGTGCCGGTATAGTCGAACGGCAAACCTGAGTTGTATTCTGCACCGACAGCAATCCAGAAGCGCGGCGATAGCTGATCGCGAAAGCGCGTCCGAACCGTGTTGCGCTGATCCTGCGAATCGGGAAAGTGTCCGGAGAGCTGGCTGGCTGCGTCACTAGCATCCGGGCCAAGAAAAAGGCCGCCGGTGACGGGTAGCCAAACATTCCCTACCATGTAGGAATAGCTGACGAATCCGCTGAAATTGCCGAGACGGATCAGTTCAAACTTACCTTCTGCGCCGTAAATGACCGCATGGTCAAACGCAATCGGATAGCTGATTCCGGTGTTCAGCAATTGATCGTCGTCGGCAAAATTACTCACATTCCGGCGATACATATTCGCATCGAGACGCATGCGGGTAAGAAAGGCTTTCGACATGCCCACTTCGTAATAATTTCCGCGGGAGGGCTGAACCGGAAGCCGCAAGAATTGATCGCTGAGGGCATCCACCTCAGGCGAGCTGGAAAGCAGAATATTCTCAAACGATGGTGTCTGAAAAACTCGATCGTAGGAGGCGTGCAGCATCAGGTTGGCGGCCGAAAAATAACGCCCCACGGAAAGCCGCGGACTAAATGCAAACTCATTCAGCAGCAGTTGGTAGTGGTCATAGCGAAGTCCGGCGCTGACCGTCCACTTGCCCAGACGCACCAGATCCTCGACGAAAGCGGATTGCTCCAGGTCAGGGCGGCTCGCAATGAAGCTGAAGGTTGGAGGAGTGTCAGGGTCAAACTGCGATGGGTCCGTGATGATGTCGTGAAAATTCTCGTCAAGAAAAATGTTGTCGGACTCAACACCGGCTTTCATCTCCTGGTTGCCGTGATGCAGAGAAAACGTGCCTTTGAAGTAGCCTTCCCGGAAATGGTTGTGCTGAAACACGATGATCGGTGTCGATGCTGCATTGGATGTCAGGTCGTTGGAGTTGTCGCGGACCATGCCAGCCAGCGTGGCAATACTGTTCGGTGAAAAAGTGTGTTGATCATGCACGGTCCCCATCGTCTCAAAGTTATCGCCATACTGCCGTTGACCCGCCTGTTGCTGTAGTAGTTCATTGGGAATCTGAAATCGTGACAGCTCATGGCGAAGGCCCAAACTTAGTCGATCTGCGGGAGAAAAGTCGCGTTCGTAGCGGCCTGAAAAGTCGCCGGTCGTGCCAGTGTTGGTGTAATTCTCCGGGACCACGGGGTTAAGATAGTGATCGGTCATGCTGCCAGCACCGGTGGCGCCAAACGTATTCCTGCCGCGCAGGTATTGCAGCTCTGTAAAGGCTGAGCCAGTATCGTAGCTGCCGCCCGATAGCACCACCTGACCATGCAGACCGGGATTGGTATCGCGAATCGTGTTCAACTCCACCACGCCGCCCATCTTGCGACCGTACTCTGCAGGAAATCCCGCGGTGTAAACACTCATGGACGACAGATCATTTGCTTCGATTTCCGGACCAAAGCTTGGAGAACGATTGTCCGTGAGCGGGATTCCGTTGATCACGAATTGAGTTTGATATTCAGATCCGCGCGGATGCAGCACCGCATTCCCCTCATACAGCCATCCCGGTTGCGAGTTCACTAACGCCTGAACCGACCGCCCTGGCAACGATGCCACGCGATCCTGGATTTGCTGCGAACCGATCTGCATCACAGAGGACGGCATGTAGGGGTCGATGAGAGTATTCGGTGTGCTCACTTTGACTACGGTTGTAATGGGAGCGAGATCAAGCCGCAAGCTGCGCTCGACAGCTATCGCGGAATGTACGTCCGCCGTGATGGATGCTGGTGCAAAGCCGGGTCGATCTACCTGGACGGAATAAATGCCGAAGGGAAGTTCTTTGCAGTCGATGGCGCCTGAGGAATTTGTGATGAATGTGTTGCGATAGTGTGTTCCTTCACTGCTCACTATGACTGGAACATGTTGCGCGGCTCCCGCCGGATCGGTAACGACGACGCGCAGTTCTCCCGTATTCACCTGGGCGGATACACTGCAGGCCGTGCTGATCGCAAGCAGGCTCAGAAGTTTGATTGCACGAGAGGACACGGTCATAGGAGTGACGTGAGAGGCTGGCAGGTTGTTTCAGTGTAGCTCCGGCAATTGTGGCGCGTTGCGCGTGCGCGTCTGTACGCGCTTCACCGCCGGCACAATACAGCGGCGACGATTTCAGCTTCTATTCCAGGGAGACAGCTTCAATTTGCGCCGAGGCTCGCGTTTACCTTCCCCGATTTTGCGGCCGAGGATGCATGATCATTCGACCGAAACATGGCCCACGGGGTGCCCTGCATATCTCGGAGCACAGGCTTTTCCCACGCGAATTCAGGATGTTTCGCAAGAAACGGGCCGACCAGGAAGGGCTCGCCGCAAGGCCGATTGGTTCTCGCCATAAACGACATTTTGCTGATCATCGAACTGTCGGCCGCTTTAGCGTTGGCTGCACCCCCGGGTTCAAAGGGTGGATCGTTCCATATTGCGACCCCACGCGGCGAGACGTCTTCGTGTCCGCACAGAGTGCGTTCATTCGCGCCCATTTTTCCGGTATACGCGTCGAGATGATCGGCCAGGAATTTCTGCGCTAAGGGAACATCAATCTGTCCCTTGTATTGCGCCATCACTTCGTCCCAACGCTTATGTCTTGCATTCGCAGTATTGCCGGCGTCGTTAGGATCGAAGTCCGTCTCTTCCTTCGTCAGGGTCGGATCGCTCGGAAAGTTCGATCCAACAAAGTAGCCGTTCTTCGTGCGCCACAGACGGTGATATTTCAGCCCCAGTTCCAGGCGGGCGATTTCACCAGTATGGTTATCCGCGATCAGCCAATCGTTCGCATAACCGCCGTTATTTCCCTTCACCATCAGACGTTCAAAGTCGTTGATGTTCGCAGCGTACTGCATCGCCTTCCGCGCACGAACAAATTCCGGCACCGCGTTGGGATCGAACCCATGGAATCCGCTGATCGTTGTTTCGGTAATCGCGATGCCTGCGGAATTGATTCCGAAATCATCACCGCTGTCGATCTTACCCGGCCATCCATCCATCAAAATGCGATAACCATGCTGCGGAACAATGTCATACATGATGCGCCAGCGCTCACCCTCAAGAAACGGACTCCACAGGCTGTGCGCAATGACCGGCTTGTGGTCGCGCGTCCAATCGCCGGTAGCGACAAAGGCGCTGCAGCGTCCGCGTGGGCTCAAACTTGCGACGGCAGTTGGATGTTCTTTGCTTTTCAGATACGGCACGTAGTATTCGTCGGTCTCATTAAATCCATTCACCGCGACGACGTCCCAGATGTCCATGTCAGTAATGCCGTGAGCCTTCAGGCCGTCCGCGATGCCCTGCAACTCCTCGCGATACTCGGCTTCAATATGCGGCCAGTAGACATTCTTCGCGGTCGTCCGATAAAACTCCCAGCTGCGATGCGTGTTGTGCGTATCTTCCAGCTGAATGGCGTGAAAGCCATCCTCGATCTCAGGGGCCAGCAAATATCCATTTCCAAAACCAACCTCATGTGGCGTGCCTTGCAGGTGGACATAGACCCAGTTGGCCCGCTCAAAACGATACGCGCCATGCAAGTCAGGACCGGTCGACTGCGACTGTGCCTTAGCTATTGGAGAGTTGGCAGCAATGAGGATGAAACCGAGCAGAATTGGAAAAAGTAAACTGCGGAAATAAAAGCGCATTCGTTGGCCCCTCCGACTCAGGCTAACGTTGAAAACTTCCCAAGGCAATCAATATTCGGAGTTTGATGGTTCTGAGATGTTGGAGCACCGGGCGGGAATCGAACCCGCGAATACTGGTTTTGCAGACCAGCGCGTTAGCCACTTCACCACCGGTGCTCTTCGTTGAACTTTAAAGACAAAAAACCCACTCGGCCAGTCGGCTGCGGGTGGGTTTCCATGGTTGCGCGAAATTGTCTTAGTTCGATTCGCTCATGGACACACCCGCATGCGGCTGCAGCAACAGCATAGACAGCGGCGGGCTAGAGCGATTTGCATCATCTGATAAAAACCTTCAGAAGCTATTCAGCAGCCTCTTGAAATCTGAGGATAGAGGTGCGGCAAATTGCTGTCAACTATTCAGGCGGGCCTGATCACCCAGGCACTGATGCCGCGCACGCATCTTTTAGCGGTCGGGCGCGCGATTTTTCCAGTGGCGCTGGTAATTATCGAGCGTCGAAAAGTCTCGCTCCGCATGCGATCGATATAAATCTTGCCCTGCAAATGATCGATCTCGTGCTGCAGAATGCGCGCGTACCATCCCTTGGCTTCGATTACCCGAGGCTTGCCATGGTGATCGAGACAGGTGACGCGAACCGAGCGCGACCGCGGAACCTCCGCCATAAATCCTGGAAGACTCAGGCAGCCTTCAAAGAAAGAAACTTTCAAGTCTGACAGCGATTCAATCTGCGGGTTGATCAGCACGTGGAAGTCGATGGGGACGCGTTCTCTTTCCTTCAGCTCGGCCTCCGTCGCCGTCTTGTGATATTCCGCCCGGTCTTCAATCACAGCCAGGTTCAGAGATTGTCCAATCTGCGGCGCTGCCAAACCGACTCCCGGCGCGTCGCGCAATGTTTCGCGCATATGCTCAATCAGGTCTTTAATCTCCGGGCTGCGAATCTCTTTTGGCGTGAGCGCGCGCGGTGTTTGTCGCAATACGGGATGTCCAACAGCAGCAATCTTTAGCAACATTTTCCCTGCAATTCTGGCGATCGTCAGGCCCTTGCGGCTGCCTGAATCGCATTCTTCCTATGCTACAATTTAGCAACTTCTTTGGTGATGGAGTTCTGCCGAGTGATGACGACTCAACCTTCTCGAATGTATATGGCCATGCGTGCCCCAGGCGGTCGCAGGCCAGCTTCAGAAGTCTGAGTTATCCCGCTCAATCTTCATTCTGGCAGCCGCCTGGGGAGTTCCCGCCACGGCCAGTTTCTCCCAGGAACCATTGCATAGCCCTAATGGAGATTGCGTTTTGAGCTCACCAGATTTGGACATTTCTACCGTCGCGATTCATGGCGGACGATCGCTGGATTCCCATGCCAGCTCGATCCTGTTTCCTCTCTATCAGACCAGCACGTTCGTGCACGATGCAGTCGGCGTCGACAAAGGATTTAGCTATTCGCGCGTGTCGAACCCTACCGTGGACGCGCTGGAAAAAGCGATTGGCGCACTGGAAGGAACGCCGCCGGCAGTTTGTTTTCGGACCGGTATGGCCGCAGTGACAACTCTTTTTCTGTCTGTGTTGAAGTCCGGTGATCACGCCGTGTTGACCGATGTTGTGTACGGCGGCACCATGCGCCTGTTTCGCGAAGTGTTGGATCATCTTGGCATCACCGCGTCGTTCGTGGACACTTCCGATCCGGCCAACGTTGAAGCGGCGATTACGCCCGCCACTCGCATTGTTTTTCTGGAGACGCCCGGCAATCCAACGTTAAAGTTGAGTGACATTGCCGCGGTTGCCGCGATTACCAAGCGTCATTCCATTTTGCTCGCGGTAGACAACACATTCCTGACGCCGGTTTTGCAGAACGTTCTACAACTCGGCGCGGATATTTCGCTGTTATCGACGACGAAATATATCGACGGCCACAATGCAACCGTCGGTGGCTCACTGGCGACACAGGATGAGAAGCTCCTTGAACGATTTCGCCTGATTCGCAAGACCATCGGCACCACCCAGGCCCCGTTCGAAGCATGGCTGGCGCTGCAGGGAATGAAGACGCTGCCGGCGCGCTTGAAACTCCATTGCGAAAATGCGCAAGCGATCGCCGAATGGTTGGAGAGAAATCCTGCGGTCTCGCGTGTGTATTATCCGGGCCTGAAATCGTGTCCTCAAAAATCTTTAGCAGAAAAACAGCAGGGCGCGGCCGGCGGCATGGTCGCGTTCGAGTTGAAAGCTGGATACGATGCAACGATTCGCATGCTGAATCACGTGCAGCTCTGCTCGCGCGCTGAAAGTCTGGGAGGATTGGAAACTCTGATCACGCATCCGTCTTCAACAACTCACGCCGATCTGGATCCGGAGTTGCGCAAACACCTTGGTATCACGGATGGGTTAGTTCGGCTTTCTGTGGGACTGGAAGCGCCGCAGGACATCATTCGCGATCTGGAACAGGCGTTCGCTGCTGCGGGTTGTAACGTCGAAGCGAAGGAGGTTGGCCATGAAAATCGCTAGCCGCCTGGTAAGTTTCGATCCCGCCCCAGGAGATCGCTTCCGCCCCATCTCCACGCCGATCTATCAGACCGCAACGTTTGAGCAGGAATTTTCCGATCAATTTGGCGAGTACGACTATTCGCGCAGTGGCAATCCCACCCGCGCCGTAGTCGAAAAACAGATTGCGTCACTGGAAAATGGAACCCACGGATATTGCTTTTCCAGCGGCATGGCCGCCATCACCACCGCGACCAAGTTGCTGCAGACCGGCGACGAAATTCTCGCCGACAACGATTTGTATGGCGGCACCTGTCGCCTGTTTACCAAAGTGCTGAAGCGCACCGGTATCTCCGCGAAATACGCAGACGCTTGCGATCTGGAAAATTTTGAGCGACAGATCACTCCCAAAACAAAATTGATCTACGTTGAGTCGCCCACCAATCCATTGCTGCGCGTGGTTGATCTGCGCAAGCTGGCTGCCATGGCGCACGCGCATGACGCGCTGCTCTGCGTGGACAACAGCAGCATGTCGCCCTACCTTCAGAATCCGCTCGATTTGGGTGCGGATGTCGTTCTGCATTCGGGAACAAAATTTCTTGGCGGGCACCACGACGTCACCGCTGGCTCTATCGTCGTAAAAGACAAAAGCCTCGCCGAGCAGATTTATTTTGTGCAGAACGCAGAAGGCAACGCACTCGCGCCGTTCGATTGTTATTTGTTGCTGCGAGGAATGAAGACCTTGAAGCTGCGCCTCGATTGCCAGCAAAAAAACGCGCAAGCCATTGCGGAATATCTTGCCCAACATAAATCAATTCAACGGGTCTGTTACCCTGGGCTGAAAAGCGACCCCGGGTATGAGCTGCAGCATTCGCAGGCGCGGGGTGCGGGTGCTGTGTTGAGCTTCACGACCGGCTCCGTCGCGCTCTCAAAAGCCATTGCCGAAAACGCAAAGCTGTTCCGCATCACCGTCAGTTTCGGTAGCGTCAACTCTTCGATCAGCGTGCCCGGTAACATGTCGCACGCCAGCGTTCCGGCGGAGTTGATGTCGCAGCGCGACCTGCCAAAAGACCTGGTGCGCATTTCTGTGGGGATTGAAGACGAGGAAGATTTGCTAGCCGACCTGGATCGCGCCATTCAATCCTATCGCTGAAACGAGGTCCGCCGCTGTTCGCGAATTGCAGCGGCAACTAAGCTAAAGCTTCTTCCTCAGCAATCTCTGGGGCCTCTCGATTGCAGGGCAACTGGACGGTGAAGATGGCGCCGTGCGAACCGTTGCCACCGTGCGAATTCACTGCAACGGCACCGCCGTGGCGCTCGACAATTTCTTTCACCACCCAAAGACCCAGCCCGGTCCCAACGTCTTTCTTCGTAGTAAAGAAGGGTTCAAAGATTCGCGGTGCGTTCTCGTCCGTTACCCCGGGTCCATCGTCTTCCACCGCTAGATGCACCACCGGCCCGTTGCTGTTCTGCTTGCATGCCAGGCGGATGGTAATCACGCCGTTGTGTCCAACCGCATCGGCTGCATTGGAAATCAGGTTAGCGACCACCTGATTCATCTCGCCACGCACTACCTGAATCGGCGGGCATTCGCCAAAATCCCGAACCACCGTAATATTTTTCGTATTGAATTTGTTCGAGTAGAGCGCGAGTACCGACTCGATCAGTGCGGGCACTTCCACCAACACCGCAGCGCTCGACTCTCGATAGAATCCCAGGGTTTGCCGGGTCAGGTGCGACACGCGAGCCAGCTCCTGCTCCGCCATGGTGAGTTGCTGCATCGCTTCCGTCGGCATTTCCGGCGCAGCCTTCGCCAGGTAAATCAAATTGCCGACGGCTTCCAGCGGATTGTTGATTTCGTGGGCAACAGTCGCTGCCAAACGCGCGGCCGCGGCAAGCTTTTCCGCCTTGCGAAGAACTTCCTGCGATTTTCGATGATATGTTGCATCGCGAAATACCAGGACGACCCCCACCACATCGCCATTGTCATTCCGAATCGGCGCGGCGCTGTCCTCAATGGGAGTCAGCGAGCCGTCTCGGTGTTGCAACACGGTGTGGTTCGCCAGCCCGACAATCTTCCCCTGCTCCAGTACTTTCTTTACGGGATTTTCGCTCACCTGGTGGGTGTACTCATGGAAGATTGGGAAAATTTCCTGAATCGGCTTGGCCTTGGCCTGCGCATAGTTTGTTCCAGTCAATTGCGCGGCCACCGGATTTACAAATGTGACGATCCCTTGCCGATCCGTGGCAATCACGGCATCGCCAATGCTGGTCAAAGTAACTCGAAACCACTCTTCGCGTTCGCGAATCTCTGCGCCATGTTTTTCGCGAAGATCCATCTCCCGCAAAATGCGAAACGCCAGCAACAGGAGCCCCAACACTGCCAGAATGGTGGCGAAGTAGATGGAGAGAATGGTGGAGCGGATACTGCGTTGGTACGCAGCCATACGCACCTGTTCCACCGACGTTTCTTCCTGCATCATCTGATTCGTCAACTGGCGAATCTTGTCCATAGTCGCCAATCCGAAGTTCGACAGAACCAGCGCCTTCGCCTGATCGGCCTGGCCCGACTTATATAGCTCGATGGTTTGATCGAGTTCGCTCAACTTCTCCTGCGTTAAGCCACGCAATTGGGCAATATCTGCTTGTTGACGCGCATCGTCGATCGTCAACTGGGAGAGATTGTGAAGATGAGGTTCAATCTGGGCCAGAGCTGCATTGTAAGGTTGCAGGTACCGCGTTTGGCCAGTGTAGAGGAATCCTCGTTGGCCAGTTTCCGCGTCTTTCAACAGCGATTCAATCTGGCTGAGCTCGAAAAGTACCAGCCGCGAGTGCAGCACCCAGGATTGATTCGCAACCTGGACGGCAAGTTGTCGCCGCGTGATGATCGCATTTGCGATCAAAATGAGAAGCAATAAGACAAAACCAGTCAGGACTCCGGCGCGTTTATAAAAGTTTTGCATAAGTCCGAGGGGGCTGATCCTTCCGAACTATTCTAGCCGACGATTTCCTAATTGCGACATGTCGGTTCGAACACACTCGCGAATCCAGACGCCGCACCTTTTTCAGCCCAGTCGGAGAGTTTAATGTAGACCTTGCTTGCCGCTAAACCAGTCAGTCCGTTGGGCGATCGCTCTCGAACATGGCCATCGCTTCAATTTCAATCAGCAGATCCGGTCGGCAGAGAATCGCCTGAATCCCTGTGGAGGCGGGCAGCGGGCTCAGCCCCTGTTCACTAAAGAACTGCGTCCGTATCTGGTTGAACTGATCGTAATCCCGCTCAATATCGCGCAGGTAACAGCTGGTCCGCACCACGTCCTTCCAGGTAGCGCCTTCCGCCGCCAACAGGCCGGTAATATTGTGCAGGGTACGCTCCATTTGCGCGCCAAAGTCCCCGACATGCACCGTTTTTCCGAACTCATCGATGCTCGCAGTGCCTGAAATCATCAAGATTGTGACGCCTTTAATGTCCAGCCGCAGTCCGCGTGAGAATGACGACGGCTTGGCGTATTCGAAAGCTTCATTCAGCACGCGCGGTTCCGTGATGGCTTTCTTCTGAACTGGGGTGTGCGTTTCCGATGGGACCTGGATCGTTTCTGTGGGTGACATATAAAGGATCGCTTTCTTTGCTTCGGATTCTAGAATTCACCGCCGGCGGATAACCCCCGGCAGTGGAAATGCTCTTACTTTTGCAGCCGGGATCGAGCCCCAGCCGTCAAACTGTTACGCCGCTCCCATCCGGTAGCCGTCCGGATCTTTGCCGCGAACGCGCCGCCACCACACCTGGAATGTGGGCACATTAACAGTCACGATAAACAGCTTTCGCAGGCTGTTGGATGGGCATTCCAACGGTCGAACTCCGTGCCAGGAATGCTCTGTGCGTTGAAAAAAAAGACTTTCATTCCCCCGCGGAACCAGCGAAGCCGCCACTTTCAAATCGTCAAAGGCCGGGGCAGAATGTGGCTTGAAACGGCCTTCATCGTCCATCATCAGAATCTGGCCACCCCAGTTTTCATCCCAATCTTCTTCCGTATTGAAATAGAAAATGTGTGTTGCCAGCTTGCGCCGGGCATCGCAATGCGGGGAGACGGAACATCCCTGCCACGCGTAATACCACTCCATCGTCAAAATGAACGGTTGCGGCCCCAGCATGCTTCGCAGCATGGATTGGTAGACGTCGCCCTGCAACTCAGCAACAAATTCCTTCCAAGGTTCCGGCAACTCGAGACCCGGCCTGTAATGCAGAATGTAACGGTCGTGCGGGGCCTGGCCATGGCCGCGCTTCACGCCGACCATGCGATCGAACTTCTCCACGTCGGGCATGGCGTGGCGCAACCGCTCAAACCCATCTGCCGTCAACGCGGCCGGAATACTGATCCAGGGATAGGGCTTCTGCCCGCGAAACTTTTGCGGGCAAAGGGACTCGACACGTCCCGAGTCGAGATAGGTCACACCAAACCTCCGAAAGCAGGCACTCAGGAATACGGTCTCACTCCGGCGCACATTCCTCCGTGACGTGCATCACGGCCCTCCACAAAAAACGGTATGCTTTCGGTATCTGAGATTTTAGAAAGGAAAGATCATGAATATTGCCGCAAACGTAACGGATCTGATTGGACATACTCCTCTGGTGGAGTTGCATCATGTGACCGAAGGCTGCAAGGCGCGAGTGGTGGTAAAGCTCGAGAGCCAAAATCCGATGAGCAGCGTGAAAGACCGCATTGGCCTGGCAATGATTGAGGCCGCCGAGCGCGAAGGAAAAATTGCACCCGGAAAAACCGTTTTAATTGAGCCAACTAGCGGCAATACCGGGATTGCGCTGGCATTTGTGGCGGCGGTCAAGGGCTACGAAGTCATCCTGACCATGCCGGACACGATGAGCCTGGAACGCAGAATCCTGCTGCTGGCGTTTGGAGCCAAAATATTCCTGACCCCCGGCCCGAACGGCGTCAACGGCGCCGTCGCCAAGGCGGAAGAAATCCTGAAGGCGACTCCGAACGGCTATATGTTGCAGCAATTCAATAATCCCGCGAACCCAAAGGTTCACTTCGACACCACGGGTCCGGAAATCTGGAATGACACCGACGGAAAGGCCGATATTCTTATCTCTGGCGTCGGAACTGGCGGAACGTTGACCGGAGTCAGCGAATATATGAAAGGAAAGAAGCCTGGTTTCTGGACGGTCGCGGTCGAGCCTGCCGACAGCCCGGTCCTTTCCGGCGGAAAACCCGGACCGCACAAGATTCAGGGAATTGGCGCTGGATTCGTCCCCAAGGTGCTCAAGACCGAGCTGATCGACGAGATCGTACAGGTCACCAACGACGAAGCTATTTCCATGGCGCGGCGTTTACCCAAGGAAGAAGGTCTGCTGGTTGGCATCTCCTCCGGAGCGGCTGTGCATGCTGCGTTGCAGGTCGCGAAGAATCCGAAGAACGCAGGAAAATTGATCGTTGTCATCATTCCCAGTGGCGGTGAGCGGTACCTGTCAACCCTGTTGTTTGATGAGTTCCGTAAAGAAGCCATGGAGACGAAAACCTCCGCGGTAACGGTATAAAGCGGTCATGAGACCGCGTCTATGAACCTGGTTCGACTGATTCGCGAAGACGTTCGCTGCGTGTTCGAGCGCGATCCTGCGGCCACTTCGAAGGCGATGGTGCTGCTGTGCTATCCGGGCCTGCACGCCGTGTGGGCTCATCGCATCCATCACGTTCTTTGGTCGCATGGTCTGCGGCTACTGCCCCGTGTCATGTCGCAAGTCACGCGATTTTGGACGGGAATCGAAATCCACCCCGAGGCGCAGATCGGTCGACGATTGTTTATCGATCACGGCATTGGCGTGGTCATTGGTCAAACCGCAATCATTGGCGATGATGTCACGCTCTACCAGGGTGTGACGCTGGGTGGTACCGGCAAGGGCACAGGGAAACGACATCCTACGCTGCGCGATGGAGTATTTGTCGGCAACAACGCCAACATTCTGGGCGACATCACGATTGGAGAGCATTCTCGTGTCGGCGCCGGCTCCGTGGTGCTGCGCGATGTGCCTCCGGATTCGACCGTTGTAGGTGTTCCAGCGCACATCGTATATCAGGCCGGCAAACGCGTGCTGATCACCGATCCTCGCGAAATCAATGATCCGTTATCGGACGTGATCGTTGCGCTCTGTGACGAAGTGAAGCGTTTGAAGTCCCGTGTTGAGCGACTCGATGGCCAGTTGCAGCAATCGCTGCTGACGGATCCGGAAAGCGCCCTTGCCGTGGAAGAAGAAGAACGGGCTCGTTATCGAACTCAGCAATATCCGCGGTCAGATTACGTCAGCATGGGCGAAGGAATTTGAACCATTCCAGTGATGTAGCCCCCGGAGTTTAGCCCGGGGAACCGAGTTAGAGTCCGCGGCCCGCGGCCTGCACGGCTCACATTCCCGGATGCGAAAGGTGATTCGCGTTCGGCACCAGTTCCATGTAGAGTGAGCGCGGCAGGTTGGTGTTCCAGTGGCCGCTCGCTTTGGCGAAACCGACAAATCCAAAAAACATGCACGCCAGCACGATTGTGACGGCCAATGGTGTCAGTACCAGGTTGCGCCAGCGATCATTCCCCTCTGACCCATGACGTGGCGGCAACGAGAACTGCAATGCGTTCTCCGCTGGACACACCGCGATGCATTCCATGCACGCTGCGCATTCGACGGAGCGGATCTGAATCAGCCGATCCACCGGCAGATTGGCGGAGCAGGCACGCGCACACTTGCCGCAATCAATACAGGCAGCCGCATCGCGGCGAATCTTCGCAGGACTAAGCAGAGATGCCAACCCCATCAGCGCACCGTATGGGCACAGATAGCGGCACCAGAAATTTTTTATGAAGAGAGACAGCGACAGCAGCACCACGAAAACGATGATTCCAGTCCGGCCCAGGTCGAGGAAGAAATTTAGCATTTTGACATCCGCAACCATGCCATACGGCGAATGTAAAAAGTCCGCTAACGCTGCGGCTGACATGCTCCCAATCACAAATGCAAAAAAGCTAAGCAATACATATTTCAATCCGCGCAGCGGGATGTCGAGCCATTTCGGAAGCTGGAAGTTCCTGCCGAACAACTTCTCGCCTGTCTTCCATAAGAGTTCGGAGAGTGTGCCGATCGGGCACAGCCAGGAGCAGAATGCTTTCTTCAAAAGCAGGCTCGATGCAAGGAATGCGAGAAACAAAAACATCGCTGCCGGGTGGATCTGCGGAATGCTATGCGTCTCCAGCAGGTATTTCGTGTTCATCATTCCCGCAATCGGCAGCCATCCCTCCACGCCCGCGGGACGATTCACATACAGCGTTTTTCCGGCGCTATCGTAATAGCGTGTCCACAGGCAGAATTGAATTCCCAGCCCTATGTTCAGCATCACAAAGGCGGCCTGAACGCTGTGACGAAACCACTGCGAACGGTCCTGTATCTTGCGCCGAATCAGCTTCTTCCGCGTTTTTGCAGGCATCGGGGCGGGGCGTGCATTGAGGCCATCGGACTCGCTGCCAATTTCCAGCGTATCCATCCATTCGGCCTCAGATTCTGCAGACATGTTCACCCTCAAACTTCGACTCTAGAGGAAGGCGAAAGTGACAGCTGTGATGCACGTCACAAACGATTAGCGCGCCGAAAACAATACTAGAGTGTGTTGAATTTCCAGGGTGTGACCATGACTGACAACTGTGTCAACAGGATGGAAAACGAAGGCTGCTTCATGTGCAAGGAACGGCATACGGACTGGTTTTGCAACCTGTCTCCGCAAGCGCTGGTGGAATTCGAAACGCTTGGCATGCAGATGACGGTTCCTTCCGGCAGCACGCTCTTTTTTGAATCGCAAACGGCGCGCAGCGTATACATCTTGTGCGGTGGACATGTGAAGCTGACCACCTCGTCAAAAGATGGCAAGACGTTGCTTGTGCGCATCGCCCGGCCGGGAGATGTGCTCGGCTTGAGTGCTGCCATCTCCGGCACCGCGTATGAAATTACTGCGCAGGCAATTGAGCCGGTACAGGTGAAATCATTTCAGCGCCAGGATTTTCTGCACTTCATTGAACATCACCTGGAAGGCAGCATGCACGCCACCAAGATGATCAATAAGGAATATCGCGACGCCCTGGGCGATGCCACCCGTCTCGCGCTTTCCATGTCGATCGCCGGCCGCGTGGCTCGCCTGCTGCTGGAAATGACATCCGGCCTGCGCGATGCGAAACCTCGCTTCACTATGTCTTTGACCCACGAAGAACTCGCCACCATGCTGGGCACTACCCGTGAATCGATCACGCGCGTGTTGAGCGAGCTCAAGCGCAAAGAGATTATTTCCATCAAGGGAACGTCGCTGACCATCCTGCGAAAGTCGGCGCTCGAACTTCTCGTTTAGGCCGTCAAATCCTACAGTTGATCTAACATCTGTGACGTTCGTCACCGTTAGTTTCGATGCTTCCTTTCTATCGTTAGGGAAAGAGGGGCCGCATGTCTGACGCTCTATTGCTCCACCGCATCCACTTCGCATTTACGGTCACATACCATTACCTGTTCCCGCAGCTGACCATGGGATTAGCGTTGCTGATCGTCATTCTGAAGACGATTGCCATCCGCAAAAATGATCCGGTCTACGATGAGGCCGCCCGCTTCTGGGCGCGAATCTTCGGAATCAACTTCATCATGGGCGTGGTCACTGGCATTCCGATGGAGTTTCAGTTCGGAACCAACTGGGCCCAGTTCTCGCGCATGACCGGAGGGGTGATCGGCCAGCCGCTCGCCATGGAAGGCGTCTTCTCGTTCTTTCTCGAATCGGCGTTTCTCGGGCTGTTCCTCTACGGAGAAAAGCGCTTGTCGCGCTGGCAACATTGGTGGGCGGCGTTTCTGGTGTTTGTCGGCTCCTGGATCTCCGGCTTCTTCATCATCGTCACCGATGCCTGGATGCAGCATCCCGTCGCGTATCGCGTGCTGGCCAATGGATCCTATGAAGTCACAAGCTTCTGGAAACTGCTGCTGAATCCCTGGGCGCTATTGCAATACGCACACAATATGAGCGGCGCTGTGATCACGGCGGCCTTCGTCATGTGCTCCGTCGGCGCGTTCTATCTGTTGGAAGATAAATTCTCTGAGTACGCCCGCGCGTTTCTGCGGGTCGGCGTCATCGTCGGCGTGATTGCCTGCATCTTCCAGATTTTTCCCAGCGGCGATCTGCATGGAAAATATCTGGCGCACCATCAACCCGCCACCACCGCCGCCATGGAGGGGCTGTTCACCACGCAAAAGGGCGCGCCCATGGTGCTGATGGGACAGCCGAATGTTGAGAATCAGCGGATCGACAACCCGCTGGTCGTCAATAAAGTACTCAGCTACCTGGTGTATGGCACCACTTCGGCGGAAGTGAGCGGACTGAATACCTTTCCCAAGGATCAGTGGCCCACAAATATTCCGCTATTGTTTTTCGCGTATCACATCATGGCGGGCCTGGGCACCTACTTCGTCGTCTTGATGTTGCTGTCCATCATCTGGCTATGGCGCGGAACATTGTTCCACGCGAAGTGGCTGCTGTGGCTGTTGATGCTGAGTTTCCCGTTGCCCTACGTCGCCAACATCGCCGGCTGGATGACCGCTGAAGTCGGCCGACAGCCGTGGCTGGTCTACGGGCTGATGCGCACGACGCAGGGATATTCCCAATTTGTCTCGACAGGGAACACGCTGTTCACGTTACTCGGCTTCATGGGGCTCTATGCGATCCTGTCGATCCTGTTTGTCTTCCTGATTTATGCCGAACTGGCGCGCGGGCCGCAGCGCACACCCGCTTCCGACATCCACACCGGCGCACCGGTCAGCGCTGCATAGGAAATAGATACAGGAGATACCATGATGGGCTTGATCTGGTTCTGGATTGTCGCACTGATGCTGGTGGCTTACGTGGTGCTGGATGGGTTTGATATTGGGGCGGGTATTGCGCATTTTCTGATCGGGCGTACGCACCAGGACCGCGATGTCATCTTGCGTTCCATTGGACCGGTGTGGGATGGCAATGAGGTCTGGCTGCTGGCCGGTGGCGGCACTCTATATTTTGCGTTTCCGCTGCTGTACGCCTCCTCGTTCAGCGGATTTTATCTGCCGCTGATGATCGTATTGTGGCTTCTGATCCTGCGCGGCATCGGCATTGAATTGCGATCGCATTTCGGCACAGTGGTGTGGCGCGGATTTTTCGACGGGTCCTTCGCCATCTCCAGTATTCTGCTCGCTATTTTTCTCGGCGCCGCTCTGGCCAATGTCATTCGCGGAGTGCCGCTGAACGCCGACGGATATTTCTTCGCTCCCCTATGGACTAACTGGAAAGTCGGTCCCAACCCCGGCATTCTGGATTGGTATACCGTCATCGGCGGACTGGTTGCGCTGATCGCCCTCGGCATTCATGGCAGCCTGTATCTGGCCGTTAAAACCAGCGGAGAGCTGCAGCAACGGGCTCGCGATCTGGCGCAGAGAGCGTGGATTCTTCTGCTCATCCTCACTATTCTTAGCCTGACGGCCACCATGCTGGTTCGCCCCGCCGTTTTGCAAAGTTATTTCCACTATCCCATCGCCTTCCTTATTCCCGCCGGCGTGCTTGCCAGCCTGTTCGGCATCCTGCTTTACTCCCGCAAGGAGAGAGATTTTCCGGCGTTCCTGAGTTCCTGCTTCTACCTGACGCTGATGTTGGCCGGAGCGGCGGTGGGGTTGTGCCCGGTTCTGTTGCCGTCCAGCCGTAATTCCGCACAGGACATCACCATCTCGAACTCGCTCGCAGGTCATCACGGTCTGGCGGTCGGGCTGGTTTGGTGGGGCTTCGGCATCCTGCTGGCGATTGGGTATTTCATCTTCGTCTATCGCATGTTTCGAGGCAAAGTGGCTGAAACTGCGGATGCCCACGGCCATTAAAAGGCTGATGAAGCCGCGGATGCAACGTGAAGCGGATGTCAATTCTGCGCACTCCGGTGAATTCGCTGCACCGGAACTCTCATCTAATATAAGTAGTCATCGCCGACTGAGAGGTTTCCGTGACATCTGACATCCGCACCGTCTCCGCCCGACGCTCCACTACTGCAGCCAACAAGATCGCTTCCCGCAAGCCGCTATCCGCCGAAGAACTGCACAAGATGGACGCCTACTGGCGCGCCTGCAACTATCTGTGTGTCGGGATGCTGTACCTGTGTCAAAATCCGCTGCTGCGCGAGCCGCTGCGTCCAGAGCACATCAAGCAGCGCCTGCTTGGCCACTGGGGATCAGATCCCGGCCAGACATTTACCTGGGTCCATCTAAATCGACTGATCAAAAAATATGACCTGGATATGATTTACATTTCCGGACCCGGCCACGGTGCTCCGGCGACTCTTTCTAACGCATATCTTGAGGGCACATATTCTGAGGTCTATCCCGACAAGAGTGAAGATGAAGAGGGAATGCAGCGATTCTTCAAGGAGTTTTCATTCCCCGGTGGAATTGGAAGCCACTGCACTCCGGAAACTCCCGGTTCCATCCATGAAGGCGGCGAACTCGGCTACAGCATTTCGCACGCATTTGGAGCGGCGTTCGATAACCCGAACCTGATCGTCTCGGTAGTTGTTGGCGACGGCGAAGCGGAAACGGGCCCGCTCGCAACATCCTGGCACTCCAATAAATTTCTCAATCCCATTCGCGATGGCGCGGTGCTTCCCATCCTGCACCTGAACGGATACAAGATCGCTAATCCCACTCTGCTGGCGCGCATTACTCCTGAGGAGTTGGATCAGTTGCTGCGTGGCTATGGATGGACCCCATACTTTGTCGAAGGCGATGATCCCCACATCATGCATCAGCAGATGGCGGCCACGCTGGAACATTGCGTGCAGGAGATACGCTCCATCCAGAAGCACGCGCGCAGCACCAACACCGCCGATCGGCCTCGGTGGCCCATGCTGGTTCTGCGCAGCCCCAAAGGATGGACCGGACCGAAAGAATTGGACGGTCATAAGGTAGAAGGATTCTGGCGCGCCCATCAGATTCCAATTCTGGATGTCACCACCAATCCAGCCCACATGCAGTTGCTGGTGGACTGGATGAAAAGTTACAAGCCGGAAGAGTTGTTCGATGCGGCGGGCACTCTGATTCCCGAGTTAAAGGAATTGCCGCCTCAGGGTCATCGCCGCATGAGCGCCAATCCGCACGCCAACGGCGGCTTGCTGCGCAAAGCATTGCGGCTGCCGGATTTTCGAGACTTCGCTTTTACCGTCACCAAGCCGGGTACCAGTGAGGTGGGCCCAACCGAAGTGCTCGCGCATTTTCTCGCCGAAGTGATGCGCAGGAACATGGATAGTTTCCGCGTCTTTGGTCCGGACGAGACTGCCTCCAACAAATTGCAGGCCATCTACGAGGCCAGCAAGAAAACCTGGCTCGCCAAATATTTGCCGGAGGATCAGGATGGCGGAGAACTTGCTCTCGACGGTCGCGTGATGGAGATGCTGAGCGAACACACGCTGGAGGGATGGTTCGAAGGCTATGTCCTGACCGGACGCCACGGTTTATTCGCCAGCTACGAGGCATTCGTCCACGTGATCGATTCCATGTTCAATCAGCATGCAAAATGGCTGGAGAAATGTAAGACCGAAGTGAAGTGGCGCTCTCCCATATCATCCATCAACATCCTGATTACATCCCTGGTCTGGCGGCAGGATCATAACGGCTTCACCCATCAGGACCCGGGATTTCTGGACGTTGTCACCAATAAAAGCGCTGCCATCACGCGCATTTATCTTCCCCCGGATGCCAATTGTCTGTTGAGTGTCGGCGATCACTGTTTGCGCAGCACGAATTACGTTAACGTGATTGTTGCCGACAAGCAGCCCCATCTGCAGTATTTGAATATTGACGAAGCCGTGCGGCATTGCACCAAGGGCATCGGCATTTGGGACTGGGCGAGCAACGATCAGGATGCGGAGCCGGATGTGGTGATGGCTACGGCCGGCGATATTGCGACCATGGAATCGCTTGCGGCTGTTGCAATTTTGCGCGACCGTTTTCCGGAACTGAAGATTCGCTTTATCAATGTGGTCGACTTGTTCAAGCTGGAACCGGAAACAGAACATCCGCACGGACTGTCTGATCGCGACTTCGATTCACTGTTTACGCTGGATAAGCCCGTCATCTTCAATTTCCACGGCTATGCTTCGCTGATCCATAAGCTGACCTATCGGCGCACCAATCACGACAACATGCATGTGCGCGGATACAAGGAAAAAGGCAACATCAATACGCCTCTGGAACTTGCGATCCTGAACCAGGTGGACCGATTTAACCTGGCGATTGATGTGATTGACCGCGTGCCGAAGCTGCGCGCCACCGGAGCCCACGTTAAAGAATGGCTGAAAGACCAAATCACCGACGCGATTGATTACGCGCACGAAAATGGGATCGACCGAAAGGAAATTCGAGAGTGGAAATGGCCCTTGGGATGAATATTGACTTGAAACATTTGCCGATCCTGGTTTTTAATGGCGGATCTTCGTCGATTAAATTTTCCATCTATATTTCCGATGGCAAACAGCTGACAAAGCTAAACGAAGGTGAAGCGGGCGGCATCGGAACGCCGAAGCCGCAGTTCAACTTTTATGCTTTTCGCGACGGGAAACGCGAGACGCTGGTGTCGGAGTCGGAGCCAAAAGATCTCGGCTCGATCCGCGAGCGCCGTGCAGAAAATTGCAGCTCTGCTGCATCAACCGGGACTGACTCAACCGGCGGCCATCGGCCACCGCATCGTCCATACTGGACCGAATCTGCACGCACATCAACAGATCACCTCGGCGGTGTTGTTGGAAATTGAAAAGGCCACCTGCTTCGCTCCGCTGCATCAGCCGATCGGGCTCGAGATTGTTCGCGAAGCCAAGGAGAGTTTTCCCGGCGTCGAAAATTACGCCTGCTTCGATACGATTTTTCTTCAAGACCTGCCGGAGGTCGCGTCGATCTATCCGTTGCCGAAGGAAATTCGTGATCAGGGTGTGCATCGCTACGGTTTTCACGGCTTATCTTGCGAATCCATCATGGAGCAGTTTCGCGAGGGCAGAGTTCCCAGCCCGAATCCGCCCAACCAGATTCCCAGGCGTGTGATCTACGCACATTTAGGCAGCGGCGCCAGCGTCACTGCAATTCGCGATGGTAAAGCTCTCGATCACTGCATGGGCCTCACGCCTACCAGCGGCGTCATCATGGGCACTCGTCCCGGCGATCTCGACCCAGGATTAGTTTTCTACCTGATGCGCTTGCAAGGCGGTACGGCGGCTGACGCCACCCATGCCGTGGAGCAAATGCTGAACAAGCGCTCCGGCATGCTCGCACTTTCCGGCCTCTCGAACGACATGCGTCTTCTCCGCGATGCCGAGAAAAATGGCAACACCCAGGCTGCATTGGCGATCGAGGTCTTCGCGCTGTCAATTAAGAAAATGATCGGCGGCTACGTTGCGTTGATGGGAGGTCTGGATGCGCTGGTTTTTTCTGGTGGCATTGGCGAACGCGATCCGATGACGCGCACCCAAGTCTGCGCAGGCATGGAAGTTTTTGCACTGACGCTCGATCCGGAGGCGAACAATCCCACGCATGCGGGACCGAAAACCATCAGCAAACCGGATTCGAAGATCGCCGTCTACGTTCTGCCGGCCGACGAGGATCGCATCATCGCTGAACATACGGCGCGACTCGCTGCCGAGGAATAATCGGCGCCAAGCCTATTTCAATGCAGTCCACAGGCCGGGATCGACGTGGGGAAACACACTGTCCTGCACTTCAATTTTGTGCAGCGCAGATTCCTCTTCTGAACTGAGTGTGCCGCCGCCGGAATGCACCTGCCACATCTTCTCAATCGTGCGGAAAGATGCCAGGTGTTCATTGAAGCGGTCTTCCGCATAGTCGCGCGCGGCTTCCGTCGTAATTAAAAATTGCCAGTCGGAAGATTCCAGCAATAACAATTCGCGGCACAGCTGCTTCAAAATGCGCTCTCCCGCCGGACTATTTTTCCAGTGATCGGAAGTTGCCGCAGCGCGCACTGCAACCTCTGCAGGATACAAATACTCCCATGTCCAGCGAGTGTCAGGGCTCAGCCAGACTTCATTGGTGCCGTTCTTCCCCCAGGAACCTTCCGGCAGCGCAAGAAAACTGTCTGGCGGATGGCGATCGAGATAGGCTGCGCAACTGGTCAGCGCCACCGGAACTTCTTCGCGCGCCATAATGCGCGCTACATGCTCCAGCCACATCGGTCCTTCAAACCACCAATGACCAAATAGTTCGGCGTCGAATGGAGATGTCAGGATCGCCGGCACGGGATCTTTAAATCCATAGCGCAGCGAGTCAACCACCAGGCTGACATAGTGTTCCGCGTGCGACTTGATGCGCGCCGCTGCCTTCTCCGGGAAATACGGCGTCTTGAACGCCATGTCGATTTTGGAACCCGTCACCTGCCAGTAGCGATGGCCGCCGGGAAAGCGCTTCTTGTGGAAGTCGAGATAATTGCCATCTCCCGGATATCCGGCGTCTCCGCTCCAAACCTGCAGGCCGGTGCGAGGATCGCGCGGAAAAATCGTGACCGGTCTGCGATGAGCGCGCGGGCCCTCCACGTAATACGGCTTGTACAGGGAGTGTTGCGGTTCGCACGTCTCGACCTCCAGCGATGCAGCCACGCCGACTGCCCCACCCGCTCGCAGTTCATACGGGGTAAACAAGACGGATTCTTCCACCAGGTGCGTATCAACAAAAAAGTAGTCGATCTTGGCGTCTTCCAATGGCTCTTCCACGCCCCTGCGATCGAACGGCGGCCAGGGGTGGCTGCTGCCATGCGGAACCACCGGATAACTCCACATCCCCGCTGGACGATACGCGCACTCCGGAAGCCAGATGCCGCGCGGATGCTGTCCGATATGCCGCTCATGCGTCGCCACGCCGGTCTGCACCTGCGCCCGGATCGACTCATCTGTTCCCAGCAACGGAAAATAGCCGTGGGTTGCGCCACAGGTAATGATGTCGATCAATCCGCGTTCGGCTGCTTGACGAAATCCGTGGATGATATCGCCACCAAGAGCATTAAAATCATCTAGCGCCTGCTGGAAGTAAGCACTCCAGTATCGCGCCGTCTCCGCCAGCTGCGGTTCGCCATTTTGGCCGAAATAAGCCTCGTCCTCACGCGCGGCGGTAATTTTGCGCTGTAGATACTGGGGAAATTCCGCGCGGAACACCGGATGCGCCAGCTGTTCCAGCAAAATGGGAGAAAGATTCAAGTTGGCGCGCAAGGCGATTCCATCCCGCTCCAGGTTGTCAATCACGCGCAACAGCGGCAGATAGGTCTCCGCAGCGGCCTCCAGCAACCACTCCAGACCATGCGGCCAGGTTCCGTGGTTCACCACATACGGCAAATGTGCGTGCAAAGTAAACGTCAGGTAGGCAGAAGGACGTTCGTGAGGCGAGTCGATCATCAATTCCCCTTTAACGTTACGTTAGATGCGGTTGGGGAAGAACGGGGACCAGGCGCCCGGACCAGTCGGGCAGAGCCCCGAGACAGTAGGGCCCTGATCGCGAGAAAAGCAGGTTCTTGTTTTTACTATAGTCTTCCTGGCATGAAAATTCGGTAACGATTTGTCCCGCGAAACGGGCGGATCGCGGCGGATTTGGACGCTGTTCAGCGATTTGAGCTTGGGTCGCCGGTCGGCTGCGCAAGGACAAGAATCCCCGTATTCTGGTCAGTCCTGTCCAGGTTTTGCGGCAAATGGGGAACCCAAGTGCGCATTGCCGGGCCAATATCCATTTGCTACTATCCAGATGATCGCGTAATTCCTCCACTGCGCGAAGGAGATAAGCAAATGGCAGAACAGGAAACAACAGGAATTGGATGGTTTATCGCGGGCCTTGGTTTAGGTGCGTTGCTCGGCATTTTGTTTGCCCCCAAGGCTGGCAAGGAACTTCGGGAAGGCCTGATGACCAGCGCCAAGGATAAGAAGGAGTACGTAACCGCCCGCAGCCGAGAGGCGCGTGAGCAGATCAATTCCGTGGTCGACAGAGGCCGCGAGCAGGTCAACGAGTTTGCTGAGCGTGGCAAGGAAGCCGCAGAAAAGGGCCGCGAACGCTGGAGCGGTATTGTGGATCGCGTTTCCGGCAGCCGGTCTGAGGCAGAACACCTCCACGATGAAGAAGAGCCGTTTCATGGCGGTGCAGCCGAAAATCGCTTTTAATGCATCTCAAGGGCAGGTGCGCCGTGCGGCGCCTGCCGCCGTTGGTATAAATGTGCCTTGCGGTTCTACACTTGTGCTCAGGCCATTGACTTCGGCTCCCTTTCAGCGGATTTCGCCCGATGGGGTCAGAGCCACGGTCGGGTCAAGCGTCTGCTAGTGTAAATTTCGTAATAAGGGGGCTTCATGCCAACCGGATCGACGGTTTTCCTTGTGTTTACTGGAGTAGTTACGTTTGCCGTGGTATTGCAGACGATTGTTTTGGTAGTGTTTGCCGTCGCGGCGAAAGCGGCCCAAGCCAAAATCATGGAGCAGGCAGATCGCCTGCAATCTGAAGTGCACACCATTGTTGAGTCCAGCGCCAATATTATGGAGACGCTCGACGACTTGACTCCGCGCATGCGCGCCATCACAGAAAATGTCCAGAAGGCAACCGATACGCTGCGCAATCAAGTGAACCACATCGATGGCGTGGTCACTGATGTCACCGGAAAGACTCGCACTCAGGTGTCTCGCATCGATAGCATGGTTACCGACACGCTGGATGGAATTGCTCGCGGGACCCGCACGATTCAGGACAATATTATGGCGCCGTTGCGGCAGATTGGCGGATGGATGAACACCATTCGCGCCACTCTGGATCTGCTGCGTGGTGGTGGTGGCAGTGATCGTCGCAGTGATCGCAGAAGCCGCCGCTACGACGAAGACTACTAGAGCCCGACAGCAAGGTAGGCCCCGGACTTAAGTCCGGGGCCCACAACCTTGAGAGAACACCTTTAGACGCTGAGGTTCAAAGCGTCGCACGTCGCCTACTTGAACAGATTTTTGACGATGAACAGAACATTCGCCGGACGTTCTGCGAGCCGCCGCATGAAGTACGGATACCATTCCGTGCCGAACGGAATATATACGCGCATCCCGTAGCCTTCCTTCGCCAGAGAAGTTTGCAAATCGCGGCGAATCCCGTAGAGCATCTGGAACTCGAAGCTGCGTTTGTCGATCCCTTCCTGCTCCACAAACTTCTTAATCTCGCGGATGATCACTTCATCGTGCGTGGCCAGCCCGTGAAACACTCCGCTGGTCAACAAAATCTTTGTCAGCTTCAAATAGTTGGCGTCCACATCCGCTTTCTCCGGAAACGCCAGCGTCGGCGGTTCCTTGTACGCGCCTTTGCATAGCCGAATGCGAATGCGATCAGCCAGCAACAGGTTCACGTCCTCTTCGCATCGATACAGGTACGATTGCAGTACAGTCCCGATGTGATCCGCACAGTTTGGCATGGCGTGAATCTCTCGCGTCATATCAATGGTGGCCTGCGTCAGGTCGCTGCCTTCCATGTCGACACGCAGAAAGTTGCCAGTGGCCGCGGCATGATCGACCAGCTCGCTGGTAATCTGGCGCGCAATGGCGGGGCTGATGTACATCCCCATCTGCGTCAGCTTCGCGCTGATGTTGGCCTTCAGCCCGCGCTTCTGAATCTCATCGAGTAGTTGGTGATAGATGTCAGCGGCTCGGCGCGCTTCTTCCTCGGTAGAGACATTTTCGCCCAGGCTGTCGAGCGAAACCGGAATGCCTTCGCGGTTCAGTGTCTCCGCGACGCGCAGCGCATCCGACGCGTGCATGCCGGCGATAAATCTTCCTGACATTTTCTGGCCCATGCGGGACTGCTCCGCAAACGAGCGCAATTGTTTGTTCTGCGACAACGCAATCAACGCAGAGCGTAGGACATTTGTAGTCATTGGATCGAGGCCTCAAGCAAACTCTCTATTGTGTCACAACAGGAGAGGAAGCCGATGTGCGACGGGTCGCTCACCTCTGTGACAGCCGCAAAAACGAAAACCCCGCGGATGACCGCGAGGTTTTTTCCCGCAAGATTACGGAGAGGCTAGCGATTCTCGATCACGACATACTTGTTTGGATAGGCTGGCCCGGTGTATTCGGCGCGTGGACGGATCAGTCGATTGTCCTCAAACTGCTCGATTACGTGCGCAGACCATCCAGCAATGCGGCTGACCGCAAAGATCGGCGTGAACAAATCAACGTCAATTCCCAGCGTGGTGTAGGTGGAGGCGGAATAGAAATCCACGTTTGCGTTCAGTTTCTTTTCTTCCTTCACAAACAGTTCAATCTTGCGCGACATGTCGAACCATTTTGGATTGCCGTCGGCACGTCCCAGGTCCTGCGACATCCGGCGTAGATGAGTTGCTCGCGGATCTTCTGTGCGATACACGCGATGTCCGAAGCCGGGAACTTTCTTTTTATCCGCCAGCATCTGCCGGACATACTCCACCGGGTCCGCGCCCGCCTGGTCGATGGCGAACAGGATGCGCATCACCGCTTCATTGGCGCCGCCGTGCAGCGATCCCTTCAACGCGCCAATCGCGCCTGTGATCGCCGAATGCATGTCAGACAGCGTGGCGACAATGACGCGAGCCGCGAAGGTAGAAGCATTAAATTCATGATCTGCATGCAGAATCAGCGCAACGTCCAACGCGCGTTGTGCCGTCGCGGAGGGCTTTTCGCCATTCAGCATCCACAAGAAGTTGCCGGAGTGGCTGAGTGACGGATCTGGTTCCACGATCGATTTGCCTTTCCGCACACGATCAAAAATTGCAACGATCATGGGGATTTGAGCCGTCAAGCGGAAAGCCTTGCGCACATTCGCTTCGGGCGACATGCCTTCCTGGTCCACGTCGTACATGCTCAGCGCGGAAACCGCGGTGCGAAGCACCGCCATCGGCAACGCATCCTTGGGCAATTCCTGCAGCAGTCGAATTACTTCAGGCGGAAGCACACGCGCAGCTGCCAGTTTCTGATTGAAGTCTGCAAGTTCTGAAGTTGTAGGGAGGCGGCCAAACCATAATAGGTATGCTGTTTCGGGGAAGGTCGACTTTTCCGCCAGCTCATGAATATCAATGCCGCGGTAGGCTAAAACGCCCGCGTCTCCGTCGATCAGACAAATTCCTGAGTCGGAAGCAACAATGTCTTCCAACCCGCGTGCCGCGGCAGTCATAGCCATGTTCGTGTTCTCCAGACAAATTTTTCTGTGTGCAGAATCCGGTGCCAGTCCCGCCCTACACTCCTACGTCGATACTACAATGCAAGGCGGACGTTCGTCATGCCAGACCGCGTCTTGTGCGCCATCTTGCACGTTACTCCCGGGCTCGCCTCTGCAGCTCTCATGAAACCGGCACAGTTGTCGGCCCAGCGCGTCTGTTCTCCGTGCCTTCGCCATTTGTGTGACCCTTGTTTTTGTGAAAATCTAATGTGTGCTGTTCGACCACCCTCGAAGTGTCCTGAATCACTTGTTCTGCTGCGTACGCATCGCCTCGATGCGAGGAGTTCTTTCGAAATGCTTGATGATGACGACCTATACGGGGAGCAGAGAAATTCCCCTGGCCTACTGATATTGATCGCAGGGCTCTCTTTCTTACTGGCAATCGGCGCGCTTGCCTGGAGCTATTTTCTGCAGAGCCGACTGGACACCACCGAAGCAAAGCTCACCCAGGCGCAGGAGCATATCGATCACCTGTCCGCGCAAAATGCAGAAATATGGCGTCAAATGCGGGCGACGAACGATGAGTTTGGAGCCAAGCTTGGCATCACCCAGCAACAGATTGAGTTGCGGGCGCAAAGCATTCTCCACCAGCAGGAAGTGGCGGATGCGCGCATAGCCAGGCAGCAGGCAGCCACCCAGCAAAAAGTGACGGATGTGTCGCATGCCGTCTCCAACGTGCAGACAGATGTGGGCGGCGTCAAAAAAGATGTTGTCACCACCCAGAAGGAATTGGCCAGCACGGAGCAGCAACTCCATGCGGCGATCGGCGATTTAGGGGTGCAGAGCGGTCTGATCGCAACCAATTCTAAGCAGTTGGATTATCTGAAGCACCTGGGAGATCGCGACTACTTCCAATTCACCCTGCACAAGGGGCAGCCGGCCTCTGCAATCTCAATCGTCAAATTGCAGTTGAAGAAAGCTGACGTCAAACATTCGCGCTATACGCTGGAAATTTATTCTGACGATAAGAAGATCGAAAAGAAGAATCGCGATCTCGATGAGCCGCTGCAGTTCTATACCGGAAAAACTCCGATGTTGTTTGAAGTGGTCATCAATCAAATCGGCAAGAATCAAGTATCCGGATACTTGTCGGTACCCAAAAACGCGCCCAAGCCCTTTATCCCGTAGCGATTTTTCGATTGGCGTACGAGGGTAGAATTTCCTCGCGCAAAAGTAGGCCCCGGACTAAGGTCCGGGGAACCGCAGTTCAATCTACTGTAGCTGCAGCGCTACGGACTGCCCGTGCTGGAAGCTGATGATTACCTGTCCGCTCTTGCGCGATGTCCATTGTGGCTTCGTCCAGGGATAAGCGAACACCATCAGGCCTTCGACGGAACCTCCCGGCGGAATCACCGTGTGCCGCGTCAACGGAGCCATACTCATGGCCGTCAATTGCGGAAACCGCTGCATGAAGCGGTCAATGTCTTCCGGCAATGCTGCGGAGCTTTGATCGCCAGTCGACTGGCCCGGCATTTTCACATCAGAAACCAGGTCAAAGAGCGTCAGCGGATCTTTACTGATATTCGTCACCCGCGCTTGCACCAGCAGAACCGTCTCATCCTGCTCCGGCAACGCTCCGGGCATTCCCGGTCCTTGTGGCGACGCGCCAGAGTCCACCTGAACCTGATAGGCGTACTGCCGCAACAGGGTTGCGGAGGCATCCGGCTTTGTCCGGCCGAAATGTGCGAACAGTGCCCACGCAATCGCCAGGCCCACAACGACGATGATCGCGGGAACGACAAGGGGACGCCAGGGTTCAACCGGCTCAATCTCATCCATCTCGAGCCCACCGACGTTTGGGGTGTGCGCGGAGGGGGGTAGAGACGATTCTTCTTGCGGAGTCTCCGGGGCTGAAGATTCGGGGGTAATCATGGTTGCAAGCAGTTTACCCGGAATCCGAGGAAATCAGCACACAAAGTTTAGAGAATTCGAGGGCGAAATTGACTGAGCACCTCCTCCGCCGACCTTGTATTTAGAACATCTTCCGGCCTCAGGCCAGCCCGGCGGAGTTGGCGAATGCCATAACGCATCTTTTCCAGATGCGAGGTATGGTGAGAATCGGTGTTCACAACAATCTTGCAATCCCAGCTCCTTGGCGCGACGCAAATTGCGGTCGTTCAGGTCCAGCCGGTCGGGATATGCATTGTGTTCGACGGCAACTCCCAACTCTGCGCAGCGCTTCAAAATAGCATCCAGATCGAGAGCATACGCCTCGCGGCGCAGCAGCAAGTCGTCCGGTCGGATGGCCAAGAATTCGGACAAACGGATTTTCAATCGCGCGCAAAATTCGTTCCGTCATCTGTGCGGACGGCTGACCGAAATGAGAATGCACGCTGGCAACAACAACATCCATCTGCGCCAGAACATCGTCGGAAAGATCGAGCGCACCGTCGACCAGAATATCGACTTCAATGCCCGGGAAAACGCGAATCCGACCTTCCATCTCCCGATCGACAGCGCGAATGTGTTCCACATGCTGCAGCGCTCGCGCATCATCCAGGCCATTCGTCATGGCAAGATTTTTCGAGTGATCCGTAATCGCGATGTATTCGTAGCCGCGCTCGAGCGCTGCATCGGCCATTTCGCGGATCGTATTTTTTCCGTCCGTCTCATTCGTGTGCATATGCAGATCGCCACGAATATCAGACTGCTCGATCAGCTTCGGAAGTCTGTGTTCCGCTGCTGCTTCAATCTCTCCCAGGTCTTCACGCAACTCTGGCGGAATCCAATCGAGACCGAGAGCGGCATAAATTTCTTCCTCAGTCCGGCTGGGTAGCGCGGTCCCGTCGTCGAGTCGCGCCAATGCATATTCATTCAGCGTGTAGCCCATCTTCAACGCCCGCTGCCGCACTGAAACGTTGTGCAACTTGGAGCCGGTGAAGTATTGCAGCGCGGCGCCATAACTTTTTTCCGGCAACATGCGCACATCCACCTGCAATCCTTGCCGCAGCCGAAAGCTCACCTTGTTCTGGCCCTTTCCAAGAATGTCGGCGATGGGAGGATAGGCAGCGACGTATTCCACCACGGCAGCGACCTTGTCTTCTTCGCAGGCTGGGCCCGTGATTAGAAAGTCCAGGTCGCCCACTGTTTCGCGGCCGCGGCGTAGCGATCCGGCCGGCGTCACGCGGTCAATGCCCGGACAATTGCGCAAATACTCCGTCAGCTTTTCTGCGGCGAGTTCGGCATCATCCAGGTGGAACCGTCCAATGTTCTTGCGATATTCGGCGATGCCTTGCAGCAACTTCGCCACCTGCTTGGGGCCACACCGCGGCAAGTTGTCCAGCCGCCCCTCTTTGCAGGCAGCTTCCAACTCATCCACACTGGAAACTTGCGCAGCGTCCCAAAACAGAGCTACTGTTTTCGGCCCCATGCCAGGCAGTCGCAACAACTCCAGCATCGATGGCTTGTACTTGGCCAGCAATTCCTGATGCAGACTCAGTGTGCCTGCCTTTTCCAGTTCGACAATATTCGCCGCCATTCCTTTGCCAATGCCGGGAATCTCCAGCAATCGCTTCGGTTCTGCGGCCAACGCACCCAAAGAAACCGTGCTCTGCTCCACTACCTCCGCGGCACGCCGATACGAACGAATGCGAAATGAGTCTGCCGCACTGATTTCCAGCAGGTCGGCCGTCTCCGACAATATTTGTGCAATTTGGCGATTTTCCATCACGAGCCAGCAGGGCGGAAACTCTGAGCCCTCGAAGGCATCATCGCACTCGGCGGAGAAAAATGAAAACCCGGCACAAGGGCCGGGTCAGGGAAACACTATGTTGCTTGTGGTCGCACTACAGCGACGGTCTCGAGCGTTTCGTATCTAAGAGACGCAGATGAGCGCACACGAGCGCAGTCCATTGCAACGCTGTTGCAATTCAAGAAAACTGCTTTGGAGTTTAGCTTAGCTTCGCACCGTCTCGTGGACCGCGTCTTGCAAGCGCATGACCTGATCCGCTTGCGGTCCTTTATCTCCCTGCACGATGTCAAACTCGACCGGATCGCCTTCCTTCAGGCTCTTGTACCCGTCAGTCTGGATTGCTGTGTAATGTACGAACACATCGGGACCATCGTCGCGCCCAATGAATCCGAACCCTTTAGCATTATTGAACCACTTCACTTTGCCTTTGTGCTGAGACACGGAACACGCACCTCGAATCTACAGATGGGAAACCGTCAAGGGATCCTGCCGATATAGACGTAGGAAGCAGCGAATTGTTATGCAGAGAATGAAAAAAATATGAATGCTGGACAGAAGAAATGGCGAAAGATTACATGCGCCGCGAATTTTCGCAGTCCAGTCGCGAAGGTTACCTTGGAAAAACGCGTGCGCACTCTTCTCAGATGCGTTGAGAGTTCCGATATGGGAATCGTTTTAGGAAATTCCAGCGGCCCGACGACGCACATACATCAGAATCGCGATGATGGATTTCGCATCGATGATTTTTCCGCTGTCGACCCACTCCAGCGCCTGCGATAGTGGGATCTGCTGGTGCTGAATATATTCATCCTCGTCCGGCGCGGACTCTCCGCAACTCAAGCCCTCGGCCAGGTACACCTGCATCCACTCACCCAAAAATCCTGGGCTCACATAGAAGCGAGCGATCTTGCTCCAGCGTTTGGCGATGTATCCGGTCTCTTCCAGCAGCTCGCGCTTTGCGCCGGGTAATACTGCTTCTTCCGGCTCCTTGCGTCCCGCTGGAATCTCCCACATATATTGTCCGGCAGCGTGGCGATATTGACGTTCAACGACAATCAGCGGATCGGCGGGATTGCGAGTGTCGTCCACCGCGAGAATGACGACTGAACCCGAGTGGCGAATGACGTCGCGCCGCGCCGTGTCACCCTCAGGCTCACGAACGTAATCGGTGTACACGTCGAACAGAGGTCCCTGATACGCGAGCTTGGAGGAAACCAGCGCGACTTTGCCGCCTTTATTTCCGTTGAGTGCGGGACTGGGAGATGGGGATTTCGATGTGCCAGATTTTGCTGTGGCGGCGGATTTTCTGCGAGGCGCAAGTTTCTTTTGAGAGGCTGCATGTTGATTGATTTTGCTTTTTGCCTTGGCTCGGCCCACTCTCTCTGCCTTCTTCAAAGGTGCTTTCTTGCCAGATTGCATCCAGTTCCTTTCACGGTGTTCGTCTCAGCCGGAATCTCTCCCAACAGTATCGGCGGAACATCCGTTCCACATGAGACGTTAAATCAAACTCGCTTGCATGTGTCAGAAAAATCTGAGGAAATCCTGCACAGAATCTATCGCGTCGTTGGATGGGTTTCCTGCTGCCCAATCTCGGCGAAGGTCATGTTGACTGCCGGGTGGCCGGTCGCGCGCTTCCATTCCTGAAACAGCTGGCCGTAGCTCGCCTTCATGTAGTTTGACGGCGAGATGCCGAGCTTGGCAGCGATTCGGTCGATCCACTCCGAACTGCCTTCCAGTTCGGCAAAATCTCCAATCGGAGTCACGTCCACAACGACATGGCCTTCGTTATCGGCCCACTCTGTCCGAAGCTTCTCGTAAACAAACATGGGAACAAACCCGAGTCGCTCGAAAATCGCAGCCAGCGGCCGACCATCCTCAACTTCGGTTTCCGTTTCTGCCCGCACTTTGTGGGCGCTGTTCGCAGAACTTTCCACCGGCGCTTTGTGGGTCAGGATCCAGCGGTCGCCATACTGACGGATGCGCAGCAATTCGCCTCGCTGCCGCAATTCGCCGTCGGGTTTGTCGAACAGCACATTGCGCTCCATCGTCTCCGCGGTCATCAGATGAAATCCCAGCGCAGGCAGCTGCAGGGTGAATCCGGGGCGATCCGTCAATCGAATTTTAATTTCAGTTTCCATCTTGCCAGTCGCTGTTTCCCCACTCATACGAATAGTTTCGCAGATGCGGCCAGTCTGCATAAATAAACGTTAGACAGATTAGGATGAAAGACGGATGGCTTGCGTTGTGCACGCAGCCCGCGCAAACCCTCATGGCCGCAAACCGTACAGTTCGGCTGACGATTTCTACTGAGTCTTGCTCTTCGGTAGCCACGCAAACCGCGCTCCAGCAGGCTGCGGAAGTCATTCGCTCCGGCGGTACCGTGGCGTTTCCAACGGAGACGGTCTATGGCCTGGGCGCGAATGCGCTCAATCCAGCCGCCGTCGAGAAGATTTTTCTTGCCAAGCAGCGGCCCGCCTGGGATCCCATGATCGTCCACATCGCCGACCGCGACATGTTGGCAAAGGTTACGGTTCGCGGAGCCGGAAACGTGCAGCAAAAAATCGATGCGCTCATGGATCAGTTCTGGCCGGGCCCGTTGACCATCCTGCTGCCGAAGCAGCCGGCAATTCCCTCGACTGTAACCGCCGGGCGCGAGCTCGTCGGCATTCGCATGCCCGCGCATCCCGTGGCGCTAGGTCTCATCAACGCGGCCAACCTTCCCATCGCGGCGCCGAGCGCCAATCGCTTCGGCCATACCAGCCCTACTACCGCGCAGCATGTGCTGGAGGATCTCGACGGCCGCATTGATCTCGTGCTCGATGGCGGACCGGCCTGGTGCGGCGTTGAGTCGACTGTGATTGAAGTTCGCGATCACGAAACCATCCTCTATCGTCCCGGCGCCATCCCCGCGGAGGAGATTGAATCCATTGCGGGGCCAGTCATCCTGTATCGATCGGCAGCAATGGGTGTGACGCCATCACAGCCGCCGGAATCCTTGCCGTCGCCAGGCGTGGACATGCGCCACTATGCCCCCAACGCCCGCGTCATCCCGCTGGATTTGAGCGAGCTCGCGGGCAACGACATCCAGCAGCGATGGCTGAATGCGGTGCAGGAGCAATTGAGCACTGCTCAGAAAGTTGGCGTCCTGCTGCCCGCAGAATGGCCCTTGCCGGAGGAATTTAGCGGCATTCATTTTGCCTGGGGTAGCTGGGAGGATGATCAGGAACTGGCACAGCGGCTATTTGCCGGATTGCGAACGCTAGATGCCATGGGTGCGGAGGTCATTCTGTGTCCGTTGCCGCCAGCCGATGGCCTGGGTGCGGCCATTCGCGATCGCCTGCTGAAAGCCGCGCGCTCACGATAAGCGGCACGCGCGTGAACCGGTTTACGACATGGTTTGAGGAAGATTTTCGCCAGCTTTGTAGATGTAGCGGATGCTGTCTTTGTACACCAGCACGCGGGTTCGGGCACCACTCTGCAGTCCGCCGCGGCCAACGTTGCGCAGCTTAATGGCGAACCGGTCATACCACTCGATCACGCCTTCCAGTTCGTCGCCGTTCTCCAGCATCACGATCATCCGTGTCTGCGCCTGGATTTGCTTCTGAAAATAAAAGACTTCGGCGTGCGAGCTGTCTTCGACGGTGCCGTCTGGCATGGTCCGGGCAGTCAATGCCGGGCCATGGCCAAAGATCGTGGTCTGGCGAGCCGGGGCCGAACGCAGCGCCAGATTGGGCCGGATCAGGCGCCGTTGCCCGGAAAAGTCGTTCGGCGGCTGCGAAGGCGTAGGCACGGCGACCACGATGGCTGCGCGCTCGACCGGCTTGGGCTTGGGCAATGGCATGGATTTCACTCGAACGGACACTTGGGCCAGGTTTTTTACCCTCCGGGACTTGAGGTGGAGGAGAGCTCTTGGACCCAATTGATTCTGCTGAATGAATACGATGCTAGTCGAAGACCGAACGTTTTCCAACTGCAGTGTTTGTTTTTTAATTTTCGATGGAGGTCAATTCGGAATTAGCGCTGTTCGAGCGCCGCCGTCATCGCGTCCAAAGAGAGCGAGCGCAGCAGGTTGCGTCGCATACCCGACTCAACCTCGGCGATGCGCCGCACCGCCCGCTCGATCCAATCGAAGGAGACGCTCTCGGCCAGGCGGCGAAGTTCCGGCAAAATGTCGATGTTGCGCGCCATATCGGGCTGTCCCGCCTGCAGCAACATCATGTCTTCCAGCAACAGGTACAGGCTACGCAGCAAATCCTGAGTCTTCTGCTGGCCATCGGCCCCGGCGCGATAGGTTTCCGTCACTCGAAATAGCGCCGAGTGGTCCGGCTCGGCGGTCGCCGTCCGCAGCAGCAGCAGGGCATCCTTGCGGCTGGCGAGATAGGTATCGGCGTCAAAAGCGATCGTCCTGCCGACCGCGCCTTCAGCCAAACGCGCCACCAAGGTGCGTCGAGCGGCGGGCCATTCCGGGTGTCTCTCGGCCAGGATCTTCTCCAGCGTCTCCATCGGCACGGCATGGAGTCGTATTTGGCTGCAGCGCGAGCGAATTGTCGGCAGCAGGTCGGAAGGGTTTTCCGCCAGCAGCAGCAAATGCGCGTACTCCGGCGGCTCCTCCAGCACCTTCAGCAGGGAATTCGCGGCCTCGCTCATGAATTTTGCGGTTGGGAAAATGTAGATCTTGTCTTTTCCTTCCGACGGCGCTCGCTGCGCGTTGTGGATCAGCGAACGAACCTGGCCCACCTTGACCAGATTCTGCGGCGGATCGGGTGGTACCACCAGCACATCCGGATGGGTCTGGATCAGGATGCGGGTGTCTTTGCGGTCGGCATCGCGCAGATCTTCGCGTGCCTCAACCGCCTCCGACACACGCGCATCCAGGTCCAGCGCGGCGGCAATTCGGGTGCAGTTGTGGCATACGTCGCAGGAATCCGGCAGTCCGTTGAAAGTTTGCGGATCAAGACAGTTCAGCGTCTGCGCCAGCGCAATGGCCAAAGAATACTTGCCCGCACCACGCGGCCCGGAAAGCAGAATCGCATGTGGCAAACGACCGGATGCAGCGGATTCCTGCAATTGCCGCACGGTCTCTTCGTTGCCGAGAAAGCTGCGAAAGTTCACATTTCGAGCCTAGCAGAATTGACGCTGCGTTCCTTGGCGGTCATCATCATCGGATATTTCGGGCGCAAAGTGATTTTGGGCTGCACATCGACCGTCTGGCCGGGAACCATGTGGAAGCTCCATCGCTGCGCCAGGGTCGCCAGAATCAGCACACCTTCCATCCACGCAAATGCCTCGCCGATGCATTGGCGGGAACCGCCGCCGAACGGAAAATAACTGAACCGCGCGCCGCACCGCTTTCTGCTCCGGCGTAAAGCGCTCCGGATCGAACCGCAATGGATCAGGAAAAAATTCCTCGCTACGCTGCAGAATGTACTGGCTGAAGAAGAAATATGTTCCTGCAGGCAGTCGATAGGGTCCCAGCTCGATCACCTGCGTTGATTGCCTCCCCATCGCCCACGCCGGAGGATACAGCCGCATCGATTCAGCAAACACCATCTCCGTGTATCGCAGTCGCGGAACGTCTTCCAGCGTGGGCAGCCTGCCTTGCAGCGCCTCGTCGATCTCGCGTTGCATTCGTTCCGCTGCCAGTCGGATTTTCCGATAGCAGATACCACGTCCAGGTCAGCGCATTCGCGACCGTCTCATATCCCGCAAGAAAAATCGTGATGACTTCATCGCGAAGTTGTCGGTCGCTCATCCCCTGCGGTGCGGACGGCTTGCGTTCTTTATCGCCGGGTGTTTCCCCCTCATCCCGTGCCGCCATCAGCATGGAGAGCAGGTCACCGCGATCTTCATTGGATGCGCGCCGCTCTGCGATCATGCGATAGACCTGCGCATCCAGCCTCGTCCGCGCTTTGCGAAAACGAATCAGCCCGGGAATCGGCCAGCGCAGATAACTCTCCGCCCTGGGCAGCGCGATCAAATAGTTATAAAGGCGCATGATCACGTTCACTTCATCGTTGATCTCGCGAATGGCTTCGGTCACGTCAGTAGCGAACAGAGTCCGCGCCACAATCTCCAGCGTCAGCTCCATCATCGCGGCCGACATGTCGAAGGTCTGGCCCGTTTGCCACTTCGCGCGCATGGCTGCCCCGCGTTCCACCATCATGTCCGCGTAAGCCTGGATTCGCTGGCGATGAAACGCAGGTGCCGCGATACGCCGTTGCCGCATATGGAACTCGCCTTCGCTGGTGATCAATCCTTCGCCCAGCAGGATTTTCATGCGGTTCTGGGTACGCTCTTTGATGAACGCCGCAGCCTGCGTTACCAGAATCTCGCGGATCAGTTCCGGTTCGTTGATGAACACAATGTTGCTGCCGCCCAGTTTGTAATGAGAGACGGGACCATAGGTTTTCGCCAGGTGCTCAAATAGCAGGATTGGATTTCCGGGCCGAAAAAAACGCCGAAACAGATAGAGTGGCAGATTGCGTTGCAGCCCCGGGGGAAAACGGAATGACTCAGGCTCACACTCCCGATCATTCGTTGACGAACTTGACGATGGAGATGGACTGGCCATGGAGGGAAGTGAAAGAAGCTCGCTGGTGTCGGTTCAATCAGGCGGAGGTGGTCACGCGCGCTAATCGATCCTCGACAATTTCCACGATACGCTTTTCAATGGCATCGACCGACGCATCTTCCGCAATTGTGACCACACGCAAACTTTCCCGTGCCGCAATTTCCTGATACTTCAAAAACACGCGTTCGTAGAAAGCGCGACCCTCAGTTTCGAATCGATTTTCATCCGTGCCCTGGGCGATTTGCCGGCCGTTCCGTTTGCGCGCTCGGGCGAGAGAAGCCTCCAAACTTGGCAGTAGCAGGATTGTCAGGTCGGGCCACAGATCGCCGCAAACTGCGCGATGCAATTCCAGCACTGGCGCGCTTCCCAGGCTGCGCCCACCCCCCTGGTACGCCTCCGTGGAGTCGGTAAATCGATCGCACAGGACAATTTTTCCTTCCGTCAAAGCTGGCAGAATAATTTCTTGAATCGACTGGGCACGGTCTGCGAACATCAACGACATCTCTGCCAGCGGCGCTACATTTTGCGTCGCGGAATGCAGCAATACCGCGCGAATCTGGTCACCCAACTCCGTTCCGCCCGGCTGGCGAGTAGTCGCGACCGTTCGTCCCTGCGCCTGCAACCTGCGCGCCAGCAGGCGAAGCTGAGTAGATTTGCCGGAACCATCCAGCCCTTCAAACGTAATAAAAAAACCGCGTGGCATGGCGGTAGGGTACCACTGCCGACGACGTCGACGGGAAGAAGCAGTCTGCTCTCAATCTTCTCTGAGAAAATCACATCATGGCATTGGAATTCACCACCTCCTATCTCGAAGATTCAATCCATCTATTTCGCCACTACAAGAAGCTCGCGGAGCGCGCCATCGCTCAAGCGACCGACCCGCAATTGTATGAACTGCTCGACGAGGATGCGAACTCCATTGCCATCGTCATGCAGCACATGGCGGGCAACATGAAATCCCGTTGGACCAACTTTCTTTTGGAGGACGGTGAAAAGCCGTGGCGCAATCGCGACAGTGAGTTTGAGCAGCCGCCTGCCACCAGGGACGTCCTGTTGCAGATGTGGGAAGAAGGTTGGGACTGTGTTTTCCGAACCCTCGAATCCCTAACGGATGCGGACCTAAGCCGCACCGTGCCCATTCGCGGCGAGGCGCATTCTGTCATGCAGGCCATCAATCGCCAGATCGCGCATAATTCCTACCACTGCGGCCAGATTGTCCTCCTGGCTAAACATTTCCAGCACGCCCAATGGACTTCGCTCACCGTACCCAAAGGCAAGTCCGCGGAATTCACCGCGAAAGTGCGCGCCGGCGAAGCCAGCCAGCGATAGGCACATTCTGTGCCCGGTGTCTGCGCCCTGCATTACACTGTTGCTTCGTCTGCACACCAATCATTTCAGGAGTTCTATGCGCCTAAACATTTCTCTTGCCTTGGCCGCCATCGCACTGATGGCAGCATTTCCATGCAGCAGTATTGCACAGGCCGGCGGAGCCGCTTCACTCACAAGCCGCCGCAACAGCACCCATCACCGTCACGGTCGATGCGACCGATGCTCCGCGCAAGATGCTGCATGCGGATTTGGTAATCCCGGTGCAATCCGGCGATCTAAGCCTGGTGTACGCGAAATGGATTCCCGGCGAGCACGAAGCCTCCGGCCCCATCGACGATCTCGCCGGCCTCGTCATCAAAGCCAACGGCCAGACGCTGCCCTGGGTGCGCGACAGTGTCGATATGTTCAAGTTCCACGTGCATGTTCCCGAAGGCGTCACCGAGCTGCATGTTCACGATGACTTTCTGGCGACCGCCGGCCCGGTTGGCTTCTCCGCTGGCGCCTCCACCAGCGAAAATCTCGCAATGATCAGCTGGAATGAGGTGATGTTGTGGCCGCAGGTGCCCAACGCCAAAGACGTGCAGGTCACGCCCAGCGTTATTCTGCCGACAGGTTGGAAGTTTGCCACCGCGCTGACAACTACCAGCACAGATGGCACGACCACGCACTTCGCGACGGTTCCATTGAATGAACTCGTCGATTCGCCGGTGCTCTCCGGCCGCTATTTCCGTGAGATTCCATTAGCGCCGGAAATTTCTCCAAAGCATTATCTTGATCTCGCGGCCGACGGCCCAGAAGATCTGGAAGTTCCCGCTCAAATGCTCTCCGGATTCAACGATCTGGTACGCCAGGCCAGCGCGCTGTACCAGTCGCACCACTACGGCAGCTATCACTTCTTGATGACGTTGAGCGATCAGGTCGCGCATTTTGGGCTGGAGCATCATCAGTCCAACGACGATCGCGTGCCGGAGAAGACATTCCTCGATCCCAATCTGGATGTACTGGAAGCGGGTCTGCTGCCGCATGAATTCACTCACTCGTGGAATGGCAAATATCGTCGCCCCGCAGGATTATTATCGCCTGATTTCCAGACCCCGATGAAAGGAAATTTGCTGTGGGTCTATGAAGGGCTCACGGAATATCTTGGCGATGTGCTGACGGCGCGCAGCGGTCTATGGACGGACGATCAATACCGCGAAGCGTTGGCGGACTCGGCTGCGGATCTCGATAATCGCCCTGGCCGCACCTGGCGCGACCTGCAGGACACGGCCACGGCGGCGCAAACTCTGTATGAAGCCAGCGGCCAGTGGGGCAATTGGCGTCGCAGCGTGGACTACTACCCAGAGGGCGAACTGCTCTGGCTGCAGGTCGACACCATCATTCGCCAGCAGAGTCATAACAAAAAATCGCTGAATGATTTCTGCGTGCGTTTCCTCGGCCTGAACGGCGATACCGGCCCGATCACCGTCCCTTACACGTTTGAAGATGTCGTCAGCAACCTGAATGCAGTGCAGCCGTACGATTGGGCTGGATTTCTCACAGAGAAGCTGACAACCAAAGAGGATCACGCGCCACTGGGTGGAATTGAAAACGGCGGCTACCGCCTGACGTATTCGGATACGGCCAACTCGATGGAAGAATCCATGGAGGCGCTGCGAGGCGTCGATGCCTGGTATTCGCTAGGACTGCATATCTCTCACCAGGGCGACCTGCGCGATGTGCTATTTTATTCGCCGGCGTATAAGGCAGGCTTAGGGCCGGGAATGAAGATCGTCGCAGTGAATGGACGTGCCTATACGGACGCATTGATGCACGACGCCATTCGCAATTCAAAAAACACCCAGACGCCGATTGAATTGATCGTCGAAAATACCGCATACTTCCGCGACGTCAAGATTGATTACCACGGTGGCGAGCGCTATCCGCATCTGGAGCGCGTCGACTCCAAGCCCGACATGCTGGACGAGATATTACAGCCGCTGCCGATGCATTCGAAAAAGTAAGCAGCGTAATTCTTGTCGGCCCACACTGCGCAGCGGATCCAACGTAAATCGCTGCGCAGCGTTTCGCTGATTAAAACAGCAGCTTGGCGCCGAACTGAATCTGCCGCGATGTCGTCGAGGTTGTCGTGATTAACCCCGCCGTCGGCGATGGGGTTGTCGAGTTCGAGGAGTACACCACCGTATTCGGAGTACCGAAGTTTGTTCGATTTAAGATGTTGAAGAATTCCGCACGAAACTGCAGATTGAGTTTTTGCGTCAGCGCCGTATTCTTTCGCAGCGAAAGATCCAGCTCAGAAATTCCAGGACCGGTCAGCGTGTTGCGTCGCACATTGCCGTAGGTACCCGGAAACGGCACCACAAACGCATCTGGATTGAAATATTGCGTTGGGCCACCCTGAACGACGTTGCCGCGAAACTCCGGATTGACCGAGGGTCGAATCGGGTTGCGACTGTCTCCATTGTTGGTCGGATTGAAGCCCAGCTGCGGTGTGAAAGGAAAGCCAGACTGCAGCGTGGCAATTTCGCTTGCCGTCCATCCGCCAATGGCTTTTTGCTGCCATCCACGCAGGTCGCCAAGGAATCGTTTGCCTTCTCCGAACGGCAGCTCATAGGTGGAATTGATCACGGCTACATTGCGAATGTCGGTGTTGGCGCGCCCGTAGTCCAACTTCGGGTCGGTAGGATACATCACAAATCCCGGCGCATTCGCTCCGACGCTGCTGTTCCACGCGGTTCCATCGTCCAGGCTCTTGGACCAGGTGTAGACGGCGCGCACTTGAAAACCTTGTTGAAAATGCCGGTTCAGATCCACCGTCAAGGCATTGTAGTTACTGATGCCGTCCGAAATCCACGTCGTGCTGGCGCCTAAGTGCGGATTTGCATTGGGCGCATTCGCTGGATAGTAGACCGTCCCGGCGGGCAGCGTATCGGGGCACGGCGAGGCCGGGCAAATGGTCGGGATCGGCTCATTTACATCCTCTGAAAGCATCTGGTGAGAACCGTGGTACCCGATGTAGCCCAGGATGAGGGATGTATTGGACGCGAGCTTCTGCTCCAGGCTGGCGGAGTAGGAGAGCGATGTCGGCGTATAGGCGTCCGGTTGAATGCCACTGGGCGAAACCTTGCTGCCTGCCGGTGGCGGCGCGCCGGGAACAAAATGCAACGAGGAGACCGGAACATTTTTGAGCGTCTGGGTGGTGTTGAAAGGAGCATTCTGATCCAGCCGATAGTCCAGACTATCCAGCAACGAATCGTAGAGGCCGACGCCAGCATGAATCACGGTGTTGCCATTTTGTTTTGGCTGCCATGCGATGCCGACACGAGGCTCCGGCAGGAATTTAGCGCGATTTTTTGTGAATGCTGAGTCGGCCACCCTGGGCGCAGTTTCCAGCACCCCATTGGAGTCGAAAATAAAGTTCGAAGCACGACCCTGTGCTTCATTCCAGCCGTCGGTGGACTCGAACCGGAACCCCGCACGCAATTCCAGATTCGGCAGCAGATGCACTGTATCCTGCACGAACCCGGCGCCCTCCAGGGAACGCCAGCCAAGCTCGGTGGGTGACGGTACAACGGTAAACGTGGAAACATTGCCAAGCAGAAAAGCACTCAGGCTGCCGAAGGATGCCTGCCCATATTGATCCTGTGCCAGGTTGCTGTTGGACTGGATACGTTGCAGCCAAACTCCCGCCTCCAACTGATTTCTCCCTCGCGAGATGTAAACGTGATCGGCAACGGTAAACAAATTGCGCGCGACATTCAGATTGCTGCCGGCGTTTGTACCCGCTCCACTAATCTGCGAAGCGCCGTTCAGCGCGGTGCCTCCGCCAACCACCACAGCTCCGATCGGCTTACCTTCAACCCATCCTGGTAGATCGATCGGTGTTTCGCCGGTGAAGTAAAAGCTGGCACGTGAAAATCCCGACACGAAATGTATTCAACGTGCTCGAGGAAAAGACATGCTCCTCCTGCGCGCTCAAAACCTGCTCGCGAAGTGTTTCATAATCCGTGCTGAGCGGGTTGATGGTTGGGGTGGTGGCTGTACTGTCGTCAATCGTGTAGACCGCGGCCGCAGTGTCTGCAGATGAAAGATTGTAATCAACGCGAGTTGTGCCGAAATCTTCTCGAATGCGCTGCAGCGGGTGGCTATAGGCTTCCGCGATGCCGCCGCCCAGCTCCGGCCCATTCTGCACCGGCCACAAATCCAGCAATGGTTGAACGTCAGGGACGGCTGCGGCACGCGATGCATTGTCAGGAACCAGCGTCACATCCGAAAGTCCCAGGTTTTGCCGCAGTCCCTCATAGTTTCCGAAAAGCAGAAGTTTATTCTTCACCAGCGGCCCACCCAGTGCGCCGCCAAACTGGTTCCGCTGAAACGTGGGAATATTCCCCTGGTCAAAATAATTGCGCGCATCCAGCGCACTGTTTCGCAGAAATTCAAACGCGCTGCCGTGCAGTTGGTTGGTACCGGACTCAGTATCGATGCTGATTTGCGCGCCGGTTCGTTTACCGTATTCCGCACCGTAGGTGTCGGAGACCACATTGAATTCGCGCACCGCATCCACGCCCAGCAACTCCCCGCTCACGCCTCCCGGTGTTACGTTGATCTCGGAAGCGCCCGTATATTCAATTCCATTCAGCAAATACAAATTGTCCTGCGGACGATGCCCAGCCACGGAAAACATATTTCCCGGAGAAGAGTTCGACGTGCCGACAGCGCCGGACCGCTCTCCCGTGTAGTTCACGGACGCAGGGTTCAGCGTAATCAGTTCATCGTAGCTGCGCCCGTTCAGCGGCAGTTCTTTCACTTGTCGCGCGCTCACCAGCCCGGAGGTAGGCTGCGTGGTGGTGTTAATGGCGAGCGGTATATCTGTGACGGAAACCTGTTGCTGCAACGTGCCGACGGAGAGCGAAAGATTCACGACTGTGCTCTGCCCGACGACCAGGTTGATGCCCGTTTCGGATCGCGTGCCGAATCCTTGTTTCTCAACCGTCACCTTATAGCGGCCAACTGCGAGCGAGGGCGCGGAATAGGAACCTGCAGAGTCGCTTACCAAGTTGCGGACTGCGCCTGTTTCTTGGTTTGTAACCGTTACGTGCGCCCCGACGATGGCTGCACCGGAAGCATCGTGAATCGTGCCGGAAATGCTTGCGCCGACCACTTGGGAGTGGGCGGCTGGTAGCGAGAAAAGGCCCGCGAAAATGACAATGGATAAAAGCCAAATAGAAATAGAGCTGCGACGAGAACGCTGCATCAACGGAGGTCTCCTTGAGGTTGGGCGAAAAGTCGGGATGAAATTAGAGTCGAAAAGAAGGGCGGTTCAGTCGATCAACAACAACAGATCGATGTGCTGGGAGCACAAACAGGCGGACGAAAATGGCGGGAAGGGTACATGAATTTTGCTTGCTCTCTAGAATCTCGGTGGTTGATTGCAATCTCGGCTGCAAATAGAAAAGCCGCTCGGTCGACCCGGCGGCATTCATTGCGCAAGGGCGAGCGAAGGTCAGTTCAAGGGCACAACTCCATACACGGAGCGCACCCTGAAACATTGCAACAACACGAATTTGCTGGTCCGAAAATCATGTTTTCAGAGTGTAACTGGATGTTCATGCGCCGTCAACCCGAGCTAACCCACCCGTCGCGAATTGACATGTCGGCTTGCATCCTACATTCTAGAAGAGTCATGGCTATCCAGCTTTGCACCCCGATGTGTCGGTTCCAGACGCGCTGTTGTTGTTGTCGCAGCGTTGCCGGCCCAGGGTGTGAGCACTGTCGATAGTTCCACGATCTCCTCTTCAGTCTCCTAGAAATCTAAAACCCTGCGGTCGCATCTCTTGCGAGCGTGGGTCCATTCCTGCCCGTCTCGCATTCCATTTCACGACAAAACTTTTAGATCGAGCTCACGATGGAATTGGCGATTGGATTTGTTATCGCGTTTGCAATTGCAGTCACAGGCGTCGGTGCGGGCACCATTACCGCTCCGCTGCTGATCCTGTTTTTGCATGTTCCCATTGAGCTCAGCGTCGGCACAGCCCTGGCGTACTCCGCCATCGTAAAGATGATCGTTGTGCCGGTTCAGATCTGGCGCAAGCAGGTGGTCTACCGCGTGGTTGGCTGGATGCTGCTAGGTGGTCTCCCCGGCGTGATCCTCGGCGTGGTGCTCTTTCACCGCGTCGTGCGACATGGGGAGCAAAACCTTTTGTATGTCGCGCTAGGCAGCATCATTGTCGCGTCTTCGGCGTGGCATTTGTATCGCAATCTTCGGCCCTCGACCGCGACCCGAGCAAGAAAGGTCCATCCCGGATGGATCGCGGCCCTGATGCTGCCGATCGGTACGGAGGTGGGCTTTTCATCCTCGGGAGCCGGCGCGCTGGGCACGCTTGCATTGCTCAGCATGACCACGCTGGATGCATCGCAAGTTGTCGGCACCGATCTTGTCTTCGGGCTGTGCCTTTCGCTGGTCGGCGGCGGCATGCACGTGTTCAGCGGCAGTTATGACAGTGCGCTCCTGGTGAAGCTGGTTCTTGGGGGATTTTTTGGTGCCCTCGTAGGCAGTGGAGTTGCGCCGAGATTGCCGAATCGCCAACTGCGGGTTGCGCTGGCTGCGTTGTTGCTGGTGGTGGGAACCCTGTTCTGCGTACGGCCCCTGAATTTCCATCCAATCGCCAGCTTGCAGGCTGTAGTTCACGCCAGCGTTTCGACTTCCAGCCCACTCGACCGATAAGAACTTTCAGCCTAATGAAGATCGCAGCGATCCCGCGACCACCGTGGCTTGGACTTCGACGTGTCCACGAAATTCGTGCCGAGTCAATCGATACGCAACTTCCATCATGTCGCCCACCACCGGTGGCCGATCCAGCGCGGTGTCAATGGAAAACCAGACTGCCTCCAGCGTCAGGCTGTCGCGCTCCAGCCGAAGCCGCCCGTGCCGGCCATTTGTCAGTGCGCGATAGGTTGCCACGCGAAACGTCCCAGAGTAAAGCGGCGCTTCGAACCCGCGACCAAACGGTCCCATCGCCTCCAGTGCCTGAACGCTTTTCAGATCGTGTGCGTTGACATCCAACTCGCCATCCGTCCAGAGAGTCGGCCCCGTTACGACGGCTCCTCCAGTTTGCTCCGCGACTGCAAACGTGAAAGCTTGCCGGAATCGCTCCATGTCGATCACGCGGATGGTTGCGCCCGCTGCCGCCGAGTGGCCGCCGAAGGCCACCAGTAAATCCGGATAGGAACTCGCAATTTCCTTCAGCGCACGTTGCACATCGATCCCCGCCACCGAGCGAAAGGATCCGCTCGCCAGTCCCGTCCCGTTGCCAGCAATCCGTCTCCGCTGCCAACGCCGGCGCAGTCGGCCCGCGCGCCTTGACCTTGTGGCGCAAAGATCGCGCACGGTTTTCCAAACGATTCGACCACGCGACTGGCCGTAATCCCGTGCACTCCGGAGTGGCCATCTTCCAGGAATAAAACAATGGCCGGTCCTGAAACCCGCGCCGCCTGCGGAAATGCTTTCGCTCGCAATCTGCGCTCGATCGATTGCCGCTCAGAATTCTCCCGCTTCAGCTGGCTCCAACATGCCGCGGCGTCCTCTGTCGTCTTTGCGATCAGAAATCGAAATCCCACCTCCGCCCAATCCAGCCGTCCAGAGGCTGCAATGGCGGGCACCAGGCGAAACGCAATCGTCTCTGCATCGATTTCGCCATCCACCTCCGCGGAAAAAACTTTCCAGCACGGCCGGCATCCCGAACGCACCTGCTGCATGCCACGACGCAAGAAGGCACGATTGATCAGGCTTGCGCCCGGAGATAAAGAAACGCAGTCCGCAATGGTCGCGACCGCAACAAAGTCCAGCAGGCTGGCGAGTGACGGCAACTCCGCGAACACTCCCTGCTCCAGCAACGCGCTGCGCACCTTCGCCATCACGAGAAAGGCAACTCCCGCGCCGCATACGTGCTTGTCGTATTCGCAATCCAACCGCGACGGGTTCACCACCGCATACGCGGATCGCGGCGGCCCGTCCGGCGGAATCACGTGATGATCGGTGACGACGACATCAATCCCCGCTGCGGCCAGGGTCGCAATTCGCGGCTCGTCGCTGCTGCCTTTATCGGCGGAAATGACCAACTGTGCGCCGAATTTCTGAATCCGCGCAACCACACCCTGGCCAATTCCATAGCCCTCTGTCAACCGATGGCTGGTGACAACGCAGATGCGCTCGGGAGGAACTCCAAAGGCCTCGACCATCGCCGTCCACAGCACTGCAGCGGATGCAGTGCCATCCATGTCGTGATCGCAGGCCAGCGCAATACGCTCCTGCTGCACGATGGCGCGCACAATGCGTTCCACGGCACGATCCATGGAGGGAATGGCGCCCGGATCGACAATGTCCGATAGTTTTGCGGCAGTCAGGGATTCCCAGGCGATGAAGCGATCCAGACGGCGGCCCAGAAAATTCGCAATGGCCGGAGCGATGCCGGCATGCAGATAGGCATCTCGGACTTCCGCATTGCACGCTCGCTCAATCAAGGATTTTCGGCGGCAATTTCCACGGCGCGGATTCTTCTTCGATCGCTTCGATTTCCGCGGTCAGTTCGCTACCGGCCGGCTCCGGAATACAAGCTTCGACGGCCACGGCTGCAGGATCATCGTTCACTCGTCGTCCTCATCGTCTTCTTCGAGTGCGTTTTCAATCAGCTCCTGCAGGCTATCGACGGTGTTCACCATGGCCCGATATTCCCGATACCACTCCGTCTGCGTCTCATGCACGAACAGGATTCCCTGGTGCGCGAATGCCAGCTCAATGTGGCCCACCTTGCCAATTTCAAGGAACAGCCGATTCAGCTTGTCCATCTCCGGACCCGACGCTTCCGCGCTGGAAATGTCCTGCAACTCGCTCGCCAGCAGCTCCAGCGTCGTCCGATCGACGGAATCTTCGCCAATGCAGACCAGCGGTGCGCCCGCGGTCTTCGCCATCTCCACAAAGTCCTTCCAGCTCTCCTTAGAGCTTGGCGCGTTGTCGTCGGCAGCTTCCGGATCGCTCCACCACACGCGCGGGGTGTCTTCCGGAATCAATGCAGGAAAATGTCGCATGCCATGGCCTTCAATAAAGGCGATCATGTCATCTTTCAGCGAAGTCAGGTTGTTGGAATCCATCCTTTCCATCCTAGACCAGTTTTCCTGCCCACATAGACTACCGGCAAAACCGGCCCAGTCCGCGAACCCTTTATGATGAAAGGTAACGACAGCGTTTCTCGGGAGCAAGACTTCTTGGCAAAGTATCAGCGGCACGTATTTGTTTGCATCAACCAGCGCGAACCCGGCAGCCCTCGACCCAGCTGTAATGCCGACGGCAAATCGCAATTGCAGGCACGCTTCAAGCAGGCCGTGGATGTCGCCGGCCTGAAAGGGAGCGTCCGCGTCAACAAGGCTGGCTGCCTGGATCAGTGCGAACATGGACCAACCGTGGTCGTCTACCCCGAGGCTGTCTGGTACGGCCACGTTTCTGAAGCCGATGTGGATGAAATTGTTGCCTCGCATCTGGTGGCGGGCCGTCCCGTGGAACGACTGCTGCTGGCTGAAGGCTGCGTCAACACCGGAGCCTGCGAGCATCGGCCTGCGAAGACCTGAAAACTGTTGCGGGTGGAGTCTCGAGCCGCTCGCTGTGCTATATTCCGAGGGGAACAATGAATTTCTCAAGAGATTATGTTGGATATTTAGGCCGGCGCACCATCAAGCATCTGCTCGATGTCAAGATGATCCAGACCGACAAAGTGGAGGTCTTGAACAATCGCGTACAGGCTGCCCTGATTGATGAATTGATGCTGGAGGATCGCATCAACGACGAGGTTCGTCTGATCCTCGAAGCCTATCAGGAAGAGATGCGCCGCACGGGCGCCAGCTACCAGGAAATGTTCAAGAAAATCAAGCAGGAACTCGCCCGCAAATACAAGGCGGTGCTATGAGAGTTTCTCACGACAAGCTCAATAAGCTGGCCCACGTCATCGCCGATACTCTGGCGGAAACCGACGAGTGCGAATTCCACGAAGACCGCAATACCATTCGCCAGGAATCTCGCAAAATGCTGGAAAAGCTGTTTGCCGAGGAATTGAAGATCGACCAGGCCGCGCGCCTGAAGGTCTCCTCCCACAAGAAAAATATCCCTGAAGGCAGCCAGGAGTGGGAAATCCTGTATCGCAAGTACTACCAGGAAGAAGTGAAGAAGCTCGGGCTGTAGTCCTTTGACGCGGTCGCCGCTGCGCGACCCCGTTGACTCAAGCGTCACGCGAATCGAATACAATCCTCTTTCGGAGGGTCTCCTATGGCCGTTCAAGCGGAAGGCATCGTCAACCTGCCAACCCATTCTTCCGTCGATGAAACCATCACCCATTTGCAGTCGATGCTGCAGGAAAAGGGCGTCCAGATCTTTGCGCTGATCGATCACAGCGGAGAAGCAAAGCGCGCCGGCCTCGAGATGCGTCCCACCAAGCTATTGGTCTTCGGCAATCCCAAAGCTGGCACACCGCTGATGTTGGCGGCTCCGAGCATCGCCATCGATCTTCCGCTGAAATTGCTGGTGTGGGAGGATGCCGGCGGGCAGGTGTGGATCTCCTACAACACGCCGGAATATCTGCAAAAGCGCCACTCGCTCCCGCAGAACTTAGCCGCCGCACTCGGCGCTGTGGAAGCCTTTGCAAAGAACGCAGCGAAATAATTTCGGCCCGCTAAGCGTAGTGGAAAAGCGGGTCGACCCCGCCACACTTCGCTACTGCACGGTAAAGTCCTTTTGCAGCGGAACATTCTCGGACGAATCGCCGACGTACACCATAAATTTTCCCGGATCGACTTTCCATCCGTGCGCGGTGGTGTCCCAATAGGCGAGTGAGCGTTTGTCCAGCGTGACGCTCACATGCTGCACTTCTCCTGGCCGCAGCATCACGCGGGAGAATCCTTTCAGTTCCATCTTCGGGCGCTTCACTGTTGCCGACGGATCGCCAACATACACCTGCGCGACTTCTGCTCCAGCGACCTGGCCAATATTTTTTACATCGAAGCCGACCTCAATCGGACCATTCGAGGACGCCGCCTGCGGCGACACCGACAAATTGCTGAACGCGAAATTTGTGTATGACAGGCCAAATCCAAAAGGGAACAGCGGCTTCACATCACTGGTTTCGTAGTAGCGATACCCGACGAAAACTCCCTCGCTATATTTGATGTCTCGCGTGCCGGGCAGCTCGTAATACGTTTTGAAGGTCGGATTGTCCTCAACCCGTTTCGCCCAACTGATCGGTAATTTGCCGGACGGATTTACGTCTCCAAACAGAAGTTTCACGAGCGCCGTACCCGCTTCCTGGCCGCCGTACCAAGTCTGCAGCAACGCCGGCGTGTGATCGATCCAGTCCTGCGTCGCCACGCTGCCGCCTGCCGTCAACACCACAACAGTTTTAGGATTCGCCGCCGTGACTTCCCGAATGAGCTCCTCCTGCCCGAAGGGAAGTTGATAGGTGCGATCCCTCCCCTCCGACTCAGTTGCGGGACCAAAGCCCACCGAAAGCACCACCGCGTCCGCCATTTTCGCCAGTTGGATCGCCGCCGGGTCGACCACCTTATCCTGCGCAATGATGCCCAGCGATGGCGTATTGGTCGGCTTTCCTGGAAAATAATTGAACTGCACCAGCACCGGTTTCCCGGCTTCTAACGTCATATTTGCCGACTGCAACGAGCCGCCTTCGCCCTGAACTTCAGAGAAAAGATCTTTGCCGTTGATCAAAATCTCATCGTGGTCGCGATTCTGATCTTCCGCCACCACCGTATAAACTCCCGAAGTCTGCGGAATGAAATATCCGTGCCACTCCACGCGGCGCGGCGTCTTGGTCTGCTGGCTCAACCACGAACTCGCCACATGATCCACAGTTTCATCCACGGTGGAGAAGAGTCGATCGTTCGCCGACAAAACGTATTCGTCCCGCTTCAGTCCAGTGTGCTGGCAGGCTGCATCCGTGCACCACTTTGTGTTCTTAAACACGTCTTCGGGTTTCACGATTCCGGATTTCCAAAGCACATTCACTCCTGGATGCAGGCCGTTGCTCAACCCGGTCATAAAGCTCACCGGAGCGAACGCTGTCACCTCAGAGCTGCCTCCCGCGCCCGGTACGGCTGGATAAGAATCTGGTCCCAGCACCGCGAGCGTGTGAATGGAATGGCGATCCAGAGGCAACAGGTGGTTCTCATTCTTCAGCAGAACTGCGCCCTCTTCCGCCGACTGTAATGCAATCGCATCGCCGTGCTGGTTATAAAGAGAAATGCTGGGATCCAGTTGATCCCGATCCAGAAATCCAAACTGCATCGCTGTCCGAAGTATCCGCCGAACCTTCTGATCAATCGTGGCTTCCGTTACCTGACCACTCTTGATCGCAGGCAGCAACGTCGCAGCCGTCATGTACTGGGCATCCGGCATTTCCAGATCCAATCCGCCGTTTGCGTCCGCAATCCCATCGTGCGCAGCGCCCCAGTCCGACATCAGGATGCCGCGAAATCCCCACTCCTTGCGCAGCACCTGGATATTCAAATACGCATTCTGCGTGGCGTGTTCGCCGTTGATCAAATTGTAGGAATCCATGACAGCGCCGACATGACCCTGCTTCACCGCGGCTTCAAACGCCGGCAGATAAATCTCATGCAGCGTGCGTTCGTCAATCACTGAGTTCGAACGTTGCCGATCATACTCGGAATTGTTGGCGTCGAAATGTTTTACCGTGGCGCTGACGCCTTGGCTCTGCACGCCGTCAATATAGCTGACTGCAATTTGTCCGGCGAGGAACGGATCTTCGCCAAAATATTCAAAGTTGCGTCCATTCATCGGCTCGCGATAGATGTTCACGCCCGGGCCCAGTAGAAAATTCACGCCGCGTGCCCGCGCATCTTCCCCCAGCCCCACGCCGACTTTTTCCGCCAGCGCACGGTCCCAGCTTGCCGCCAGGCCAATGCCGGCCGCATAGGCCGTCGAAGGTCCCCAGGTGCGCACTCCCAGCGGACCATCAGACATTTTCAGCCGCGGAAATCCGATGCTCGGTTCGGCGCGAATGTACATGCTGTCTTCGCCGCCGATCAGCGCGATCTTCTGCTCCAGCGTCAGCTTCTGCACCATCGCATCCACTTTCTGCTCCATCGCGGATGTAATGGGTTGCGGGCCTTGATTGTTCGACATCTGAGCCGAGGCGCGAACAGGGCCAAGCAAAAGAAAACCGGAGAGCAGCGCAATTTCACAAAAAGTTCTTCGCATCTGGTTTATATCCCATTTCTTTTCAGGTTGATCCTTGGATCGGGAATCTTTCTATGAGAAATTATTGGCTCTGCCTGTGGCGATGGCAAGCGCAAGCTGCAAATTCCAGATGGCTTCATCCAAGGTCTGGTGCGAGACAGTTTTGTGTATTCGACTCGCCCGGGGAATTGAAAGACTGCGAAGTTACAATTGCGTGACATTGTGCAGGCAGACAGATCCGTATGATGGCACAGGGTCGTCTCCGGATTGACAGGGCTACGAAGTGATCTGTACCTTTCCGGAATCCGCGTAACCTCACTCTTCGCCATGAGCCGCTACGCGTCGCTCCCCCGGATGATCCTTCAGCAGTTCAGCTCTGCACGAAAGGAAAATTCCGTGAAAAATATCCTGGTGATCAAAGCTTCGCACACGTCTACCCGCATCCTCGCCAATCGCAGGACCGCTCTCGTCACGGCACTTGGCATCGGCACATCGTTGATTTTGTCCACGGCCATGCTCTCCGCCCAGACCAGCGACGATACTCAACCCTTTCTTCCCAACCCCGTTCGCGCTGTCTCCACCGTACCTGCCAATGGAGATTTGAACCCATATGGTGTTGCGTTCGTGCCCAACGGCCTGAACATCGGAATGCTTCATTCCAGCGACATCCTGGTCTCCAATTTCAACAGCAGCAAAAACCTGCAGGGAACGGGAACCACCATTGTTTCTGTGCCCGCGAAGGGTAAAGCAACGCTGTTCTTTCATGGGCCGTCTGGCCTTGGGCTCTCGACGGCATTGCATGTCCTTAAGTCCGGTAATGTTCTAGTAGGCAATTTCCCATCTGCAGACGGTACATGCCCCAACGCGAAGTCCGGATCCATTCTGGTGATCAACGCCTGGGGCACACTCCTCGGCCGTATCGCTAACAAGTACATCGACGGACCGTGGGACTCCGCGATCATTGACAAAGGAAACAGCGCGATACTTTTTGTTGCAAATGGACTGAATGGGACAGTCACTCGCTTGGATCTTTCGTGGACCAGTGCGAAGATCGTGCAGAGCGCCGTCCAGATCGGTTCGGGATACATGCATCAGTGTGACCCGGTTACGTTTGTGGATGCGCCAACTGGCCTTGTCTACAATGCAAAAACGGGCGACCTGTATGTTGCTTCAACGGCGGACAATAAGGTTTTCGTCCTCCATGATGCCGCCACCACGGACAAAGACGAGGGAACAGGCCAGGTGCTCTACGAGGACAACACTCATCTCCACGGTCCGCTGGCAATGACGTGGGCGCCAAACGGTCATTTGCTCGTGAGCAACAATGACGCAATCAATCCTGACCCGGCCCACACCAGCGAAATTGTCGAGTTCACGCTGGCAGGCCACTTCGTCAAGCAGCTCTCTGTAGACCCGGCCCCCGGCGGTTCGTTTGGACTGAACGTGCAAACCGTACACGATGTGTCTACATTCGCCGCGGTCGACGACAACATCAATTCACTGTTGATCTGGACTCTGCCACAGCAGTAAGGCAACCCACGAATCCCTTGGCAATTCTCTCGACAGTACGAAGCGCCCTCATCCAGTCCTGTCGAGAGATTGCCAAAGAATCTGACAGACGTATGTCGGAGAGTATTTCCCTGTCTCAAGCCCGGGTTGTGGCATGGGATGGGGTTCGTTATAGTGAGAAGGGCACAGGGCGCTATCGTCTAGGGGTTAGGACGTGAGATTCTCAATCTTAAAACACGGGTTCGATTCCCGTTAGCGCTACCAGCTATCTTCCGCTCCAGCCCGCTACCTCAGCGGGTTTTGCTTTTTGGCCGCAAAACAGACCACGCACCTCGACGGCAAATGCGCTCCTGACGGTGCACAAACTGAAAAGCAGGCGATCACCTAATTGCGCCAAGACAGGCGAAAACCAGCGCCGCCACTGGGCGCGGCGGCGCTGGTCGTCTGATCAGGATCAACTGGCCCTTAGGGTACCTTGGTCAAGTAGCAAGGATTCTTCGTATTTTGCGCCGGAGGCATTGGCGGTGTCATCCACGGCGGATTGTTGAAATCGAAGAACTCCGACATATCCGGCTGGGCCGCATCCCGCTTGGTGAGGGCAGGCAGATTGTATCGCTCTTCGATAAATTTCAGAATAGCCGTAGAATCCATCACTGTGTGGGACACATAGTTCTTCTTGGCAAATGGCGAAATGACAGTCAAGGGTATGCGATAGCCGGTGTAGATGAAGTCGCATATCGGACCTGTCTTGCCAGTACAGATGTAGCCGGCAGGCAGGTCGACCGGTTTGATGCCATCGGGACTTACGGTCGGTTGCGGCGCCACGTGGTCGTATAGACCACCGCTCTCGTCGAAGGTGAAGATAAAGGCCCCATCTTTCCATGCAGAGCTCTGCATGAATGCGTTGACAAGTGTGGAGGTATACCTCGCTCCGGCCTGAACATTGGTTGGATGAGCGTCCGTGTCGGATCCGTGCTCATCGAGCCCGGCGTCCGAGGCAGCGTAAATCTCTGAAACCTGGGGCAGAGTACCATTTTGCAGATCGCTGAAGTACTCCGAGATGGGGGCGATATTCGCTGCATATTTCGACTTGATCACTGACGCAAAAGTAAAGACGTCCAGATCAGTCGTATTGAGCAGGCAGGCGACGGCATAGGGCGGCCCGGCACAACCGGTGCCCTCCGGGTTAATGTAGTACTTCCAGGTTATACCCGCATTCTGAAGTTCCTCGCAAATCGGGCGGTGCCTTCACCGCGGACTCATCGTTGGCGTTCGAGCCGTCCGGCAACGCGCGTCCTTGCGTTGTCCCTGCATCAAGGTACTCACGGTTGAGTTCGGTGCGCGCCATTACAGGTTGGAAGAAGCGGTCGGACGTGGCAAAACTGCTTGCGATAAAGTAGTCGTAGTTTAGGTCGGTCCCGTTCCAGTAGCCCATGGCGCGGAGGCCGTTCGTGTCATAGAACGGATGTCCGGCGTTGACGCGGGCGTCGCCGGCGGCAGTGTGCACAAACCCGTTATTCTTTGCCGGACGCGTGCCCTCCGGATCCGTATAGTCCCAATCGTTATGCGCCTCCTGCCACGAAGGGCTGGTGTTTTCGTTGCATACCGAAATCATGTGGAAGGAAGCGACCGTGTTGCTGGGATCCCAAACGCATCTGCCGGGATAGGGACTGGTCGGATCACATCCGGGAACGGCTGGTGGAGCACCATACAAGGGACCTATACCGCTGGTCGGGTTGAACTGAGGCAGCCCGTCGAACGACTGGTCAGGAATTCCGTTCTGCTTCCAGTATTGCCGCATCGCACCGAAGTAGTTATCCAGCGAACGATTCTCCTGGGCAAAAAACACGATGTGATTGAGCGACTTGATATCTGCTGTTCCTTCATCGAAGGTCGATGTCACCGTTGCATTCGCCGACATTGTTAGCTTGCACGTTTGTAAACCGGTGCACGCCCCGGACCATCCTGCAAAGGTGGTGGCCGCCTCGGGAGTCGCCGTCAGTACAACAGCGGTTCCTTTGGGGAAGGTAGCGGTGCAGCTTTGCGGGCAGGTGATCCCCGATGGAGAACTGGTCACTGTTCCGCCGCCAGTGCCTGCGCTCGTCACTGTCAGTTGGATACTCCCCGAACCTGAACCCGATCCCGACCCGGATCCAACGGTGATGACCACCGCCGCCGTGGTTGTGCCTCCGCTTCCGGTTGCCGTCGCGGTGTACGTGGTCGTAGAAGTCGGGCTGACAGAAACTGTTCCGCCGCTAGCCGGCGTCGTATGTTTGCTGCCATTGCTTCCGGTGATTGTGATTCCGGTGGCATTGGCGGCAGTTATGGTCAAGGTCGAGGAGCTTCCCTTGTTAATCGTGGTGGGATTGGCGCTGATCGCGACGGTTGGCGCGCCAGTCGAACCGCCAGATCCACCGCCCGTTCCCACGGTGATGATCACAGATGCCGTAGTTGTGCCACCGGTTCCGGTTGCCGTCGCGGTGTACGTAGTGGTGGAGGTCGGGCTGACGGAGATTGCTCCGCCACCGGCCGCCGTTGTACGTTTACTGCCATTGCTTCCGGTGATCGTGACTCCCGTGGCATTCGTGGCAGTTATGGTCAAGGTCGAGGAGCTTCCCTTGGTGATCGTCATGGGACTAGCGCTAATCGCGACGGTTGGCGCGCCAGTCGAACCATTCGACCCGCCAGTTGTCACGGTGATCGTCACAGATGCCGTAGTTGTGCCGCCGGTTCCGGTTGCAGTCGCCGTGTAAATGGTCGTGGAGGTCGGACTGACCGAAATTGATCCGCCACTCGACGCCGTCGTGCGCTTGCTGCCATTGGTTCCGGTGATTGTGATTCCTGTGGCATTAGTGGCAGTCACGGTCAACACAGAGGCGCTCCCCTTGGTGATAGACGTGGGATTGGCGCTAATCGTGACGGTTGGCGCAGTAGCCGCTTCCACTGCCTGGTTGCTGATACCGAAACCTACGAACGCGAGAACCGCGCATGGAAGGAGCATCGAGAGAACAGAACGTACGAGCTTCATGACGAGTCACCGGCAGTTTTCTCTTCCGCGCGATCACACGCGAAAGTAGAAGAGAGTCAACATCAAATTTCGTCGCTGGGGAGCGTCGTAGAGGAGGGGTAAAACTTACTCATCATACATTGGCAATTAGGAGATTGCTCTAAGTTTCTCGACGGGTATTCGATCGTATCAAATTAGTTGCTGGTCCCGTGTAGTGAGTTGCTACTCCGGGGGAATTTAGTTGCTGGCCCGGTGGGGTTCGCGGGATTCAGGTTGGAGTTCCATCGCACCCGGACGGCATCGTGACAAGAAGATAATGTGTCGCAGCCTGTAAGTTGCTGAAGTACCGTAAAGGAGAGAGCGAATATGCCTAATTCCACCCGACGAGAATGTGCTGAAACAGATGGGCGCTGGCATTGCTGCGTCCCTGCTTGGCTCGCAAGCTTTGCAGGCGAGCCGTATGCCGGGGCGGCCAGCAAGCGGCTCCGCGAGCGTGGGCGACCATAAAGCCTCGAACATCATGTCCATTGCCGCGCATCCCGGGGATGCTTTCTTTGCTATGGGCGCGCCTGTCGCGCTGGCGGTCCATCAGGGAGCGCAAGGGTCGCTGTTGAGCCTTAGCCTGGGCGAGAAAGGGTCGGCAACAATTCCACCCGACAAATATGAAGTGATGCAGCGCGACTCCGCCATGAAAGCCGCCTCGATGATGGGCGCAACCGCGGAGTTCCTGCATTATCCCGATGGTGAGGTGCCGATAAATGAGGAGGCGAAGTTTGCCGTTTGCGATTTCATTCGCCAGTACAAACCGGACACCATCGTGACTCACTGGAAAGGCAGCTGGCATAAGGATCATCTCGCCTGTTACGAGATTGTGCAGGATGCCATCTTCTACGCCGCGCTACCGTCGATCGCGCGAAAGCTGCCGGCCCATTCGGTCAACCAGCTTTTCTTCGATGACAACTGGGAGGATGCGACCGGATTTGTTCCGGACACCTACCTGGACATAACACCGGTCTTCGAGCGATGGTTGGGCGCGTGTGCCGTTTTTCCCATGTGGCGTGGAGAAAACGGTTTCCGCTACAACGACTACTACCGCAGTCTTGCCGTCGCGCGTGGCTGCGTTGCCAACTTCCAAAAGGCTGTCGCGCTCATGTCTCCGCCAGAGCAGCAGGTGCGGCACATTCAGACTTTGTAAACCGTCGATTCGCGTGCGTCGGTTTGAGCGTGCGAAGGGCTTATCATGATGTCATCTAGATGAGTGAAAGAATGAAATCCCTTCCGCCGCTGGACCGCAACACTTTCGTCCCGCTTTACCATCAGATTCAGCAACGTTTGCTGCAGCAGATTGAATCCGGCGCTCTCAAGCCTGGAGAACCATTGCCTTCCGCGCTCGACATTGCAGCAGCTCTTGGCGTTAGCCAGATGACCGTGCGCCAGGCCATCAAGTCGCTGTGCGAAGCCGGAGTGGTGTACAGCCAGCAGGGCAAGGGGACATTTGTTTCGGGCATCAAGTTGGAGAAGGATTTTCGCCAGGTATTGTCTTTTACTGAAGACATGAAGGCGCGCGGGTCAACGCCACGATCCAAGGTTCTTTCCTTCCAGGTGCAAAAGCCCAACGAGGAAATCGCCAAAGCGCTGCGCCTACGATCCGACGAAAAAATCATTCAGCTGAAGCGCATTCGCCAGTCCAACAATTTGCCGATGGGAATTGAGTGCAGCTCTCTGCCGTTGCGCCTCTGTCCCGATCTGCTGGAAACATTCGATCCTCGCAACTCGCTGTACGAAGTTCTAGCCGAACGGTACGGCGTCCACCTAGTAGTTGCCGATGAAGTTGTTGAGGCGGGCCTGGCGGACTCGGAAGCAGCCACCCTGCTGCGGATCGCGAAGGGCAGCCCGGTATTTTTGTTTACGCGAATTTCTTATGTGCAAAGCGGTCAGCCAATCGAGCATGTGCAGTCGAAATATCGCGGAGATCGCTACAAAATCGTCAATCGATTGACTCGCCAGAACCGTGGACTGCTGACTTCGCAGAAGACAATTTAAGGGCCGCCATTAATCGGAAGCGTTAGTGCTAGCGGACCGCTTGTGGCTGGAGACAATCCACGCCAGCAGAGCGACCCCGGCGGCTGCGACGATTGGTACAATCAGCACGCGAGCGGGATTATAGATCGCGGCCCAACCGCCCAGCATTGGACCAGCGATGCCGCCGATCAATCCAACCGTGATGATTGCGCCAAACACCGTTCCTGTCTCACTCGGGAATCGGTCGCCCGCCATCCCGAGCACGGTGGGGAAAATCGCAGAAAGTCCAAACCCAATCAGGCAGAAGCCCGTCATCACGCCGACGAAGCTGGCAAACACCAGAACCACGATAGCTCCCGCAGCAACGATCCCCGCGGAGAGCAAAACAGTATTGCGGTTGCCGATCCATCGCAGGCATAGCACCGCCAACAGGCGTCCCGCGCCCAATGCAGCGCTCAGGCCGAGCAGCACCAGGTCAGCTCGTTGCGCCGAGGTATGCAGCAGATCTTGCGCAATTTTTCCGGCCCATACAAACATGCAATTTTCATTGCCAGCCTCGAAGAAGAGCAGAACGCCGAAGAGCCACATCAGAGGCTCATGCAGCACCTTCAGCAATTCTTTCAAGGGAGTGCTGGAGTGAACCGGCGAGGGGAACTGCTGGATCAGGACAGCCATAAGTACAGCGGCAGACGCGATCGCCAGAGCATACAAAACAATTGCGGAGGAAAAGCGCCCTTTCGTCAGCGACATCAGCAAGGGAACCGCCAGCGCACCCAGGCTGAAGGAGAATCCCAGCAAGTTGAGCGCGGCGCTGCGTCCGTCGGCGCTCAAACTGGAGACCAACGTATTTGTAGCGGCATTCAACACCCCTGCTCCCAGGCCGTAAACGAACGCGGCAGCGGCAATGCCTGCATAACTTGTCAGCGATGGCAGCAGGGCCAGCGCGGAGGCGAAGAGCGCGAGCGCCACCGCCAGCGCAATTTTTGCGCCGAGCTTGTCGAGAACCGGGACCTACCAGCGCGGTTGCAATCAGAATTCCAATCAGCGGAAATGAACCGAGGCTTCCGGCTCGCGCATCACTGAAATGCAGCGTGGGCAGAAGTGATCCCATCAGCAGCAGGGCTACGCCAAAAACAAACATGCAAGCGTTGACGGTAGCAATCAGGCTGGCACGTCGGATCATTCGATCATCGGCGGTTTGTGTCATGGCAGCTCGACTCGGCCCTGTTGGAATCATTTTCTTCGTGACGCGCCGCGCGCTATTTAGAGACAAGGGCGAAGGCCATTTTTGCCATGCCCAACAAAGCGGCGCGCTCACCCAGGCGCGAGCGAGCGATGCGTACCTGTTTCGACGCAAGTGGCTGCGCCCATTTCCGCATGGTTTTTTTTGCGGGAGCCAGCAGCAGGTTTCCCGCCGCTGCCACGCCTCCGCCGATCACAATCATCTCCGGATTCAGAATGCTGACCATATTTGCCAGCGCCAGGCCGAGATATTCGCCCGCCTCCGCAATCAATTTCTTTGCCGCACCGTTGCCTTGTTGCGCCAGTTGAATCAATTCGCGCGTCGTAGTTGTGGATTTCAAAACGCGGGTGGCGTGGGCTGCGATGCCGGTGCCGCCAAGGTGAGCTTCCAGGCAGCCAACTTCCTTATAGCGGGGTAAGAACTTACTCTCCACGGCCATCCACCCCAGACAGCCGGACAGTTCCGCTGACCCTCGAACAAGTCGACCTCCGCTGATGATTCCAGCGCCGATGCCGGTGCCGATGGCGAGAAAAATTACATCGCGGCAATCTCGCGCCACCCCCAGCCATGCTTCCCCAGTGACGAAAGCATTGCGATCGCTTTCAACTAACACCGGCAGCTTGAAATGCTCGTGCAACATTGCTCCCAGGGGCATGCGCTTCCAGCCGCGAAGATTCGGCGCCCAGACGCTTCCGTCTGCATACGCACAGCCGGGTACGTCGACACCTATCGCACAAATGTTTTGCGTGGGAATTTGTTCCATCAATTCAATGACGCCAGCCACGACGGCCTTCCCGCCGCTGCGAGGAGTAGGGGCGACGCGCTGATGCGTCACATTGCCGTCAGAGTCAACACGCGCCGCTGCGATTTTTGTGCCGCCGAGATCGACAACCAGCGCGAATCGCTTCACATGCCCTCCCTGCGATGCGCACCCAAACCAGCACACGGCCATGCTGTCATTGCCGGTCCAGTCGCACGATCCAGATTCCCTTTGCTGCAAGCTTCTTCTGCAGGATAGTATCGTCTCCGTTCGCGGCTGCCTGCAGCGCGGGGGCAGTCAATGACTCGCCGCTAATAAGGTCGCGGGCATTTTGAACTCGCCAGGGCAGCCGAAGTCGAATGGTAGTGTCGGCAGCGCTGTCCGCATGGTTGAAAACGAAAACGAATTGCTTGTTCTCGCTGATGAGCCGGCGAACTTCCACCTGCGATGTTCCGGCGCCGGTGACTTGAACATTCGGCGCGACACCGGCGGCGCTTGCCAATGACCGAAGAAATTCCCCCGTGAGGGGGTCCTGTTTCTCTTGGTACGCCAGGCCGACAAAGGATCCAATTAAGATTGCCTTGCCACGCCCGAAAGAGTTTTCCAAGATCGCTGGCTGGCCGTCAGGATAGCGTGCCAGTGTGGATGCTCCTGAGTACGGCTGCAGGTTCTCCGCAAAGGCCGCACCTTCGATGGCGTCTCCATTCTTCAAGCCAGACATATTCGCCGACGATTGCAGAATCAAACGGGGCGAGTCTTCCGGATGGATCGATATTTCGCGTCCGCCAAAAACCTGGTCCAGCCCAAACCCTGGGATGACCGGGCTGGCATATCCGCGAGCGTCGTTCCATGCCAGCCGCGCTTCAGCGACCGCCGTTCCACCCTGGGCGACGTATTCCTTCACGGCATCTGCAACTTGCTTTCGACAGCATCACGGGATACGGTAGGAAGACGATTTTATAAGGGCGCAAATCTGCGATCGTGAGTGTCGGTGCATTCAGGAAATCGACAGGAATTTGCTTCTGCCAGAATGCGCGATACACGCCATAGAGCGAATCGCGTTCGGCGTTTGCCAGAACCGCATTGCTCGGCTCAGTGCCGCCCACCATATAGGAGAGCCGATCATACAGAATCGCCACATCCGCGGGTGCAGGCGTCGCCCGGTTGATGCCCGCGGCGTTCTGCTCCACGACGCGCGCCACATCGCCCGCAGCTTTGGCTCGATCGGTGATCGAACCATCGAGATTTACCAGGCCGTAGCCGCCCGATTCATAATCCGGAGCTCATCGGATAATACGCGTACACGGCCACTTCGCGCGCACCGTGCGAGATCACCTGCCACAGCCAGAACGTTTCATTTTGCGCGGTCACAGGCTGCGCAATTCTCATCCCGCTGACGCCCTGGCCGGCCTGTAGTTCGCCAATCCAGAAGCCCTTGCCGTAGCCCTTGCCGGCGGAGCGAATAAAATCCAGCCCCGAAGCCAGCATCCAATCCGGCCACATGTGGCTCATGTTGGGATAGATTGATGTGCCAAAAAAATCCGCCGCCTTCGTCATCTTCCAGTCGTCTGGATTGCCATAGCCATCTGTCGGCGAAAGGAAGATTCCCGGATCATCCGCATGGCTGGTGATGGGGTGATTCTGGTCGGCGCTGCGAATTGCCACCACGCGCGTGTGAAGATCTTCCGCCAGCTTGTCGTCTATGAAAGCGCGCCAGTCGAGATAGTCCGCATAGGAAAGGATGGTAGAAAATCGCGGCGGCGACACTTGATCCCAGGATGTAAATTGTCGATACCAGGCCGCGTTCAATGCATCGAGAGTTTTATACTTTGCCCGCAACCATTCGCGGAATCGCTCCTGACTGTATTTGCAGTAGCAGAACTCCGGGTCCTTCAGATAAGAGATTTCCGCCCAGTTGATGACGTGAGGCTCGCTCCACACGTCCCACCCGTACAGTGCGGGATAGTGGTTGGCATCCTTCGACAGGGCCTGGTAAAACTCCACCATTTTCGCTTTGACCGCGCGGTCATCGACGCAATAACCGGGAGCGGATTGCGAATTGATCACCGCGCCGCTTCTGTCGACAAATCGCGCGTCAGGGAAATGTGCACCCACCCAATCCGGAGCGGAGTCCATGTAAATCTGCACGATGACGCGCAATCCGCGCTGGTGCGCCAGCTGCATCACCAGGTTCAAGTTCTTGAAGTCGAACACATCAGGCTGCGGCTCTGCGGTCGACCAGTCAACCCAGGTCTTGACCGTATTGAAGCCGAGGGCTTTGATCTGATCTAGATCTTTGCCCCACTTTTGCGGGGAGTCTGCTTCCACCGGTCCCAGCATGGGAGCGCGCACTTTGCCGCCGCCGTACCACACGGCCATAGGAAAGAAGGTGCTGGACTGTGAGGACGCTTCTTGCGTTTTTACAGCGGCTGCGTTTCCAGATTTTGATTGAGCGGGAGAAATTCCGGCAGTCAAAAATAAAGCGAGGCATCCAGCGTACAGGCGATTCATGTTGCACCCCGGTTTGAAAGGCTCAGCGATCGCGCCCTTTTGGAAATTTCTCTGCTTGTTCCACCTATGTCGCAAACGACGTACCCGATCCGGTGCAGCCACAGGCTCATGCGCCACCATGGCCGCCGATGTCGCTGCCCACTAGCGTGCCCCGGACTTTAACGGCGCCGAGAGAAGCGTTCGTATTCCTCAAAGACATGCTGATTGTGGTCTGCGGGCAATCCTACGTTCGGCGAGACAAATGTGGGAGGCGTCTTGCCGGCTTTAACGAGGCGCGCTCCAGTTTCTGCCACCAGCGCCATTGCGATCGAAACGACTGCGACCGTCGATCCCGCCGCGAATCTCTCCTTGATGCCTTCCACCGAGACCAATGCGTCTTCAGGCGGCACGCAATTGTCGATCGCGATGTCGGAAGCGTCCGCTAAATCTTTGCCGCTGGAGTGCGTTGCCTTCGCCTGCTTGTGATTCTGATGAGAAGAGACCGACACCACAGTCAGGCCCTTCTTTTTTGCCTCGAGCGCCATTTCGACCGGCGCAGCATTCAGGCCGCCGTGCGAGAAGATCAGGATGGAGTCGCGCGCTTCCAATTGGTAACTCTTCAGCACTACGGAAATGTAGCCCTCGGTCCGCTCCAGCCAGAGCAGTTCTCTTGCGCCACCCGGTCCGACGACGTTGGTCCACATCAGGCGTGGATCGAAGATCGGATAAAAACCTACGAAGCTGCCGTATCGGGGAAAAATGTCCAGGACAGGAATGACGGAATGCCCGCTGCCGAAAAGATAAACTCTGCCGCCGGCCTGAATGGTGCGCGTAAATGCTGCCGCCGCCTCTTCAATCTTTTTTGTTTGTGTTTGCCGGATGGCAGCAATCGTCTCTTCAGCGCGAACCAGGTATGTTTCAGCAGACATATCTATCTCCTCCAGCAACGAACGATCAGGCAAGTGTAGCAACTGTATCACTCGATAAAATGTAAGTCAACTAGTCTTCTAGAAGAGTTGCGATAGAGCTGCCGCATGCAACCCCGCGATCACTTACCAGCCCAATAGGATCTATCCCAGGCTTGGCAAATCCAAAGCGCGTGTGTGGCGCCTGCCCTAATCGCTGGAGAATACGCGAGACCCTGGGGCAATGCAGACTTTTCCTTGCTCTCGGGAAACACTTCAAGTCCTGACGGAGGAGTGAGGAACGCGCCACAGCCGGGAGCGCTTTTGAGCAGAAAATAGATCCGAAACCTGTCTATTATGTTGCTAGCTGAACTTGTCTGCCACCAGTCCGTTTGGAGCGGTCAATCTCCAATGGATCTCGCCAGGAGGTTAGCGCATGCGGCAAAAACACATTTGGATCGCACTTCTAGTTCTGTCGACAATCACCATCGCCGTGTGCTTGGTCTGCACTCGACCGATTTTGGCGCAAGCCGGAACGCCGCATGGAGATACGGGCCGATCCACCGCGGCCTACGATCCTTACCCTCCAGGAATCCTTCCATCCAACTTGAGCTCTGAGCTGGCTCGCGTTTTGCGAGAGACGGATATCATCGAAAGGCGAGCGCTTGCGCGATGGCACGCCCTGCCGGCACCGATATTCACCGGTCAACCGCCCATCATGCAGAATTCCGGGACAGAGGCGACAGAAACCCTCGGCGAACTGATGCTTTACGACAAGAACATGTCACCCAACAGGAATGAGGCGTGCGCGTCTTGTCATATGCCGTATTCCGGTTTCAGCGGGCCGATTCCTTCGGTCAACCTGACAATGATCGCCTATCCAGGTACAGCTCGCTTTCGAGCCGGCAAGCGAACACCCCAGCGACACCCGTATGCGCCATTTTTCCCGGTCCTGCAATACAACCAGGTTCAAGGTCTGTTCTTTGGCGGAAACTTCTGGGACTCACGCGCGACTGGCTATCGGCTTCGCGTTCCTGATGCCGAACAGGCGCAGGGCCCTCCGGTCGATCATATGGAAATGGGTTTCCCCGACACAGCTTGTATCGCGTTTCGCCTTGCCACCGCAGTATACCGGCCGCTTTTTGAAGAGGTATGGGGCCAGGGCTCGCTTGATATCAAGTTTCCACACCAGACCGAGAACATCTGCGATACCCCTGGAGGCGCTGCAGTGTTCCACGGGAGCGCCATTCCAGTTCCTCTAAGCCCGCAAGAGCGCACTCGCGCCAACACGGTCTATGATCGTTGGGCACAGTCCATTGACTCATTCGAACAGTCCGTGCAGGTCAGCGCTTTCTCCTCGAAATTCGACGCCTTCCTGGCCGGAAAATATAAACTCACCGCAGACGAAATGGCCGGTTACAAGCTGTTTGACGGCAAGGGCAATTGCAACTCCTGCCATCTCGATGGACGGGGCACCGCGCTGAAGGCCGGCCAGACAGACACCAGCTCCACCGATATGGTCAATCCTTTGTTCACCTGTTTTGGTTCGGCGAATGAGGGTCTGCCCCTGAACCCAAGAGATGCCTTCTATTACGAAACCAAGCCGGACTCCTACGGATACACCCCCAACCCGTACGGCTTCGGCTACAGAGATTTGGGGCTCGGGACTTTCCTCAGAAGCGGTTTCGGCTCCGGTCCCAACCCGAACAGCAGTTGGAAACAGTACGCAGCATCTGTCGACGGCCAGATGCAGGTTCCTTCGCTGCGTGACGTTGCTTTAACACCGAAGCAATGTCCTACCACCGAAGCTCCCGGTCCCTACTTCCAGAAGGAATTTTTCCACAACGGCTACCTGAAGAGTCTGAAGCAGGTCGTGCATTTCTACAACACGCGCGACAAGTACGCCTATCACGTGACCTCCGGACATTGCCCGGCGGGAACGATCGAAAAAGTAGACTGCTGGCCAATGCCAGAGGTACCGAACAATATCGATATGACCAGCGGCAACCTGGGCTTGACAGATAGAGAGGAAAATCAAATCGTCGCATTCCTGCAAACCCTGTCCGACGGTTTCACCCGGCCTTATCTCAACAGCGACACCTTTACGGGCGCTTGCATGAGCGGTGGTTTGGCCGCGACCCAGGGAAACGCACTGCTGATCCCGACTCCACCGCTTCCGCCCTGTGCCTCCGCGATCTGCGGTGTTGCGCCCCTTCCAGGCCCCAAACAAATAAGCGAGAGCGGGAGCACTCATCAAGGCTCGACGAATCCCGAAGGTGCGCGACTACGGATTATCCAGGGCCCGATGATCGAAGGGGCGCCCGAGCATTTAACGGTAGTTCGGTGGATCACGAACAATCCTGGTGGTTCTCCCGTGCATTACGGAGTGGTGCATTACGGCACGGATGCTGCGGACTTGAACCGGACCGCAGCATCGCCGATCAGGTTGAATCCCGATCACTCTTATACTGTGTTTCGCGTGCGGATGGATGGCCTGAAGCCTCAGACAACCTACTACTACAGCGTCGATTCGATCGAGGCGAACGGCAATGATGATGGGGTGAAGTCGAGCATCGATCACTTCACTTCTCCATGATGATGGTTGCCCGAGCCTCCGCGTGATCTGCGGCGCTCCCATCCACCGTAGATGTGGCAAAGCCGAAAGGGATCGTGTGTCCCCCGCCCACATCAATGCTCATCAGCGCGCTCCTCGCAACAATCTGTCGGTTATGCTCGATAGCAGAAGGCGCATTAGATATTGCCCATAATCGCCGCCGTGGCGGATTCCTACCGTTCAATTTAAGAGGATCGCAGGTGAGGTCAGTTCTCCCCATTTATTTTCGACAATTTTTAATCTGCTTATGCTCGCTACTGCTCGCCTGCTCCGCTCTGACTAGCGCGGCTGTAGCGCAAACGGCAGCACCTGCCGCGCACGAAAAAGCCGTCAGCGCCTCTCAACCCAACAGCGAAGTCGAAGCGACAATTCCCGCCCTCTTCGTTAGCGATATTCACTTCGATCCCTTTCACGATCCCGCCCGGGTGCGCGAGCTCGTCGCCGCCCCAGTCAGCCGATGGAAGGCGATTCTCTCTCGTCCGCCCTCGCCGAATCAGCCGCAGGCATTCACCGCGCTTCAGCAAACTTGCCGCGCCCGCGGAGTTGACACGCCCAACCCGCTGCTTCTTTCAAGCCTGCGAGCGATGCGGGTACGACAACCCGACGCAAAATTTATGTTGGTCAGCGGCGACCTGATCGCTCACGCTTTCTCCTGCCGATACACAACGCTGTTCCCCCATGGCGTGCCGGCCGACTATCAAAGCTTTGTCGAGAAGACCATCAGCTACGTCGTTGGCCAGCTCCACGCGTCCTTTCCTCGGATCCCAATCTACGTCGCACTCGGCAATAACGACAGCGCCTGTGGCGATTACCGCCTGGACCTGGGCAACACCTTCCTCGCTGACACCGCGCGCATCGTAGCCACCGGATTACCCGCATCCGATCGCGTGACCGAGATCCAAAGTTTTTCGCAGAACGGCAGCTACAGCCTCACCATGGCGCCGCCCATGCAGAACACGCGACTGATCGTCCTCGATGATCTGTTTTTGTCCAAGAACTATCGCCCTTGCGCCAGCCAGCAAGACCCGTCTGCGGCAGACGCTGAAATCGCCTGGCTGCGGGATCAACTTGCACAGGCGCGACAGTCCCGCCAGCGAGTCTGGATCATGGGGCACATTCCTACGGGTATCGATCCCTACGCCACCGCGCGGCGACTAGGAGCCATGTGCGGCCACGTGCATCCGGTGATGTTTCTTTCCTCCACCAAGCTGGCCGATTTGCTGATCGACTACGCCGATATCGTCCGCCTGGGAGTGTTCGCGCACACCCACATGGATGAGATTCGTCTGTTGCAGCCGGATCAAGCCGAACCGCACTCCGCAGCACCCGCCGTCGTCATCAAAATGGTTCCGTCGATTTCCCCCGTGGATGGCAACGATCCTTCTTTCACCATCGCGCGAGTGAATCCATCGTCGGCGACTTTGCAGGATTACGAAGTTGTTTCCGCCTCCAATCACACCGGCATCGCAACCAAGTGGTCCGTGGAGTACGACTTTGGCCAGACCTTTCATCAGCAACAGTTTTCGCCTTCAACCGTACGAGCACTCATCACGGGGTTCGCCGCCGATCCCGACGCGAACACCGCTGCCAGCCAGCAATATATGCGTCATTACTTCATTGGCGATCGGTCCTCCGAACTCAAACCGTTCTGGCCGCAATATGTTTGCGCGTTGGCTAATCACACCATCGAAGCTTATGCTGCGTGTGTCTGCCCAACGGGCAAGTGAACGCGGCCAACTTTCCTCCCGGTTTCCGCCTACACTCGCTAAAATCAACTGGACTCAAGCTGAAAGCAATCAGGAGGAATCACCATGGCCGATACCTTGTTGTACGTATTCCTGGCAGTCTTGGCGCTGTTCATCATTTCCACCATCCTCGGTTCATTCTTTTCCGTTCGCACGCAGACCGCCGCGGTGATTGAGCGGTTTGGAAAATTCAACCGTGTCGCCGAGCCGGGATTAAACTTCAAGCTGCCATTCGTCGAAACGAAAAACGCGGTTAGCCTGGTGACGTTTCAGTTGGAAGGGTCAATTGAAACCAAGACCAAGGACAATGTGTTTGTTCAATTGCCGGTGAAGGTTCAATACCGCATCATCGACACCCCGCAATCCATTAAGGACGCCTACTACAAGCTGGCAAACCCGAAAAGCCAGATCGAATCCTACCTGTACAACATTCTGCTCGGGCATATTCCAGAGACAACGTTGGATGATGTTTTCTTGAATCAGCCGGCAATCGCCCAGCGCGCCACCGTCGAGTTGTCAGCCGAGATGAAAGATTTTGGCTATGAAATCGTCAAGGTTTTGATCACGGACATTATTCCCAATGAGGGCGTGAAGACCGCCATGAACCGCATTAACGAGCAGACCCGGCTCGCGGTTGCCAATCAGGCGCAGGGCGATGCGGAATATATTCTGAAAGTCCGCCAGGCTCAGGCCGACGCCGAAGTGAAGCGTCTCGAGGGTGTGGGTGTTGCGCAGGAGCGCTCCGCGATTGCGGAAGGGTGGGAACAAGCCATCACCAAGGTGAAGCAGGGAACCGACTTGGATGATGTGGGCGCCAGCTTTCTGCTGCTATTCACCAATTGGACAGATATGTTGCGCGTGGTGGGCGGCTCGACCAACTCCACCATGGTTTTTATGCCTTCGGGGCCAGAGGGTCTGGAGAATTTTCAAGCGACCATGACCAACGCATTGTTGGCCGGACGAGGCATTAAGAAAACTACGTAACCCGCCAGAGCAGGTCATTTTGAGGTTGCCGGGGTGAAATCAATGGCGACGAATCAAGAGGCGTTTCGAAACTACTACAGGCAATTGACCGACGATGAGCTTGCCCGAATCCTCGCCGACAGAAAGTATCTCGTCCCCGAGGCTGCGGAGGCGTTAGATCTGGAGGTTCAAAGACGCGATTTTGTCATACCGCAGCCCCCGCAATGGACTCGACACCCGGGCTCAGAAGAACGCGTAACGTGCCTGGAAGACTACAAGGAATATCGAAGCTTACTGAAGAGAAAGAAGACGTTTCGAAGGTACTGGTACATCGCCGCCATAGGGCCATTTGTCATCGGATTGGTTCTGGGGCGAAAGTTCTTCCAGAACTCAATCTTCTTGATCACAATCACTCTGGCTTGGGCCGTATGCGTCGCAGTGTACGGCATGATTCTGGATGGCCGTTTGTGGGGCTTTACCTGTCCCCAGTGCGCAAAAGGATTTGGCCGCCGAGGGGAATGCTTCCAGTGTGGCTTTCCAAGACGCGCGACGAAGTATTCAACCGAGTGATCTGCATCTGACTCAATTCGTGATTCGACTTCGTGCGCGCTAGATTGGAGATTCCATTTCAGCATTGCGCGGTGTTTTTCCCCGCGTAATCACAGCGCGTTGGGGAGTTGGCTCCTGCTTTCCGGGCGCACGTTTATCCTGCGGTGCCGAGGCGCCACTGCGAAATGCACCGTTCAGCGCAGTTCCCAACGGTCGCAAATTCATCGACGGTTGCGCCAACACTGCCTGGTGCTGCGTCACAATAATCACTCGCGCATTTTCTGTGCCGGAGCAGTGATAGCTGTGCGGCGTGCTGGCGTCGAAATACACTGAATCGCCGGGCGCCAGAACATAATTCTGCGAGCCGTGGCGAATATCCATTTCTCCGCTCAGCACATACAGAAACTCAAATCCCGGATGCACATGGGAGCGAACTTCCACACCTTTTTTGAGCGGAATAAATTCGGCCAGGTATGGATCCAGAGTGCGATCCGGAACCAGGTAGCCCAGGCTCTCAAAAAAATACGTCGGGTCTTCGACCCCGCTCTGCGGCAAACGCACTCGATCCGATTGCCGATGCACACGAAATAAGGTGCGCGGCTCAGGATCGAAGAAATAGGAAAGGTCTTTGCTGAATACCATGGCGATGCGCGCCAGGTTCCGCAGCGTAGGGACGACCCGGCCGGTTTCCAACTGGGACAAAAAGCTGGCGGAAAGCCCGGTATGCTTTCCCAATTCGACCAAACCCATGGATTTCTTCAGGCGAAGCCGCTTGATCCGTTCGCCAATTTTCTTCTCCCCGATAAAGGATTCGGCGGTTTCGGGATCGATCTGTTGCGCGGGGCTCGTAACGGAGGTTGATTTTTCCATTTCAGGTACTTCCATAGCTAATTAGATGCCTCGCCGCGAAAGCGCGTCTGTGTTTATTAAATTGAAATAGAATTCCATTATATAAACAATTATAGAGCGCAGACGCATCATCTCCCTCCAAGACGATCGAAGCTTGGTTCCCTCATCCTTGTTCATATTTCTTCAATTGATATCGACAGAATCAATCAGGCTGTTAACCGTATCGTTGCCACTTAGACAACCAATCTCTTTGCGTCAACCCTTTTGGCATCCAACTTTCCATCGGTTCAGATTGCGCAGCGTCCGGGTGGTCATGGAAATCTTTCCTCAAGTGGTGATTGCCGGCGCGTCCGGGCTGGTGGGTCAATCGCTGCATCGGAATTTTCTTGCAAACGCGGTTTCCTGCGCGACCCTCACCCGTCACACAGCTCAACCCGGCAGCACCGAATACTTTTGGGACCCATACCACTTTCAATTTCGCGAGGACATGCGCCGTCTCAGCGGCATTCGCGCCGCAATTCTTTTGTCAGGCGACAATCTGATGGCCGGTCGATGGACTCCAGCCAAAAAGCAGCGAATTCGCGACAGCCGTATTCGCACCACCAAGTCCATGGTCCAGCTGTTATCGCATCTGGAGCAACGCCCGGAGGTTCTACTCTGCGCCTCTGCGGTCGGCTATTACGGCGATCGGGGAGATGAAATCCTGACGGAAGATTCCGCTGCCGGCCACGGTTTCCTTGCAGATATATGCAAGGAGTGGGAGGCCGAGGCCGATGCCGCGATCGACCTGGGAATCCGCGTTGTCCATCTGCGCTTTGGCGTGGTCCTCGCCCGCGAGGGTGGTGCGCTTGCCAAAATGCTTCCCCTGTTTCGCATGGGACTCGGCGGCAATCTCGGTAATGGACGTCAATGGATGAGTTGGATCGCACTCCCCACGCTGGTCGAAATTGTCGAGTTCTGCATGAACCATCACCAGGTACAAGGCCCGGTCAACGTCGTTGCCAATCCGGTCACGAATGCAGAATTCACCGTCGCCCTGGCGCACCATCTCCATCGTCTCGCCGTCGTGCCCGCGCCGGCCATTGCCCTGCACATGGCATTTGGAGAAATGGCGGACGCAGCGCTGCTTTCCAGTACGCGCGCCATTCCGGCCAAGCTGCTGCAAGCCGGTTTTGTCTTCAAACTCCCTACGTTGCAGGACGCTTTTCAGCAGCTTCTGCCTGCATGACCCACGCACCCCTCGCGACCGTCCAACTCTGCTAGGCTGAAAATCGCAAGCGTTTTTCTTACCTATGAGGAGGGCGTCTCGATCCGTCCGGGCAGCAATCCGTTCCGCTTTTCGCAATTCAGGACCCGCGCAGCGCCGCTTTCATGTCGAGTGGCAGCAGTCGCGGCCGTGTCGATGGCTGCGTCGTTTCTGCTGATCGGATGTGGCATGGCTGCCGCGCCCTCGCCTCCGTCACTGGACCTGCCAAAAACGATTTCCAATTTGACCGCGGATCGCGCCGGCAACCAGGTGCATCTGGCCTGGACCACGCCCAAGGAAAATACCGACCACCTGAAGTTGAAAGGAATGGTGCAGCTGCGCGTTTGCCGGACGGAAATGGCTGCTTCGCCGTGCGAAACCATTGCCACCATTTCTGCCGTCCCAGATAAGCCGGGAACATATACTGACGTGCTGCCGCCTACGCTGACAACTGGTCCGGCTCGCCCCATCAACTATCGGATTTTTGGCATTAACAAACGCGGCAGAACCGCAGGCCCGTCGAATGTCGCCGACATTCTCGCCGGGGCAGCGCCGCCAGAGGTGAAAGATCTGACCGCCCAGGTAGTCGCTCGCGGAGTTGTACTCCATTGGCAGCCGGCTGGCGATCTTTCGCCCGACACCAGTATTCAGATTGATCGCACCTTGGTCACAGCGCCAGTCGCACCCACGCCAGCCAAGCCCAAAACTCTTAGCCCTCTGCATCGCTCGACCGAACCGGTGGAGCAGAAACTTCGCGTTCGCCTCATCCCGCCGGATTCGCAGCACACCGCCGCCACAGATCCGGGAGTCGCGCTCGATCCCACCGCCCAGTTTGGTCATCAATACACTTACAGCGCCAGCCGCGTCGTTCAGCAACAAGTCGGTCAACAGACGCTGCAACTCGATAGCTCGCAAAGCCCCGCGGTTCAGGTGGCCACGCGCGATACGTTTCCGCCCGCAGCGCCTTCGGGCCTTGTCGCGATTCCGATTGCAGCCGTCATGAACAATGGCGTGCCCGAAGTCGATCTTTCGTGGTCGGCGAATACTGAACCTGACCTGGCGCAGTACCGCATCTATCGCGGCGACGTCACCACAAATCAGCCCATGCATCGCATCGCCCCTGCAAGCGACTCGGCTGCGGAATCCATTGTTGCCCCAGCCTACCGCGATCTCCATGTACAGGCTGGCCAGACCTATACCTATGCGGTCACCGCCGTCGACACATCCGGCAACGAGAGTCGTCGATCTGCGGAGGTCACCGTCACCATCCCTACCTCCTAACCAAGCTCTTGTGTCAATCCAAGGAGAAGCATCGTGCAGTATTGCCGTTTTCAAACCGAACAAGGTCCTCAGTATGGCGAAGTCAGCCAGCGCCAGGGCGAATGGTGGATGGAGCGCGTTATTCCAGCGCCGCCAGAGGATCGTACCGCAGCCGACCTCATCGAGAATTTTCCCGCGCAGCCTCTGTCAGCGCTCACGCTATTGGCTCCGGTAACGCCGTCGAAAATTGTCTGCATCGGCCGCAACTATCGCGACCACGCTGCCGAGCTCGGCAATGAACCGCCAAAAGAGCCGCTGCTGTTTCTGAAACCGCCGTCGTCTTTGCTGCCACCGGGAGGCGTCATTCGTATGCCCGCCGTGTCGAAGCGCGTGGACTACGAAGGCGAGCTAGGCATCGTCATCGGCCGCAGCTGCTACAAGCTGAAGCCAGACGAAGACGTTCGTCCCTACATTCGCGGCTATGTAATTGTGAACGATGTCACGGCTCGCGACCTGCAAAAGACCGACGGCCAGTGGTCCCGCGCCAAAGGCTTCGACACTTTCTGCCCGGTTGGTCCTATCGTCTCCGATCAGGTCGATCCGGAAGCAGGCGTCTCCGTCACCACGCGGCTGAATGGCGTTGTCAAACAGCATGGCAACACGACGGATTTCATCTTCAACATTGCCACGCTTCTTGCGCTATATCTCCGCCGCCATGACCCTGAATCCAGGCGATTTGATTCCTACCGGCACACCTGCCGGAGTCGGTCCCATGCAGTCTGGCGACATAGTTGAAGTCGAAATCGACGGTCTCGGCATCTTGCGAAATCCTGTCCAGACGGAAAGCGCATGAAGGCCGCCGCCTTGGCCATTCTTCAGCTTCCACCGGTATTATGGGCAGAGCAGGCGCCCCAATGCCGAGATCTTCGCAGCTCCCTCCGGGCAAGGAATTTCAAATGCGCGTAATTGTATTAATGATTGAGATTGAGCAGCCGGAAGGACTTTCGGCGCGAAAATTGGTCCTGGAAACCTCCAAGCACAACGTGATCACAGCGTATGGCGGCTCCATGGGGATCAAGCTTTTCCAGCGCTTCCCCGCCGTCGATGCCGTGGTGGTGCATCTCGATGTGCAGGACATGCCTTTTGGGGATGTGGTGCGACAAATCCGGGAGGTCCGACCCAACATTCCGATCATCGCCCTGTCGCCGATTGGCAGCATTTCGCTTCCGGAAGTTGACTATGTAATTCCCAGCCACGAACCGCAGGCCATTTTGAAGGTGCTGGCGGACCATTTCAACGCTTCTACGTCGAATTAGCAGTCGGACTACACTAGAAAAAGAGGGTGCGTTATCGTTGCTTCCTTTTCGATGCGGTTCGATAAATTTCCGCTGAATTGCCCGGCAGAATGATTCCACCGGGGATCCTGCGCATCGAATAGATAGGGTGTAATGCTCACAGCCCTCCCCAAATCGCAAGCGAACGCAGCAGCTCAGGAGGAAACAATGCCAAAGTCAGTGCTTGAACAACTTCGTTCCATGACCGTGATTGTCTCGGATTCCGGCGAGATTGAAGAGATTGAGAAGGTCAAGCCGCAGGATTCCACCACCAATCCTTCGCTGATTACCGCCGCCGTCCAAATGCCGCAATATCAGCCGATCATGGACCAGGTGCTGCTGGCGGCGAAGAAGAAGCTGGGCAACAACGCCTCAGACAAAGATGTTGCCAACCTCGCCTTCAAAGGCCTCGCGGTTGAATTCGGCAAGCGCATTTTGAAAATCATTCCCGGCCGCGTCTCCACCGAAGTTGACGCCCGTCTTTCCTATGACACCGACGCTACCGTGAAACAGGCGCGCGAGATCATCGGGCAATATGAAGCCGGTGGTGTTTCGCGCGAGCGAGTGTTGATCAAGATCGCCTCCACGTGGGAGGGAGTGCGTGCTGCCGAGATTCTGGAAAAAGAAGGCATTCATTGCAATATGACCTTGCTGTTCGGCATTCACCAGGCCGTTGCGGCTGCCGAGGCGAAGGCGACCTTGATCTCTCCGTTCGTGGGTCGCATCCTCGACTGGTACAAGAAAGACACCGGCAAGGATTATCAGGGCGCGGACGATCCCGGAGTTCAATCCGTCACCACCATCTACAACTACTTCAAGAAATTTGGCTACAAGACCGTCGTCATGGGCGCCAGCTTCCGCAATCTCGGCGAGATTGAAGAGCTGGCCGGATGCGACCTGCTGACCATCGCTCCCAAGCTGATTGAAGAGCTCGAGCAGAAGTTTGAAGACCTGCCGCGCAAGCTGGATCCAGCCAAGGCCAAGGACCTGCAGATCGAAAGATTGACCATGGACAAGGCGACCTTCGACAAGATGCATGCAGAAAATCGCATGGCCCACGACAAGTTGAAGGAAGGCATCGAAGGCTTCAGCAAAGCGCTCGAGAATCTCGAGCAGCTCCTGGCAAAGCGTCTCACGGAACTGGGCGCCAATCAGCAGCAAACCGTCGGCGCCGCGAACTAGCAAACATTTCTGCGAGTCATTCTGAATGTAGGTCACCACAGCGACCGAAGTGAAGAATCAAGACAATCGACACAAAAGCCGAATCTCTGTGAGTCATGCATCGCTCATAGAGATTCGGCTTTTACTTTTCAACAGCGCCCAAAGAGAGTTAATCGCACTCCCACGCCGCGACTGCTAACCAATTGCGTTCCCTCATTCGAATTCTCTTTGAATTTTTGGTGAAAATTTGTACAGTACTTTCAACTTGCCTGGCATCTGAAATCGGAAAGGATTCGGACCGGCGCCACCGCACGCTCGGCGCATGAAAATACGACAGCACGAAGTCCACGACTTGCACGGCACCATCTGAGCCTCATGGATAGGAGCACGCCATGTCTACCAATTCGACGCCCGCAGAAAATCCGCTGCGGAAATTGTTTGAGGAAATCGTGTACGGCTGCTACAGCCAAACCACCGAGCTGAACGATGCGGAGATTTCCAACTACGTCGCCGGCATCTTGACCGACTTTGCCGAAACCGAACAGCTCTATCGTATCCGCGACCGTCGCGGCCGTCCCTTGCGCGAAGTCAGCGACATGCTCGTGGCCTCCGATCCCGTCTACGGCGATGCGTACTCTTTTCCTCGCGAACGCGAAGTCCGCAAGCACATTGGGGATTTCAGCCTCTTCTTTACCGGCATGTTTCCAGAGTCGGCACAGTGGCTGCGCCGCAACCAGCAGGAAAGCCTGCAGGCCCTCAAGCGTGCCGGCAAAGAAAGCTACTATATCGTCTCGCAGTTCAATGTGTTTGAGTTTGAGCAGGAAGCACCGCTGTTCGCGCGACTTGCCGATGCCTTTGATGCGTGCGCAGATGGGCTGATGCAGGTGCGAAAGGAACTCGATCGCCGGCGCCTGTTGCCGCACCCAAACCCGACACCGCCGCCAAAGCTATTGATGTAGCAGCGATCAGAAAATTCCGCCTACTCGTCTTCAAAGAGTTCGCCGAACAGCTCGCGGACCTTGTCCTTGGCGTCCTTCAGCACACGGCGTCCGTTGGCGGTCGCCGAATACATGCGACGGCTGCGTCCATCTTCACCATGTGTGGAACGCGATCGTAGAAGAGAATTCTTCTCCATACCATGCAGGATGGGATACAGCGTCCCGGGGCTCAGGCGGTACCCGTGGCGACCCAGTTCTTCAATGATTCCCAGGCCAAACAGTTCCCCTTCCGCAGCATGGTGCAAAATGTGCAGCCGGACCAGCGCGGTGTACAACTCCGGATAATCTTGCGTCTTGCGTCGCTGTTGGGCCATGGCGTAGTATCGGAATCCGATATCGGATTTCGTAAATTCACATCGCGTTCACATCTATTCGGCAGTATAGAAGACCAACAGAAAAAATCGACACCGCAGCCGATGAATTTAAAGCGCTGCAATCGAAGAGAGACATGATGCCGCGAGACACTACCAGCCAAATGGATCGATATCAAGCCGCAATCGTGTTGATCCGCATCCTTGTTGGCTGGGTTTTCCTGTCCGAAGGAATTCAGAAATTCCTATATCCCGCTGCGTTGGGAGTGGGAAGGTTTGCGAAGATCGGCATTCCCGCACCCCAGGTGATGGCGCCTTTTGTCGGCGGTGTTGAGATCCTCTTCGGTGCTTTAATTCTCCTCGGACTCTTTACCCGGCTCGCAACAATCCCCCTGCTGATCACCATCATCGTCGCAATTCTTACCACTAAAGTCCCGTTTTTGATGAAGCATGGTTTCTGGGCCGCTCTTCACGAGTCGCGGGCGGACATCAGCATGCTTCTCGGTCTGATCTTTCTGCTCATCGTTGGCGCAGGGTCGATAAGCTTGGACGCTCGTCTCCGTAGACGTACCGCCATGCTGTCCTGAACCGCTTTTGCCTCTGCTGGAGGAGATTCTTGCATGGAAATTTCTTCACGCGGTCTCATCACCCAAATCCACGGAATGCTGTTTGGCGCCTTTTTTCTGCTGGCTGTCTTCGCGGTTGCGGTCGAGCTTTGGCGAACTGCCTATGAGACCGAGCCGCGTGTACTCAGCGGTACCGGTCGCTCGCTGGAACGCCTCTATCTCATTGGCACTGCCCTGATCGGGTGGGCTGCGGTGCTGACGGGCGCATACATTGTTTATCCGTGGTATCGCGCAATTCCGCCCGTGGGCGTCGTCAGTCTTGCCCAGTTCCCCCAAGCCCTTCTAAAGTCGAGCTCTACGACTGCAGGTTGGCACTCTTTAGGCATGGAGTGGAAAGAGCATGTTGCCTGGTTTGCACCGATCGCCATGACCATGGTCGCCTATGTGTCGATCCAATACGGAACGTCGATCAGGAAGCATCGCCAACTCCGCAATGCCCTGTTGGTTTTTGTCATTGTCGCTTTTTTCGCAGCCGGCGTGGCAGGCTACTTCGGCGCTGAGATCGATGACCACGCACCTGTTCAAGGCGGCAGTACCGCGATCCACTGGATGGGAGGTAGCCATTGAATTCTCCATCGCCTCACAACCCATCCGCAGTTCCAACTGCAGTGGTCTCTGATCTGCCCAACGGCCCTGGTGCTGCAGCGATCTTGTCCGCGGGCCTCGGCTGTTTTCTGCTCAGCGTCTTCGCCGTCCTCGCGGATGCATCGAAGCCTGTGGCGAAATTCTTTACATACTATGTGCCCACGGGACCACTTTCCGGTGTCACGACCACCGCGATTCTTCTATGGCTGCTTACGTGGTTTGTCCTTGCGCGTATGTGGCGTCATCGAACCGTGGCTCTGGTCAAAATAAATGTCGCAGCGTTTGCGTTTCTGTTGCTGGGTATTTTGCTGACCTTTCCGCCGTTTGCGGACCTGCTGCTGAGAAAATAATTCGCTCTGGGTTGGATTCATGAGATTCCGTCACCGCTGGAATAGATGCGCACTGCTGTTGCTGTTAATGCTTGCGGCGGGCAAACTCTGGGCCCAGGGTCCGCCCTATCAAACCGATGATCCAGTCCCAGTCGACCTGCACCATTACGAGTTTTACGTCTTCGGCAGTACCGACGGCACGCCGGTAGAAACCGATGCGACCGTGCCAGCCTTCGAGTTCAATTGGGGTGCCATTCCCAGGGTGCAGTTGCACGCCATCCTGCCCCTGGGCGTGATCGCGCCGTCCAACAATCCTGTCTATCTGCCCAGCGGGACAGGACCGAGTGCGTATGGACTGACGGATATGGAATTGGGCGCCAAGATCGCCTACATCAAAGAATCGAAATATATTCCCCAGATCGGCACCTTCACGATGTTTGAGATGCCGACCGGCAATTATTCCAGGGGACTCGGCATAGGGAAGGTTTGGTACCGCCTTCCCCTGTGGCTGCAAAAAAATATCGGACCCTGGCTGTTGGACGGCGGCGCCGGAGAAACAATCGTCCCGCAGACCGGCTATCGCGATTTTCCGTACGGCGGATTCCTGCTGAAATATACGTTCCCGGGCGATCGGTTAGAGTTGGGCGGCGAGGTGTTTGCCCACGGGAAAGAAGGGTTAGCCGCACCACAAACGCAGGCTTCCACCATGATTGATCTGGGTGGCTACTACCATTTCAAGCACAATCCAAACGAGCAGTTTTTGTTCTGCTACGGTCACTCCGTTGCCGGCCAGACGGAAAACTATGCCTACGTCGGCATGTACTGGACTTGGGGTAAGGATACAGACGAGAAGAAGCCGGACTCTGCCACCGCTTGGTTGCCCGCACGAGACAACACCACCGGATTTCAATGACCACGGCTCGCCAGCAGATGAGGGCCGTGAACTATAAAAAGCTGCGCTACGATGATTGGGCCGGCGACCGCATCACCAACATCGCTGCCACCATCACAAGCCCGGCCGGAATCCACAGCGCTCTCTCCCGCAAATCAAGCGCTCCATACGCGCCGATCACTGCGCCCACGCCATAGGCAATCCAGGTCGTGAAGAAGACCGCTGTTCTCCTTCGACCTTCCGCTCTCTTTGTGGTTTGTTCGGCTTCCGCAATGGCCTCGCCTAGATTTTCCAGATCGCCGGTGATAAAAGCAGTGTTCAGCTTGATCGGTCCGATCTTCTGAAATGCGTTGTTCTGCATCCCCATTGAAAAGGCCAGCACCAGCAACAACACGATCCGCAGCGTGTCCGGATGTGGCGTCACTGCCAGCCAGCTCAGAACGCCCAACTCGATCGCCAGCGTAAACAGTTCTCTCTGCCGCTCGCGTCCGGTTGTCAGCCGGCGCAGTACCGTTTCCGCGATGATGATTCCCGCTACGAATGTGATGACGACGCCGATCCGCAACGCCGCCTGGCTCCAGTCACGTACCACGACAGACGCTGCAAACAGCACTGTGTTGCCGGTCATATTCGCGATAAAGATTTTGCCGAACAGGATGTATGCGATCACGTCGATCGACCCAGCCACCATGCACAACGTGGCCACCAGCGGAATCGCGGTCTGGATCTGACGTCTCCGGGAATCGGCCATGCTCGAACGCCTTCCGGGGAATTAAAGAATGTAACGCGACAGGTCCTGGTCCTTCACGATGGAGGCGACCATGTGCTGCACGTAGGCCGCGTCGATGGCAATTACCTTCTCCGCACCATTGGGTCCCTCGCGTTCCACCATCGGAATCGTCGGTGAAGTCTTGGCATCGGCAGCCTTATCCGCGCTTGCCGCCAAATCTAGAGTCGCATCGCTTCCCACCGCTTCGCCTTTTCCGTCCGCGCTTCGCGCGGTTCTGCCGGGCCAGGTCAGGCGCGTCAAAACTGATTTCATCCAGCACCCGCTCCATGATGGTGTGCAGGCGTCGCGCGCCAATATTCTCCGTCGCCTCATTCACGCGGAAAGCGAAGTTTGCAATCTCCGCCAGCGACTCCGGAGAAAACTCCAGCTTCAATCCCTCCGTCTCCAACAACGCCGTCGACTGTTTCACCAGCGAAGACTTTGGCTCGGTAAGAATCTTGATGAAATCTTCCACCGTCAGCGATTGCAGTTCCACGCGAATCGGGAAACGGCCCTGCAGTTCTGGAATTAAATCGCTCGGCTTCGATACGTGGAACGCACCCGCCGCGATGAACAAAATATGATCCGTGCTCACCATGCCATAGCGCGTATTTACGGTCGTTCCTTCCACAATGGGAAGAATGTCCCGCTGCACGCCTTCGCGCGATACATCCGGTCCATGTCCGCCCTCGCGCCCGGCAATCTTGTCGATCTCATCCAGAAAGATAATTCCGGAATTTTCTACCCGCTCCACTGCAACCCGCGTCACCTGGTCCATGTCGATCAGGCGCTGTTCTTCTTCCTGCACCAGGTATTCAAACGCCTCGCCCACCTTCATCTTGCGCTTCTTGGTGCGCTGCCCAAAGATATTCGGCAAAATATCCTTCAGGTTGATGTCCATCTCCTCCATGCCCTGGTTGGAGATGATTTCCAGTGACGGCGTGCTGCGCTCGCGCACGTCGATCTCGACCATGCGTTCGTCCAGCTTGCCTTCACGAAACTGAGTCCGCAGTTTTTCTCGCGTGCGCTGGTGTGAGTCGCTCGGCGGTGGTGGCGTCGGGCTGGGAAACACAATGGTGTTATCGCTGCTTTCGTCCACACCAGAGATTGGCGTCGGCGCTGGTCCCGGCATGGGAGCAGGCGTAGCCGCGGGTGGTAGCAACAAGTCCAGCAGCCGCTCCTCGGCATTCAGTTCGGCCTTGTCTTCTACCTCTTCCAGCTTTTCTTCGCGCAGCATATCGATGGCGATCTCAACCAGGTCGCGAATCATCGATTCCACATCGCGCCCAACATAACCCACTTCAGTAAACTTTGAAGCTTCCACTTTCAAAAAGGGTGAATTCGTCAGCTTCGCCAGCCGTCTTGCAATCTCTGTTTTGCCAACACCGGTGGGTCCAATCATGATGATGTTTTTGGGCATGATGTCGTCCGCCAACTCCGGCCCCAGCTTCTGGCGGCGCATGCGATTGCGCAACGCGATGGCCACCGCCCGCTTGGCAGCGTGCTGGCCCACCACATATTTGTCCAACTCCGCCACAATTTGCCGCGGCGTCATTTCATCTAGCGACAGCGCCTGGTCTTCTTCAACTCCAGGTAAATAAATGGCCATATCCACTCCTCATTCTGCGCCACAGCCTCCGCGGCCGCGGACAGACAGGCCTATAGTTCTTCGATGGTAATTTGATCGTTGGTGTAGATGCAGATCTGGCCCGCGATGCGCAATGACTTCTCCGCAATTTCGCGCGCCGGCATTTCCGTGTTCTGGATCAGCGCCCGAGCCGCCGCCAGCGCATACGAGCCGCCGCTGCCTATCGCCGATATACCTTCATCCGGCTCGATCACATCGCCCGCGCCGCTGATCAAATACGTCTGATGCAGATCCGCGACCACCAACAGCGCTTCCAGATTGCGCAACATCTTATCGGTGCGCCAATCCTTCGCCAATTCCACTGCGGATCGGCCCAGGTTTCCCGCATATTGTTCCAGCTTGGCCTCAAATCGGCTGAATAAAGAGAATGCGTCCGCCGTCGATCCTGCGAACCCGGCCAGCACTTTTTCCTGGTAGAGTCGGCGAATCTTTCGTGCCGAATGTTTAATTACGCTCTCGCCCAGCGTCACTTGCCCATCGGCGGCCATCACAACGCGATCGTTGCGGCGCACGCACAACACCGTAGTCGAACGAATTCTCGTTCGTTCAGGTCCAGTTCGCTGGCTGGAAGTACTTCTGCGGCGGGAGACGGAAGAACCGGCTGCGTCGGGGCGCACGTCCGGGTGAAAATTGGGATCGAACATCGTCAACTACGATTATAAGGCAATTGTTTACCACTTTTGGTCGAAGCTCTACCCTCCAACCCGGCACTTCCGCTATCCTCAAGAGTAGCTCGCAACAGCACAAATAGTTTCGACGAGCAACGTATGCAACCTTGGTTATCGCAACACGCACCTGTCATTGCCACCGCTACAGCCTCCGTGGCTGCTGCGAGCGGCGTCGTCATCTGGTGGATCCTCACGCATCGCAAGTCAGCGGAGGAACGCGAGCGCCTGCGCCGCGAACACCTTGTTCTCCACGGCCGCATCATTGACGGTTCCGTTCTCGACTGGTCAGAGCAGCCCAACTCCAGCGACCTTGGCACTTTGATGTATCGCTACTCCATCGGTGGAGTGAGTTATGAGTGTGCTCAGGACCTCACATTCCTCAAGGGCACCGCGTTGATCGACGCCACCTGCCTCGGCCGTCCCGCTTCCGTTCGCTACGATCCAAAAAATCCTGCGAACAGCATTATCGTGGCCGAGGGATGGAGCGGGCTGCAGCACCCCAATCGCGTATTAGTCCCCGAGATAGTCGCGATCACAGCGTCGCTGTCTGCCGCGCCTCCAGCAGTAAAATAACTGTATGCACGTGCATGCGCCAGCCAACGATAAAACCAAGCGCATCCTTCGAGTTTCGCTGGTACTGACGTTCGGCTACATCCTGCTCACGCTCGTGGTCGGATTGCGCGCCCACAGTCTCGCGCTGATCTCGGAAGCGGGCCATAATACTTCTGACTTTCTGGCACTGTTGCTCTCCTTCGTCGCCGTCTATTTTCATAGCCGTCCCGCCACCGACAAAAAAACCTTTGGCTACCGTCGCGCCGGAGTGCTGGCCGCGTTTGTCAACGCGCTTGCCTTAATAGGCATTGCGGCCTGGTTGGCGGTCGCTGCGATTGACCGATTCATGCACCCGCAGATTGTCGAGCCCCGTTTGATGATGGCCACCGCCGCCGTCGGCGTCGTCATGAACGGCATTCTCGCCTGGATGCTGTCGCGGGTCAGCAACGATGTCAACATCCGCGGCGCCTTCATCCACATGCTCGGTGATACGCTTTCCACCGCAGCCGTCATCGCTGGCGGCCTGGCCATCGCGCTGACCGGCATTCAGTGGGTTGACCCGCTGCTCTCTCTCATCATCGCCGTGCTCATCTTCTGGTCGTCGCTTTCCATCATGCGCGAGACGCTCAACATCCTGCTGGAAGGCGCGCCGGACGATCTTTCTCTTACCGAAATTCGCGATGCCATGCAGGTTGTTCCCGGCGTTTGCGGCATCCACGATCTGCATGTGTGGTGCCTAGGCTCGCACCTGAACGCGCTTGCCTGCCATGTCACCATTTCCGACATTCCTCCGTCAGAAAGTCGCCGCATTCTGGCCGACATCAATCACTGCCTGGGCGAAAGCTTCAACATTCACCACACCACCATCCAGTTTGAAATGCGCGACGACGCCGGCTGCGCCGTCGAAGACGGCTGCCTGCCCACCGACGAAGCCCTAGCCGCCGCCCATACCCATTCCCACTAACGCAACACCACCGTTAAAACAAAGAGTTGTCATCCCGACCGGAACGCGTCAGTTTTGGCGCGCGTAGCGGAGGGACCTGCTTCTCTGTCCAGATCACGGGCATTCGGGCTTTGCATCAGTCCTTCCATACCCAATTGATCTCCCCGAAAAAATCTCGCGCATGCCGATCCACCATGCTAGCCTCGTTGCTGAGATCGCATCTGCAGTTGTGAGGTTTCAGCTATGCGAGCCAGCGATTCCCGCGAATCCGTCCGTATGGCGATGGAAACGCTGCGCGCCAACAAAATGCGCTCCGGACTCACCATCCTTGGCATCGTGATCGGCGTAACCACCGTCATCACGCTGTCGTCCTTTATCAACGGACTCAATCGCGACGTCGAAACCTTCGTTGCATCCTTCGGCTCCAATGTCTACTGGGTCTTTCGCTTTCCTCTCATCAATGTCCGCCGCACCGCGGAAATGTTGGCTCGCAAGCAGTTGACACAGGAGAATGCCGACGCGCTGGCCGAGTTGCCGCATGTCGTCGCGGTCTCTCCTCAGTTGCGCTATCAAGATAACGGATTGAGCCTCGGCAATATTGCGGTGAAATATAAAGACCGCAAAGTCCAGCACACCGTTCTCGAGGGGGATACGGTTTCCGAGCCCATTGTCGATACCGTGGACATTCCCGTCGGGCGCTTTTTCTCGAAATATGAACAGGACGCCCACTCCGATGTCGTCATTCTGGGGCACGATACCGCCGAACAACTGTTTCAAGGGGACGATCCGCTCAACAAAGAAGTTGAAATTGGCGGCGATGAGTTTCGTGTCATCGGTGTGATGGATGCCCGAAAAACTCCCTTCGGTTCCGGCAAAAACCCTGAAGATAATGCGGCCTATTTTCCCCTCGGCACCTTTCATAAGATCCATCCGGAAAATAAGGACCTGTTGATCAGCGTCAAATATGACGACCCGAAAAATAAAGCGACTGTCTATGACGAGATTGAAGAGACACTTCGCATCCAGCGGAAGCAGCGCTTCGATCAGGACGACAACTTCGCCATCTTCAGTCCCGAGGCACTCACCCGAATCTGGAATCAGCTGACCGGCGGCATCTTTATCTTTATGATTGGCGTCGCCAGCATCGGCTTGATGGTCGGCGGCGTGGGTGTCATGAACATCATGCTGGTCTCCGTCACCGAGCGCACCCGCGAAATCGGCGTCAGAAAAGCTATAGGGGCCACCAAGCGCAACATTCTGCTTCAATTCACCATTGAGGCCGTATCCCTTTGCGCTGTCGGCGGTGTCATCGGAGTGATTGTCGGCGGGGCATTGACTCTCGCCGTCCGGCTGCTGATTCCCAGCATTCCCGCCTTCGTATCTACCTTCTGGGCCATCACCGGCTTCAGCGTCTCCTGCGCGATCGGCCTCATCTTCGGCATTTACCCCGCCTGGAAGGCCGCCAATCTGGACCCAATTGAGGCGCTGCGCTATGAGTAAAAATTAGGGTTGCCGACTTTCAGGCCGAACCGCTTATAATCACAACCAAAAGAAAGTGCAAGTGGCGACATTTCGAAAGAAATGAGGACCGCGCAACTTGAATTCGAAACTCCAGACCCATCTGCCTCCAAATCAGTTCGAGCACGTGGCCGCGCTGCCGCAGGCTTCCAATCGCCTGCTCTCGCTCGATCTTCTTCGCGGCCTCACCATCGCGTTCATGATTCTGGTGAACGACGCCGGCAATTTTAATTCTGCCTACTGGCCGCTGCTTCACTCCAAATGGAACGGCTGCACCCCAACCGATATCGTCTTCCCCACGTTCTTGTTCATCATCGGAATCACCACCGTGATTTCAACCTCATCGAGACTTGCGCGCGGGATACCGAAGCAAGACCTGTTTCTACAAATTGTCCGACGCACCATCATCTTGTTTCTGCTCGGCATTCTGGTCAACAGCTTCCCCTTCTTCAACCTGCATACGATGCGTTTCTTCGGAATTCTTCCGCGCATTTCCGTCTGCTATTTCGTCGTCGCGACTCTCTATTTGTTCAGCCAGGGTTGGCGCGACAAGCTGGCGCTCTTCATCACGATTCTCATCGGCTATTGGATACTCCTCCGATTTGTGCCCGTCCCCGGCTACGGCATCCCCACCCGCGGCGTGCCATTTATGGACCCGCTGCATAACCTCGCGTTCTGGGTTGACCGCAGCTTGTTCTCCGCTTCCCACCTATCTGACGGAACCCACGACATTACCGGCCTCGGCAGCACGCTTCCCTCGATCGCGACGACATTGCTGGGCGTCCTGACTGCACAATGGCTGCGCACGTCCCACAGCTTCACAAGAAAAGTCAGAAACATCGCCTTCGCTGGCATCGCCGCCGTTCTCCTCGGCGGCTTGTGGAACTTCACTTTCCCCATCAACAAAGAGCTCTGGACCAGCTCCTTCGTCCTGTTCGCGGGTGGCATCAGCATGTTGCTGTTGGCGCTGTTTATGTGGGTTGTCGACCGCGTTCCTGCGGCTCCATCGAATCGCCGCGCGATCTCCCCTGGCCACCGCATTGCTGGTCTTCGGCACCAACGCAATCACCGCGTATGTGTTTTCAGAACTTCTTGCCTCGGGACTCAGCAGCATCCCCATGAATGCGGGAAGCAACCTGCAGGAAACTCTCTATCGATCGATTCTTCACGGAGTGCCCAATGCGCCCTTCGCTTCGCTGCTATACTCGCTCGCCTACGTTGGCTGTTTGCTGGCTCTTCACGTACACGCTTTACCGGCGCAAGATATTTATCAAAATCTGAAATTCCCGCTGCAATCGCTCGCCGGGAAATACCTCCACTCGCGCTCGCCTCATCGTTCGTAGTCGATCGATATATTTTTCTATCGGTCGCGTAGTCGAGCGCTACACTGTATTCGCGAACCGGCCCGACCCCCAGGGAACGTTCAATGAATCCAATCCAGCGACAACGTTCCCCTAGAACTTATGGCAGGTAAATGGTGTTCAATCTTATGAACTTCCCAGTAATTCTGGCGGTCGTGTCTCTGCTTGCGATGTGGTTGGCGGGTCGAATTGGGTCTTACATCCGCGAGAAACGGATGGCTAAGCGGGGCGAGCCGAGTTCAGATTTCAATTTGGCCGTTACCGCGACCTTGACCTTGCTGGGACTCATCATCGGATTCAGCTTCTCCATGGCGATGAGCCGTTACGATCAGCGCAAAAACTATGAGGAAGCCGAAGCCAACGCCATTGGCACGGAATACGTGCGAGTGGATGTATTGCCTGCGGCGGATGCGGCAAAAATTAAAAGTCTTCTCGCGGCGTACACGGATTTGCGAATTGCGTTCTATCAATCCAGAAATTGGAACGAACTGCAGCGTATCAATGCCGATACAGCGCAAATGCAAGATCAATTGTGGAGGACCGTCGAAGTGCCAGCATCGGCGCAACCCACTCCGGTCTCCGCCCTCACCTTGGCGGGAATGAACGACGTTCTCAATTCCCAGGGATATACCCAGGCTGCCTGGTGGTATCGCATTCCCACCGAAGCTTGGATTTTGATGATCGCCATTGCTCTCTATGCCAATTTGTTGATGGGTTTCGGAGCGCAGGGCCCACGGACAAATACCCTGCTCCTTGTCCTTCCGCTTCTCGTCGGCATCTCGTTCCTGCTGGTTGCGGATATTGACAGCCCGCGCGGAGGGTTGGTTCGCGTGCACCCAGTGAACCTGATCGCGCTTTCGAAGTCGCTGCACGGGCATTAGCCGCGCAGATTCAACTCTACGGTTCTTTCGCCTGCCGCTGGGCGTCGAGCCAGCTTTGCAAAATCAGCACAGCAGCGATCTGGTCGATCACATCTTTTCGATCCCGCGCGCCTCGTCCCACCTCGTCCAGGTGACGATGCGCCTCGGCCGTGCTCATCCGCTCATCCCATAAATGCACCGGTAGTTTGAATTCTTCCCGCAGGCTGTCGGCAAATTTTTCCGCTGCAATTGCCCTTGGACTGCGATCACCGGATAGATGAATCGGCCATCCGATCACAATCCCTGCACAGCGATGCCGCCGCAATAATCTTCCGATCGACCGCAAATCGTTGCGTGCATTGGTGTGGAGAATGGTCAGCAGCGGTTGCGCCGTCAATCCAAGTTCATCCGAAATGGCAACACCGATTCTTCGCGCCCCATGATCCAGTCCCAGCATGCGCGGAATCGCCTGCAGCGGCACGGTTTCATCAGACGAAAGCGGCGAACTCGGCGGGGTCTCCACGAGGGTGATGGTACCGGAAATGGTGCGGAACCGGGCCCTGAATTGGTTCGTACCACCTACAATATAAGGAGGCGTTTGAAATCCCCTGGAGTTCGTGTCTGCCGTGCGTGCATTCCTAGTGTTTGTTCTAGTTTTGATACTCGCTACCGCAGGCGCATACTTCCTGCTGATTTTGCCCTTTGGCCCGTCAACAGCCACCCTGGTGACCATTGCGCCGGGAACCTCAGTGAACGGGATTGCCTGGGCGCTCGAGAAAAACGGCATCATTCGCAATCGGTTTGCCTTCGACCTGGTGGCGCGGGTAGAGCGGCGCACGCTGAAGGCAGGTGTCTATCGCTTCGACCATCCAGCTCCCCTCCTGGATGTGTATCAACGTCTGCGCATTGGCGATGTGTATACCATCGCGCTGACAATTCCAGAGGGCTACAACATGTTCGATGTTGCCGCCGCCATGGAAAAAGCCGGCCTGGGTTCTCGTGAAGTGTTTCTGACCGCCGAAGAACACGATACCGGCCTGATTCGTGATCTGGATCCCAAGGCCCCAAGTCTGGAGGGATATCTTTTTCCGGACACGTACAAGCTGGCGCCGAACATGACGCCGGATCAGATTTTAGGAGAGATGGTGGCACATTTTCGCCAGGAGGCGCAGCGCTTGGGTTTGACGCAGAATATTCCTGCGACGGTGACGTTGGCGTCGCTGGTGGAACGGGAAACGCCCGTGGGGACAGATCGCCCCATGGTTGCCAGCGTGTTTGAAAATCGGCTGGCCCAGAACATGCCCCTCGATACCGATCCGTCGGTAATTTACGCAGCCCTGCTAGAAAAGCGCTACCGCGGCGCAATCTACGCATCTGATCTAAAGGCCCAGTCGCCGTATAACACGTACACGCATACGGGATTGCCTCCCGGGCCAATTTGCAATCCTGGAATTCCCTCATTGGAGGCTGCCATGCACCCGGCTCAGACTAACTTTCTTTACTTCGTCAGCGACCCCTCAAATCCGGGCCATTCTCGCTTTGCAGCCACACTTGAGGAGCATGAGAAAAATGTGGCCGCCTATCGCAAAGCGCAGCCAGCGCAACAGCCAGGGGATGGAAGATAATTTTGCCTCGACTGCTGGCTAATCTTCGTACTTTGTTGTCGGCTCCCACGCCCGGCAGCCCCAGCCGCCAAACGGTCATTGCCCGGCGAGCCATGCTGGCGTTTCTGCCATTATTGCTGTTGACCGGATGTCTGAAACACACTCGTATCCTGGAGAAGCCGCAGGCCCCTGCCGTAGTTCTCACGGCCACCCCTCCGCAATTAATTCAGCAGGTCAACGAGCGCTACGACGCGATCCATTCGATGCTTGCGAAAGTGCTGATTCAGGCATCGGTCGGTGGAGCAACCAAGGGTAAGGAGACCGACTACACCTCTGTGCGTGGCGATATTCTGCTGCGTCAGCCGTCCATGCTGCGAGTCCTCGGGCTGCTGCCTGTCATTGAGACGCGGGCCTTCGATATGGTCAGCGATGGGAAAAAATTCACCTTGCTCATCCCGCCGAAGAGCCTCGCCGTCACTGGCACCGGTACGGTCACCACGCCTTCTTCGAATCCGCTGATGAATCTGCGGCCAGCGGTATTTTACGATTCACTCTTGATCAAGAAAGTGGAACCGGACGATCTGGTGTACGTCACCAGCGATACCGGCATCGTGCGCGATCCGAAAACGCATCACCAGATGGCCGAGCCGGACTACGAGTTGGGAATTCTGCGGCGTATTGGAACGAGCCAGCAGTTGATGCCGGAAAGGGTCGTACATATCAGTCGCACCAATCTGCTGCCGTTTCAGCAGGACGAGTATGACTCTCACGGGATTCTAGTGACTCGCACGTTGTTCGCCGCCTACCGCACCTTCGACGGCATCCCATACCCGACGAAAATTACCATCAACCGTCCGATCGATGGCTATCAACTCGTGCTGACGATCGAGAAGCTTACCTTTAATCACCCGTTGGCGGATGACCAATTTGAATTAAAAATCCCCACAGGAACAAAGATCCAGAAGCTGCCGTAGCCATCGCAGTTGACCCAAAACGGTCGGATGGATCGATTACGCCGTCACCAATGCGGGATCTTCCGGAGTTCGCGTTACATCACTCGCTTCACGCGTAATGCGCAGCACCAGGATGTCGTCCTGCTGGCCGAAGTTCTGTGCAGCGGCCGCAATCTCTTCCGCGGTGATTGGCTGCTGCAGCAATTTGTTGACCCGGTCGAATCCGAACAGCTGGCCATCTCTGTCCTGCGCTTCTACAACTCCGTCCGACATCAACAGCAGTCTGTCTCCTGGCGCCAGTTGAAAATGCATCAGCGAAAATTTCGCACTCGGCGACATGCCCAGTGGCAGTGCACCTTCCATCGGCAATTCTTTCCCGTTCAAATATGGCGGCAAATGTCCTGCATTCGCCAACGTGACCGCTCCATCTTGCGCGACACGAAGCGCTAGCCCAGTAGCGTGAGCTTCTCCGCGTCCGCACAGCCGTTGATTCAGCGCATTTAACGCAGTCAGCGGATCATTGCTATGCGCGGCCTCTGCACGAATCGCACCGACGATCAACGCGACCAGCATTCCCGCCTGCAATCCTTTGCCGGTCACATCTCCCACGACAATCAGCACGCTGCCGTCGTTCGCATGTGGAATGATCTGGAAGAAGTCTCCACCCACTTCCCGCGCCGGGCGATATTCGCTCTCAATCGTGAGCCCGGCAATGCGCGGCAGTTCTTCCGGAATCAGCACCTGCTGTACCTCTCGCGCCTGCTTCACATCCTGCTCCATCGCCTGCTGCCTCCGCTGCGAGCTGCGGAAGTGTCCCAGCAAAACCACTGAGAAGCAGATCAATAGCGCAATGTCGGTGAACGTAGAAAGCACCACAGGTACCCCGGACGGAAACCATTCGGTGCGAACATGCAGGAACCGCAGCACTGGCTCCAGAGTGGGCAGGACATAGAAGAACAAGGCCAGAAAAAGTGCGGGCCGCTCGCGGTTTGGACGTCTCCAACCCAGCACGGCGATCGTAATCGCCAGCGCCCAGGCTGCGGCACTCGATACAAACTGATTGATAGTGTTGGCGGCAAATACACCATGCGATACGGCTCCGCGCAAGAGAAGTAGCTGGAAAATTAGACCTAGTCGAACCGAACCAGACGATTAGCGCGACAATAAGGTTGCGCAGCCATTTGCGATCCGCAAGTCCGAAGTACACCAGCCACGTCATCAGCCACAGGCCAATGCCGATCGGGTTGAGCACAGACAGAACGATGGCTTGCTGCAATGCCGACATCCATTCCGTGGTCAGTGATAAGAAGAGTATTCCTAGTCGAAAGCCCCGTAGCAAAAGCTGCACTGATCGGCCATAGCAGAATCTTTTCCGTGCGGTCGAAAACGTAGAGCATCAGGATCAAAACGGCGAACGCGAAGTACAAAACCCAATCCGCCAAGATAGTTGATACGGCACGAAACTGCTCTTCCCATGCCACGTGGTAGGCGGCCGTAATTGCATTGGCATATCCGAAGATCGGCGGCGCATGCATGCCACCAGGCAAAGTTTGCAGCAGAGTGCGCGGAGCCATATAAAACCGGAACGCAATCTCCATCGTTCCGTCCGACTCTGTTGCAAAACGTCGGCCGGAATCGCGTACTTTACTGGCCGGGAATAATAGATCGTCGGCACAGAACCCGCGAAACTCCCGAATTCGCCAATCAAATGTCCATTGATAAACAGTTGATAACTGTCGTCAACATCCGTCGGCGCAAGTAACGCCAGCGGTTCGTCCGCACCCTGCACGCGAATCCGCATGCGATACCACGCATATCCCGCATAGCCGGGATGTCCCTTTCCGGTCCAGCCAGGGGAAAATCCCTCGAACCCCATCGCAGGATCGATGGAGCTTGCCTTTGCTCCCAGATCGACAACTTCCCAATCGCCATCATCGAAACTTGGATTGGCCCATGTTGCATCGTCGCCAATGTGGAATTTCCACGGGCCGGCCAGGGGCACCACCGAATGCCCGAGCGTCACCTGCGTAGTCCCAACATCTGAAGTTGAGGCGCGTGCCGCGCGCAACCCAATGCCCCACAGGGTGAACAACACCAACATTGCGACTGTTTTCTTCATGCATGCACCGTTTGTAAAGCGTCTATGCGTGTGACTGATAGTACGGAAATATCGTCTTCCTGGCCAAATGCTTGCGCAGCCGAGGCCACTTCTGCGGCGGTAATAGGCTTCGGCGATGCTCCATTCAGGGCCGCACCACGCAGCGCATCTCCCTTCAGCAAATCGCTGATGCGTTCGAATCCGAATAGCTGTCCCTTCGCATCTTGAGCTTCCGCCACGCCGTCCGAAAGCAGCAGCAATCGGTCTCCGGGATTCAACTGAAAGTGCATCACGGAAAATTCCGCGCTCTCCACCATGCCCAGCGGCAGCGCGCCTTCCATCGGCAATTCTTCTCCGTTCAGATACGGTGGCATGTGCCCGGCATTGGCCAACGTCGCTGAACCATCCGCAGCGATCCGCAGAGCCAGTCCGGTAGCATGTGCTTGTCCTCGTCCGCACAGCCTCTTATTCAACGACTGCATCATGCTCAGCGGATCGAAATTGCTGTCGACCTGGTTTCGAATTGCACCCACAATCAACGCCACCAGCATGCCCGCCTGCAGCCCGTGCCCGGTCACATCGCCAACGACAATCAACACGCTGCCATCTGTCGGGTGCGGAAGAATCTGAAAGAAGTCGCCGCCAACTTGCCGCGCCGGACGATATTCACTCTCAATCGACAGTCCCGGAATATGCGGCAGCTCTTCTGGAATTAATACCTGCTGCACTTCCTGCGCCTGTTTGATATCCAGCTTCCACTCCTCCCGCTCTCGCTGCGATCGCAGAAATCTCCGCAGCAGCAACACGGTAATAATCCCAAGCGAAAGAACAATCGCAATCTGACTGATATCAATTGCGAATCCAAATGGAAAAAAGAATACAGGAACATGCAGCACCAGCAACTCACTCTTATACAGCGACACAGCGACGAGCAACACTACCGGCAACGCCAGCCAGCCTTCCGTTGGATCTCTGCGAATGCCTTCATAAGTCACCCACAACAGCAGCCCTCCCAGCAGCAATTTCAGCACCAGCGTGATCGGCGAAAGCCAGACGATGGCGTGGAGAGGAATCACGCTGCCATAGAACGGCGCTCGCAACATGCATGTGCCTAGCAACAACAGCCCAACCAATGTCCCTACTGCCCGGTGCACGCGCGCGATGTGGCCGGTATGATCCAGCCGGAACCAATAAGCCCAGAACAATACCCACAGTCCCATCGCCAGCGGCCCAGGAATCAAATCTCGAAGCAACACTTCAGCTGTCGAATTGATCCAGGTGGTGTAGTATCCCGCGACAATCAAAAAAGGGTATACGGCGAGAGAAATACATGTGAGAGCCAGCAGAAGATACGCCGTTTCACCTCTATCCATCCAGAACAGCGCCAGCGCCACCAGCATGCCCGTCAACAAAATCCATATTTCCAGAAAGTCGCTTTCGTTGGCTCGATCCAGCACGTCCCAGTCCAGCCGCAGCAACGCCTGTATCACCGGAGCCCGTCCCAGCACTGGCGCACCATGCATTCCGCCCGTGTCTGGATCGTAAAGCGGCGTGGCGGGCGACATCCACATGCGGACCGCGATCGTCATGGGACCATTTCCCAGATCCGCCGGAAGCGGAAAAGCTCGTGGCTGGGTCATGAACAGCGTGTTCCCTTGCGGTGAGAAACGGCCGAACTCTCCCACCATGCGTCCATTCACAAACACCTGGTAAATGTCATCGACATTTTCCGGCATCTTCAGGGCAAGTTCGCTATTCTGGCCAGCCTGCACCTTGTCTTGAACGTTGACGCGTAGCCGATACCACGCATACCCGGCGTAGCCAGGAAATCCGCGGGTGGTCCATCCCGGGACAAAGCCGCTGTTGCCGGTGATCGGGTCATACGATCCCGGCGGCGGCGTCAGGTCCATCGAGCCCCAGGTCGAATCATCGAAGTCTGGAGCGGCCCACTTCAGGTTGTCGCCGGTCCGAAATTTCCACGGTCCATTCAGCGCGAACGTCGCCTGCCCCAGGGTGATCTGTGCGATTGGCTCGGCTGCCGACTTGTTTTGTGCGCGAATTCCAACCCAGGCCACAAGAAACAACAACAGAAGAACTGCGTGCGTCTTCTTCATGTAGAGATCACTTTCAAATCTGTCATACGTGTAACGGAGAGTACAGAAATATCATCTTCCTGCCCAAAGTTTTGCGCGGCTGCAGCCACTTCGGCCGCCGTGACGGGCTCCCGCAGCATTTCTTCGATGCGCTCGAATCCAAACAACTGCCCCTTCGCATCCTGCGCTTCTGCCACACCATCGGACATTAACAAAAGCCTGTCTCCTGGTGCCAGCTGAAATTGCATGACAGAAAAATCAGCGCTTTCCATCATGCCCAACGGCAGCGCGCCTTCCATCGGCAATTCTTTTCCGTTCAGATAAGGCGGAAGGTGCCCCGCATTCGCCAAAGTCGCCGAACCATCCGCTCCAATCCGCAGCGCCAGGCAGGTTGCATGCGCGTGACCGCGACCGCAGAGTCGGCGATTCAATGACTGCATCACTTCAAGTGGGTTGAAGCTGGTTTCGACCGTTGTGCGAATTACGCCGACGATCAGCGCCACCAGCATTCCCGCCTGCAATCCCTTGCCGGTCACATCGCCAACCACAATCAGTACACTGCCATCCGTGGGGTGGGGAATCGTCTGGAAAAAATCCCCGCCCACTTCGCGCGCCGGGCGGTATTCGCTCTCGATCGTTAATCCAGGAACCTGCGGCAGCTTCTCCGGAATCAGCACCTGCTGCACTTCCTGCGCTTGCTTCATGTCATCCACCAGGCGCGCAGTTTCACGTTGCTGAGTGATGAAGCGCTGCAGAAAAATGAGCAGCAGCACAATCGGTGTTGCCAGAAAGAAAGCGGCGGCAATCGGATCCGATCTCGCCCCCGGAACCCAAAGGCCCGCCTGGGGTTTTTGTATGGCAACAAGAACGCCACAAACGAAGAGCAGCCCAGGAGCCAGCGGCAGCCACGCTTTTTTCCCAAGCGTGCGCAGTCCATCAACGGCAATGGCGACGAGAAGCGCGAAGACTGCAAAGACAAATATCCGAAGCGCGCTGGTATTAAAGTGGTCCAACGCTGCCGTCGGTGTCAGGATGCCGTAGGCCGGGCCGAGCGCGACCATCTGAATCAACACGACCGCCGCGAGAATGGATCCAACTGCTTCGCCGCCAGATTGTTCTCGGCACGTCCAGCAGGTACATGGCCGCCAAAGGCAGCGCGAAGAACTCTATCGAATCCGCGATGGCAATGATCGCCGCCCAAACCTGCAGCGGAAGTTCTCGCTGTGGGCCTGCGGTTTGAACCGCCAGCAGCACTGCCCAACTCAACAGGCAGATGCCGGCCCATAGATACTCGCGTTGACTGCGGCTGAAGAAAAACAGAAACAACGAAATTACGCCAACCACGCCATCCATCAGCAGGATGGACCATGAGGGCCAGGTTATATTTCCCCTTTGCGCCGTCAGGCCATCTTGGAAAAGGCCGAGCAGACTGGAGGAACCGAGCACGGGCACACCCCGCAAACCGCCGGTCACATTATGCAGACTCGGCAATCCCTGGTAGCCACTGTCCCAGAACCGCACCGCAATCGTTACCGGTGCGTGCCCCGCGAAAACTGTCTCCGGGAGAGCGAAGAGTTTCGACCGCTCAGAATAAACAGCGCGCACTGGATCCAGCTTCCCTAAGCTTCCGATCTTCTGCCCGTTAACATACACCTCATACCCATCGTCAAAGTGCTGCGGCATCAGCAGCGCAAGTGAGTGAGCATCCGGCGGCCGCTGCAGCCGAATTCGATACCACGCGTACCCGGTGTACCCAGGGTGCCCATGCCGTTGCCAGCCCGGCAGCGCAGGCGACTGCAACAACTGCGCAATCGGGAGCGCAGATTGTTTCGCGTCAATTGTGTAATCCTGCCAGTTGGAATCATCGAAGTTTGGCTGCGCCCACGCCAGGTTGTCGCCAGTATGAAATTTCCACGGGCCATTCAGCGCAACCGCTGCCTGTCCCGGCGTTGTCTGCACCATCACCGCTGGTGCCGATGGAGCGGGAATGTTTGTAGGGATAGCGGGCCCATCTTGTGCACTGGTGGGCAACACAATCAACGGCCACATCAGCAAGATAAGCCAGATTTTTCGCATAGGCGGGCACTTCACAAATACCAGTCAACGTCGCGCTTTGGCAATGAAGAAATGTCCCTTTGCCATCCCCGCGCCGGGTTTGCCGTGCGACGGCTACGCGATCCTGCAACTTGTTTGGGACGACTGTTCGCTCTACGCGGGTGAAGGCGCAGGCACGTCTGGCTTTTTCCGCAGAAGCTTCAACGCAGGTGCTGTCATTGCGGTGGTGATCAATGCGACCAGCACCAGAATTGTGAACAGCTGCGTATTGATTGCCCCAGCCTGCAGCGCCAGGTTCACGACGACCAAGTCGATCAAGCCACGGGTATTCATCAGAAAGCCCAGCAACATCGACTCACGATGCGGCAGATCTGATTTGCGCGCACCATAATAGGTGCCGCCAACTTTACCGGCAATCGCGATCGCCAACAATACCACAAACCAGAGAAAAACATTCTTGCCGCCCAGGTCGCGAAACTCCGTGTGGATACCGGTCACAGCAAAAAATACCGGTAGCAGCAGCACGGAAACCAGCGGATGAATGGTGCGCTCCAGCTGTCGATGCCAGTGGTGCAGACGCGGAACGCACATTCCCGCAAGAAACGCGCCGAACAGCGCATGCACTCCCAGCCGCTCCGTCACGAATGCGCATCCCAGGATAAAAACCAGGAAAACCGCCAACAGCACATTGGAAATATTCGGCGCGCCTTTCCAGCGCACCAGCTTGGCCAGCAGCGGGCGCACCACCCCCAGCAGAAAAACTCCAAACACCACCAGCAGCAGCATCTTCAGCAGCAAAATCCAGACGGAAGAATTGATGGAATCGATCATCAATGCGACCGCCAGCAGAATCCATCCCAACACATCGGCAATCGCCGCGCACACCAGCGCCAGCATGTTCAGCTTGGCATCGCCGGTTCCGTTATCGCGCAGCATTCGCGCCAAAACCGGAAACGCTGTCGTACTCAGCCCAACACCAACGAACAATAAAAACGCCGCAAAATTCGGATTGGTTCCGTGGAAGTTGCGATACATCACCAGGCCTAGCCCGCAACCCAGCGCAAATGGAATCACCATGGAGAGCAGGCTGATCTTCATCGCCGTCTGTCGCTGCTTCCACACGGATTCAAAATCCAGGTTCATCCCTTCGAGAAAAAGGTACAGAACCATCCCCAGTTCGCTGACCAGGGACAAATCATGCAGCGATCCCAGAGGGAACAGGTTGGCGATCAGGTGTGGCATGGCATAGCCAAACACCGAGCGCCCCAGAAGAATTCCGCCCAGCATTTCACCCACCACGCGCGGCTGGCCCAGTTTGCCTAGCAGCACACCACACATGCCGGTAACCAACACAATGACGGCGATCTGTAATAAAAATAGGGCGAGTGCGCTCATGCTTGAATGGAATGCCTTTTCCTGTTGTATCAGGATGTTGGACAGAGCGCTGTGAAGGCAAGTCGCGACGGCCTGTGTTCCACTGAGGGTGTTGCTAACTGACGAAACGGTAGCACAAAGAAATTGGCGACGAAATTGGCAACTCGCGCCTCGACCAGCCTCTCTCACTACACCGAAGTTCAGGGGTCACACATGTGTAAACTTCGCAGCGTATTCTCAGCCATCCTAGTCGTAGCCGCCTGCTCTGCAACCTGTATCGGCCAGACGTCGCCTGCGACCTTCCATCCGCAGAGCTATACCGTGAGCGTCTCTGCCAATTCAACCGGAGCCCTATCCCTAGTCGCGGGCGATCTCACCCGAACCACATTTGTCCCCGGTCGACATAACGCGTTCGCCGTTACCGCCGAGAGCGAACCTTGCAACCCACCATCTTCCCCCAGTGTCAGTATCTGCGCCCCAGCCAACGGTTCCACCGTCAACTCACCAGTACAGGTGGAAGCCAGCGCCGCCGTCACCGGGGTCATCGCTCACACGCAATTGTGGGTTGACGGGGTCAAGAAGTTCACCGAAACCTCGACTGCACTCGAAACGTCGATCATCCTGCCCGCCGGTCTCCACCGTTTTGCCGTCGTTGCCACCAATACGGCCGGCCAGAAATGGAAAACTGCCGTCTACGCAACCGTCCGGTAACGGTGACAGCTTCTTTCGTGCAGGTTCTCGCCTCAGCCGTCACCAACTTGCTTTCGGCGGAAGAAGATCTTCGCAGCTGCTTCCGACGCGCAGCCTTGTTGCCAGGACTTTCCCGACAAAATTTTTCAAACTCTCTTGGCAACTCACTCACCGCGGATGTATTCTCAGTTCCCAGCCAGCGAAGCACGGTAGAACTCCGCTGGACCGCACCCTACCCTCCCAGGAAAAGCAAAAAGCTCATCCGCCCATAGCCCGCAATATGTCTGGGAGCAACATTTCATGACGCACGTTGTCAGGACTCGCATCCTCACCTTCTTGCTCGCCGTTCTTCCGGCGGGAATAGTCTTCAGCCTGTTGCTCCTTTTTCCCCTCTTCGGACTATCCCAAACACCCAGTTTCTCCACACACTCGTTTTCTTCTGCTGCCGGCAACACAGTGACTCTGCATGGAGATCTCAACAATGACGGCTACGAAGATCTGATTATCGGCACCCGAGTCTTTTTGTCGAAGGGCAATGGAACCTACAGCGAAGTATCCGCCACGCTCAGCGCTTCTCCTCAGCTGCTTGGGGACTTCAACGGGGACGGCAAGCTTGACCTGATCGCCGGGAATCACATGTATCTCGGGCACGGCGATGGGACCTTCCACAGTGCTGGCGCCATCTCCCTTCTCGCGGGCTCTATAGCCACCGCCGCGGCCGACGTGAACCATGACGGTAAGTTAGATCTCCTGTTGCTCACCACCCCCGAGGGCGATGAGGGCAACAACGAGCTGCAGGTACTTTTTGGAAACGGCGCCGGAAGCTTTACGGCCGGCCCCGAAATCATGATCGACAATAGTGAAGATGGATGTTGTGTCTTTCCTCAGTTACTTACCGGCGACTTCAACGGAGACGGCAATGTCGACGCGGCGTTTGCTTCGGGCTGGGGCGCCCCGTCCGGATATTACGGCACCAGGCTGCGCGTTTTTTCCGGCGACGGCGATGGCAACTTTACCCTGACATCCAACGACCAGGATGACCGACATACTAAACTTGTCGGCTGCCGACGTGAACGGAGATGGGATATCCGACCTGATTGGCACCGCCGTGGACTTTGACGACGACACGAACAACATCTTGCCATGGCTCGACGTCTATTACGGACAGAGTAACGGCGGCATGACGTCTGCCCGGATTCCACTCGAACAATATGGCGTAGGGCAGCTTGCCGTCGCGGATTTCAACGGCGATGGCATTCCCGACATCGCTGTTTTTGAAACCGATTGCGGCAGCGTTTTGGATGGTTGCACCCTTACCTCGGCTGCGACGATACACGTCATATCCGGCCCGACTAACGGCGGGCCTGGATTCGACCTTACCGCTTCCAAGCTGGAGAGCAGTCCGGGATCGCTGCTCGCCCTGCGCGGCAATCGCGACACCAAAGCAGACCTGGTTTATGGCAACACGCCATCGAACAGCACCACCTTCTTCACCCTGCTGAACACAACCACGGGAAACTTTCCAACCTGCGCACGCGCCGAATACCGCCGTCGGTAATCGCTCAGTGCAGTCCAGCTGCAGGGAGCACTGTAACCTCGCCGGTCAACTTTGCCGTCGGAGCGGCAAGCGATGTGCCCCTACGCAAAATCGAAGTCTGGGTGGATCGTAAAAAGCAGGTCGAACAGTTTGCCGGTTCATTTTTTTCCAATTACGGCTTCCTCAATGCCTCGCTGCCCCTTGCCGCCGGTTCGCACCGGGTGAGTGTCATCGCTTACGGCTGGGATAATTCGCAGGTATCGAAGACCATCCACGATCACCGTCAAGGCGACACCATCCTGCTCCGCGCCTACTTCCGCCGGCGTCCACATCTGCAGCCCGGCCAGCGGTGCCAGCGTCAGCTCTCCGGTGCTTGTGACTGCGACCTCGAAAGTGACCGGAACCATCGCCAGTACGCAACTATGGGTCGATGGAGTGAAAAACTTTAACGCTCCAGGCAGCACCACACTCACCACTTCTGTCACCCTGGCTGCCGGCAGTCATCGCTTCGCCGTCATCGCCACCAACACCGCGGGACAAAAGTGGGAGAGCACCGTCAACGCAACGGTGAAGTAGATTTGTGTTGCTTCTTGCAGGTGAGACAGTTCTGCGGACTCGCGTAGAGTTCGCAGAACGCGCTTGAATGTGCGGATCAGATGCGGCAGCCGAGAGGAGTAGATTTCAGTCGCGGCTTACGTTGTGATTGAATTCGCGAATCGTGTCGCTGGCAACGTTGGCTGCTTTGCCGGCCGTATCCTGCACAGCGCCCGCAACCTGATCGACCATGCCGCGCCCGGCCAGATCATCGTCGCCTGTAATACGGCCGACGGTTTCCTTTACCTTCCCCAGAAAATCTCGACCCGTCCCTGCAATGCGCTGCTTACTTCCCCACAGATCGGTTCTGTCCGCAGCTGCCTCCAACTCGTCAAATTCCGCGGCGTACCGGGCGGCCCGGCGATCCAAAATGATGTAAGTGGCGACGATGCCGAGAGCGAGGGGTATCCAGACTTGGCGCTTCATTCGTTTTTCTCCTGTCACAGGTAGGATGCCGACGGAACCTTCGGCGATTACGGTGAGTCAGACGGTTCCCCTTGTTGAAAGCCAGCCCTCGCCGTCACTCCGGAAACCACAGCAACAGTGCAACGGCTGCTGTAGCCCCGATCTGTCTTCCTGCATCCTACGCTGTAGGGCTAGGAGAGGGAACTATGACCGCAATTCCAGAAAAAACACGCCAGCACGCCGACACGGATTCAAAGCCAACTCCCACCACAGAATCCCATCACACCATCGATCGCGACGCCCCCGCCGGAAGCGAGAATTCACTGGGCGAGGAGAGCGTCCGCGACGGCCGTCCCTCCACAAAAGACGATGTTGTCGAGGCCAAGGACGAGATGCCGCCGGGCTCCCCCAGCTAGGCTGTCCGCCTATCCATTTTATTTCCAGTAATTTATCGGAAATATAGATTTGATATAAATACACTCATATAATCTTCCTGCTTGTGCTATAGTATTTCCAGGCGCACCGGCTGGGCTGCTGAATCTCGCCCGCCGTGTCCCCACCTATTTCAAAACAACATTCACGAGGAAGACCCATGGCCATCGCACGTTGGACGCCATTTCAAGACATGTACACACTGCAAAACAGCCTCAACTCTTTTCTGCGGGAAGCGAATCGCAACGAGGATGAATCCCTTTCTTCCAGCGCGTTCGTTCCACCCGTCGACATCTATGAAGATGCGAATCATATTGTGCTCAAGCTGGAAGTTCCCGGCATGAAGCTCGAGGACTTCAACATTCAGCTGGAAAACAATGCGCTGACGGTTCGCGGTGAACGTCGCTTCGAGAAGGAAACCAAGGAAGAGAACTACCACCGCGTCGAGCGCCGCTATGGCAGCTTTGCCCGCGTGTTCACGCTGCCTAACACGTTGGACTCGGAGAGCGTCAAAGCGAACTACGATGCCGGCGTTTTGACCATCGAGCTGGGCAAGCGCGCAGAAGCCAAGCCGAAGCAGATTAAAGTTTCGGTCAGCGGAGCCACCCCAGCCAGCGGTCCAAAAACCGTCGACTCCAAATCAGGAAACCCACCGAGTCCAAACCTGCGGCATAATAGCTTCGAGGCAGGAATTCGGATGGATGATCCGATTCATCCAGACGGGCAGGGCATTCGCAGAAAAACGCGACCCCTGCCCCGTTTTCTCCATCCATAAATATTGATCGATTTAGAAATTTCACACGAAAGCAGGACACGTATCATGGCCGTTCGCTGGGACAAACTTACCGTAAAAGCGCAGGACGCCGTGCAGGTCGCCACCAACCTGGCCAGCGACAACGGCAATCCAGAATTGCAGCCGACCCATTTGCTGTTGGCATTGCTGCAGGATAAAGAAGGAATCGTCACGCCCGTACTGCAGAAGGCCGGCGCCAATCCTGATGCACTTCGCCAGCGACTCGAGAAGGCGCTCGCCACATTTCCCAAAGTATCTGGCGACTCGACCCAGGCGCAGCCCTCGAAAGCCTTCCTCAAAGTTGTCGAGCAGGCATTTCAGGAAGCTGCCAACTTTAAAGATGAATATGTTTCCACCGAGCACTTGCTGCTCGCCATCGCGCAACAGAAAAATGATCCCGCGCAAATGGCGCTGGCCGCGGAAGGCGCAACTCACGATGCCATTCTGCGTGCTCTCACCACGGTGCGCGGTACTCAGCGCGTTACCGATCAAAATCCCGAAGCGAAGTTTCAGGCGCTGGAGCGTTATGCTCGCGACCTGACCGAGCTGGCGCGTCGCGGCAAGCTCGATCCTGTCATCGGCCGCGATGAAGAAATTCGCCGCGTGGTGCAGGTGCTCTCGCGCCGCACAAAAAACAATCCCGTACTGATTGGCGAGCCCGGCGTCGGCAAAACTGCCATCGTCGAAGGCCTCGCGCGCCGCATTGTTTCCGGCGACGTGCCCGATGTGCTGCGCGACAAGCGCGTCATCTCGCTCGACCTGGGTGCCATGCTGGCGGGAGCAAAATATCGCGGAGAATTTGAAGATCGCCTGAAGGCTGTGTTGAAAGATATTGAAGATGCCCAGGGTGGCATCATTCTCTTCATCGACGAGCTGCACACCCTGGTCGGCGCAGGCGCGGCGGAAGGCGCCATCGACGCCAGCAACATGCTCAAGCCGGCCCTGGCGCGTGGCGAACTGCGAGCCATCGGAGCCACCACGCTCAACGAATACCGCAAGTACATCGAAAAAGATGCGGCCCTGGAGCGGCGTTTTCAAATCGTCTACGTTGGCGAACCCAACGTCGAGGACACCATCGCGATTCTGCGTGGCCTGAAGGATCGCTACGAGGCGCACCACAATGTGCGCATTAAGGATTCCGCGATTGTCGCCGCAGCTACGTTGTCGCATCGCTACATCTCCGATCGCTTTCTGCCAGATAAAGCCATCGACCTGGTTGACGAAGCAGCAGCATCTCTTGCGATTCAGATTGGTTCCGTGCCCACAGAGATTGATCAGCTGGAACGCCGCGCCACTTCTCTTGAAATTGAGCGCACCGCGCTCAAGCGGGAGAAAGACGCCAACTCCAAAGAGCGCCTGAAAGAAGTCACCAAGGAACTGGCGACACTGCACGAAGAAATCGCAGCCCTGCGTGCGCATTGGCAGAAAGAGCGTGGCGACATCACCCGCCTCGCCGAGTTGAAGAAGCAAGTCGAAGCTATGCGTCAGGATGCCGAAGAGCAGACACGCCGCGGCAATTTCGAGCGTGTCGCGCAAATCCAGTATGGCGAGCTGCCCAAGCTGGAGGCCGAGCTGAAGAAGCTGAACGCCGCCCAGGAGGGCGCTGCCGGTGGTCCGCGCATGTTGAAAGAAGAAGTCGACGAAGAAGACATCGCGAAAATTGTCAGCAAGTGGACCGGCATTCCCATTTCAAAAATGCTGGAAGGCGAAGTCCAGAAACTGGTGCAGATGGAAGACCGTCTGCGCGAACGCGTCGTCGGTCAGGACGAAGCGCTGCGCGTGGTTGCCAATGCGATTCGCCGTTCCCGTGCCGGCCTCAGCGATCCCAATCGTCCTATCGGCTCCTTCATTTTTCTTGGGCCCACCGGCGTCGGCAAAACCGAAACCGCACGTGCTCTCGCGGAATTTCTGTTTGACGATGAGCAGGCCATGACCCGCATCGACATGTCGGAATATATGGAGAAGCATGCGGTTTCGCGCTTGATTGGCGCGCCTCCGGGCTATGTCGGCTATGACGAAGGCGGCCAGCTCACCGAAGCTGTGCGTCGTCGTCCGTATTCCGTCGTGCTGTTTGACGAAATTGAAAAAGCGCATCCCGATGTCTTCAACGTGCTGCTGCAGGTGCTCGACGATGGCCGTCTCACCGACTCGCGCGGCCGCACTGTCGACTTCAAAAACACGGTGCTGATTATGACCTCCAACCTGGGCGCGCAATTTCTCAACACCGAAGCGCTGCAGGATGAAGCCTGCTTCGACGCTGCACGCGAACAGGTGATGCAGGTGGTGCGGCAAAGTTTTCGGCCGGAGTTTCTCAACCGCGTCGACGACATCGTCATCTTCCGTCCGCTCGGCGAAGAACAGTTGGAGCATATTCTGACTCTGCGGATTGCAGACCTGAATCGCATGCTCGCCGATCGTCGCATCACCGTGGAAATGACCGAGGCAGCGAAACGTCAGCTGTTCCTGACTGGCTACGATCGCGCCTATGGAGCTCGTCCGCTGAAGCGCGCCATCCAGCGGCTCATTCAGGACCCGCTCGCCATCAAAATTCTCGATGGCGAAGTGGTGCACGGCGATCACGTGTTGCTCGATGCCGATCCATTGCATAATCGGCTGGACATCAAAGTGCTCGCCCGCACCGAAGTCAACCTCGGCTAGCGAACTCCCTGGCCTTCAACGCAGCGCAACACTAACAGGAGAAATCACCATGAAGGTCGGAATCATCGGTTCAGGAGACGTGGCCCAGGCGTTGGGAGAGGGCTTCCTGGCGCACGGCCATGAAACCATGCTCGGTACGCGCGACGCAGCCAAACTCGCCGACTGGCAACGCAAAAATCCCAAGGGCCGCGTCGGCAGCATGAGCGATGCGGCAGCTTTTGGAGAAGTCGTCCTGCTCGCAGTCAAAGGTCTGGTCGCTTCCGAAGCCTTGCGCGCCTCGGCACCGATCACCTTGCCGGCAAAGTCGTGATCGACGCTACCAATCCCATTGCCGATGCGCCACCCGATCACGGCGTGCTCAAATTCTTTACCGGCCCCAACGAGTCGCTGATGGAATCGCTGCAGCAGCAGTTTCCCGCCGCTCATTTTGTGAAGGCATTTAATTCCGTCGGCAGTCACTTCTTCGTCAATCCGCAATTTGCTGCCGGCAAGCCCACCATGTTCATCTGCGGAAATAACGATTCAGCCAGGGCCACGGTAAAAAAGATTCTCGATCAATTTGGTTGGGAGACCGCCGACATGGGCACCGCCGAAGCCGCGCGCGCCATCGAACCGCTGTGCATGCTCTGGTGCCTTCCCGGATTCGCATTCAATCAATGGAACCACGCCTTCAAACTGCTGCGGCAGTGATACATCTTTGGTTGAGCGGCCTCCGCTTGACGGTTCACTATATAATAGATGTTATATAGCCACGTCTGGGAGGCCCTGTGCCAAAACTGAAAGTCACAACGGTGGGTGCATCTGCCGGAATCATCCTGAACAAAGAAGTGATGGCGCGCCTTAAGGTGAAAAAAGGCGATTCGCTCTACCTGACCGAAGCACCAGACGGCTACCGGCTCACTCCATATAATCCTGATTTCGAGCGCCAGATCGAACTCGCCGAGGACATCATGCATGATGATCGGGAGATTTTGAAAGCGCTCTCCCGGTGAAGCGCTGGCGATGGATTCGCGCCGACGTACTGCACGCAATCCATGACCGCCAGATTGCTGAACATGGTGGGCCGCCCGGCGTTCTGGTTGTCGGCCGCGTGGAAGCGGCATTGGCGCATCCACAAAATCTTGCAGCCTACGAGTCGCCGGATGCTGCCACCCTTGCCGCCGCGTATGCACATCGTCTGGCGCGGAGCCATTGTTTTGCCGACGGCAACAAACGGACGGCGTGGGTCGCTGCCCGACTCTTTCTTGCCGACAACGGATTTCTGTTGCGCTTCGATCCAGCGGATGCCGTCCGAACTATGCAGTCAGTCGCCGCGGGTACTGTCAGCGAATCGGAACTCGCCGCATGGTTTCGCCCGAGAATGTCTCGCTCTTGAATTGTCCGCGGCCACTCCCACATCACGCCTCATAGTCCAGCTCCGCGGCAACAGCCAGCAGTGGCATCAGCCAGTCCACCAGTTTCTGGTGCACCGGATGAATGAAGTACGCCTCCAACGCCGCTTGATCGCGAAACTTCATCACCCCGCCGTGCGTAAATCCCTGCGACCGCGGCGAGGTGTTCGTGTTGTAGCTGGTCTCGATCAGCCCCGGAATCTGCCCCTGCAACGCACGTATTTCTTCTGCCGCCTTTTGCTTGTCCTGCTCGGTGATCTGCGGTTTCCATTGAAACAAAAATGCATGAACAAACATCTTTCGTCCTCCAACTTTCCTTAGCAATTCAGGGTCGAGTCACAATCTCGGCCGCATGGTCGCATCCAGTTCGTCGCCAATGCGCACCACGATGGGCAGCAACGCCTCTACATCTTCAATCGAAGTTCGGAAGTTCACAATGCACGCCCGCAACGCAAACTTCCCTTCGATCACGGCATTCGAAAGATACGCCTCGCCACCATTCTGCAGTTGCGTTAGCAGCGCCTCATTCAACTCGTTAAGATAATTCTCGATCTTCTCGCCGCCACCCTTCAGATCCGGCGGCACATAACGAAACGTGGTGATGCTCAGCGACTGCGTCAACGCCTGCAACGCCGCGTATTGCGGAATCCGCAGAAACATTTCCTGCGCCAGTCGAATGTCTTCGGCGATCATCTGGATATACCCATCGCGGCCCACCTGCTGCAGCGCCAGCCACACCTTCAACGCTCGAAATCCGCGCGAATTCTGTGGGCCCAGGTCAAAGTAATTGATCGCCTCCGTGCCGAAATGATAGTAGGGCGGATGATAGGCAAACGCAGCGCGCAATTTCTCTGCATCGCGAACCAGCGCACACCCCGCTTCGATCGGCGCATAGAGCCACTTGTGCGGATCAACCGCCACCGAGTCTGCCAGTCGCATCCCCGCAAACTCCTTTGGCGCATCCGGCAATACCGCAGCCACGCCGCCGTACGCGCCGTCCACGTGGAACCACAAGTTGAACTCGCGGCACACCTCGGCAAGCGCCGGTAGAGGATCGATCGCACCCGTGCTCACAGAACCCGCATTGCCGATCACTAGAAACGGTGTTTCACCCGCTGCCTTGTCCTGCAATATTTGATCCCGCAGCGCCGCAACATCCATTCGCATTTCGCCATCCGTCGCGATCCAGCGAATCGCGTCCGTGCCCATGCCCGCGATGTCCGCTGCTTTTTGAATCCATGTATGCGTATCTTTCGAGCAGTAGGCGCGCAGCCGCGTACCATCCATTCCCTGCACACGCACGTTCTTCTCCGCATGTGCCTGTCGCGCTGCCATAAAGCATACAAAGTTCGCCATGTTGCCGCCACTGACAAACAGGCCCGCGCACGTCACCGGATAAGCGATCATTTCTGCTATCCAGCGAATGGTTTGCGCCTCAATCTCGCTCGCCATCGGCGACAGCAGCCACGCGCCCACGTTGGGATTCACAGCCGCGGCCAGCATTTCTCCCAACACTCCCAGGGGCGCGGCTGGAGAAGTAATGTATCCCCAGAATCGTGGATGCCCGTTGAAGAGAGAGTGTTCCATCAGCAGGTCGGCGGCATGGTCTAGCAATTGCGCCGGATCCGCGCCCCGCTGCGGCAACGTGCGCTCCGCATCCAGAGCTTCGCGGATTTCTGTCGGCGATTCGCCAGTCGTCACTTTTCGCTGTGGAAGTGAATCGAGAAAGGCGGCGATGCGATCGACCAGCGTATGTCCGAGAGATCGAAATTCCTCACCGCTCATCTCCAGCGGAGAGTTCCGTTTGCCGTCGCGCTGTTCGTCGTTCATCGCGATCCTCGCAAGAATGCTGTTCGATCATAACGCAGCGGCTGGAGCTACCGGCCACCCGCGTTTCGGCATAAAAAAATTACCGTCTCCGCGCAATCGCCACTCGTGGAATCCCCTGCAAATCCGGAGCAAACTCCACCTCATCCCAGTCCGCGTCCTGCAATAACGCACGTACCGCATCCCGCTGCCCCTGACCAATTTCCATCATCAGCCAGCCACCCGATCGCAACAGCGGAAGCGAATCCGGAATCAATCGTCGATACGCTTCCAACCCCGTAGGTCCTGCAAACAGCGCCCGCGCCGGTTCATACTCACGCACTTCGGCGGCAGGGACTTCCGTTCCGATTCGGCGACGTACGGTGGATTCGACACGACGGCATCGAAGTGTTCATTCGCAACCGCGCCCAGCAAATCCGACTCAAGGAATCGAATACGCGCTCGCACTTCATTATGTTTTGCATTTTCCGCCGCAACGGCCAACGCAGCCGGGCTGATATCCAGCGCCACAATTTCAGCCCTCGGCAGAGCATGCGCCAGCGCCACCGCAATTGCGCCGGATCCTGTACCGACATCTGCAATCCGCGCAGCCGGCAGATCTTTCAGTCGAGCGATCGCCGCTTCCACCAGGTGTTCTGTTTCAGGCCGCGGAATCAGCACCTCCCGCGTCACATGAAATGGCAACCCAAAAAATTCCTGCTCGCCGGTGATGTATTGCACCGGCATACCGTGCAATCGTTGCTGCAAATGTGCGTTGAAAGCCTCGGTCTGCAGCGCCGTCAGCGGCCGCTCGCGATAGGCATACATTTCCGCGTGCGGAATTCCCAGCACATGTCGCAGCAGCAGAATCGCGTCCGAACGACTGCGCGCTGCAGGGATGGAGTCGGACTCGTCCAGCAGGGAAGTCCCCCACGCGATCGCATCGCCGATGGTCATCGACTCCGCGAACATGCCTCTCATGCAGTCGCCGCGTCGTGCTTCAGCCGCTCCGCTTGATCGTGCGAGATCAGAGCCTCCACAACAGGTTGCAGTTTTCCTTCCATCACTTCAGAAAGTTGATGAATGGTCAGGCCAATGCGATGATCCGTCAGCCGATTCTGCGGGAAATTGTAGGTGCGGATCTTTTCGCTGCGGTCTCCGCTGCCCACCATCTGCTTGCGTTCCTTGGCCAGCGCCTGCTGCTGCTTCTCCATCTCCACTTCATAAAGACGCGAGCGCAGCACTCGCATTCCTTTTTCGCGGTTCTTGATCTGCGATTTTTCGTCCTGGCAACTCACCACAGTTCCGGTCGGTATATGCGTGATGCGCACCGCGGAGTACGTCGTGTTCACCGACTGGCCGCCAGGCCCTGAAGAGCAGAACGTATCGATGCGCAAATCTTTCGCCTCAATCTTAATGTCCACATCCTCCGCTTCCGGCAACACCGCCACCGTCACTGCGGAAGTATGGACGCGCCCCTGCGTTTCCGTCTGCGGAACGCGCTGCACACGATGCACGCCGCCTTCATACTTCAACTGCGAAAAGACGCGCTCGCCTTCAATAATGGCGATCACTTCCTTCATGCCGCGCACGCCCGACTCCGACATCGACAGCACTTCCACCTTCCAGCGATGCAGTTCCGCAAAACGCGTGTACATGCGGAACAGCTCCGCCGCAAACAGCGAAGCTTCGTCGCCGCCCGTGCCCGCGCGAATTTCCAGAATCACATTCTTCTCGTCGTTTGGATCTTTCGGCAACAACAGTACGCGAATCCGCTCTTCCACGGCAGGCTGCTCCGCCTCCAGCTGCGCCAGTTCTTCTTCCGCCATGGCGCGCATGTCTGGGTCCGGCTCGGCCAGCATCGCCTTGGCATCGGCGATACCGTGCTCAATGCGTTTCAGCTCGCGAATGCTTTCTACCACCGCCTGCAGATCGCGATGTTGCTTGGTGATTTTTTGATATTGCTGCTGATCAGAGACCAGCGCCGGGTCGGCCATCTGCGCAGAAAGGTCGTCGTAGCGCGCTTCGATTTGTGTCAGTCGTTCAAGCATGTTCCATGTCCATGGCCGAATGTTTCAGTCGCCGAGCCCGGCCAGTTCAGCGAAAATTGAGTAGAGTATTCAAGCAAGCGAAAGGGGAACGGAAAGCATCATAAGGCGGCGGGAGCCGCTAATAGTGCGTCTCACCAGAGGTGCGGATTGCGCGCGATAGGTTTCGCGAAAAAATATCTGTCTGCCGCATAGGATGCCTGCTCTATGGTAACGCGTTTCCCGGCAACATAATCGGGGAAGAAGGGAGGTCGGGTCGATGGCTGTATCGGAAACTGCATGGCTGAAGTTTGCAGAACTATGCGAAACGCTGACCGCCACGCGCAGCAAACTCGCCAAGCGAGCCGCCATGTCGCAATATTTGCGCACCCTCGACAGCGCCAGCGCCGGGCTCGCCGTTCAATTTCTTACCGGCGCGGTATTTCCTGAGACCGATGCCCGCAAGCTCCAGGTCGGTGGCCAGTTGATTGTGCGCGCCCTCGAGACCGTCACGCACGCCGACAGCGATCGTTTCCATGGCGTCTATCGCAAGTATGGGGATCTGGGCGCCGCGGCAGAAGAACTGCTGCAGATGGCGCACGTCACCACCAAACACCTCAACCTGGCCGACATCGCCGCACGCCTCGACTCGCTCGCTACTGCACGAACCCAGGTCGCCAAGTCGGCGCAGTTGGTCGAGCTGTTGCGATCGCTCTCTCCGCTGGAAGCAAAATATCTCATCAAGCTGATCACCGGCGACATGCGCACCGGCGTCAAGCAGAGCCTGGTAGAGGAAGCGATCGCCGCCGCGACTGATCGGGAAATCGCTGCGGTTCGCCACGCCGGAATGCTGCTTGGCGATCTGGCGCAAGTTGTCGACCTCGCCCGTCAGGACGCATTGTCGACAGCCCGTTTTCAAATGTTCCACCCGCTGGGATTTATGCTCGCCACCCCCGCCGCCAATGCAGAAGAAGCGTATGCCCGATTCGCCGCCGAGAAGGTTGAAACCTCCGCCCCCTCCGAACCGACCGCTCAAATTGAAGACAAGTACGATGGCATGCGCGCCCAGGTGCATTGCGGCGATCCGCAGCAGCCCGGTCGCGTCCGCATCTTCTCCCGCACTCGCGAAGACGTCACCGCCAGCTTTCCAGAGTTGGCAGAATGGTTTTCCGCCGTCAAAACTCCGGCCATTCTCGATGGCGAAATTCTTGCGTGGGATTACAACGACCGATCGCGCGCTTCCCTTTACATCGCTGCAGCCTCGGCTCAGCCGCAAACGCGTCACCGCCGCCATGCGTACTGAGGCTCCCGTCGTCTACATGGCCTTCGACCTGCTTTTAGCTGGCGACGATCTGCTCCTGCACGTTCCTCTCCGCCTTCGCCGCGAACGTTTGCAGGCCTGGACTTCCGCAGCCCTGCAATCCGTCGACGCAAAATCTCTGCACGCTCTTGCAGCATCTCCCGCAAGCCTCTCTATTTGCCACCGACACTGTTACAAATAGCGATGACGCCCCCGCACGCCTGAAACTGGCTCCCATTTCCCACGCAACTTCTCCGCAGCAAATTGAAGAAGCCTTCGCCGCAGCCCAGGCGCGCGGCAACGAAGGGCTCATGCTCAAGTCGCTGGAATCCCCCTATCAACCTGGCCGCCGCGGCTCCGCATGGATCAAGCTCAAGCGCGAGCTGGCCACCCTGGATGTCGTCGTGACCGCCGTCGAGTACGGCCACGGTCGCCGCGCCGCCGTTTTGAGCGACTACACCTTCGCCGTGCGAGATGGCGAACGCCTGCGCAATGTCGGCAAAGCCTACAGCGGCCTCACGGACGAAGAAATCCTCACCATGACCCAATGGTTCCTCGATCACACCCTGGAATCCAACCGCAGCCAGCTGATTGTCGAGCCGAAAATCGTCATCGAAGTCGCCTTCAACAACGTGATGCAGGGCGATCGCCACGATAGCGGCTACTCGCTCCGCTTCCCCCGCATCCTGCGACTCCGCCCCGACAAGCCGGTAGAAGAAATCGACACCCTCGATCGAGTGGCGGAGCTTTTTCACTCCCAGCACGCCACCTGAGCGATTCGATTATTGCGGAATTCGTATTTAGTTTCTCTGGGCGTTGGTTTTTCATAATTGATTCGATTTGGATCTATAAAACGGTGAAGCCAATTTGCCCGACTGTAGAATGAGGGCCGGAATGAAACAACTATTTAGGCGATTTCTATGGACGTTTTGCAGGGCCGGGCTCTTTGTCGGACCAGCTGCCATTGCGGTTGCTCTAGGATTCGGTGTCTATAACCTTCTGTTTCTATATCGGAGTAGCGCCGCGAACGGGACCATCAAAAGCCTTGCCCCGGTGATCAACAAACACGATGGCACGAGAAGCTACGTCCCCGTTTTTACTTTTACGGCACAAGGTGGGCGTTCATACTCGGTGAAGTCAGGGGTTGCTACCAACCCTCCAGCATTTGCCGTTGGCCAGACTGTACGTGTGCTGTACATAAAAACGGATCCCACAAACGCCAAGCTCGACTCCTTTTGGCAACTTTCGCTTGTCACAATTGTTTGCGCGGGACTAGGTATATTCTTTTTCGGAGCAGGGTATCTTCTCCTTCGGTACGAGCGAGGATGTCAGCAATCATGAGTCGTGGCGGCCAGGAAATCCGCATAAGCGAAGTCCCCGGCCGGCGCCCGCCCCTCCACGCCGTCTTCAAAACCCGCCAACTTCATCGGTATAATAGTTGAATTGCAATAAGCCGATGCCGTGGCATCCCGATGGCAGGGGATTTCGCGTATCTATTGTTGTATCTATGCGGTCCCGGATAATCCCATGACGGAACATATTAAAAAGCAACTGGAAGCGGAAATTCGCCAGTTAGAGCATGAGCTGACGCACGAGCTTCCCATCGAAATCAAGAAGGCCGCCTCGCTCGGCGACCTCAGCGAGAACGCCGAGTATCACATGGCCAAGCAGCGCCAGGTGTTCGTCAACGCGCGCCTCGGCCAGCTCAAGGCGCGAATGTCAGAGCTTGCCCTGGTCAACCTGTCGAATATTCCCCGCGACCGCGCCGCCTTCGGCTCGACCGTGCTGGTTTATGATTCTTCCAAAGATGAGAAGATCGAGTACAAGCTGGTCACCAGTGAAGAGTCCGACGTCAGCAAAGGCCTCATCTCAACCACTTCGCCGATCGGACGCAGCCTGGTGGGCAAGCAGGTCGGCGATGTCGCCACTGTCGTTACCCCCAACGGCAACCGCGAGCTGGAAGTTCTGGAACTTAGTACCATCCACGACAACAAAGAGTAGTCTCGTCGTGCGGCGGCAGCGTACCCCTATGGCGGTTTGAAATGACCTGGACAAGCGCGTTCGGAAAAGGTTGCGGCTTCATCCTGCAGAAGATCGTGGATGGTCTGGCCCTGACGCGCATCTCGCCCAACGTCCTTACCTTTATGGGCCTGGTCATCAACACCGGCGCCGCCTTCCTGTTCGGGTACGCCCGGCCCCATAATAATGTCCGCATGTTCGTCTACGCCGGCCTGGTCATCATCGGCGCCGGCATCTTCGATATGGTGGATGGCCGCGTCGCCCGCCAGACCCAGCAGGTCACCGTCTTCGGCGCCTTCTTTGACTCCGTCATCGACCGCTATTCCGACGTTGCCCTGTTCTTCGGCCTGCTGGTCTACTATGCCCGCGCCGACCGCCTGTTCTACGTCTTTCTTTCGGCCTTCGTCATGGTCACTTCCCTGATGGTCAGCTACACCCGCGCCCGTGCGGAAGCCCTCATCGGCTCCTGCAAGGTGGGTTTTATGGAGCGTCCGGAGCGCGTTGTGCTCATCATCCTTGGCGCCCTCTTCAACCGCTGGGGAGCTATGGCGCCCGTCCTCTGGGTCCTGGCCGTTCTTTCCACCATTACAGTGATTCATCGTATCCGCTATACATATGAGCAGACACGTCGCCTCGCCCCCGTCCGCTGACGTTGCACCAGAACGCGTACTTTGGCAACACATTGCGAGAAAGAGGGCCGATCAGCATGAATCTGACTGCGGAAATCGAGCGTATCGATGCCACCACCGTCGTCGTTAAACTTGCCGGGCGAATGAACCTCGGCATGCGCCTGCACGAGGTTGAATCCACCATCAACAAACTGGCCTACGAGGGTACAAAGAAGCTGATCCTCGAGCTGTCTGGCGTGGAGTACGCCGACAGCGCCGGCCTGGGCCTGCTGATGCTGCTCTATGGCCGGATGAAAACCGTAGGCGGCCAACTCCGCCTGGTCGCGCCCCGCAAGCAGTTGCTCGACGTCTTCAAGCTCACTGCTACCGACTCCATCCTGACCATCGATCCCGACTTGGCCACCGCCTTGGCCTAGCCTGACCGATCGCTTCCGAGAGCTCGCCGTTCTTGGTCGGCTGGCCGACTTGACCGAGGTGGACGGCCCCCGCTTTTTCTGTTTCCCGTGCACCGTTTCTTCGACAAAGTCTCTCCAATCTTCCAGCCCATGGAACGAAACCTGCCGTCCACAGAGCAACCCATTTCTTTCACAAACTAGAAAAATTCCACCGCCAGTTCAGCCACTACAATAGAATCCGTGAGTTTCAAAATTGCACCCGTCCTCGCCGTTCATGGCGGCGCATGGGACATCCCGGACGATTTGGTCGAGCCGCATCGACAAGGTGTAGCCAACGCTCTTGCTGCGGGTTACGCGCTCCTGGAAAAAGGTGCATCGTCTGTCGACGCCGTTGAGGCTGCCGTCGCCGTCATGGAAGATGATGAAGCTTTCGATGCTGGCCGCGGCAGCTTTCTCACCAGCGAAGGTCATGTGCAATTGGACGCGTTGTTGATGGATGGCGCCACACTGCGCGCCGGTGGCGTTGCCTGTGTGGAACGGCTTCGCAATCCCATTCACGCCGCGCGCCTGGTGATGGACCTTAGCCCGCACGTGTATTTTGTCGGTGCAGGTGCGGAAGCTTTCGCCGCAGAACACGGCATGCCGCTCATCGACAATTCAGAATTGGTGATCGATCGCGAACGCCGTCACCTGGCAGAGGCGCAGCAGAAACTGCGCAACGCTTCCTCCAACACATCCAGTGCCGCCGCAGCTGCAGCGCAACTCAGCGCCATGCATGCCGGCACCTCGCACGATACCGTCGGCGCCGTTGCTCTCGATGGTCGCGGAAATCTTGCCGCCGCCACTTCCACCGGCGGAACGCTGAATAAATCTCCCGGCCGCGTGGGAGATTCCTCTCTCATCGGCTGCGGCTGCTATGCCGACAATCTTTCCGCTGCGGTCTCGCTCACCGGCTGGGGAGAGCCCATCATGAAGCTGGTGCTCGGCAAGTGGGCCGTCGATCGCGTGCAGCAAGGCACTCCTCCCGCGCAGGCCGCGGAAGAAGCCATCGCCTACCTCTTCCACCGGCTCGGCGGTCACGGCGGCATCATCCTGCTCGGCCCGCTCGGTCGCATCGGCATCGCCCACAATACGCCGCGCATGGCCTGGGGCACCCGCACCACCCGCGGCATGGAAGTCTTCGTCCGCTAGTATTTTTGACATCCATCCTCACTCACGATGAAATCGTTATAAGGAACCCATGCTCATTCTTGCCTCCGCTTCGCCGCGTCGTCGCGAACTGCTCACCCAGGCCGGCTTCTCCTTCCAGGTTGAATCCATTCCCGTGAACGAAGATCCTCGCCCCCACGAAGATCCCATCCACCTGGTAAAACGTCTCGCCCGCGAAAAGGCCGAAGCAGTTTTCAACGCCCAGAAGAAATCTCACGCCGTGGACGACCCGCTGCTCGTCCTCGGTGCCGACACAGTCGTCGTCTGCGATCACGAAATCCTCAACAAGCCCGTCGACGACGCGGATGCCGCCCGCATGTTGCACCTGCTCGCCGGTCGAACCCACCAGGTGATCACCGGCGTCTGCCTCATCTCGCCGCTTGGTGTCGAAGTTGCCGCGGAAACCACTCGCGTCACCATGCTCACTCTGTCCGACGAAGAAATCCTCGCCTACGTCGCCACTCGCGAGCCCATGGACAAGGCCGGCGCCTACGCCATCCAGGGCCACGCCAGCCGCTGGATTCCGCGCATCGTCGGCTGCTACTTCAACGTCGTCGGCCTGCCCGTCGCGCTGGTCAACACCATGATCGAATCCGCCCGCCACAAACTCGCCCCACATCCGGTTTCGTAAAATCTGGGTGCCCCATTGCCTTCTGTGTGAGATAAAGGGATTCTCAACCCAGCCTCAACGCGCCATCTCCGCCGAAAAGATCGCGCCACTCATCCGCCGCACAAATATACTTCTAGTTCGAAGCCCCCCATTTCTCCAGGAGCAACATTCCATGCGAGAGCAGCGCCCCAAACCCAAGCCCTGGCGGGAACATTGCCAGGAAAAAGCGCCGCGATGGACGTATCCAATTCGCGCCTCGAACTGGCTTCTTGAGTGGGTCGCCTGGTGTCTTGGTGGTTGGGTCTTGTTGGAAGTCCTGGAATATTGCAGCACGTTCTCTGTGTTGGTCGCCGTCATTCTCTATTTCTCCGAGAGCGGCAGCCGCAGTCCAACAGCGTCATTATCAGGCCTGGCAGGTGATTAACACCGCGCAAGGCAAGGGCGGCAACGGCGGCCGCATCGACGCCATGCAGGAGCTGAATAAAGACGGTGTCTCCCTCGTCGGCATTCAGGCGGACGACAACGCGTTCCTATTCGGCATCCATCTCCAGGGTGCCCACCTCGATCGCTGCGACATGGATTCTTCCGATCTGCGTGAAAGTCTCTTCGATCGCGCCACCATGACCTTTTGCAATCTCAACTCCGCCAACTTCCGCGGAGCCTCCCTCGCCAACGTCGATCTCACCGACGCTGATTTAAGTGACGCGGACTTGATGGGAGCCAATCTCACCGGCGCCACCCTGTCCCGCACCGACCTGAGCCGCGCCGATCTTCGCAACGCTGATCTGCACGCAATTGTGTGGCGCGATATTCAGTCCATTCGCCTCGCCAATATCAAAGACATAAAAAATCCGCCGCCCGACTTTGTCGATTGGGCGATGAAGAATGGTGCCGTCAGTCTCGCCAACGATGACGAATGGAATGCCGCGATTCAAAAAAGCAAATCCACTTCATCCGCTTCTCAATAATCGCGCAACCACATCGCTCTCGTCGAAATAAATCTCATTTGACGTCGAGCATTCGCTCAAATAATTTCGCTCGCGGCTGCCTACGCCTAATTGACTGTGTCTCAGCTATTTGTTCGTCGCGACATTTATTTCGTAACGGGCAACCTAATTCGATCGCTCGAAAACCCTCCCATTCGCGCAACTAATTTCTGCGCACGCCGTTCTAATTACCCGAGGTGAACAAATGCGATTCATGAAATATTTTGCAATCTTCGCGGTTGTCGCCGGGCTTTCCTTCTTTGCCGCTTCCCCGGCGAGAGCCCAGGTATCCGTCGGCATCAATATTGGATCGGCGCCTGTGTGCCCGTATGGTTATTTCGACTACGCCCCCTACAATTGCGCCCCCTATGGCTACTACGGGCCAGAGTGGTTCTCCAACGGCATATTCATTGGAGCAGGTCCGTGGTTCCATGGCCCTCACAGCTGGCACGGCCATGTAGATAACCGCTATGACCCGCATCATGGCTATCATGGCGAACTTCCCCATCACGGCGAGCATGGTGAGTTCCATGGATATAACCACGGACATGAATTCCATGGCAACGAACAACGCGGTGGCTACGACAACCATGGTGGTGGTCACGGTGGTGGCGATCACGGACACGGCGACGACCACGGGCACGGCCACTAATCTATCGGCACTTCACATCAACCAAGCAAAAATGGGTCCTCCGCGAGGAAGGCCCATTTTTTTATGATTCAAACTTCATAGTGCGTACCTGCAAACCTCGCCGGTGTGTTGAAATCGATTTGTTATCCTCACCACTGTGGCAACGATCCTCCCTCAACCCAGCGAAACGCTTCTGCATCTGCTGCAACGCGCCTTCGGCCTATCGTCTTTTCGCGTCAATCAAGAAGTCGTCTGCCGCGCCGCCATTGCAGGTAAAGACGTTCTATTGGTCATGCCAACAGGCGCCGGCAAATCCCTATGCTTCCAATTGCCAGGCATCGCCCGCGGCGGGACCACGCTGGTCATCAGTCCACTCATCGCATTGATGGAGGACCAGGTGGCGAAACTCGCCTCCCTCGGTCTTTCTGTCGCGCGCATTCACTCCGGCCTCGACCGCGCGCTCTCTCGCCAGGCTTGCGCCGAGTATCTGGCAGGCACTCTCCAGTTTTTATTCATCGCCCCGGAGCGGCTGCGGGTTCCCGGCTTTATCGAAATGCTCGCAAAACGAAAACCGTCTTTGATCGCCATCGATGAGGCCCACTGCATCTCCCAATGGGGACACGATTTTCGTCCCGACTACCGCATGCTCGGCCAGTTTGTTCCAGCACTGCGGCCCGCCCCCGTGATCGCGTTGACGGCCACCGCCACCCCTCGCGTGCAGGATGACATTGCCGCTCAGTTGGGTATGGCAGATGCGTCGAGATTTATTTACGGATTCCGCCGCGAGAATCTCGGCATCGAGGTGGTGGAGATGTCGCCTTCGCTGCGGGGCGCCTTTGTCTCTGACCTGTTGGATGACAAGGCACGCCGCCCTGCAATCGTCTACGCACCCACCCGCAAACAGGCGGAAGCGCTGGCGGAGCAGCTCTCTTCCAGGTTTCCATCCGCGGCGTATCACGCCGGTCTCGACGCGCGGCGTCGCGAAACTGTGCAACAGGAATTTCAGCAGGGACGGCTTCAGGCAGTCGTAGCGACGGTCGCCTTCGGAATGGGAATCGATAAGGCAGACGTGCGCACCATTGTTCACACCTCGCTGCCCGGCACTCTCGAAGCCTACTACCAGGAGATTGGCCGAGCCGGTCGCGATGGCCTGCCCAGCCGCGCCATTCTGCTCTACTCCTACGCAGATCGCAAGATGCACGAGTTTTTCTTCGAGCGCGATTATCCGCCCGTCGATGAATTGGATCGAGTCTATCGCCGCCTCGGAGAAGAGCCGCTCGAAAAAGAATCTCTCCGCGCCAAGCTCCGCATGGAATCCGATTTGTTCGACAAGGTGCTGGAGAAACTCGTCATCCACGGCGGCGGAGCAGTGGACTTTGATGAGAATGCCGTCCGCGGTGCTCAAGGCTGGCGCGACTCCTACGCCGCCGAGTCGCAGCGCAGAAAAGCGCAGCTCGATCTGGCCATCGCAGTATGCCGTTTCCACCCAGTGCCGCATGACCTCCCTGATTCGCCACTTTGGAGATTTGGCGGATGCGCGCCGCCCTTGCGGACATTGTGACGTGTGCGCGCCACAGGACTGCGTAGCCAGACGCTTCCGCGCGCCTAACGAGTCTGAGAAGCAAACCGCCTGGGCCGTCATTCATTCGCTAAGAAAAACTTCAGCGGGATCCACCGGAAAGCTGCACAAAGATATGTTTCCGCGGGAACAGGTCTCGCGCGATGACTTCGAAAATCTTCTGCAAGCGCTGGCCGGCGCGGGATTGCTTCGATTGGAAGAACTTGACGTTTGAAAAGGACGGTCGCAGCATCGCCTACCGCAAGGCCAGCCTTACCCAGGAAGGCGAAGAGCTGCCGCCCACCGATCCGCTGGATTTTGTTCTGCCGGACAGCTCGAACCAAGTCGTCACGACGCGCAAAAAAAGCGACGAGCAAGCGAAGCGGGAAAAGTATCTCTTCGAAAACCTCAACGACTCCAGCGCGCAAGTTGGATACATCTGAAATCTCGCCGCATGCCGCGGCCATCGAAGAGAAGCTGCGCACCTGGCGACTGGCGGAGGCCAGAAAACATCGCGTCCCGGCCTACTGCATTGTCGGCAACAAAACTATGCGGGATATCGCACAGCAACGGCCCCTCACACTGGAAGAATTGCTTTGCGTCAGCGGCATCGGCCCTTCCAAAGCAGAGAAATTCGGTGAAGAGATCTGCCGCATCTGCGCCCAGTCATAAGCGAAAAAAAGAGTTGTCATCCCGAGCGAAGGTCGCCCCGGCGCCCGCAGTCGAGGGACCTGCCTTTCAGTTCGCATTACAGCATTGCGCCACTTATTGCTGTAAATAATATTGCACCGTCGTCACCACACGCACGCTCTTCATAATGCTGGCATCCGCCTGGTACCCCGCGTTCCCGTTATCATTGTTGGCCGCCGCGTCTGCGGAAGAAATCGTGAACAGCCCCTGCTCCGCCGTGCGAATGGTTCCCACCTTGCTTCCGGAATCCTGGGCGAATCTTTCCGCCGCCGCGCGAGCATTGCGTGTGGCTTCGGTGATCATTTCTGGCTTGATGGAATTCAATCCAGTAAACACATAGCTGGCGCTATTTTGCGAGCCATATTGCGGGCCGCCGCCCAGCACCACGCCCTGCGCAATCAGGTCACTGGTCTTCTGCACCGCCGCCGCAACCTTCTCCACGTCCTTCGACCGCACAGAAATCGATTGCTGCACAATGTACCGATTCGCCGCCCGCTGCGAGCCGCCATATTCGTTCGCTTCCGTATCGGTCACGCTCGGCTGCCCCAGGCTGATGTCGCTCTTCGCGATTCCCTGCGCCGCCAAAAACTGCAACACCGCCTGGCTGTCCGCCTCACTCTTCGCGTAGGTCGCTTTTAAATCATTTCCCGCCTCGCGAAAACTCAGCGGCCACACCGCCAGGTCAGCCTTGACCGTCCGCTCTGCCAGCCCGCGCACCGTCACATAGCGATCCGCCAGTCGAATATCTTTAATCTGGCTGCCCAGCACCCATCCCGCCAGCACCATTCCCAGCGCCGCAAACGCGCTCGCAATCACCAGACCGCGATTTCCCTCATTCATTGCGCTCCCCTTTTTCTGTCGCGTCGTACTGTCTCAGCAATATCGACGACCCGATCCATCGCGTCAAGAAAAATATTCGCGAAATTAATTCGCGCGGCCGTTCATACAAGGCAGGCCCCGGACTTGCGTCAGGGGAGGAGAAGCCGCTGGAGCACGCTTTCACGGCTGAGGCTGCTAGCTCGCGAAATAGCGCTTTCTCATCCAGAACGCCACGTTCACC
>CAVZFK010000025.1:0-44850 GCA_963774515.1 uncultured Acidobacteriota bacterium | reverse complement strand
TTGCGTGTGTGGTCGACCCGAAATGCAAGGGTGATCCGGCGTTAGGCAAAGGAGGCCCAAGAACCCATATTTTGTCGCCCATCGGGCTTGATCTTTTGACGTATAATCATGGCGCCCGCCAGGGTGCAATTCCCCCTCCCGCCCGAACTGGCTTTTCCATTCGAGGTGTCCTCGATGACGTTGGAAACCGGGAAACGTGTCGGTGATTATGAAATCCTCTCCGTACTTGGCTCAGGGGGTATGGGGCAGGTTTACAGTGCCCGCAATATTATCTCTGGCCGGATCGAAGCGATGAAGATCCTGCTGTCGGATTATGCAGCGGAGCCACAGCTTACTGAGCGTTTCAACGCTGAAATTCGCATCCTCGCCAGTCTCGACCATCCGAACATCGCTCAGCTGCGCACTGCCTTTGAGTATGACAACCAGCTGGTCATGATCATGGAATTTGTCGAGGGCGCAACGCTCGAAAAACGCGCCACCGAAGGCCCGATCCCTTTAAATCAGGTGCTTGCCTATTCTGACCAGGTCCTATCCGCCCTGAGCTATGCCCACAGCAAGGGAGTGACGCATCGCGACATCAAACCAGGCAACATTATGATTACGTCACACGACCTGATCAAGCTGATGGATTTCGGCATTGCGAAATCGTCCACAGACCTTGAGCGCACGCAACTCACGTGCCCGGGCACAACCTTGGGTTCGGTGTACTACATGTCTCCAGAACAGGTTCGTGGAGACACAGTTGATGCTCGCTCGGATATCTACTCTTTTGGCGTAACGATGTATGAGATGCTGACCGGCCTCCGTCCCTTCCAGGCGGAGACAGCCTACGCCTTACTGAATGCACACCTGAATGAAGCGCCTGAGCCTCCCGATTTGGTGAACCCGATGATTTCTCCGGAGCTGAACAATATTGTGCTGCGGGCGATGGCGAAAGCTCCTGACAGACGTTTCCAGACCGCGGAAGAATTTCGCACAGCGCTCTGCAATTTGAAAGAAGCTGGGGCGGAGTGCAACGCACCCAAGGCTATCCCGATCGCAGTGCCGGTTTCCTCGGAAGGACCAGCTGTCCCGCAATCAAAAAGTTATCGTGGACTGTGGCTGGGCCTGGGCGCGGGTTCAGCCCTCCTCGCCATGATTCTGGCGGCGACATTTGTGCCGCGCATGGTGGCTACCCACGCCGGTCAAAATTCTGTCACGCCGGCAACGAACAGTACCCCGGTTCCACCGCCATCGAACAACGCGAAGCCGTCTCAGGTTGCGCAGCCAAATGCCGTGCCAGCGTCAACCAATCCGCCGGCCACAACGGCGCCGCGATCTCTCGCAGCAGAAGGCACGTCGGTGCAGCCGCCGAGGAAGTCCGCCTTGTCGTCAACGAACGCGACTGGTGACCATTCTCAGCCAACACCACTGCCACCCAGTGCTAACACTGCCGCCCAACCGCCTCCGGGTCCGTCGTACCAGGAAATCGCTCAAGCCCGCGAACGAATGATCCAGCTTGGCGCGCAGGCCGACGCTGCGAGAGACGGAATTCAGCAGATACGGAATCAGCAGCAGGCGCAGGGTCTGGATTTGCGGGGCGACATGCTCGCTTCGATGAACCGGATGAATGCGTACCTGAACGAAGCCAACAATGCGCTGAAGCAAAATGATCTGCAGGCTGCGAACGACAATATGGACCGGGCGGAAAAGGAAATTGCAACGCTCAATGCATTCTTAGGTCGATAGGAGAACCTCTGATGCTTAAAGTCTCCCGCGCTATTCTTTCCGTCGGCTTGATCGCCTTACCGCTTGTCGCGCAGCAGGCGCCGGTGAGGCACCGTATTGCCGTGCTCGATTTCGGATATGGGACGGTAATGACGAGCTCACAGGCCGTCTTTGGCACAAACGTCGATATTGGCAAAGGAATTTCCGACATGCTGATCGACAAGATGCTGAGTGACGGCACCTATCGCATCATCGAACGCAACGCGATCGATAAGATCATGAACGAGCAGAATTTCTCCAACAGTAACCGTGTGGATCCGGCAACCGCCGCCAAAATCGGCCACATCCTCGGAGTGGATGCCGTCATCACCGGTGACATCACCCAGTTCGGCCGCGACGATGTGAACAAGAATTATGGAGCCTCCGCCGTGGGAGCCTGGACGCATGGCGCGTTAGGCGGTGTAGGCAAACACAGCTCCAAGGCGGTTGTCGCGATTACAGTACGCATGATCGACGCGAGTACCGGCGAAATCCTTGCTTCGGTACCTGGCAAAGGAGAATCTTCACGGAGCGGGACAAGCCTGTTGGGTGCTGGATATAGCGGAGGTTCGGGCGCGGCGGCTGGTATCGACATGACAAGTAGTAATTTTGCGCAGACCATCATCGGCGAAGCCACGACAGCAGCGGTTGCGCAGGTGGCCGCGGGGCTCGATGCGGATAGCAAAAAGCTGCCCAACGCGCCTCCGCCCGCGGCGGTTGTGGTTTCCGGACTGATCGCGGACGCATCAACGCCTGACATCATCGTCAATGTGGGCAGCCAGGCTGGGCTGAAGGTGGGAGACAAGCTCGCAGTTTCACGCGTCGTTAGAGTCGTCAAAGATCCCGCCACTGGAAAACCGCTGCGCTCCATTGAAGATTCGATTGGCCAGCTGACCATTACCAGCGTGGATGCGGCTTCAGCAGTAGGAAGCTTCAGTGGTTCGGGCGCGCCGAAGGTTGGGGATACAGTAAAGACGCCCTGAACCGAAGCTTTGTCCTAGCATGGACCCTACAACCGATTGCACTATACTCTCGACCATGGATCCCACGTTTCTACATCTATCGGCGACGGCTTGGACCGCGATTGCAACCATTGGCAATCTGGCCTCTTTGCTTGTCCTGGCCTTTTTCAACATCCGATATTTGGAAGTGATGAAGAGACAGGACAAAGCATTTATTCGACAAGCGGATGCCTCTGAAAAAACTCTATTGGAACTCCAACGTCGATACGAAGCCGATATCGCCATGCAGGAAAGAACTGCATTTCTGACTTTAAGAGAGACGGTCAGCAACGCTCAACTTTGGGCGAAAGAGGTCTTACGTTTACCCAATCATCAGGAAGTTGCGTTGAAACCCGTACACTGGGATCAGCTTGTTGGATATGTAGCAGCGCAGCACCCGCTCTTAGTATCGGGTTTGGCAAATATCACAATAGAATTGAACACTCTGGAAAGTGACCTGCGACGATTCGTCGCCACTGATCCCAATATCGGCCCGCCGAATTTATCCGCTCTGTCCTCGAAACTTAAGGGGCAGCTGCTCACCTTCGTAGATCATGTGCTCGGGTGGGAACAAAAACTTCGTAATTCCGGCAGACCTGCATAGTGTGTGATCCCCGCTGAGGGCCGAGCTCTCGCAACTCTTTCTTGAAGTGTTCGCGACGAAGCGACAGGCATTCATCTGCCGAGAATGCCCGGAATGCATGATTGTCTATCGATCCAGAGAAATTCGCTCGCGGCGCCATTTTCTCTAAAAAGCTCTATTTTTCGGTTTGAATTCGATTCGACAAGAGATCGGAATTCAAACCGGAAATAGAAAACATGTTCTATTGAGAGTTCGATTGACTGCATGGCCGCCAGATCCTTCTAGCGATTGGAATCAACTCCGAGATCACCGTGTTACACATCGTGTGACACTTTTACGGTCTCAAAAATTAAAAGATAAACGTTTGAAATTGCTCCTTGTGGGTATTAGCCCCTCGTGGAGGTACGCCTTTATATCCGGGTTCGTCGACCAGAGACGTCATTCGTTCCTCTATGCCGCGTGGAATAAGAACCGCAACAGCGTAGGGAAGAGTTTGTGACGGATTTGGTCGCCATCAAGGAATTTCATTACAAATTCATACAACTTGGCCTTTCGGAAGTGCTGCGAAAGATACAACGGATAGTAACAAAGATGAATCTGCACGAAGTCAACGCCAGTTCCATTCACGAACCGCGGAACGCGATTATTGCAATTAACCTATCTGACGAAACAAATTCCTGGTGAAGGCATGTAGCTTGGATTTTGCCCAAACGTTCAACGACGAGGGGGAAGAACGGCATGAATATGAAAATGATCCTGCGAGTTTTTACATCGGCATTGCTGGTTGAGGCTCATGCCGGTACGGTGGCATTCGCAGCGGAGATGGGGATCGCGTGAGGCGAAGGGATTTTGTACGGTTGGGATGGGCCACCGTGATCGCCGCCGGGGCAGGCAAGGTGCAGCCCGCGTTTGGGAAGTCACTCGGACTGCAGCACATTCCGGGGATGCAACAGCATCCGATGGTGCCGCTGGAAGCGAAGGCGACCGGGCGTGCGGCGGATTTTACTTTGCAAATCGCGCCCATGCTGGTCGAGCTGGCGCCGCAGGTTGTCATCAGCACAATTGGATACAGCAATAAAGTTCCGGGTCCTCTGCTACGGGTGCGTGAGGGACAGACCGTCACCGTGGACGTCGCGAACAACACCGATGTTCCGGAGTATGTGCATTGGCATGGCCTGTTCACACCGCCGGAAGTCGATGGGGTTGAGGAAGAAGGCACGCCTCCGGTCCCGCCGCATGGCAGGCGGAGCTATCAATTTGTGGCCAAGCCGGCGGGTTCGCGATGGTACCACTCGCACACCTGCAGCCATGATGGATCTGCATCGCGGCGCATACACGGGCCAGTTCGGTTTTTTCATGATCGATTCCGCGAATGATGCTGGACATTATGACCAGGAAGTTTTTCTGGCGCTGCGTGAATGGCAATATTTTTTATCGACGGTAGATCCGGATGAGATGGCAGCAGATCCCAGGGACCCGAAGCCCGAGAGACCCGCGAAATTTGATCTGCGTCCCAACGGACTCGAAGTGAGCGCGCCTCTTTATTCAATTAACGACAAAATGCTCGGAGCGGGCGAACCCCTCCGGGTGCAGCCGGGTCAGCGCGTGCTGATCCACCTGCTCAACGCGAGCGCTGCGCAAATTCATCGCGTGGCTTTGCCGGGGCACAAATTTCAGGTGATCGCTCTCGACGGTAATCCAGTGCCGACGCCTCAGGCGGTTGAGGTGATTGAGATTGCGCCGGGCGAGCGCGTGGATGCGATCGTGGAAATGAATAATCCGGGCGTCTGGATTTTAGGGGAGATCCGCGATGCCGCGCGGCAATCCGGCATGGGCATCGTGGTGGAGTACGCCAATCAAAAGCAGCGCGCGCAATGGACTCCGCCTGCGATGACGCGCTGGGACTACACAATCTTCGGCACGACCGCAGTCGCATCCCGCGCCTGATCAGACGATCGACATGGTTTTTGAAAAGATACCCGGCGGACCCAACGGGATCAATCACTGGCTGGTCAACGGCAAAGAATATCCGCATGAAGGGGAATTCGTGTTTCGAGAGGGAGGCCGCTACCGGCTGGTGTTTCACAATCGCAGCGACGATTCTCATCCGCTGCATCTCCACCGGCATATGTTCGAGCTGGTCGAACTCAACGGCAAGCCGACCGCGGGCATTAAAAAAGACACGGTCATTGTTCCTGCATTTGGACGCGCCACGGTGGATCTGGTTGCCGACCAGCCGGGACTGACGCTGTTTCACTGTCATATGCAGCAGCACATGGACTATGGGTTCATGGCGCTGTTTCGCTACGCCTGATGTCTGCGTCGAGGTGATCAAATTTTCCAACAGGCATGGCGGATTTTTCACGCGTTCGTCATACAAGCGAAATATTTAACAGATAAAAACCGTTTGGCACCGTTTTCAAAAAATTCAAACGGGGGGACGGAATGAAGGCGATACAAAGCAGGTTGCGTGCGGTAGTGCTCATGGGAGCGGCCGCATCGGTGGTGGCATTTACAGCTGGAGCCATGGCACAGAATCTAAATTTTAATGACAATCCATGGGCGAAAAGCAAAGGCTGGTCAAGCGGGAATTGGGTGCCCAACAACAATCCATGGCCGTACAACAAGCTGCAGGGCGTACCGGTGCTGGCGGTGGTTGGCGACGTGGCCTGCCAGCCGGGCGAGGAAGAGAGTGGTGAGAAGGCGGGTGAAAACTGCAGCGGAGACACCGCACAGAATCTGCTGGCATCTCAGGCGGCGACGGCACAGCAGATTGAAAATATGAAGCCTGACCGTGTTGCGCTGCTCGGAGATGAGCAATACCAAGTAGGCCAATATTCGGACTTTGAGAACTCCTACGAGACGACGTATGGCGCCTTCAAAATGATCACGCGGCCTGCTCCCGGCAACCACGAGTTTTATGTCGAGCACGGCGCGATCGGCGTTGCCGGCTACGGCTACTTTTCTTACTTCAACGGCGTTCAGCACAATACCGACGGAACCATCAAGACGGCGACGATCGCTGATAACCCTGATACCGGCGGTACGTTCACCCAACCCGTGCCGAATTCGGATGGACAGGCGGGGCACTTCGAGCAGACAGGCGGACTCGGAACGTCAGAGAACGGCGGTCCAGTCGGAGTGGGAGATGGCTGGTATTCCTATGATCTGGGCTCGTGGCATCTTATCTCGCTCAACATTGAGTGCGAGACACAGCCGGGCGGCTGTTCGGGTCCGTGGATTGCAGCCGAACTGCAATGGCTGAAAAACGATCTCGCGACGAATCATTCCGCGTGCACACTCGCGTACTGGCACCAGCCAACGTTTAGCCCAACGAACGGGCTCGCCGTACCGGAAGGGCCGACCGCGCAGCAATTCTGGCAACTGCTCTACGAGTACAGAGCCGACCTGGTGCTGAACGGACACGATCATCTGTATGCCCGCTATCGTCCGCTTGATCCCGACGGGACATTCGATCCAAAGAATGGCATACGGGAATTCGTCGTGGGCACCGGTGGCGAGACACTCGATCCGGTTGTGACAACTACTGTGAGCTCCGGCGCTGGCGAGACAAACATGGAAGATCCCAGCGGCAACGTGAACTTCAACGCACTGAATCTTGAGGCGGGAACCGGGCAATTCTGGGGCGTGATGCGCCTGGTGCTGAATCAGAACGGCTACGCGTGGGATTTTGAGTCGGCACTGAAGGATCCTGCACAGCCAACCGGGCCGGCCACTTACAGCGATAAGGGCTTCGGCACTTGCCACGGTCAACAGAACCGGTGGTAGCAAGCGGATTGTCTTCGCCACGTTCGAACTGATCTTGCTTCATTACGCATTCCCCCTTCGTGAGAGATCGCGAAGGGGGGAACTTTTTTGGGGGCTTCTCGGCTTCGGCTGGCGGCGTGGAGGGGTGATTTCGCGGGGAAAGGGTGGGTAAAGTTGAAGGATTATGCAAGAAAGTTGAAGGATTATACGGGCTAATTGAAGGATTGTACGGGCTAATTGAAGGATTGTACGGGCTAGTTGAAGGATTATGCAGGGCGGCTTTTGGGGTAAGTGCCTTGTTTGCAGCGGAATGGATGGAAATTGCCCAAATAATTGGGCTTCCGCTGCGGAAATTCAGCAAAAAAACGAAAAACCGATGGTGAAAACCCCGTGCGATCCGGAACCAAACTGCCTTGTGGAAGGCGGCCGGAAGGTTGGAGGGTGGTCATCTCTATTCTATCAATTTGGGAATAGTGGGTGCGCCAAGGTGGTGCTGGCCGACACGGGGTGCTGGCCGCACCGGCATACTCTGCGTCGGCATTGCTGGGGGCGTAGGTACTGTACGGCACACAGTATTGGCACCGGTGTCGGGCCGTGGGGTGCTGTGCGGCACACAGTATCCTATGCTGGGTGCTGGCCGCGCGGGGTGCTGGCCGCACGGGCATACTTTGGGCCGGCGTTGATGGGAGGGGGCGGGGCTGCTCCGCTGACGAGGAGGAGGGGCAGGAGGGGAATCAGGAATCGTGCTTGCGTGGGTGAATGCATGGCAAGAGCCTGGCGCACGCTGTGGTGATGGGCTATCAGGGGATGCGCCATTTCTATTTCAGGCGAGCATCTTCAATCCATGTTTCTTCACGACGGCCAAGAGTTTGAGCGCCATGCCGCTGGGTTTCTTTGCGCCCGTCTCCCACTTCTCCACGGTCGATTCACTGGTGTTGAGATAACGGGCGAAGACCGGCTGGCTGACGCGGAGACTCTCGCGAAGCGCCTTGATCTGGCGCGGCTTGATTGGGGCGGGCGCGGCGAGACAGGATTCATCGAAGCTGCGCATCGTGGTTTTGTCGATGGTGCCAGCACGAACCATCCCGGCAACGGTGGTGTGGATTGCTTCAAACGCGTCCGACTTGTATTTACGATTCTTCTTCATGGCATACTCGTCATGCAAACTGTAGCACCTGGTGCAACTGTGTTCAAGATGGAAATCGGCTCTGTGTTGGCTGTAAAAAGACAGAATCGGAACCGATAGCACACTTTTGTGGCGGCCATCTTTCTATCCCACCCTAGCTTCGCTAGGATGGGGCACCCGGCGTTAGCGGCGCGAGGGGTTCTCCACTGACGAGGAGGAGGGGCTGGAGGGGGATCAGGTAACTTGCCTGCGTGGGTAAAAACGTGAGCAAAGAATTCTCGGATATATAATCACTTGCGTTGAAACTTCCGCGCTGACTCATCTTCACGTTTAACGCGGCCTCACTTTGAGATGAGCACGTTGTTCTGAAAGAGGTCGATGTCTAAAGCCCTCGGCACTACTTGGGATCTTGACCCGCACACTTCGAAGAAACACGAAATTCTGCGTCGTTATTTTGAGGCTTGGCTGCCCATTATGGCTAGGTGGAACGGCCGAGTTGTATATATTGACGGCTTCGCTGGGCCTGGGAAATACAGCAATGGTGAGGATGGTTCCCCCGTTGTGGTTCTCAAGGTGGCGCGAGATCACACGTATCCCATGAAGGCCGAGCTCGCGTGCATCTTCGTAGAGGATGACGAAGATCGATGTAAACATCTGAAGAAAGTTTTGGACGAACTATCCCCCACATTGCCGGCTCGTATCAAGTGGCAAGTTCTTCCAGGCAGATTCGATGAACACTTAACTACGACCTTGAATGTCATAGACGCCCAGAACAAGAACGGTGCTCCGACGTTTGTTTTTATTGATCCGTTCGGCTTTTCCCATACTCCATTCAAGACCGTGATTAAGGTGCTGCGGAACAAACAGGGCGAGGTGCTTGTCAACTTCATGTACGAGGAGGTCAATCGCTTCCTGTCGGTGGAAAAACACGCCGATGACTATGACGAACTTTTCGGCACGCCTGAATGGCGAGAACTCAACAACCTATCCGGTGCGGCACAGAGACGGAAAGGAATACATGACCTCTACCTGAGGCAGTTACAGACTGCGGCACGTTACGTGCATTCATTTGAAATGCTCAACAAAGGAAATAGCACCGACTACTTTCTCTTCTTCGCAACAAACAACATAAGGGGATTGGAGAAGATGAAAGAAGCCATGTGGAAGGTTGATGATACGGGCTCTTTCCAGTTTTCAGATCATGAGGATGCGCGTGGGCTAATGTCGTTGTTTAGTGCGCAACCAAATTTGGAGCCCTTGCGGAATGCGATCCTGAAAACATTTAAAGGAAGGGAGATTTCAATCGAGGAATTGCGCGATTGGGTTATTGCTAAGACGGCGTTTTTGCCCAAACATCTGAAGGGTCCGGTACTTGCTCCGATGGAAGTGGCCGGTGAACTATCGGTCGTGAATCCTTCAGTCAAACGTAGGAAGGGTACGTTCTCAGACGGCACGCTTCTCAAGTTTTCTTGACGCCGAATCGATCGAGTAAAGCCGAATATTGGCTGGCATCTCGTCGTAGGTACGACCGTTCAGAAGCCGACCGGCCTTTGATTTCTGTCGCCCTCCCCATTGCTTGAAGAAGAACGGAACGCCGGCGGTGGCGCATTGGAGCTTGAGGTTCTCAACCCAATTCTCGCTCATCGGTCTTGCGCCGTGACCGCTCTCACCGCCCACGATTACCCAATGGATTCCTTTCAAATTGAGTTTTCCCAAGTCTTCCAGCAGTGGCTCGATGGATAGAAATCGGATCTTCGCCTTGGCTCTTTGTAGCTGCACGATCCGTGGGATTCCGTGCTTTTGATTTTCGACGCTGACACCCCACCAAATATTTGGTCGATCTGCCGCAAACGCCAACGAACTATTGAGTAAATCTGCCATACGGTTCGCACGCTTAGTCAGTACCTGAAAGGTGTGCCACGGAGCGGAAAGCATAACCTCTGCCACCTTCGCGATGTATTCATCCGGAACACTGGGATGGAACAGATCGCTCATCGAATTCACGAATATGCGTTTCGAGGTTCTCCAGCGTAAGGGTTCTTCTAGCTTCTCTGGGACGAGCCGCAAATCGAATCCATACTCGTAGGGGTGGTCTGATACCCCCCGAAATCTCTCCGCAAATACTTCGGCATAGCAGTGTTTGCAGCCTGGGCTGATTTTTGTGCATCCGCGAACGGGATTCCACGTAGCATCTGTCCATTCGATAGAGGATTTTTCTGCCATTATATTCGCCCTTTCTTCGCCCATGTCAGCTTATCGTGGATTGCGCTGCGGGGCAAGCAATTCTAAGGTACCTGAGAGTCTTGGCCCGGGCGAAAATTTATATTGTGAGTGGCTCTCTCTTGCGCGAACGGTGGGTAACCCGTGCTACGAAGTTGCGCGGGCGGGTTTCTTGGTTATGCGGTGGGCGAGGTATTCGCAGAGGAAGGTCAGGGCGGCGAGTACGGGAGCGACGATGATGGGGAAGGCGATTGCAAAGCCCTCGGTGAAAAAACAGCTGACATCGGCGATGGTGTTCTCGAATCGAAAGTGTCCGTAGCCCAGGTAAATCCAATAAGTAATGGAAATGAATCCCAACAGCGCCACAGCAAAGCTGATAAATGCGCCAGAGAATTTCAGGTAGCTTCCGAATATCTGACGGACGATTGCGGCGCAGAGGCTGGCGAAGAGGCTCCACGCGGTGCAGGCGATAGCCAATCGTATTGACTCAACGAGGCGACCATGGGCTCCTCCGCAGAAGGTATCGCCGTCGCTGATGTAGAACAGGTAGCAGAAAGTCGCAGCGAAGTAGAGGGCTGTGAGTGCGACTCGCGTTCCCAGGGTTCGCCTGTTCATGCTGTTCATCGTAACTGGTGACATATCGAATTCGTCATTGAGAAATCCCATGTCTCAAGGGGCGAGACATGGGGCGGCCGGGTTGTTGTGGCTGGGTTGAAGGCGCGGGGCTGGTTTGTTTCAGGGGCTAAAGCCCGATGGATTTCGAAGCAGCTATGGCACGGCTGAAGCCGTGCCCTGATACAGAACTCTCGGATGGAAAAATATTTTTCTATCCCCCACTCAAGCCAAAGGACGGATTGAATCGGGCACCGTGCAGGTCTCCCTACACTACGATCGCGGCGGCGAACTTCGGTCGGGATGACAATTCTTTTTGAGATTCGTACAAATCCCATGTCTCAGGGGTGAGATATTGGGGAGGCCGGGATTGGCGGGGATTTGGATCTTTGCCTGGACTGAAGTGCGGGGTCTACCGATGGGCGGGGGCAGGCAAATAGTCTGCGGAGGTCTACGACATTTCGGAGGCGCTCCAATCATTTGGGTCGAGGTTACGCGAGTCTGCTTATCGTCCGCTCGAATGCGCTCTCATTATCAGCACATTGGCAATCAACCTGATCCTCCTTCTAATGTGGTGCTCCGCGTGCAGTCATTCCGTTGGGGTGACTGCGCAGGCCGCACGGATCGTCATGGGCTGTCGGCTACTCCTCAAAATCCTGGAGGAAGAATATGTATTTCACCGATGACTCATTGCTACCCGAAAATCAAGCACCCCTGATGATTACGGCCGCGCCCTATGGTCCGATCTGGATGCCGGTGGATTGCACGCCGGAGCAGAAACTCCCCGTCACGTGGGACGAACAGGTGCAGGCGGCGGTGGACTGTTATAACGCCGGTGCGACGCTCCTGCACATCCATGTGCGTGATCCGAAAACCGGGCACATTTCGAAAGATTTCAAACAATACAACGAACAGCTCGGACGCCTGCGCCAAGCGGTGCCGAAGATGATCCTGCAACTGGGAGGGTCGATTTCATTTGCGCCCGAACCGGGGGAAGAAGCGCAATTCCAGAGCTACGACTCGCGCCATAAGCTGGCGGAGATTGATCCCAAACCGGATCAGGTGACGGTCACTTGCGGAACGAGCCTGTACGATCTGACGGCATTGCATCCGGTCGATGATGCGTTCGAGGGAACTCGATTTACAAACCCGGCGATGCTGCATGCGATGGCGAACCTGGTGGCGGATTCGACGCCGGATTTTTATCTGGAAAATATCAAGCGGCTGGTACAGCACGGAATCCAACCGTACTTTGCGCTGGGCCACGTCCACAGCCTTGAACTGGTAGAGCGGTTAATCCGCAAAGGCTATTACATGGGGCCGATGAATGGATTCTTCAGCATTGGCGGCGGCGGTGTGTGCGGTTCGAATCCGTTTGACTTGATGGAGCTGATTCGGCGCACGCCGCATGGCTCCTTCTTCACCTATCAGACCACGTTCCGTCTGTCTCACCCGGTGGCGGCGATTTGCATTGCGCTTGGACAACATACTCGAGCGGGGATCGAAGACAATCTGTGGGACACAACCAAGGGCAAGCGCATGAACACGATGCAAATGATCGAACGCCATGTGCGTATGGCGAACGAGCTGGGAAGGGCGATTGCGACTCCGGAACAGGCGCGGCAGATGCTGAAGATTGGAGTTACGTACGCATCGACCGCGGAAACCCTCGCCAACCTTGGGCTGCCACCGAATCGTCGTCCGGGCAACATGGGATTCATGGTGCATGAGACCGACGGAATGTACCATCCGGCTGCGCAGGGCGGGTGCGGACACATCCACGCCGGAGAGTGGGAAGAGAAGCTGGATATGCCGATCAAGGTTGGAGCAAAGAGCTAAGGCGGGCTTCGCGATTTAGCCAGTATGAAAGGTCCCTCCTATGGATGGGGGGACCTTGCGGCTGGATCATACTGCGCAATCTTGCGATCACGACTCTGACGCTGCAGGCAAAAACTATGGCGAAGTTGATTGAAGTGGCGGGGCTGGAGCGGATTCAGCCCGGAGCGGGATCACGGTTCGTCGTCGCAGACAAAGAGATGGCTGTCTTCAATGTGGGCGGAAAAATCTGCGCGATTGCGGATACATGTCCTCACGCTGGCGGCTCTCTGGGAATGGGAAAGCTGGACGGCACGATTGTGACTTGTCCGGTGCATGGAATGAAATTCGATGTGACGACTGGATGCTTTGCGGGGACTTCGGAATTTGGGGTGGCTGCGTATCCGGCGAAGGTTGTGGACGGAAAAATCATGGTGGAGATTTCTTAAACTGCTCGCGATGCTGAGGAGAAACAATGGCGACAAATAATGTGGGAGCGAAAACGTCGGGAGCAGGGCCATCGGCAGATCCGTGGGGCTCGTCCTTGGACAAGCTGAAGGAGTGGGACCCTAAAGGTGCGGCGCTACTGTTGCGGGTGGGGACGAACCCGTGGACCAGTGGAGTTCTGCCGCGCAAGGAGGTGGAGTTGATCTACCTGGGGCTGACTTGTTCCTGCACGAACCTGGACGAGGAAGGCACGCGTCGCCAGATTCGCGCGGCGCTCGATGCGGGTGCGACACGGGATGAAATTCTTCTGGTGCTGAAATGTGGCGTCGCGCCGGCGGTCCATTCCTGCAGCCTGGGCGCGCCGATTCTTCTTGAGGAGATGAAGGCGGCAGGAGTGAAGGCAGCGGGCGGCGCGAAGCCGGAGACTCCGGCGTGCGACGCGATGCGCGCGATCGGCCAATGGAACACGGCGTGGGATCCGTTCTTCGAGCTTGCTCCCGCATGGACGGATGAATTTTTTTCGTTCGGAGCGAGTGTGTACAAGAGCGGGCTGTTTACTCCGCGATTTCTGGAGTTGATCAGCATCGCCTTCGACGCGTCGTGCACCCATATGTACGCGCCCGGTGTGCGACGGCATATTCAGGGGGCGCTGAAAGCGGGGGCAACGCCGGAAGAAATTATGACGGTGCTTCAGATTTGCGTTTCGATGGGTGTTGAAGCTTGCGCCAAAGGAGTTCCGATTCTGGCGGAAGAATTAGAACGCGATGCAGCCAGCCGGAAAAACGGCGCGTGAAGTCAACCTCTGGATGGGGCGCGCGGCCGCGTTGCCAGGTGAACAGAATTCGAGGAGCAGGAAGGATTCGCCGGATGGGTGGGTAGCGACGATGCCGGCGCCGATCGCAAGCGAATCGGCTGGGTTGGGTGGGACAGCATCTCCTGGTGTGTGCTGATGCGCTGCGGGATCAAAATACTCAAATGCACATTCGGCGGAAAGATGGATGTGGATGTGGCCGACCGGGGCGAGCTGCTGAATCCTTATGGATTGCGGGCGCGATAGATGCCGGTGACGACGGCGCTATCTTTTTTGCCGGGTGAGCTGGCGAAGGATCGAATCGTCAGGCCGATTCCTTTGATCATAATCGGCGCGGCATAGATGGGTGAATCGGCTGTCGGCTCGGAACTATCGGTCGTGAAGTGGATGGATGCGCCGGGCGTTTCGCTTCGCAAAACTACCGCGGTATCACCATCCATCAGGCCAGGTTTGGGAGAGAAGGCCGGCTCGTCGGTCACGCCATCGCGATGGGTTCCCTCTGTTGCTGACTTGTCGGTGACGAAATTGCCAGTTGTTGCCGCATTGGAAGCGATCGCGCTGGTTGGCGGCTTCGAGTCGCGTAGAAGCGACTCGAGATACGCTCGTTGAAAATCATGAATCGGCCAGCCGAAGCCAGCTTCATTCCACTGGGCCATCAGCTGCTGGACCTGATGGTAGGATTTCGTGAATTTCGCCGCTTGTGCGGGAGTTACGGCAGCGACTAAGAGATCGATGCGCGGCGTTTTCAGATCGTCGGTGATTTTCAGGTCGTACAGGCCTGGCGCGGGAAGCGTAATCGGAATGGCAGGCGCCGTCTTCTCGACGGCGACATTGGACTGAGTTGGATAGGCAGGATTCAGGGGTCGAAGATCGTAGGTATAGCGGCCGTTGGACAGGGCTGCGGCCAAACCTGCGACGTGGACGCGATTGCCGGGACCAATCACGGTGAGGACCTCGCCGCGCGGCAAGTCAGAATCCGATTGAAGGCTGGAAGAAGCATTTCCCCGGAACACAGTTTGATGAATGCGCGCCAGCATATCGACTGCGGCCGGATCAGGAACACGGTAGAGGGAAGGCACACGAAATCCGCGAGCGCAGTTTTCCGGGGTGAAACATTCGTAGAGAATTCCGCGGCCGTCGGCCAGAAAAATGGTGATGGAATGATCGGCGGCGCCTGCGTCCGGTTGTAGAAGCGAGCCGGGCGGGATGGCATCGCCGGCGACGATCGGAGCTCCTTTACCATCGAGCCGCCATGAACCTGTAACTCGCCAGGCGATACCCTGGGACGCTGGAGCGGTTTTTTCTGCGATCAGGAGGGTCGCGGAGAACGCTAAGAGCAGCAAAGACAGGCAGATAGCAGGGAAAATGACAGAGAATCCGCTGCGACGGCGCTGGCTTAAATGCTTGATTTTAGAGCTTACCCACATATCGCCTATTCTGACGCAGCCGAGTATGAAAGTCGATGAGATTGGATGCAAACAACCAGATGGGGTCGGCGGGGCATCCTAGTCATCGTTTTGTAACGTGTGCGGACACGGGTTCCATCGTTCCACTTCTCATTGCAAGATGAGGGTGGTGCGACCGCGACGCACAACAATTAAGAGTGACAGGACCCACCCCCCTTCGCCTGTCATTGGGACCCAAGAAGAAGCCCGTACCAGGGCTCGATGAGTGAATGCGTTTTTCGTCGTAGATCCCCAAAACGTTAGTAGTTTGCGCTACGGAAAATCTGACTTTTTCTTTTGAGGCCTTGCACATGTTTCGACATCCCAGTGTTTTTACTTCTGCCGTCGGTTCCTCGTTGTCCTCCAGGATTGAAACACTAGTTGGACGCAGTGCGCGTGCCCTGTTCGCGCTGGCATTATTCTCGGTTTCCGCCTCGAACCTGTCTGCCCAAAGCTCCACGCTGGTGACGGTGCCGACCTGGCGATATGACAATACGCATTCAGGTGCAAATATTCAGGAGACCGAGCTAACTCCCGCCAACGTGAACGTGAATACGTTCGGCAAGCTGTTCTCTCAGGCGGTGGATGGCCTGATGTATGCGCAGCCCTTGTATGTGCCAGGGCTGACGATGAGTGATGGCAAGGTACACAATGTGCTGTTCCTTGCGACGGAGAACGATTCTCTTTACGCGTTCGACGCGGATTCAAATGGTGGCGCAAATGCCACGCCCATCTGGAAAGTGAGCTTGCTGGACAGCGCTCACGGAGCTGGAGCGGGAGCGACTGCCGTGCCGTACCAGGACACTGCTTCGCCAGACGTCGCTCCGACCATCGGTATTACCGGGACGCCGGTGATTAATCCGGCAACCAACACCATGTACGTCGTCTCCGCAACCAAGGAGAATGGCGCATATTTCTCGCGGCTGCACGCCATCAATATTCTTACCGGGGCGGAGCGTGCGAATAGTCCGGTCGATATCACCGCAACCGTAAACGGCACCGGCAATGGCAGCTCCGGCGGAAAACTTACGTTCAGTCCATTGTGGGCGAATCAACGGCCGGCGCTGAATTACTACAATGGCTACGTTTATATCGGCTACTCGGCACACGGGGACAATGGCCCGTACCATGGCTGGTTGTTCGCCTACAACGCGACTACGCTGGCCCAGAGTGCGGCACTGTGTCTGTCGCCGAATGATTATGGCTCGGGAATATGGGGTCCGGGCGCGGGCATGCCGATCGATGACGTAGCGACGGGCGGACGGATGTTTGTCGTGACCGGCAATGGCGATCAAAGCGCCTATCCTCCGTTTACTCCAACCACATCGCTAGGAGAAAGTGTTGTCAATTTCAGTCTTGCGAATGGCGGGTTGACGCCGACGGATGCGTACACGGCGTTCAATAAGACGTATCTCAATTCAGGCGACTACGACCTGGGATCCGGAGGCCTGCTGATGCCGCCGGATCAGGACTCGGACGACCCGCACATTCTGATCGTTGCTGGCAAAGAGGGTCGCATCGTTGTGCTGAACCGAGATAATCTCGGTGGGTACGATTCAGACGCATCCGACCCGAAGGCGCTTCAGGATATTCCGGGTCAACTGGCAGGATGCTGGTGCGCGCCGGCTTACTGGAATGGCAAAGTTTACATTTGGGGCGAGCTGCCGAGAAGCCAGACGGATGTGACGGGCAGCACCGGGAATGTGCCGCAGGCCTTCGATCTAGACAGTGGCGTAATGGGCACCACGGCATTCACCAAATCGAGCATTCACACCGCGTTCCCCAGTCCTTCTTTTTCGATCTCGTCGAATGGCACGCAGGATGGCGTTGCCTGGGCGGTGCGCTCGGACCAGTTCAACACGCATGGAGCCTTCGTGCTGTATGCCTGGGACGCGGGCGACCTTACCAATCCAATTTATGAGAGCGACACCAACGCTACGCGTGACGCCGGGGGACCTGCCAACAGGTACTCGATTCCGATGGTGGCTAATGGCAAAGTTTATGTAGTGGCGAACGGGCAGGTGGACGTATATGGGTTGCTGAACGGCGAACCTACCGCGGCCGCGCCCTCCATCAGCCCGAATGGCGGAACATTTTCCGCAAGCCAGACGGTCACGCTGACTAGTTCGACAGCGTCTGCGAGTATTTACTACACGCTTGACGGTTCGACGCCCACACCTTCGTCGAAACTCTACACGGATCCGATCACCATCAGCACGGATACGACCTTGAAAGCCATCTCCAGTGCGGCAGGGTATATCCAGAGCGGAGTGACGACTGCCACTTTCACGTTCACGGGCCAGGCGCCGGCGGTTGCCATCCAGCCTGGCGGTGGAACCTATGTTGCCGCGCAGAAAGTAACTCTCTCGGATACGGACGGCAACGCAAAAATCTACTACACGACTGACGGATCCGCGCCATCGGCCTCCTCGATCCTGTATTCGGCTCCAATCCAGGTGCCGGTGTCAGAGACGATCAAGGCTATCGCCATCGATCCCAGCCTGCAGAACAGTAACGTCACGACGGCCGCTTATGTAATCCAGGGTGGAGGACAGTCGATTAATTTCGGCATGGGCTTCTCCTCGACCACGGGCTTGACTCTTAACGGCAGCGCAGTCGCGAGCAACGATACTCGGTTGCAGTTGACCAATGGCGGCTTGAACCAGGCCGGCAGCGTCTTCTGGAATACGCCGATCAATATCCAGGCGTTCACCACAACGTTTGAATTTCAGCTTTCGGTCGCGCAGGGGAACGGGTTTACCTTCACCATTCAGAACGTGGCGCCGACAGCGCTTGGCTCCAGCGGGTCCGGTCTGGGGTATCAGGGGATTGCGAAAAGCGCCGCCGTCAAGTTCAACTTCTACAATTCCGACAATGAGGGAAGCGATTCCACTGGTCTTTATACAGGTGGAGCCGCGCCGACCGTGCCGACTGTGGATCTGACTCCGAGCGGAATCGAGCTGAATAGCGGCGATTCCATTCAGGCGACGATTACCTACGACGGAACCAATTTGACCTTGAAGCTGCTGGACTTCGTCAACAACCACACCTTCACGATGTCGGAGCCAATCAACCTGTCCCAGGTCGTGGGGGGCAATACCGCCTACGTCGGCTTTACCGGGGGTACGGGCACATCAAGCGCGAGCCAAAAGCTTATTACCTGGACGTACGCAACTCGAATCCGTTCCGCCTGCCTTCAACCCGGCGGCAGGGACCTACAGCAAAGCGCAGAACATTGTATTGAGCAGTGCAACCGCGGATGCGAGTATCCACTACACCACCGATGGAACTACGCCTACCGCAGCATCGACGCAGTATTCAAGCCCAATCGCGGCCGCTGCATCGGAGACGATCAAAGCGATCGCGGTCAGCCCCACCGTAGGCACCAGCAACCTGGCGAGTGCTGCGTATGTCATCCAGCCCGTGTCGGTAGCCAACTTTGCTCTCGCCGCAAGCGCACCCGCGCCATTTGCGCAGGGAGGATCAGCGAGCTCGACCGTGACCATCACTCCGAGTGGCGGGTTTACAGGAATGGTGGCGCTGACGTGTGCGATTTCTGCAGGGCCGTCGGGCGCGACTAGCTCGCCGACTTGCTCGGTGCAACAACCTGCGTCGATCTCTGGGACGGGCGCGGTCACCTCGCCACTTACTATCAACACGCAGGCGGCGACTACTGCTGGTGGTTATACCGCGACTGTAACGGGGACTGCGGGAAGTACGGTGCAGACTACGACCGTTGCATTCACCGTGAAAGTACCGACAACACCGCCGAGTTTCACGCTGAGCAGCACTCCTGTGATGATTGGGTCGCCTGGAACGAACGCCACTTCAACCATTACCGTTACGCCGACGGGCGGATTCACTGGCAGCGTGTCGCTGGCGTGTGCGGTTACTTCCAATCCGACGGGTGCGGTTGATCCGCCTACCTGTTCGGCCACGCAGCCTGCGGCGATTTCGGGGAGCAATCCAGTCACTTCGACGGTAACGATCAGCACGACGGCGCCTTCGACCGCTGCGTTGCACAATCCGCTGCGTAAGATTTTTCAACTTGGCGGCGGGACCTTTGCTGCGCTGCTATTTTTCTGTGTCCCGTTCCGGCGGCGCAAATGGCAGTCGCTGTTTGGCCTGTTGATATTTGTCGCGATAGCCGCGACGGTTAGCGGATGCGGTGGGGGCGGTAGCATGTCGGGTGGTGGTGGTTCCGGCAACTCGGGAACAACTGCCGGCAACTACACGGTCACTGTAACGGCGACCAGCGGCACGACAACAGCAACGACTGCGGTCACGGTTACCGTGTCCTGAGAAGCCTCTGTATCGAAGTATCTCCTGGGCCGCGAAATGCAAAATTCGCGGCCCAAAATTTTGACGGGTATCTTGTCGTGGGGCGTGGCTGCAGACTGGTTGCGCCGGCTTTCGTTCGCATTAGGAATGCCGGCTTGTTTGTCGATGTCGCTGCTGTTGGGTTCGGCCTATAATTGCGGCCATCGGAAGGGGGCAGCCATGCATGCGAGCCCACGAGATGAACCGTTAGGGCGGCCGGACGATCCTTCCGCCGCCGAGGGGCGCGCCCACCTTGAAGCCAGCCTCTACAAGGAACTGCACAAACTAGCGGCTCACAAAATGCGCGATGAACGCGCAAACCATACTCTTCAGCCGACCGCACTTGTGAACGAGGCCTACCTCAGGCTTGCCGATGCATCCGGTTCGCTATGGAGGGACCGAGGACATTTTCTGGCCACCGCCGCACATGTCATGCGTCATATTCTTGTGGATCATGCCCGCTCGCGCGGCGCGGGCAAGCGCGGGGCTGGAGCCCTGCAGGTGACGCTCGATGAAAATCTAGTTCCGTCGGCCGGCCACTCGATCGATATTCTTGCGCTGCATGAGGCTCTCGAACGATTGAGCAAGCTGGACGCTCGGCAGGGCAGCATCGTCGAGCTTCACTTTTTCGGAGGACTCTCATTCGAGGAGATCTCATCCGTCCTGGGGATGTCAGAGCGGACCGTGAAACGCGACTGGGCGTTGGCGCGCATCTGGTTGTTCAAGGAGATCTCGGGTTGAGCGTGGGCCACGGGTATATCTGTGTGGACAAAATTCTCCCGCCGTGGTCCAGCCGATCCATCACGCGACGTGTGCAATTCTCCCCCAATGCACTTTTCGGGTGACCCTGTTGCATGGTGCTTCAGATGTCAGGGAGAACCGTAAAGGACGACCAGGCCATGGCGCGCATCTGGCTGTTTAAATAACACCTTTGCACGCGGGGCACGGGTGGACGCCGCAAGCAAAGGGTCCAGAAGGTGGTTCAAGCGGGTCTCTCCTCATTGGATCGCCTTTGTGATAGTGGTGCACAAGATATTCAAAATCTCCTTCCCTGTCCAAGTGAATCACCACCGGTTTATCTATTGCTCCCGAAATCCTGTCAAGTGCTCCCGAAATCCTGTCAAGCCGCTCCCAACTGATTGCATCCGGCGGATTGCAGCTGACAATTTCCACGTCGAAATATGGATAGTTTGGCGTTTCGCATCTCACTTCCAAAGTGCCGCCAACCTCGCCATGGCTACATATCAGCAGATGTTCAGGATCGGGTATGGTATGAACCGCAAAGGCCGGTCTGTTGGTTGGTATCCTTGAACTCCATGTCGTTCCTCGCTTTCGTTTGAAATTTCGCATCTCTAGCGCACTTCGTGCTAAGGAAGTGTCGGCGATGCCACTGCCCAGTGCTTCATTCCTGTCCGGTTCTCCACCGTCTTACGAGCTATCGATTGTGACGGGCGTCGCCTGCGCCATCTTCAGGTAGCGTGGATCCTTGCGCAGCGATTCCAGGTCAGGGAAAGGGGCGATCTGGAGTGCGGTAGCGCCCCTTTGAAAACAGACCGCCAGCGTCGCCAGCGCCTCGTCGCGTTTCCCCAGAAGCTCCAGGATTCGCACCTTAAAAAGCTGCGAGTCCATGTCTCCGGCGCCCAGCGAGTCGGCCTTTTTCACGAGAGAGAGCGCATCCTGCGGCTTGCCCGATTTCACGTGGTAGAGCGCCAGCAGCATTAAGCTTGGGCCATCGGTTGCGTCTGTTGCAAGATGCCGCTCCGCCTCTCTCGCGGCCCGCAGGTATGCGGTTTTCGCCGCAAGTTGATCACGCAATGAGGTGTAGCATTCACCGAGCTCCAGCCAGTTCGAATCATCGTCCGGATTCAGCTTGGTAGCATTTAAAGCGAACGGAAGCGCATCCTGATACTTGCCTTGGCAGCGCAGCGCAAGAGAGGTGTTCGCCGCCGCCTGGTCAAATTGGGGATCCAGAGTCCGACTCTTCTTCAAACTTTCTGTCGCGTCGGCAAAATCGCCGACCTGCAGATACTCCACGCCGAGATTGCTCCAGGCCAGTGAATTTCCTGGCGCGGCAACGGTGGCGTCGCGGAAGTACCGAATCGCTTTCTGGTATTTCCCCTCGCAATGTAAAACAAAACCCAGTTCGTTGTAGCCTAGCCAGTAATTTGGCCGTCCGTCCAGGACCCTTTGAAACGTTGCTTCGGCGTCCGCCCAGCGATCTAAGCGGCCGTAAAGCTGAGCCTGCCACACGAGCGTCTGCGGGTTAGAAGGATCGAGCGCAAGGGCGTTTCTAAATTCGCCCAGTGCGCCTTGTTTGTCTCCCGTTTCCCCTAACACCCAGGCCCGAGCGAGGTGGGCATCTACAAGTCCCGGCTGCAGCGCCAAAGCATGCTCGCAATTTCTGCGAGCCAGGTCGAGTGCTGCGGGATTGCGCCGAATGCCGTACAGATGACCATAGGCGATGCCGAGTTCGGCATGAGCGATGGCATATTGCGGATCGAGAGCAACGGCCTCTTTGTATTTCTCAATGGCTGCGTCGAGCCCGGTATCATTCGGCTGCTTCATGAGGGTTTCCGCCTGCTGAAAGGCAGTGAACGCAGCGGTCGAATTTGTACCAGGCTGCGATCGCTTACTGTCTTTAAGGTATCGGCTCACGTCCAGCAGAGATGCGGCTGCCTGCACCGCCTTATCGGGGAGCGAAGTAACCTCGCGGAGGGCGCAAGCAACGCTTTTCGCTCTGAGCGCGTGACCGGAGATCGGATCGAAGACACGCAGCAGCAGGTCGAAATAGTTTCCACCCGGCACGCCAGAGGCCGCAAGCACCAGGTTCGCTCCGAGAGGATCACAGACATCTCTGAAATTTCCGGCCTGCGAAAGGTCCTGATCCACATCGTCGGGAGAGATGACAAAGAGGTCGCGATCGAACGCTTCGATCCGCGAGAGCTCGCCTTTGATGGCCGAGAGAACGCCAGTGAGCATCGGCACTACCTGGGTATTTGAGGTCTGCGGCCAATTCAACAGGGCAACAAAGCGCTTTCCAGGGAGTGGGTGGAGAAGGTCATAGATCGTGTCTCGTTCGACCCAGGCGCCTGCAGCAAGAAGGCCTGCGCCGGCGGCGGCGGTGCCAACGAACTGGCGTCGAGTGAATAATTTTCTCGTCTGGCGTTTGTGGCCGAGCGATTCCAATGCAGATTCGAAAGCCTGGCATCTTCTTTGCGGATCGATATCCAGGCAATCCTTAATTAAGTTGGAACAGAGGGACGGGACTTTCGAATTGTGAAGACGTGGACTGATCGCTACGGAAGAATTGTCCCGCGATACGGTGGGCTTTTGACCAGTAAATACTTCATGCATGACGACGCCGAACGCGTACAGGTCGCTGGCCTGGGAAGGAGGATGTCCCTGGAGCAGTTCGGGGGCAATATAGTTGGGCGTTCCCGCCACGGCACCTCGGCCGGAAATCGTCGTGTCACCTTGAAGTGCGCGCGCAAGCCCGAAGTCCGTAATCCACAGCCGCACCTGCGCGCCGATTCCATCAATCATGATGTTGTTCGGCTTGATGTCCCTGTGTACGATTCCCGAACTATGGATTGCAGCCAAGCCGAGCGCTGTTTGTTTCAGAATTGCGAATCCTTCCTCTGTTGAAATTGGGGTAGGCTTCTGCAGCCGTGCGGCCAGCGTTTCCCCGGGCAACAATTTCATGGTGAGGAACAGGAAGTTTGGCGTTTGGCGATCGGAGTGGAAGATATCGTAAATCGGGCAGAGGTTTGGATGAACTGCCTCGCGGGCGAGCAGCACCTCACGTTCAAATCTTTTCTGCAGGGCGGGCTCATCGGCCACGTGGGGAAGAATGGTTTTCAGGGCGACGTGAACCTCCTGGAGCATACGGTCTTCCGCCTCATAGACTTCGCCCATCCCGCCTTTGGCAATCAATCGGACAATGACGAATCGATCAATCAGAATTTGTCCGGGCTGAAGCGAGTGCGACATGGAATTTTCCATATCGCCTGCTGCGTGATTGGCCCAGGCACTGGGGAGACCATCCAAAATTGTTTTATCGAGAAAGTCGATGGCTGGATGTTGCAGGAAGCTACCGGCGCGTGCATCCTCGGCCAGAAGATTTTCGATGGTCTGCCGCAGGTCGGTATCGTGGCCGCACTCCTGATCCAGAAAGGCCTTGCGCTCGGATGGCGTGAGCGCCAACGCGGTCTCGAACAGCACCGCAACAGATTCTGGTTGACCGGCCATAATTCCCGTCCCGGAACATATCGATTGAGGAAGAATTATGCAAAGGCAGCGCCGCCCTAAGAATGACAAACCTGGCAAGCAATATGTGGCCGCTTGCCTTGGCCGGGCAGAAAAAAGCTGCTTCTATTTCAGGAAATCCACTTGTAAGAATCGGAATCGCGTCTGCTCGGGGGGAGCACAATCAGCCTTCGTTCCGCGGGTTCCTGCAGGTAACAATACTTATACCACTCCGAGCCTAGAGCAACATCAGAAGTACGGACCCAGGACATGAGTCCGGCGGGGAGACGGTGGGTCTCCGCGCCGGATTTGTCGAATGTGTCTGTCGGTACTACTTGCTGGCGAGAAGAACCAGGTCGGAGTGCTGGACAGACGCCTCCTGGTGACGGGCCCATTCCTCCGACTTGGTTGTCGGAAGGCTCACGTTCATTGCTGCGGAGTTGCAAAGTATCTCCCGCAGAAAATACCGGTCGCCGTATCTAACGAATATTAGCTCGTCGCCGTCTTTGGATTGCCGATCATCCTGCATCTCGGTAGTTATAACCGAAAAGTATTGATCTCGGGCCTGAATATGAATCACGTCGGCAGACAGCGATGTAATCAAATAATTGCCCGCGGGAAGTAGCCTGTTGCCGGCAGTGAAGGCGAACGGCACCTTCACCCGGACTGCATCACTTTGTGCCAACGCACTGCCGACGCCCAGGATGCCTGTTAAAGCAAGAATTGCGATGGTGATGATCCGTTTCATGACATGTCTCCTTTTTGTGAAGTGTCTTGATTTCGACTGCCTTCACTCTCTAAAGCGGAGACCGGCGCGATTGGGTGCCAAAAAATCTTGAAATACCTGAAAGTCTAACCGGACGGAAAGACCTGTGGGTTGGATGGGTGTTTAGTTTGTGATTTTTGACAAGAATGCCTGCTGCACGCGGTTGAAGCTGCGTCCGCGCAGCACGGCGGCTACGATGGTGCGGGTAGCGCGGACGTCGCCGACGCGAATGAAGCGGCAGTCCGCGTTTTTGTCGATGGCCATTTCTGGCACAAGGGTGACGCCAACTCCGGCAGCCACCATTCCGAGGAGGCTGCTGAACTGTCCACTTTCAAAAGCAATGCGCGGGGTCACACGTGCCTGGGCGCAGGCAGAGAAACTGAGGTCGCGGAAGCAGTGACCGTCGCGTAACATGACGAACGGTTCGCCGCGGAGTTCCTTGAGGGAGATGGATTTCTGGGCGGCGCGAGGATGATTGTTAGGCAGCACCGCGAAGAGAGGTTCGGTGCGAAGCGGAAACAATTCAAATTCCTTGTGGCGCAAGGGCAGAGCGAGGATGGCCAGATCGATGGAGAGGTTGCGAAGGCTCTCGACAAGGACGGGTGTGGTTTCTTCCACGATGCGGAGTCGGGCTTCAGGATATTTTTTTGCGAAGGCGGCAGTGTAGCCCGGAATGAGATACGGCGCAATGGTAGGAATGGCGCCGACAGCCACGCTGCCGCGGACGTCGGTGCGCTGATCTTCAATGCCGGCGCGCGCCGCTTCCATTTGATGCAGGATGGAACGAGCGTGGGGCAGGAAGGCGCGGCCTGCTTCGGTAAGCCGGACACTGCGGCCGAGTCTGTCGAAAAGCTTGGCTCCTAGATCCTGCTCGAGTTTGAGGACCTGCTGCGAGAGCGAGGGCTGGGCGACGTGGCAGCGTTCGGCGGCGCGGCTGAAGCTGCCGGTTTCGGCGATGGCACAGACATATCGAAGCTGATGAAATTCCATAGAGAATGCCTATACGAAGAATGCGGAGTATCTATTGGCTCTATCTGTCTCCATGATGCTACATTGTGTGCATTGAGACAAACGCGAATCGTACGGCGCCGAATTTGTCGGATGTAATTGAGAAAAAATGATGGCCAACAAACAGCGCATTGATAGCAACCGACGCCAGACATGGAACTGGTGACAACCGAAACTTGAGCGACGGCCGGCCGGAGTGGTCTCTATCCACAGATGAAGCGGCGACGTTGCACATAATGCCATTGGCAAAAGGATGTTCGCCGATTGAGCCTGGATTGCGAACGGGCCGAGCAGCGGAATCGAAACAGCTACAGCAAAACTGAGAGGAAAAATATTATGGCAACTGAAGCGAAGTGTCCGTTCCATCATGCCGCAGGTGAAGGCACATTGAACCGTGATTGGTGGCCGAACCAGTTGAACCTGAAAATCCTGCGCCAGCACTCATCCAAATCCGATCCCATGGACAAAGACTTTAATTATGCGGAAGCGTTCAAGAGCCTGGACCTGGCGGCGGTAAAAAAGGATTTGCTGGCGTTGATGACAAACTCGCAAGACTGGTGGCCGGCGGACTTTGGCCATTATGGGCCGTTGTTTATTCGTATGGCATGGCACAGCGCCGGAACCTATCGCATTGGCGACGGACGTGGCGGCGCGGGATCTGGTCAGCAGCGATTTGCTCCTCTGAATAGCTGGCCTGACAACGTCAGCCTGGACAAGGCGCGCCGGCTGCTGTGGCCGATCAAACAGAAGTATGGCAATAAAATTTCATGGGCCGATCTGATCATTCTTACTGGCAATGTCGCACTGGAATCGATGGGCTTCAAGACCTTCGGTTTCGGTGGCGGACGTAAAGATGTGTATGAGCCGGACGAGGATGTTTATTGGGGAAATGAGAGCACGTGGCTTGGCGGCGACGTTCGCTACGGTAAGGGAAAGGCCGCAGACGAGGGTGTGCTGGTGGCCGACGTTGAATTGCACGGCACGGAGAGAGATCGCACCGGCGGTGGCTCGAATGAGCGCAATCTTGAAAATCCGTTGGCGGCTGTGCAGATGGGCTTGATCTATGTGAACCCGGAAGGGCCGGATGGCGTTCCCGACCCGAAGGCGGCTGCTCACGATATTCGCGAGACGTTTGCGCGCATGGCGATGGACGATGAAGAAACCGTGGCGCTGATTGCGGGCGGTCATACTTTCGGCAAAACTCACGGAGCGGCGCACCCGTCGCATGTTGGACCTGAGCCTGAAGGCGCCAGCATGGAGGAGCAGGGACTCGGCTGGAGAAACAACTTCGGGACGGGCAAGGGAAATGACACCATCACAAGCGGACTGGAAGTGATCTGGACCAGCACGCCGACAAAATGGAGCAACCAATTTTTTGATCATCTGTTCCGCTACGAATGGGAGCTGACCAAGAGCCCGGCCGGCGCGAACCAATGGAAGCCGAAGGGGGATGCTGGGGTGGGTACGGTGCCTGATCCGCACGATCCATCGAAGCGCCGCTCGCCGTCGATGCTGACCACGGATATTGCGCTGCGCGTCGATCCTGAATATGAAAAGATTTCGAGGCGGTTCTACGAAAATCCCGACCAGCTTGCCGATGCATTTGCTCGTGCATGGTTCAAGCTGACACATCGCGACATGGGTCCGCGTGCGCGTTACCTGGGACCGGAAGTACCGGCTGAAGAACTCGTCTGGCAAGACCCGATTCCCGCAGTCGACCACAAGCTGATTGATGAGACGGATATTGCTGCGCTCAAGGCGAAGGTGTTGTCGTCGGGGTTGTCGATCGGTCAACTGGTTTCGACGGCGTGGGCATCGGCGTCGAGCTTCCGCGGCTCTGACAAGCGCGGCGGAGCGAATGGCGCACGGATTCGGCTGACACCGCAAAAAGATTGGCAAGCCAACCAGCCGGCGGAACTTGCGAAAGTGCTGAAGACGCTTGAAGGGATCCAGAGCGAATTCAACGGCAAACAATCTGGCGGCAAGAAGGTCTCGCTGGCAGACCTGATCGTGCTGGCGGGTTGCGCCGGTGTCGAGCAGGCAGCGAAGAATGCAGGGCAAAGTGTGACGGTTCCGTTTACGCCGGGACGCATGGATGCCTCGCAGGAGCAGACCGATGTCGAGTCCTTCGCCGTGATGGAGCCGCTGGCGGACGGCTTCCGCAACTATCTCAAACGCGAATTCAGCGTACCGGCTGAGACATTGCTGATCGACAAGGCGCAACTACTGACGCTGAGCCCGCCCGAGTTGACTGTGCTGATTGGCGGCCTGCGAGTGCTGAACACGAACGTGGGACAGACAAAGCATGGCGTGTTCACCAAGCGGCCGGAGGCGCTGAGCAACGACTTCTTCCTGAACCTGCTGGATATGGGTACGGAGTGGAAGGCTGTTTCGAAAGCTGAGGATGTGTTTGAAGGACGCGATCGGAAAACCGGACAAGTGAAGTGGACGGGCACGCGTGTGGATTTGATCTTCGGTTCAAATTCCGAGCTTCGGGCGCTTGCCGAAGTCTATGGAAGTTCCGACGCGCAGGGAAAGTTTGTTCATGACTTTGTCGCAGCCTGGAATAAGGTGATGAATCTGGATCGTTTCGACCTGGCGTAATCCAGCAACGCAGGCGCAGAAAATAACTGGCTCGAATTTCGACTTGGCTCCGGAGTTACTCGGATCCGGGTGAGGTTCGAGCCAGTTTTTACATTTGGCATGGCGATACCGGGCCTCATCGCTGTGCTCGCCATGCAACGTGGTGATCTCCTAGTTAGATTTATTGGCTCTGCGAAGCGGTGTTGACTGCCGGGCCGATGCGAATGCTCTGCGCGATGGCGAAAAACGGAATGACGGGCGTGCCTGGCGCTGCCTTTGGCGAACTCTTAGGAAGCGACGCGACGATGAGAAGCAGATTGTGGCTGCTGCCCGAGATATCGCCGACGCCTGCGATGTAACTGTCGATCGGGTCGCCTGTAGGGCTGGATGCAGAAAAGTTGTCGAACGTAATTTCAAGACCATGGCCGAACAATTGGATGAGGCCGACGCCGCCGAAGGGTGGGGTTCGCGTCGAGTTGACTCGCGCGGCGATCTGTCGCTCATGGCTCAGGACAAGTTCGCTGGGGGTGGCGGCCGTTTCGGGCATGATGTTGATCCAGTAGGAGCCGGAGCGAAGCTGAACGCCGCTGACTCCGTTGTCACCTTCGGAGATGGCTTTCCAGCCGGCAGGAAACTCGACGGAGAAACGGCCGGCGGGGTCGCGATACAGGTTGGGAAAGTGAGTGTCAGGAGCGGGGTCTTGTTTACCGATTAGCATGCCCTGGCGGCGGGCGCAGTCCTCTTGCGAGAAGACGCCGACAAGGCAAGCCTTTTCGAGGTCAACGCTGGCCTCGGATTTGACGGGCTTCGGCGTAGCTGGTGCGGGATGGCCGACGAGGCGCAGGCTCGAACGCATTTCGTCAAGAACGGGAAGCATTTCATAATAGCGAGCGAGTGGAGAGATGACGGTGAAGCCGACGAGGAGTTCGTCGGGAGTGAGGGCGGCAAAATCTTCAGCGACGGCGGGCGATCTGGCGTCGCTGCAGGTGCTGATGGAAGTGAGCGCGGGAAAACCGACCAGGGTGGACGGGCCATTCTGGCGATTGCGGAAGGTGGGGCACTGACCTTTGAGTTCGTCGATATTGCCGTCGATAAATTGTTTGGCTGTCATGGCATTGCTCTTGTGCTGCTGCGAAACCATTACAGAGACAGAGACGGCGCCATTGCGGAAGGTGACCAGGCTTAGTTCGGGTTCTGATTTGATTTGCCACCCTGCGGGAACCTGGAGGGTGAAGCGGTTGTCGGGACTGGTGTAGAGAGTTTGCGCGGCGGCGACGATCGGCAGAAAGAGCGCAGTCATCGCGAGAAGGCGAAAGAGCCTGGTGAGCATGGGCGGGTCTCCGTGAAGAAAATTCGGTCATTCTCTAACGCGTCAAACGCGCAGGGAATGGCTCACGGATACATACCGCGCGGTGCGGTGGATGCAATTTTCGTGCGATAGCTAAGGGTTCACAGTGCGATGGAGCGTGCGTTGAATCTTACGCATCGACTGAGGGCGCGGCTCTGAAGCTCACTCCTATCTGACGAATCAAGCGATGGCTTTGGAATTCTCCGGTTCGCTTTCTGTCTCGCCGATGTGGTCCAGGTTGACGCCGTTGGTTTCGATCCGATACATCCAGGTCACGACTGCTCCGAGCAGTGACGCAACCATCAGGCCGTACAGCAGCCAGCGCGTCCCGATCGTTACCAGCAGAATGGGGAACAGGAATGCCGTGGCGACGGCGCCGATTTTTGCGAACGCAGCCGCGAAGCCTGCGCCCTTGCCGCGGATCGCGGTGGGGAAGACTTCGCCGGCAAGCAGGTAGGTTTGCGCGTTGGGGCCTAGGTTGGTCATGAAGTCGAAGAGCATGAAGCCGGCGAAGATCAGGATGATTTTCATTCCGCCGCTGAAGTCGACGGAGAGCGAGGCGAGAAACAGGCCGGCGGCGCATCCGATGAAGCCGAAGATTTGCAGCTTGATTCGTCCTACCTTGTCTGCGAGCAAGACGGCGAAGACAATGCCGATGATCAGCAGCAGGGTGATCATGGCATCTCCTCGGGCAGCGAGGGTGGCGTTCGAGATGAGGTCGCTCATGCTGCGGACATGTTCGGCTTTATGGCCGATGGCGGCGGCGAGAATCGTCGGTGTGAAGATGCCGATGCCGTAGGTGCTGAGATCCTGCAGGAACCAGGGCACCGAGGCGAGGATGGTGGCGCGGCGATAGCGCTTGTTGAACAGAGAGAGAAACGAGCCGCTGTTATGCGTCTCTCCGGGTTTGCCGGATGACTGCTGCGGAACAAGCACGATGTCTGACGGATATTGCGGCTTGCGATGCAGCAGTTGGCTGGCGGCTACTTTGGCTCGATCGGTAGCGCCGCGGGTGTGCAGCCAGTTTGCGCTTTCCGTCACATAGAAACGGCCAATGGTGACGATCAATGCGGGCACCACTGCAGTGGCGAACATCCAACGCCAGGCATTCAAATTTGGAACGGCGACCAGGACTGCGTAGCCGACGACTGCTCCACCCAACGCTCCCACTGCCTGGAAGGCGAACGCAGCCAGCACGAGACGACCGCGGCTGGTGCTGGGAATGCTTTCGGAGATGATCATGTGCGCCGTGGGATAGTCACAGCCCAGGGCAAGTCCGAGTCCGAAGAGGCAGAAGATGAGGGAGACGAAACTATTGCAGAACACGGCTGCGCCGAGGAAGGCGGTGAAGATCACCATCTCCACAATGAACATGGATTTGCGGCCGAAATAATCCGACAGGCTACCGAGGCCGACGGCACCGATCAGAATTCCGCCTAAGGTTGCGGCGGTCACGAACCCATGCTGGGCCGCCCCAATATTAAATTGGCGAGCGATCAGCGGCAGCGCGACACCAGTCATGAAGACGACGAAGCCTTCGAAGAACTTGCCGGCAGCGGCCAGCATCCAAATGCGGCGCTGCATGGTGGTCAACGGAAAGGCGTGAAGATGAGTTCCATCTGGCCACATGGGCCGCTCATCGATGTAATCCTGAACGGTGCGAGGCTGGGAGGATCCGGCGTTCGTAGTATTTGGCATGGCGATTTCCTTCGGTACAACATTTCAGCGGGCTATGCCGCTGCGACGTGATTTGTCTTACTGAATCTTTGCGATCTGTATTTCACTGCGGGCACGGATCGCAGTTGGCAACGGAATAAAGTGAACCGGATCGAGCATGCTGGCCGCACTACCACCCTGCGGGGAGATACACCACAGCAGAAAATTGCTGATGGCCGTGGCAACTTGCGGGCTTGCCTGCTTCTGGGAGACGACCGCGTACTCGTAATTGATGAGCGGATAGGAATCGTCTCCGGGAGCAAATACCAGCGTGAGTCGTTCATCCGCGGGCGTGCGTGGGGTGAGGTTTGCGGCGGCGGCGGTGACAGTGCTCTGGCTTGGGAGCAGGAATTTTCCGGCTTGATTTTTTAACATTGCGGTGACGAGGCCGGCCTGTTTCGCCTGATCTTGAAAGCTGCCGCCCAGGTAGCCGACGGAGTAGGGGGTGCGCGCGAGAGTCTGCAGCATGCCCTGATTTCCGGATGCGCTGATTGCGCCGGATACCGATGGCCAATGCACGGCGGTGTCGTAGCCGATGGTATTTGACCAGGTGCCGTGGCAAGTTGGATCGTCGGTGTCGCCCGAGGCACAGGTGGTGAAGCTGAGAAATTGCGTGAAGATGAAAGTGTCACCCGATCCGTCGGCACGGTGCACGGGAACGATCGCCTGGTGAGGCAAGTGGACGCCGCTATTGAGAGCGGCGATTTCCGGCGCATCCCATTGGCGGATTTTTCCGGTGTAGATACTGGCCAGCACCGGGCCGCTCAATTTCAGCGCCGCACCATGTAGCTCAGGCAGATTCACTTCTACCGTCTGCGCGGAGATTGCGAGCGGAATATTGAGGATGTCGGGATGGGCCATCTTCTGATCGTCGGACATGTAGGCATCGGAGGTGCCGATCTGCACATGGTTGGCGATAGCCTGCGCAATTCCAGCTCCTGAACCCGTGGCACCCACGGTCATGTGAAGATTGGGATCGACTTTCGCGTAGGCGGCAACCCAGGTCTGGAATAGCGGATAGATCAGGGTGGAACCAGTTTCGCTGATCGAGATGGGCGTTGTTTGCGCCGCTGCGAATGAAACTAGTACGAGTCCCGCGGTGAGTGCTGCAGCCATTCTTGCTCGGCAAACCAAACGAATATAGCGATTACGCATGCGGCGCTGTTCTCCTTGCGGATGCGGCTGGAACTTTCGCAGACGGGGATTGCATTCAGTCACTGCGTGAGCCAAGGTAACAGAGGAAATATTAAAGAATGATGATTTATTGGCAGGCGCTGTGATTGATCCACGTCGGGACGGGAGGAATTCAAGCTGCATTCATCAAGCTTTGATCTGGCTCGAAATAATCTAACGGAGCAGCGATTGATTTGAGATGCCAGGTCGATCAATGATTGCCAGGCGCCAGTGTCAGGAAGGTTTTGGGGTTGAAGAGGTTTTTTCTGGTTGCGTGGGTGGGTTTGTGTTGTGCACAAGTACACGCAAATGCTGGTGCGGAGCGGATTCCGAAAAATCCCTGCATTCGTCCCAAACCTGGAAGCGTGGTGTCGCAGCCGGCGGACCTGCGAAGTAAGAATGGAGTTCTGAAGGTAGATTTAACAATCCACGACTTTACAGAAGCGGATGGTTCGACGCGCTATTGTTACATCGATAAGCACGGAGACGAATCACCGACGCTGCGAGCGAATCCAGGCGATCTGGTCATCATTCGCTTGAAGAATGATTTGAAAAATCCTCACCCAGGGGCAGCCATCCCTGCCCATGCGCCTATGAACATGGGTGAAAAGTATGGCGAGAAGCCGTGTTCGCCTGGGGCGGCGATGACGGCGACATCCACCAACCTACATTTCCATGGATTGACGATTCCTCCCACGTGCCATCAGGACGATGTACTTACTACGTCGATTCAGCCTGGCGATCGGCCATTTGAATACAAATTTCGAATTCCGGAAAATGAGCCACCGGGATTGTATTGGTATCACCCGCATATTCACGGCTTCGCAGAGACGGAAGTTCTGGGCGGCGCATCTGGGGCGCTGATTGTGCAAGGAATTGAGCGCGCCGATAGTGCCTTGGCCGGATTGCCGGAACAGGTGCTGGTCATACGCGATCGAGATCTGCTGCATCCGAACGCGCCGCCGGATAAGTCGGAGCCGGTTGTTCCCAAAATGTATTTCGATCGAGATGGAGATGCGGCGAATACTGGAACAGGTTTTGGCAAGCCTGCGAAGGATTTGTCGATCAACTTTGTTCCGGTTCCGTATCCCAGCTATCAGCCTGCAGTGATTCAGATGAAACCCGGCGAGCGCCAACTGTGGCGGGTATTGAATGCTTCGGCAATTACCTATTTGAATTTGGAAGTTCTAGTTCATCGTGTGCCGCAGCCGCTGGGCCTGGTTGCGCTCGACGGAGTTCCGTTGAATCTGAATGAAGGTCCGCGAGACTTTGTCGATTGGCAGACTCATCTTGGAATTCCTCCTGGCGCGCGAGTGGAATTTATTGTGAAAGCGCCGTTACAAGGAGAGAGCGGGTTGTTGGTCACGAAGACGGTGGACACCGGACCCGGAGGCGAAAACGATCCGAATCGCGCGCTTGCAAAGATTGAAGTTTCGCCAACTGCGCCCGAGCCGCGGTCGACGCTGAGCGCTTTGCCTAAACCGCTTCCTCCGCCGGCAATTCCATGGCTGGGGAGTGTTAAGCCAGTAAGAACACGCATGCTGTATTTCTCGGAGAAGTTATCCGATCCGAATAATCCTGCGAGCGCGACGGAGTTCTATATCACCGTTGATGGGCAGACACCTAAGCCGTTTGATCCGAATTCCGGCATCCCGAACATTGTTGCGAAGCAGGGAACGGTGGAAGATTGGATTATCGAGAACCGTTCGAATGAGTTACACGCATTCCATATTCACCAACTCCACTTTCTACTGCTCGACTACATGGGTCGGCCGGTGAATGAGCCGTTTCTCCGCGACACAGTGAATGTTCCTTATTACAACGGCAGATCCTTTGAATATCCCAGCGTTCGGTTGCGCATGGATTTTCGCGATCCGAATATTGTGGGCACGTTTGTCTATCACTGCCATCTGTTAGAGCACGAGGATAAAGGGATGATGGGGACAATTCGCGTGGAACCGGCAGATTCTTCGCTGCCTTCTAAATCATCGCTCACTCACTAACTTCGAGTAAGTTTCGCGCCAGCAATCCATTCAAGTCTCTTTTTATCCGACGCACATTTCTCAAGATTTATTTCGCGTTCACAGAACCGACATGCAGTTGAAATGTCGCGGAGATAAAACCATCCTGATGGAGCAGATCGCTCCATTTCCCTGGAGGAGATGTATGACGCTGAAATCGATCGCAGCAACAACGTTGCAAAGTGCGCGCACTGTATTGGTAGGCCTGATGGTCTGCCAAATGGCAGTGGGCGTGTCGTGGGCCAGTGGGCCTCCCTCACAACCATCCCGCGATGGTGATACTGTCACACCCATCAAACACGTCATCGTCATCGTCGGCGAGAACCGCAGCTTCGACCATGTTTTCGCAACCTATGTTCCCAAGGGGCACCAGGTTGTGTGGAACCTGTTGTCGGAAAGAATCATCAATGCAGACGGGACGCCCGGGCCGAACTTCAAAGCGGTCGAACAACAAGCCGCCAGCGATCAGGCTCCCGATGCTTTCATGCTGAGCCCTGCGAAGACTTCATTTACCAATAACGTTCTGCCTGCCCCACTGGTCGGTGGACCGACTGACTCCTACGTGAAGAATGACAGCCTGACGCTGGCAGAAGAATCTGAAAATGGATTACCTGCGGACTATTATCAGTATCTTGTTTCGGGAGGTACTGGCCTGAACTCAAAAACCCCCGACACTCGCATCACGAACGTGAATACCTTGCCTCCGGGACCATTTCAGCTGACGAACGGCACGAGCTTCACTTACAACTCTTACGCGCAAAGTCCAGTGCACCGCTTTTATCAGATGTGGCAGCAGTTAGATTGCAACACGTCCCATGCCACCCGATACAATCCGTCCGGGTGCGATGCGCGGCTGTTTCCATGGGTAGAAGTAACCGAGGGTGCAGGCGCGAATGGCGTGGCGCAACCGGCCAGCTTCAGTACGGAATACTCTCCGAACGCAGTTACTACTGGAGAGGGCTCGACTGCTATGGGCTTCTACAACGTGCAGAAGGGTGACGTTCCATACTTCAAGCAACTCGCGGACGAATACTCGATGAGCGATAACTTTCACCAGTCCGTACTTGGCGGCACGGGTGCAAACCACATCATGCTGGGCCACGGCGATATGATCTGGTTCAGTGATGGCAAGGGTAATCCTGCGGTTCCTCCACACAACGTGGAAGTTGCGGCGGGAACTGCAAATGCCGGCATCGTCGATGAAGTTGAAAATCCAAACCCCGCGACGAATACGAATAACTGGTATTCGGAAGATGGATACGGCGGCGGTTCGTACGGCACAGCATCTTATGGCGGCGGTTCTTACACGGACTGTTCTGACTCGACACAGCCTGGGGTTGCGCCGATCTTGAAATACCTGAAGTCGCTGCCTAACCCGGTAAAGCCTAAGTGCCAGAAGGGTCACTACTACTTACTCAATAACTACAATCCTGGATACTTTGGCAACGGCAATAATGCCTACACGGATAAAAGCCCGGATAACACTGTATTTACTGTTCCGCCGTCGTCTGTGCGCAGCATTGGCGATGATCTGATCGCGAATCATATTTCATGGAAGTATTATGGCGATCAGTGGAATAACTACGTTAACGATCCGTACCAGCTGAACTACGGGGCTGTCGGCGCGAAGTCCGATGAATACTGCAACATCTGCAATCCGTTCCAATACGACACTTCAATCATGGCGAACCCGGCCGTTCGCGCAGCGCACATTCAAGATACGGCGAACCTCTACTCCGATATCCAGAATGGAACTCTGCCGGCAGTCTCAATCGTCAAGCCCAGCGGGCTGGTAGACGGTCATCCTTCTTCTTCCAAGCTCGACCTGTTTGAAGGCTTCACAAAGAAGATTGTCGATGCAGTTCAGGCGAATCCTTCGTTGTGGAGAGACACTGCCATCTTTATTACCTTCGACGAAGGCGGCGGCTATTATGACTCGGGTTATGTTCAGCCGCTCGATTATTTCGGCGACGGGACGCGCATTCCGATGATCGTTGTCTCCCCTTACTCGGAAGGTGGCCGGATTGCGCATAACTACTCTGACCATGTTTCCATCCTGAAGTTCATCGAAAGGAACTGGGGAATTCCGACGGTCACGAAGCGCAGCCGGGACAATTTTCCTAACCCGATCGCGACACCCAACAACCCCTGGGTTCCTGTGAACGGCCCAGCCATCAGCGACTTGTTCGAGTTATTCAACTTTAATCAGAATCCATGGGGCGGTTATGGCCATGGAAACGGAAATCAAATCAGCAATAACAATGGAAATGGCAACGGTCACGGCTGGGGCGGACAATAACATTTCCACTTTGATGTGAAATATACCCCGGGCACGTATGCCTGGGATCTTGAAAGGAGGGGCCGGAGTTGGCATCGCCAACTTCGGCCCTTTATTTTGTGTTTGGCTCTGAAGTTGTGGGAGCTTGACTCACACAGAGCGGTGCATGTTCACGATTGGGGAATTGGTGTGGATTGGTTTGCCGTGCTGGCGTAAATGCCGCATGCGCGAGGCAGCGGCTATAAGAGCTCGACCGGCGAATCTGGCCGCCCGCTGTTAATTCTGCCCGGCGCCGCTTTTCGCTGAGCTATTTTGGCGCAGCCACCAGCGGAAAGAACACCACATGCAGATAACAAAATTGATTAAGACAAGAGCCATGGCGGCGATGAAGAGTGGTTTGTACTGCGGATGTTTTTCGTAGAGCAGTGCCGCAGGTAGCGCGATGCTGTACTCGAGCAGGGCGAAACCAAATCCATACACCCATACGCGCCAGTTGCATCTGACCTTTTTTGGACGCGTCGCGAAGCACGACAAAATCCCATGCGAGTTTGAAGAGTTCGAACATTGCTTTCCCTTCCTTTATTCAGGCTGCATGCGCATTTTGGATCCTGCGATTGGTTCGTGTTCATGCGGCCGACCAGATCATCGAGCCATAGTGCGCCCGCTCCCCGGAACTATTCGGAGAGCGAGCGACGATAGCTCTAACTATTGAGGCTGGCCGTTGCCGTGAACCTTGGTGTCCTTGGTCCAGGTGTTGTCGGTGGCGGTGTTGGGATCGATGGTGTTGTTCATCGAGCCAAACGTGCGTCCGTCCGAATTGGCCGGCCCGACTGGACTGGACCAGACGTTGGAATACTGGCTGGAGGTTTTATAGGTGCCGTTGGCTCCGCTGACCGTCTGCTGGTCCAACGAGTAGTCCTGCATGTCGGAAGCTGCGGTGCTGCGCGCATTCATGTTGGCCTGAGTATGCGCCATGGAGCTGTTGGTTGAGCTTTGCATCTGTCCCATAAAGGCTTCGTGGTTGGCTTGCTGCTGTTGCATCTGTCCCATAAAGGCGTTGTGCTGGTCTGTCTGCCTTTGCATGCTGGCGCGAGCTGCATCGCTCATCATCTGGCTGGTGGCGGCGGCTTCACGTCGCCCTTCGGCCATCCTCGCGTCGCCCTCTTGCTGGTTGCGTTGTTGCAGACGGTTCATCAAGGCGGCCTTCCACTGCTCGGTCGGATGTCCCCCCAGCAAGTTGTGGCTGTCCACCAGCGCCACCAGCGCGTTCAATTGGCCTTTTGGTGTGCGCAGAATATCGACCTTGGCAAAGCAGTTGCCGCCTGGCCAGTTTCCCTGGTGCTCCTGGCAAATTACCAAGGCGCGCAGGCGCATCTCATGTCCAGTTGAATCGACAGCCCGGATCGCGCCCACATCTCCGGTGGTGCGGGAGCGAAACGCGGGAGGTATGCGGCTGTTTTGGTTGTTGCCGTTGTTCATGAATTTCTCCTCCTGCATTCGCAATGCGTCTTCAACGGGCATCGGACCGACCACCCGCACTCCTTTGAGCCTTGCGGCGAATTTCTGCAGGAAGTCGGCGGCTGTCAGAGATCCGGTGAGCGGAATGCAGCCATTTCCGTTCGGAACTCCCTTTCCCCATCTCCAGCCGAAGAGCGGCAGCACGTTTATCTGGCTCTGGCCATCGGGCGAGGTTGCGTCCCATGTGAAGTACGGCAGGTCTGGGCAGGTGCTGAGGGCTGCCTGGCCCTGTATGTGCCACCCACCGGGGGCAGAAACCATGACCGCCGGCATTCCGTTAAAGGAGGCGTCGGTGAGCGTGACCGTCGTCAGTCCTCTGGCCGGATGTTGAGGCGGAGACGCGATGCTCGAGGCCGTTCGACGACCCCTGGGACATAGCCTGACCGTCGGCATTGTTGGTTTGCGACTGGCAGCCGGCGACGGTGGCCAGGAAACAGAGTGCCGCGATCAGTGCCGGCGCTGCGGTGCGGGTACGAAGTGTATTCATCAGAGTGACCTCGTTGTGGAATTAGTAGGATTGGCCGTTGCCGTGGACCTTGGTGTCTTTGGTCCATGTGTTGTCGGTTGCTGTGTTGGGATCGGTGGTGTTGTCCGTCGAGCCATAGGTGCGGCCGTCGGAGTTTGCCGGCCCGACTGGACTGGACCAGACATTGGAGTATTGGCTCGAGGTTTTGTAGGTGCCATTGGCGCCGCTTACTGTTTGCTGATTGAGCGAGTAATCTTCCATGTCGGAGGCTGAGGTGCTGCGCGCATTCTGGCTGGCCTGTGCATTGCGCATGGAGCTGTCGGTAGAGCTTTGCAGCTGTTGCATGCCGGCTTCGTGTTCGTCTCTCAGCGTTTGCGAACTGGAGAGATATTGGTTATGCAGCATCTGGCTGCTGGCCTTGGCGTTTTGGGCATTCTGGGCCAGTGCTGCGTTTCCGGCGTCCTCGTTGCGGCGTAACTGCTGCATCTGGCCGTTTGCGATTTGCTGCTGCCGGTTCATGTAGGCGCCCATCCACTCTTGAGTGGGGTGATCCTGGACAAGATTGTGGCTGTCGAAGAGGGACACCAGCGCTTCGAGCTGGCCTTTCGGTGCCCGCAAGACATCCACACGCGCGAAACAATTGCCGCCCTGCAATCTACCCTGGCGCTCCAGGCACTGCACCCAAGCGCGCAGCCGGATCTCGTGTCCGGTGGAATCGACGGCCTTCGATCGCGGCCACGTCTCCCATGTGGCGCGCCTGCAACGGACCAGCGAGGCGAGCATTTCCGTTATTGAAGTTGTTGGTGAAATTCACCTCACGCTGCACGAAAGCGCCGGTCACGGGCATGGTTCCGACCACGTGGATTCCGTGCAGACGTGCGGCGAACTTCTGCAGAAAATCCGCGGCGTGGACAGGTCCGGTAAGCGGAATGCAACCATTTCCGTTCTGAGCGCCCATTCCCCATTTCCACCCGAAGGACGGCAGCACGTTGATCTGGCTGTTGCCATCGGGCGAGCTTGCATCCCACGTGGGGGACGGAAGGCTGGAACAGGGGACCATGGTCATACGACCCTGCACGTGCCAACCCTTCGGGACTGAAACCTCGGTCGCCGGCATGTTGTTCATCGAGTCGTCATTCAGTGTGACGGTCGTCAATCCCTGGCCGAGAGTGCTGCTGGAAGCGGAAATGCGCTGCTCGAGGCTGCTCGACGGCCCCTGGGACATGCCCGGTCCTTCGGCTGTGCTGGTTCGTGACTGGCAGCCGGCGACGGTCGCCAGAAGGCAGAATGCTGCGATAAGTGTGGGTGCTGCGGTGCGGGTAAATATCGCGTTCATTGGATAGAACCTCGCTGTGAATCGATGGAAATGATGATCGAATCTTGCGTCGCCGACGGTTAGGCTGGCGGCTTACATATCTGTAGGCGACATCTGCGAGGAAAATGCCTCATGGGGTTTCGATCTGATGCACTGTTGTCAAAAATTCGCATGACGGGGTGGGGCCTTTGCACTAGAATCAAGGCCACCGAAATCTCCCTGGAAGGATTGGCCCGCTTGAGTCAGGCTGGTGAAGTTACAGAACTCCTGCGCGAGTGGGGCGAGGGAAGACCGGACGCCATCGATCGGCTTTTTGACGTGGTGTATCCGCAGTTGCGACAGATTGCGGGGGCACTTTTCCGCGGCGAGCGGCCAGAAAACATCCTGCAACCCACCAGCGTGGTGAATGAGCTGTTTCTCAAGCTGATCCGGCAGCGGAATTTACGCTTTGAAGATCGCGAACACTTCTACAGCCTGTCGGCGCGGCTGATGCGGCGAGTGTTGCTGGATCATGCCCGAGAGCAGGGAAGACAGAAGCGCGACGGCGGGATTTCCGTTCCGATGGATGAAAAGCTGGCGTGGGTGGGCGCCAAGCCGGTCGAGATGATGGATCTGGATCGGGTGCTGAATGAACTGGACGAGTTAGACCCACGCAAATGCCGCATGGTGGAGCTTCGGTTTTTTCTTGGATTCACCGCGGATGAAACCGCAGAACTGCTGAATATTTCCAAAGCCACGGTCGATCGGGAGCTGAAGTTTGCGCGTGGCTGGTTGTACGAGCGTCTACACGACGCTGACGCCTGATGCACTTTCCCCCCATTTCGCGCCAACCTTATTAGGTGGGCTGATGCCGGAAGACAAAGATAACTGGACGCTGCTGCAAGCCTTGTTCGATATGGCGGAGATGGCGCCGCCGGAAGATCGAGAGCGAGTGCTGGCGGAGCACTGCGCCGATCCGGAAATGCGTCGTCGTGTGCTTACCATCGTGCAGGGTGCGGGACATTTGGATGAGCCCGCAGACGCGCCAGAAAATCTGCCGTTCTCCGGACGCATTGGCCCTTATACGTTGCTGCGGTTGCTGGGTACGGGTGGAATCGGGTCGGTGTATTTAGCGGAGCGAATTCTGGGCGGCGTTCCTCAACGGGTGGCGCTGAAAGTGCTTTCTCCGCATGCGGCCGGGCCCTCCTTTGTGGAGCGGTTTCATCGCGAGCAGCATATTCTGGCCTCTCTCGATCACAAAAACATTTTGCGCATGCTGGATGCCGGGATGAGTGGCACAGGGTATCCCTACCTGGTGATGGACTATGTTCAGGGATTGCATCTGGACGAATACTGCGACGCGCGCCATCTTGGAATTCGCGAACGGATCGAATTGTTTTTGCAGATTTGCGATGCTGTGGCCTACGCACATCGCAACCTGATCGTTCACCTGGACCTGAAGCCGTCGAACATATTGGTGAACGAAGAAGGCGTGGTGAAGCTGCTGGATTTTGGAACTTCGAAGCTGATCCAACCGGATAGCATGCTGACGACGACAGTGCTGGCGACGCCAGCTTATGCGAGCCCGGAACAGTTGCGGAACGAACCGGTAACGACATCGTGCGACATTTATTCCCTGGGAGCCATTCTGGTTGATTTGCTGGCGGGGCGACCGGCGACAGTTCAATCGTCAGCGGCAGCGATGTTTGAGCGGGCGATGAATGAAACCGAGCCTCTTCCGCTGAACCTTACAGTGACGGCCAAGGCAGCTGAGGAGCGGGGAGTTCCGGAAAATAAATTGCGCCAGTTGTTGAGCGGCGACTTGCAGACGATTACGGCCAAATGTCTTCGACCCAGGCCGAAGGATCGTTATGGATCGGTCGATGCGTTGAGCGAGGATCTGCGGCGATATCTAGCCGGTCGATCTGTTTTGGCGCGGCCACAGACGATCAAGTATCGCGTGGGAAAATTTGTCCGTCGCAACCGCGGCGCTGTGGCAGTTTCAGGATTGATTGCACTTGCGCTGGCGGTGAGTCTCGGCTATGCCGGCTGGCGTCAGCATCAAGCGCTGCTGGAGGGCCGTCGCGCGCTGCGCATGCAGACATTTCTTTACAGGCTTTTCTATTTGGCCAACGCCAACTATATGGGCAAGCCGACTGTGTCCGTGCCGGACTTCCTGGAGCTTGGGGTAAAGATTTTGCCTCACTACATTACGGACCCAGGCGACTTGCGCGCAGCCCAGATGAGCCTCGCCGAATCCATGTTTGAGAACGGCGATATGAAAAACGCCCAGAAGGTATTTACGCAAATTATCGCCAGCGCAAAAGCTTCGGGAGATGTCGAGAGCGAAGCAGAGGCGGAGGCGACCTCCGGAGCCATTGCCTATGAAGAGGGAGATGCAAAATCGGGTGAAGCGCTCACGGACCATGCCTTGGAATTATCGCGAAGGCGCGGTATGTCTCCGGCGGTTCGCGTGTGGAGCGCTGTGTACTATGCCATCTATCGCGACGAAATGGGCTATCGCTCGGATGAGAATCTTCGCCTGCTGGAATTTGCAGCGAAGGAGAGCCGCGCTGGTAATTTGCCAAAGCACGAGATCGCGGACGTGCTGTACAACCTTGGACTGGACCTTGAGTGGCGGGGGCGTCTCGACGAAGCTGAACCCATATTTAACCAGGCGCTGCAGATGTATCTCAAGGATCCTCTGGCGGTGTGCGATCAATCGGCGGTTTATTCGCGACTTGGCATCCTGCAAGATGCCCGCGGGTTTGTTCAGCAGAGTCTTTCTCTTTACCAACGTGCCTATGACGGATACAAAACCTGTTCTGGTCCAGACAGCCTGGGAGTGCTGCAGCAGCAAGCCAATATCGCCGGCGCGCTGATCAAGCTGAATCGAGCGCAGGAAGCGGTGCCGATGCTGGAAAACACATTGCCCGCCTGGAGAAAAATTCTTGGATCCGGCCCTAAGCTTTCCGATCCGCTGTGCCTGCTGTCCCAGGGGTATCTGGAACTGGGCCGCTATCCGGAAGCAGAGAAGGCAGCGAAAGAGGCGGTGGATATTCAAGAGGGAAGGATCGCGCCCGAGGATCGGCGCATCGGCACGTCTCACCTGATGTGGGCACGGGCGCTGGTGGGACAGGGCCGATATCAAGAGGCATTGCCACATGCTGAGATTGCCGACGCGTTGCTGGCCAAGAATGCCGAGTCGGTCAGCGCAAAACAAGCGGCTAGCGAAGCGCACCAGGTATTAACGGGTGTGCAGTTCAAACTCGGCAACAAGTCGACGCAAGGCGCGATCTCCTCACAAAAAGACAATTAGTGTTCTTGCCGAAATGTATCGCGCATGACGATGCATTTTGTGACTCGATGACGCGTACATGGAGAAGGCCACTTTTCCAGGAGGCATTACCGCCATGTCATCGACTGCACAACAAACTTTTTCGGGTCCAACTCCACCGTTTAAACTTTTCGATTCGAACTCTGTAGGACTGGCTACGCTTATTGGTGGGCCGGTTGCGGGAAGTTTTCTGATGGCTGTCAATTATCGCCGGCTGGGTTTGATGGGCAAGGCCGTGATGGCACTTGCGATTGGCGCGGTCGTCACGGGATTTGCCATTCTGTTCGGATGGAATCTTCCCTCGAGCGTTACGTTTCCACTGGCGCTGGCACTCTTGTTTGTCACGCAGCGACTCGCGCGTTTTCTGCAGGGCCCCGCGATCCAGAATCACCTTGAACATGGAGGCAGTCTTGCGTCGCGATGGACGGCATTCGCTTCCGGGCTGGGGTTCATGGCGGTACTGTTCGGCGTTGCGTTTTTGACCGTGTATAAATCGGGCGGTGCCTTTGCCGCAAGCAAAAGCGTGGTGATTGGAACGAAGGATGAAGTCTACTATTCCGGTTCGGCTACCAAACAGGACGCGGAGACGCTGGGCAACGCGCTGAAGAGCGACTCCTATTTCACCGATCGGGGTGCTGATGTTTTATTGACGAAAGGGACAGACAGCACCACGCTTTCGTTCGTCGTACAAGATAAATTCCTGAGCCAACCCGGTCTTCTGGGTTCATTTGAGGAGGTTGCACGGCAGGTCGCTCCGAGTGTTGGTGGGTATCCCGTCCAACTGCGGATAATGAACACCGCGCGTGAGGTGCAACTCGAGTCCGCGGTTGGGAAAGTGGATTTTCCAGGAAATGATTCGATCTACTATTTGGGCACGGTGAAACAGTCCGAGGCGCAAGCGCTCGGCAAGTCACTCCAGTCTGTACGGTTCTTCCAGGGCAGAGGGAACGACGTGTTTTTATCCCGGCACAAAGACGGAACGGCAATCGCGTACGTGGTGTCGAACGGATCCTGGGACAAGCCTGAGCTTGTCGATGATTTCGAAAAAATCACGCGGAATGCAGCACCTTCGGTGGGGGGTCTCCCAATCACACTTCGCCTGGTGAATACTTCGCTGGATACGAAAAAGGAGCAGCTGATCCAGTAAGTGGGGGATAATCCGCATTTCTCCATTGCTGCGGGCTCGGCCATTGACGCAGTGAT
>CAVZFK010000024.1:0-174897 GCA_963774515.1 uncultured Acidobacteriota bacterium | reverse complement strand
AAAGACGGCACGAACGGTTTATTGTTCGTGCCGGGAGGCCAGTGACGCAACTTGATAAGGATGGAGCGCCAATTCCGGGTGTTCTCAGCGGCGCAGCGTCATTCCTTTACAACCATAGGATGCCACAGAATCGAGCCTGATGCACGAAATATTTGTATTTTTCATATATTTTTTCTGCCCCTTCTCCGTAATTCCATAGAAACGGGCCCGCGAAGCAGGTCGAAAGCTCAGGCAAACCAAGCCAAAATCTCCCGTTTTCCACTGATTCTAAAGATAGATAGCTAGAAATACGGAGAGATGTGCCATACTAGCCAGGAAGGCCAGCCCTGAAGTGAGGCTGAGAACGGATGAAATGATGAAATTGTCACGGAAACGAGAGATTCCGGATCACGAACCCATGGCTGCGGTCCCTCTAACTGCACCACCCCCTCCCAATCGAGGACGCTGGTCGACCGCGTTTCTAATGGCGGGTTCCGCCCTTTTAGGAGCCACCGCGGTGGCCTTCTGGAACCGTCGCACCATTGCCAACATGCGTGTCCAGATTCTGGCAGAGGCGGCGAAACCGCAGCCGCGCATCAACACAGACGAAGAGATTTTTTAAGCGGAAACTCCACCCGCGCGCGGCTGGGGTCGACGCTGCCGCGTGTTTTCAACAGTCTTCGACAGCTTTTCAACAACACTCGGGTTGCGCATCGGCTGCAATCAGAGTATGTTCATGACTGGGCGTAAAGAACTCCGCAAGCCCATCGAGATATCTACAGTAGAATTCGTAGTCGAGCTGAACAGAACTGCCTGATCCAGGCTTCTTGTTCGCACTACCATTCCCATAGATAGCCAAGAAGACTTTTCGCAGATCCGGCTTCCATCGCGGGCATGCGGCGGGGCAATACGCCTCTCAAAAAGTCATCGGTACCGAGCGGAGAACGACATTCCAGCTTGCAGCGGAAAGTCGAAGAAAAAGATTCACTTTTGTTTGACAATGGTAGCCAAATCTTGATAGTCTGGTTTGGTCGCGCAAAAAACAGACGCCAGTGTTGAAAAGCAGTATTTCCTGGCCCGCGCACAGTTCGAGGACCTGCTGGAATCATCCAGCAGCTCGATCCAAAAAGAACTCGCTCAGGCGAAAATTCTTAAGGATCTTTGACAATTGGTTGAATATGCCAGTCGTGAGATGACGATGAAGTTGTGGTTTAGTCATTCTCACTAGTATAGGCTTCGCAGCCTTTCGAGCGCTGCGGAGTAGCATCTTGCTCTTCGACCTCCGTCGAATCAAGATGCATCAGGTTTCAAACGAGAGTTTGATCCTGGCTCAGAATCAACGCTGGCGGCGTGCCTAACACATGCAAGTCGAACGAGAAAGTGGAGCAATCCATGAGTAAAGTGGCGCACGGGTGAGTAACACGTGACTAACCTACCTTTTAGTGGGGGATAACCTAGGGAAACCTGGGCTAATACCGCATAACACTTACGAGTCAAAGCAGCAATGCGCTGAAAGAGGGGGTCGCGGTCGATTAGTTAGTTGGCAGGGTAATGGCCTACCAAGACTGTGATCGATATCCGGCCTGAGAGGGCGCACGGACACACTGGAACTGAAACACGGTCCAGACTCCTACGGGAGGCAGCAGTGGGGAATTTTGCGCAATGGGGGAAACCCTGACGCAGCAACGCCGCGTGGAGGATGAAGTCCCTTGGGACGTAAACTCCTTTCGATCGGGAAGATTATGACGGTACCGGAAGAAGAAGCCCCGGCTAACTTCGTGCCAGCAGCCGCGGTAATACGAGGGGGGCAAGCGTTGTTCGGAATTATTGGGCGTAAAGGGTGCGTAGGTGGTTCGGCAAGTCTTGTGTGAAATCTTCAGGCTCAACTTGAAGTCTGCACAAGAAACTGCCGGGCTTGAGTATGGGAGAGGTGAGTGGAATTTCCGGTGTAGCGGTGAAATGCGTAGATATCGGAAGGAACACCTGTGGCGAAAGCGGCTCACTGGACCATTACTGACACTGAGGCACGAAAGCTAGGGGAGCAAACAGGATTAGATACCCTGGTAGTCCTAGCCCTAAACGATGATCGCTTGGTGTGGCGGGTATCCAACCCTGCCGTGCCGAAGCTAACGCGTTAAGCGATCCGCCTGGGGAGTACGGTCGCAAGGCTGAAACTCAAAGGAATTGACGGGGGCCCGCACAAGCGGTGGAGCATGTGGTTTAATTCGACGCAACGCGAAGAACCTTACCTGGGCTCGAAATGTAGTGGACTGGGGTAGAAATATCCCTTCCTAGCAATAGGTCGCTATATAGGTGCTGCATGGCTGTCGTCAGCTCGTGTCGTGAGATGTTGGGTTAAGTCCCGCAACGAGCGCAACCCTTATCTCCAGTTGCCATCATTCAGTTGGGCACTCTGGCGAAACCGCCTCGGATAACGGGGAGGAAGGTGGGGATGACGTCAAGTCCTCATGGCCTTTATGTCCAGGGCTACACACGTGCTACAATGGCCGGTATAAACCGCTGCAAACCCGCGAGGGGGAGCTAATCGGAAAAAGCCGGCCTCAGTTCGGATTGCAGTCTGCAACTCGACTGCATGAAGCTGGAATCGCTAGTAATCGCAGATCAGAATGCTGCGGTGAATACGTTCCCGGGCCTTGTACACACCGCCCGTCAAATCACGAAAGTGGGTTGCACTAGAAGCCGGTGCGCTAACCGCAAGGGAGCAGCCGTCCAAGGTGTGGTTCATGATTGGGGTTAAGTCGTAACAAGGTAGCCGTAGGAGAACCTGCGGCTGGATCACCTCCTTTCTAATAGAGAACGTCATGGCACTTGTTACCTTCCGCGAATGCGGACTGCGAAAGCAGCGGTAACAGGATGTTGTCATGTACCCCTTCACAAATGTCCTGACACGAGTGAAGGGAGCTTGAACTAAGCCCTCTATTCTTCTCTGAATCAACATCGATGGTCAGAAGCAGCGTAGCTGCTTCGCATATTCAACCAAGTCCTCGAAAAGATTGACTGAAAGCAAGTCTGAGTACCCAATTCGAGTACCCGGACCCGCGTTCGAGCGGCGCATTCACGGTTTCGTGCCGAAATCGCACGTTCCTTGTGGGCCTGTAGCTCAGTTGGTTAGAGCGCACCCCTGATAAGGGTGAGGTCGGTAGTTCGAATCTACCCAGGCCCACCATTGTTGCTTGGGGCTGTAGCTCAGCTGGGAGAGCACCTGCTTTGCAAGCAGGGGGTCACCGGTTCGATCCCGGTCAGCTCCACCAAGTTCCAGCTGGAATTTCAGTAGATCTTTTCAAGTCTGTACACGCAGCTATTGCAGAAAGCTCGACACTTACTTCCCTGCCCTTCTGGGGCGGCGTAAGTTGCGAGCTTTCGGCAAGTCTGCCCTGCAGGCTGGACCGAATGCGTCTTAGGGCGCAGCGCTTCAAAAGAGCGTCGAAGATATTTGACAACAGGATAGATTGGGTAGTTGTAACTACAAGGCTGAGCAGTACTTTGGCTTTCGAGCTGAAGTGCTAGCGAAGTGTTGAGTGTCTTTAGATATTAGGAGTGACATGCTGCACTAGGAAGTTGCTATTGCGAGTATTGTCACCAGGCGAATAACAGAAACTAACCGCTCTGCAGCGAATGCTGTGTGAAGTTAGTTTTATGGTCAAGCTACTAAGGGCGCACGGTGGATGCCTTGGCAGAAACAGGCGATGAAGGACGTGGTCAGCTGCGATAAGCTCCGGGGAGCCGCAAACAGGCGTTATATCCGGAGATCTCCGAATGGGGAAACCCACGGCGGTAAAACCGCCGTACGGCTCACTGAATACATAGGTGAGACCGAGCGAACCCAGGGAAGTGAACCATCTCAGTACCTGGAGGAAAAGAAAGAAATCTCGATTCCGAAAGTAGTGGCGAGCGAAATCGGAACAGCCCAAACCCGTGGCATTTCGGTGCAGCGGGGGTTGTAGGGTCCGCAACAGTAGAGTTACCAATCCAGCCATTAGTCGAATCCTCTGGAAAGTGGATCCATAGAGCGTGACAGGCGCGTAGACGAAAATGGACTGGACTCGAAGCGGATACCTGAGTAAGGCGGGGCACGTGAAACCCTGCTTGAATCTACGGGGACCATCCCGAAAGGCTAAATACTTGTTTCTGACCGATAGTGAACCAGTACCGTGAGGGAAAGGTGAAAAGTACCCCTGCGAGGGGAGTGAAAAGTACCTGAAACCGTGTGCCTACAAGCAGTGGGAGGGCTATGCTCCGTAAGGAGAATGCCTGACCGCGTGCCTATTGCATAATGAGCCGGCTAGTTATTCTTGTCAGCAAGGTTAAGCGTGAGCGAGCCGCAGCGAAAGCGAGTCTGAATAGGGCGTTCAGTTGGCAGGAATAGACGTGAAGCGGGATGATCTACCCTTGGCCAGGTTGAAGGTGGGGTAACACCCACTGGAGGACCGAACCGGTGTTTGTTGAAAAAAGCTCGGATGAGCTGAGGGTAGGGGTGAAAGGCTAATCAAATTCCGTGATAGCTCGTTCTCTCCGAAATAGCTTTAGGGCTAGCCTCGGATGATTTGCGACGGTGGTAGAGAGATGGATGGACTAGGGGGCTTTCCGGCTTACCGAATCCAACCAAACTGCGAATGCCGTTGACAACCAGTCCGGGAGTCAGACAGTGGGGGCTAAGCTTCATTGTCGAGAGGGAAACAGCCCAGACCGCCTGCTAAGGTCCCAAAGTTACAGTTAAGTGGGAAAGGAAGTCGGAACGCCCAGACAGCCAGGAGGTTGGCTTAGAAGCAGCCATCCTTTAAAGAAAGCGTAATAGCTCACTGGTCAAGCGGTCCGGTGCCGACAATATAACGGGGCTAAAACTGTACACCGAAGCAGCGGATGCACACCTATGGTGTGCGTGGTAGGAGAGCATTCTCAAGCATGTGAAGTCAGACCGAAAGGACTGGTGGATGTGTGAGAAGAGACCCTGCCGGCATAAGTAGCGATAACGGAGGTGAGAACCCTCCGCGCCGAAAGTCTAAGGTTTCCTGAGGAAGGTTAATCCGCTCAGGGTTAGGCGGTCCCTAAGGTGAGGCCGAAAGGCGTAGCTGATGGACATCCGGTTAATATTCCGGACCTCCCATGATTTCGTTATACGAAGGGGTGACGCAGAAGGATACGCAGGACCCTCTATGGCTATAGGGTTCGATGCACGTAAGGTGGTTCGACCAGGCAAATCCGGGCGAGCATAACACTGAGGTGCAAAGCAGTAGGCCGAATGGCCGAAAGCTGCCGATTCCACGCTGCCAAGAAAATCCTCTAAGGAGAGATCACGGGAACCGTACCACAAACCGACACAGGTAGACGAGGAGAATATCCAAAGGCGCTCGAGTGAAGGCTTCTTAAGGAACTCGGCAAATTAAACCCGTAACTTCGGGAGAAGGGTTGCCCCGGTAGCGTGAAAGCGCGAGGGGGCCGCAGTGAAACGCGTACGGCGACTGTTTAACAAAAACACAGGTCTCTGCTAAGTCGAAAACGACGTATAGGGGCTGACGCCTGCCCGGTGCCGGAAGGTTAAAAGGAGGAGTTAGTCGCAAGACGAAGCCCTGAATTGAAGCCCCGGTGAACGGCGGCCGTAACTATAACGGTCCTAAGGTAGCGAAATTCCTTGTCGGGTAAGTTCCGACCTGCACGAATGGCGTAACGATCGTACGACTGTCTTAAGGAGTTGCTCGGCGAACTTGTAGTACCGGTGAAGATGCCGGTTACCCGCAGCTAGACGGAAAGACCCCGTGCACCTTTACTATACCTTTACTATGAATTATGGTTCTTGCTGCGCAGAATAGGTGGGAGGCTTTGATCTCGGACTCTTGGGTTCGAAGGAGCCAACTGTGAGATACCACCCTGCGAGTGCTGTGATTCTAACCTACCTCCGTAATCCGGAAGAGGGACATAGTAAGGCGGGTAGTTTGACTGGGGCGGTCGCCTCCTAAATTGTAACGGAGGCGCGCGAAGCTACACTCAGACTGTTTGGAAATCAGTCGTCGAGTGCAAAGGCATAAGTGTGGTTAACTGTGAGACCTACAAGTCGAGCAGATGCGAAAGCAGGCCTTAGTGATCCGGTGGTTCTGTATGGAAGGGCCATCGCTCAACGGATAAAAGGTACGCCGGGGATAACAGGCTGATCATTGCCAAGAGTTCATATCGACGCAATGGTTTGGCACCTCGATGTCGGCTCATCGCATCCTGGAGCTGTAGAAGGTTCCAAGGGTTAGGCTGTTCGCCTATTAAAGCGGTACGTGAGCTGGGTTCAGAACGTCGCGAGACAGTTCGGTCCCTATCTGCTGTGGGCGTAGGAGATTTGAAGAGGGCTGTCCTTAGTACGAGAGGACCGGGATGGACGAACCTCTTGTGTTCCAGTTGTCTTGCCAAAGGCACAGCTGGGTAGCGAAGTTCGGTTGTGATAACCGCTGAATGCATATAAGCGGGAAGCACGCTCTAAGATGAGATCTCCCAACCCAAAAGGGAAATGAAGGGCCCAGGAAGACCACCTGGTTGATAGGCTGGAGGTAGAAGCACAGTAATGTGCGTAGCTTACCAGTACTAATCGCCCGTTCGGCTTGACCATAAGATTAACTTCGCACAGAATTCTCAAAAGAATTCTTGCTGAAGATACTCAACGGTCAGCCAAGTAGTTTGACTTACCCCAATCTATCCTGTTGTGAAACATCATCGACTTGCTCGATGATTTTCTCAGTTTGCCGGTGAATATACTGCGAGGGCAACACCCGTTCCCATCCCGAACACGGAAGTAAAGTCTCGCTGGGCCGATGGTACTGCATTTTTGAGTGTGGGAGATTAGGTGATCGCCGGCATTAATTTAGCAAAGAAGCCACCCTTCATCGGGTGGCTTTTTTGTTTGCCCTAAGTTCCACTCCACCCTCTGCTGACTTTCCTGCACCATCGGTCCCGAGCCCGGGACATTCCGAACCGCCGCTCCGAAAAAGAGGCGACATCTGGCTGGGAATATTGGATACTCGTTTCACGTAACCGCTATCCTTCCCCGCTTACGGAACCAACCCAGCAGAGTCCGTGGCCCTCAGAATTCGATTTGGAATAGAACGAGGCAAACATGATTCGCGAATCCATCAGAATCTGCATCGTGTTCTTTTTCCTGGCAGGATCTCTCACAACGGCGAAATGCCAGCAGACCGCTCCAGATCTGGTTCTGCTCAACGGAAAGATCTTTACCAGCGACGCTGCTCATCCATATGTGCAAGCTCTCGCCATCCGCGGGGAGAGAATCACGGCGACTGGAGACTCGGCGAAAATCAGCGCTCTCGACGGACCAAACACAAAGAAAATCGATCTCGGCGGCCGCACCGTAATCCCAGGAATTAATGACGCACACAATCACCTGGGAATCGCTCCTCCCAGTCAGATCAATCTGGAACTTGCCAGCCCAGATCCGACGTGGGCTGAAATGAAACCTGCGATCGCCGCTGCCGTGCTCAAGGCGCCCAATGGAACGTTCATCAACGGCACGATCGGATGGAATATTTTCCGCGATCTCACGGTCGATCGAAATACCCTCGACCAGGTAGCTCCCAACAATCCGGTGATTCTGCAAACCTTCACGAATCACGCGTGGATCATGAACAGCGCAGCACTCGCGCAGGCTGGCATTCGAGAGGACCAACCGGATCCTTTGGGCGGGCGATTTGAAAGATCCCCTGACGGAAAGCTCACAGGTGTCATCCGTGAATATGCCGTGTTCGATGTGGAGCGCACATTTGCAAACCAGACCAGCGAAGCGGACGCTCTTTCCGAGTTGCGCCAAACCCTTTCCGAGGCCGCCAAGTGGGGCATCACGACCATTCAGGACATGTCGAACGATATGCCGCCCGAGCGCTGCGTTGCTCTGCTTGAAAAAATGCCGACTCCCATTCGCGTTCGGGTGATGAGGATGCCGGGAACCACTCCGGCAGGCAGGGATGTGACAGAGGGAAGGCCAGCGCCACATAGCTCGAATCCTCTCATTACCGTGAGCGGCACCAAGTGGATGCTCGATGGAACTCCAGTGGAAGGAACCTTTGCACCCCGCGACAGCCATGCAACCGTGGGCGACTTCGTTCTGCACGAGCAATTGACGTTTCCAAAAGATCAGCTCTCCAGTATGTTGCAGGAGACGCTGCAGGACCATGATCAACTGATGCTTCACGTTTCGTCCTACCCGCCTGCGGCGGCGATGGTCGATGCCATGAAATCGGCTGGCGGAAAGCAGGTTTGGGCTAACAAGCGACTCCGGTTCGAGCACGGCGACGGACTGACACCGGATTTGATTCCGCAGGTGAAAGAACTTGGGATCGTGGTGGTTCAAAATCCGTCGCACCTAACGGTTGAGAATTTGAATCCCGATCTGCGGAATCTTTTTGAAAACTTAAAAGTCCAGCCATTGCGCTCCTTGCTGGCAGCAGGCATTCCCGTCGCGTTGGGTTCTGACGGACCTACAAATCCGTACCTGAATATCATGTTTGCCAGTCTCGACCCGAACCGGCCGTCCGAAGCCATTACGCGGGAACAAGCCGTGATCGCCTACACCCTGACATCGGCCTATGCCGAGTTTGCCGAAAAAGACAAAGGCAGCCTGGAGCCAGGAAAGCTTGCTGACCTGGCGGTTCTTTCGCAGGATATTTTCACGGTCAATGCTTCGGACCTGCCGAAGACAGAATCATTGCTGACGCTGGTGGGCGGAAAAATTGTGTATGACGGAAAAGTGATCGCACATCAGTAGTCGGTGGATGGGCGTAACGCGAGACAATCCCCTCTCGACTTCGTCGTTGGGCGCGATCACGAGTGATCGCTGTTTCTCAGGAGAAACGTTTGCAGTTCCCGGCCCTCCAAGAAAACGTAGAGGATTCTCCACACTTCTGCTAATCTACTTCGCGTATGCTCCATTTACTCTTGATCTGGTTGCTCAGTTCCATTGCTCTTCTCATCTGCGCGTACATCGTGCCGGGTTTTGAGCTTGCCGGCTTTGGCAGCGCGCTGATCGCGTCCCTGGTTGTCGGCTTTCTGAACGCGACAGTAGGCTTTCTTCTAAAGCTGCTGACCTTCCCGCTCAGCATTCTGACCTTGGGCCTTTTCTTCCTGGTCATCAATGCCATCATCCTGCTGCTGGCCAGCGCCTTCGTTCCTGGCTTCCACATTCGCGGCTTCGTCCCAGCATTCCTGGGCGCCATTGTGCTGATGCTGGTTCGCCTTGCCTTCAACTTCATCATGCATACCTGACAGGTGTTGCATTCCATAACAAAAAGGCTCCCGAATTGGGAGCCTTTGACTTTCTGCACGAGAGAGGTTTACGGAATCTTCGTCAGTTCGACCTGGATCTCCAGGCGGCGATTGCTGCCCAGTTCGTCCATCGTTCCCAGTACGGTTGGTTTGTTCTCCGTCAGCAGAACAGTGCTCTGGAGACTAGTCTGCCGAATTACCGGCGACTTGGGATTAGGTTGATGAGAATCAATCGCGGATTGCGAGATATTACTACTCAATTCCACGCCGTTCGCAAATCTCTGGAGTCGAGCATGAATGTTGAGGCCGACATCAACGTAGGTAATTTGGGAGAGAGCAGGCAAAGTACTAGATCCCGACGCCCCAGTCTCTATCGGTATTTTGGTTCCTAATCTTAGATCTGTTGGCGGCGCGTCCGCATCTCCTAAGACCACGTAATGCTGTGAGTTAACCTTATTGCTCCCATCCATCTCAGTGATGGTAAATGTCAGCCGATACGGCCCGGGAACGGTCCGCTGCGCATCCCGATCATTCGGGTCCATGTGCGATAAAGGCGGCAATGGGGAACCCGGACGGCTTCCCGGCTGTTGACCGGGAGGAGGCCCCAAGCGCTCGCCATTCGGTGGTGGCGCGGGAGCGCCGTTTTGCGGACCTTGCGCAAGCACTGGCGAGCACGCCAAAATGATGCCGCACACAAGCGATAGCCAAATCATGTTCTTATTTTTCATGGAAGCCTCATTCCTGGGTTGATTCAGTGGTGTGTGTTGCGCTTTCGGCATCGGAGTTCCTGCCCGACTTAAGATACGCAGCAAATTCAGCATCCTGTTTTGCCTCCACCTTGGCTTGATACTCAGGATTCAGCGCTTGCAGATCGGAGGGCTTTGCGTTACGGACAAATTGCACCAGCAGTTTTTCCTGCCGTGTCAGCGGATAGCTCAAGAGACTATTGACGTGCCGAGTTTCGCGACTGTGTCGACTTCGTGGTTGCGTGTAGTACCGCACGAGTCGCTTCCCTTCCTGAGATCTCTGAGCCTCGGCCGTCGCGGATGGAGGCATCATCGTCGCCTGCGCCAAGGGGGTATTTGCAACCACCCTGGCAGTCTCAATAGCCGATGCTCGATTTACTTGGGCGCGATACATTGGGATAAAGATCGCGGCTAGGATCACAGCCGCCATCGCTACGCCGGCAGCCGGGATCAGAAACCGTCGGCTTGGTTTAGCGGGCTGCGAAATGATCGCGGCATCAAGCCGATGATGGACGCGAGAGACGATCTCCGCCGGGGCCTGCGTCTCGCCCAGCATCTTCAGTGCGGCATCGATTTCGTCTTCAACTCTCATGGGCACATTCTGCTCGCCGGTCATGGCTTCACCCTCCTCTCTTCCCTCTCCATGCGTTCTCGCAATCGCTGTCGCGCTCGAAACAGGCAGGAGCGAACACTGGATTCCGTCGTCTTCAATATGGCTGCAATCTCCGGCGTCTCCAGGTCTTCCAGCGCGGAGAGCCGCAACACTTCCTGCTCTTTCCGGGGCAACTTGTCAATCATGCGGAGTATGCGAGCACAACCCTGCGCCGCTCCCATTGTGGTTTCCACCGACGAATCCTGGCTCGGCCGATTGCTCAGAATCTCCTCAGCTTCTTCGAATAGCGGAGTGGCGCGCAATCTCCGCTTGCGATCAAGCGCCAGGTTCCATGCGATGCGCACCAGCCAGATGCGCGGATTTTCAATCGACGCCAGCTTCCGCTGATTCTTCAACACGCGAAGAAAGGTCTCCTGCACTACGTCTTCCGCATCATTCGCTTGTCGCAGAACGCTGAAAGCCACGCGGAACAACAGTGCGGAATACTGGGTGGCCAGGCCGGAGATTTCCGACAATGCATCCGCGGCCTCGCACTCGCTTTGGCCCACACTTCGGCCCAGTGTCCACGTCAAGATCTGCTCGTTGGTCGCTGTTCTGACATCCATAAAGATCAGTTCAATTAACAGGACGCAGCCGAGGCACGTTGCGCTCGGAAAAATTTAGGCGTGGGCGAGTTGCGGATTTCCTCATCCGCAAATACAAAGGGCCAAGCGCTGATCGCCTGGCCCCTTGAGTGTAACTCTGCGAAACTGCGGTCCGGAAGAACCCTCAATGCATCTGCTGCAGCTTTTGCGCGGCGATCTGGCCGGCCGTGGTCTTCGTATCCTTGTCCTTCAGCTGCGCATAGATTTGCTTCGCTTGCGCCGGATTGGTCTTTTCGTAGATGCCAGCGAGCTCGAGTTTCGATTGCCCGGCGGGCACCGCTGTCGTAGGATGCGCAATCAGCTTCTTCAGCATGTCGATGGCATCGGAGTTTCTATCGCTCTGTCGGTAGAGGCTTACGAGCGCGATGTCTGCCAGGGAGCTTAAATTTGCGTCGCCATGATCTTCTACTTTTTTCAGCGTGGTTTCCGCAGCCGCGGTGTTCCCCATTTCCATATACGTCAGCCCAGCAAAGTACAGTGCATTTTTGCCGGCATCGGTCGAACCAAAACTATCCGCGACCTTCAGAAATTCAGCATTTGCGGCCTTGGCTCGCGCGACGGCGGATGGGTAGGTCCTGACACCAGGTTCCGGGGGCGTTCCGGGCTGGTCCACGGGAGCACTGTAGATATCCATCGCAGCCCCAAACGCAACCGACGCTTCTTCCTGACGATGCTGATAGAAAAGGATGCTGCTGATGCCAATCACCAGAACGCCGATCACGATTGCAGAAACAAGAATCGCTTGGGATTTGTGATCTTCCAGCCAGCCTAGGGCGCTGTTAGCGTGGTCAATGAGAGCATCGTGTTTAATGGCATGTCGGGTTTGCGTATCCACAGAATTAGGCCGGATTCCTTCGCGGGGGGTTAGATGGTGGCAGCCGCATCGGGATCGGGCTGCTCTTTAAAGTGTAGCAGCCGCAAAAATGGGGTGCAAACGAACATTCCGCTGAAATCAGGGGTTCCGACGGCAATCGGCGCCGAGGTATCTCAAGGGGTAACTGGCGAGGCTGCGGCCGCGTTCTGGGCCGATAGCAGGCTTCGTACCAGGCGGGTGGGAACAATGGCCTGGAAAATGGCTCGATCGCCCTTCTGCTCCACCTTCATGCTGCGTACGAAGGCCACCCAGTCTGCCGTGTTCGCATCTTGCGCCCCGATCGTTACCTGAGTAGAACGAATCAGCCCAAGCGCCAGGTTCACCATCTCGACAGATTCTTTCGCGACGTTTGCACTCGGCGCAATCTCTTCCAACCGCATGTGAACAGACCCGAGATACCGGATGGAGCCGATAAAAGTGGCGCCTGCGGGAAGTGACAGTGGCAGTCCGAAGACGTGGAACTGAATTCCGGCGCCACTCGATGGTTCGATCTCGCCAATGCCCCAGGCCTCCGAAAGCAGCGGCACCTTAGAGTAGTACTTCGACAGCAGGGTATCGCCGGTAAAGGGCGATGCCGCAGAATGATAGCGGTCAATGATGGAATGGATTTGCTCCACCGTCGGAGCGTTGGAGACCGCTACCAGGTCGTAGCCCAGCACAACCGCGCGGTCGGTCCGCCCCTCGTGCTCGATGGAGTAGATTTCATGTCCAGCGTAGTTTTCAGTCGCAGACGACTGCGCTTCCAGATAACGGGTGAGACGCTGTCCATCGAAGCGCCCCTGAAACACCTCAGAATACGCGACAGCGCCGTTGGGTCCATTAGGATCTGCCATGCGATGGATGGCGAAGGCCGCCTCATCAAGATCGCGCTCAAATACGATGCCGGTGGCGTCGATGAAGGCCTGGTAATCGGGATCATGCGCCACAGGATGCTGATCAAATCGAGTCAGCGTGCGCAGAGGCTTCAGATTGAAGTAGACGATGCCGTCAGCTTCCGGAAGGAGCCGTGCAACCTCCGGCGGCGCCTGCTTGCGGAGGTAGACTGCTGTAGCCAGCGCGGCCAGAAGCGCCAGCGCAATCGCCAGACTTACCCATGTGCGTCTACGCATGTGAAGGCGCGAACCTCATGCGCTGAATGCGGAGAAGATGGAGGCGGGAACCAGGTGTACGACTTCGGCCACTTGAATCAGTCATTGAAGTTGCGTCGAGCTACGATTTCCCACTTCGCAAGTACTTGCACCGGAATGAACGCCGACGCAAAGGGAGAAATGTGATTCCGAGGATAGCATGAATCTGTCTCAGGCAGGATAAACCTTGCGTCACGGAATTGGCTGTCGGTTCATTCTGCAACTCGGGTCAACTCCAACCCTTGGCCGATCGGCAGAGTGACAGACGCCGCACCCCGCTGTGAGCGCACATGGGCGACATAATCTGTGAGGTGGTGCGACAGGATATTATCCGCAACAACGATGGCGCCAGGACGAAGGTGCAGCATGTCGAAGAAACGGATGTAATCCTGTTTCTCGCAGTCGATCAGGACAAATTCAACATCATTCAATTGCGGGATGGTCTGCGCCGCGTCACCCAGCCGAAAATCAACAAAAGCGCTGAGACCCAGCTTCGCGATCGTCTGCTTTGATTCGGCCTGACGTTTGGGTTCAATCTCGAGTGAGATCAGCTTACCCTGCGTCTGCTGCGCGGCTGCCGCCAGCGCGATCGTGGAGATGCCGCTCGATCCGCCAATCTCGACGATCTTCTTAGCGTCGACACCGGAGGCGAGAGAGGATAGAAATTCAGCGCTCGCCGGGGCCAGGTTGCGATGACGTTCTGCGAACGGAACGTCGGCAGCATCCTGCTGCACCTTGCGAGACCACAAGCGCTGAATCTCCGCGCGATGGCTTTCATTCAACATTGCAATTTCAATATTTGAGCGACGAGCGCTACTTCTGTTCGGCTTTCACGGCGGCTTCCGCTGCCTGAAATCCAATCTTCGAGTGTTGCCCATCGCAGAATGGCTTGTTGACAGAAGCGCCGCAACGACAAAGCGCAACCTTCTCTCTGCCGGTCAGGTCGTAGCGATTTCCCTCAGCATCGGTCAGTTCCAGTTCCGACAAATTGCCTGTCACCATGTAGGGGCCATTCTTGAGTGCCACCGTCTTAATCGCCATCGATGTTTTTCTCCGTAGATTATTTTGTGAATCGGTCTTGAGGAAATTCCGGCCTGATAGAACTGTGAGAGTAAGTGGCCCGTACCCAGTAGATGGCGATACAGGCCAGAAAGGTTCGCTAAGACGTTGCCTACTGAAGAAGCGTCGGTTCCTCGCCGTTTTCTTTTTCTTCTGGAGGAATGACAACGGCGGCTGCAACTTTGTCCGGCTCTTCCAGGTTCAACAGGCGAACTCCTTGAGTCGAACGACCGGCCGCGCGTACGGTTTTGGTATCGATACGAATGATCTTTCCGAACTGGCTGATCACCATCAGCTCACTCGAATCATCCACCAGGTTGATGGAGCAAACCTTGCCATTCTTCTTCATGGTCTTCAGGTTGATGACGCCTTTACCGCCGCGGGACTGCAAGCGGTATTCGTCCACATCGGTGCGCTTGCCGTAGCCGTTGTCGGTCACAGAAAGGATCAGGCAAGCGCAGTCTGCGCCGCCATCACCTTTCTTACGCTCCTTGGGAGTGACCGCGACCCCGACGACATAATCGTCCTTGCCTAGGTCGATACCGCGCACACCGTACGCAGGCCGCCCCATGGAGCGAACGTCGTTCTCGTCGAAGCGAATGGCCATGCCATCATGCGTCGCGAGAAAGACGAGTTGCTTGCCGTCGGTCACTCTCGCGGCCACCAGTTCATCTTCTTTGTCGATGCCGATGGCGATGATTCCCTTGGACATCACATTCGAAAAATCTTTCAACGGAGTTTTCTTGACGGTTCCGTTGCGTGTCCCGAAGAAGATGAACTTCCCTTCTTCCTCCAGGTTGCGTACCGGCAGAATGGCGCAGACATTTTCGCCTGGTTGCAGGCTCAACAGGCTGGCCATCGCTTTGCCCTTGCCTGCCGCGCCAACGTCGGGAATTTCATACACCTTCAGCCAGTACACCCGTCCAGTGTTGGTGAAGCACAGCAGGTATGCATGCGTGGAATCGATGATCAACTGCTCAACGAAATCCTCCTCCCGCGTGCGCATGCCGAACCGTCCAGTACCACCGCGACGTTGCTGGCGATAGGTGGAGATTGCGGTGCGCTTTAAATAGCCGGAGTGCGATACCGTAATGGCGACCTGCTCATCTGCAACCAGGTCCTCCATCTGCAACTCAGCCGTCTCGTCCAGAATCTGCGTGCGACGTGCGTCGCCGTATTCCTTCTTGACCGCTTCCAGTTCCTTGACGATCACGCTGCGCAATTTCTTTTCGCTACCCAGAATCGCCTCATATTCCGCGATCCGATCGCGCACTTCGCCGAGTTCCTTCAGCAATTCGTCGATCGAAAGCTGCGTCAAACGATACAGCTGCAGTTCCAGGACCGCGTCAATCTGGCGATACGTCATGCCGGCTTCGGCATTCAGGTTGGTCGTATCTTTGTCCAGCTTGATGACAATTTCTTTGCCCAGCGAGAAGCGATGCAGATTCTCCCTGGCATCCGCGCGCGAAGACGATCCGCGAATGATTTTGATGAAGGCATCCAGATTGTCGAGCGCAATCTTGTAGCCTTCCAGAATGTGTTCGCGCTCACGAGCCTTTCTCAGCAGGAAGGCAGTACGGCGACGCACGACATCCACGCGATGATCCAGGAAATGCCGAATCGCCTGCGGCAGGCCCATCTCTCTTGGCTGGCCATTCACGACCGCCAGAAAGATCATCGAGAAGCTGTCCTGCATCTGCGTGTTCTTGTAGAGCTGGTTTAGAACAATCTGCGCTTCCGCCGTCCGCTTCAGCTCAATCACGATCCGCATGCCGTCGCGATCGCTCTCATCGCGCACGTCGCTGATGTCGTCGATCACTTTTTCATTTACCAGGCTGGCAATGCGCTCGATGAGCTTCGACTTGTTTACCTGGTACGGAATTTCCGTGACAATAATTGCCTGGCGCCCTTGCGTGATGCTCTCAATGGCAACGCGCGCGCGCATCAGGAAGCGGCCACGTCCCGTCCGGTAAGCTTCGACAATTCCGCTGCGACCGTAAATAAATCCACCGGTCGGGAAATCAGGCCCTTGCACGTGCTGCATCACTTCCGTCAGCCCGGCGTGCGGGTTGTTGATCATTTCAATGGCGGCGTTCACAATCTCCGTCAAATTGTGCGGAGGAATATTGGTCGCCATGCCAACTGCAATGCCGCTCGATCCATTGACGATCAGCGTCGGAATGCGGGTCGGCAACACCACCGGTTCCATCGTGCTCTCGTCGTAATTCGGCGTGAAATCGACCGTCTCCTGATCGATATCGGCCAGCATCTCGCCCGCAATGCGAGTCAAACGCGCTTCCGTATACCGCATCGCAGCCGGCGGATCGCCATCGACAGAGCCGAAATTCCCCTGCCCGTCGACCATGGTGTAGCGCATGGTAAATGGCTGCGCCAGTCGCACCATGGTGTCGTAAATCGAAGCATCGCCATGGGGATGGTAAAGACCCATGGCCTGACCGACGACCTTGGCGCACTTGGTGTATTTCTTGTTGTACTGCAGGCCCATCTCCTGCATGGTGTACAGCACGCGCCGGTGGACGGGTTTCAGACCATCGCGCACATCCGGCAATGCGCGTCCGATAATCACCGACATCGAATAGTCGAGATACGAACGCCGCATCTCGTCCTCAATGTTGATGAAAATCATGTGGGCGGCGCCGGGACCCGTGGGACCGCCCGGAGGGGTGCCGCTGCCGTCGCTGCCATTATTGCCAAGAGGAAGTTGGGGGTTTTGCTCGTCTGCCATGTTTTGTCGCGAACCGTTCTATTAGAGGGTGAGCCTAAAGCCTATCCGGCGGCCAATTAGAGGTTCATTCTGGGAGCCGGACGGAACGGAAGGTCTCTATCTAGAATACAGTGTTTCCAGGGGTTTGAGCAGGCCCGAAGCAGTGAAGTTCAAGAAGCTTTAACTATTGATTTACGGGGACTTACCCCTATGAAGCCAGCAGCGGCAAACTGGCAAGAGTGAGGATAACCTGGGTCACCGCCAAAGCCCCCGTCAACCATAGGAACATCCGCTTGCGGCGCGACTCTAGCATGTCGGCAAACACCCCTCCGGTGAACGTCAAAACGAAGGGCAACGCCCAGATCCAGGGCTCACTTCGTACCCCCGTGGTCTCCAGCGAAAGCAGAATTAGAGCCACGATCAGCGGCGTCGTATTGCCGAAATACCGCGACCGGCGATGAAAAATATACAGCGCAGCAGCGGATATCGCGGCAATTGTCATCCCGGCGTTCGAAACATTCCCAAACATATGCAGGCTGCCCGCCCAGGAAAACCACATGCGCGCATCCGCGCTTTCAAATACATAGCTGAGACCATCCAGGTGGAATGCATAGGAGGCGACTAGGATCAAAAATCCACCACCCACCGCAATCGCCAGCACGGGCAACACAAGAGGCTTTTTATTTTCAGCCAGATACAGCATGAACCCGAGAGCCAGCACCAAACCCAGAAGCGCAGCCACTACGTGCGCCGTGGCTGTCAGCCCCAGGGCCACGGTCAGCAGGATCATCCGCGGACGCCATTTTCTCCGAGGCCCCTGCATCGCGTGCGCTAAGCCGACCGCCGTGTAGAGAACCCCATACAGACCCCATGCCGCCAGAATTTCATTATTCGGCCGAACGCAAACACGAATCATTTCCGGCGAGAAGCAATACAGCGTAAGCGCAAAAAAACCGCCAGCGTTCCCGTAAAGCCGCCGCGAAACCCACCAGATTCCGCCGCCAAGCCACATGCCGAAAAAGATGAACGGTAGTCTCAGCAGAAGAAGAACGTTGCCGGCAAGATGCCGCATCTCCCACGGCGAAACATTGCTCGGCTGCCCAAGAAGAATGCGTTCGACTGTCAGCGGAAATCCGGCGACGCGATAGGCAAATGTTCCATCGCTGATATTGCCGCAGGAGGTCAGATATCCGGCCAGCGGAGAAGGCCGCTCCCAAAGTTCGCGACCGCAGCGCGCATACGCGTAGTCCTCGCGGGTCAAACTTTGATGATGAACCACCCACAAACACTGGATAGCAAATACACACAACATGGCAGCAGCCAACATCTGCGGTTTGTGGATTTCAAAAGTAGGCGTGCGCATGCGGCTGTTGCTGAGTTTACTAGAGTCCGATGGAAACATAGTCCTCGCCATCCGCTATGAATGCTTCCCTGCATCTAAAGCTCACGACGAGGTCTTTCCACCGCATAGCGACTGCTAGACTAAATCTCTGCACCCTCAATAATCAGCAAATACGGCGGGTGATAAGGAATTGTTTGATGCCAAAGGTCGTGTTATCGGAGCGGGTGTCATGGGATTGGCAGCTGCATACCAGGCCTTGGTGGACGGATCGGATGTGGACATTCTCGAAGCCTCCGCCGAACCGGGAGGAATGGCGGCGCATTTCGACTTTGGTGGCATTTCGATTGAACGTTTCTATCATTTCGTATGCAAAACAGATCAGCTCAACATTCGAGTTAATGAGCGGATCTCGAGAATCGCAAACAAGATGCGCTGGGTGCCCACCTCCATGGGCTTCTTCAGCCATGGAGCATCTGCATCATTGGGGCGATCCGTTCTCCCTGTTAATGCTCCCCGGAGTCAGCCTGGTCAGCAAGCTGCGATATGGGTTCTTTCGTCTTTGTCTGCACCCATCGCGATCATTGGCCTGCGTTGGAAAATCTGTCGGCAAGAGAATGGATCACACGCTATTGCGGAAAAGATATCTACGATCGATTCTGGCATCCGCTGCTCGACTTCAAATACTACGAATATGCAAACAACATCTCGGCTGCATGGATCTGGACTCGGATCCGCAGGGTTGGCAAATCGCGAAAAAACATCATGCAGGAGGAACTCGGCTACATCGACGGAGGCTCGCAAAACGCTAGTGGATGCCTTGCTGATGCGTCATCGATCAGCGCGGAGGGCGTTTGCATCTTAATACGCCGGTACGGCGAGTCGTCATCGAAAATGGTCGAGTAACCGGTGTAGACACCCCTGCCAAATATTTCGCCGCCGATGACGTCATCTCCACGATTCCGATCCCGCTGATTCCCAAAATGGTGCCCGACTTATCTCCTGAACTGAAAGCCCGCTACCAAGCCATTCATAGCATCGGCGTGATTTGTGTCATTTTTAGGTTAAAGCGTTCAGTGAGCCCTCATTTCTGGGTCAACATTTCGGAAAATGGCATCGAAATACCCGGTATCATCGAATTTTCGAATTTGAGAAACGTCGGCGGCGACGCTATTGTGTACGTTCCCTATTACATGCCCATAACAAATGCCAAGTTTTCCTGGTCCGACGACAGGCTTTGCGATGAAGCCTTCGCGTGTTTGCAACGGATCAATCCGTCTTTCCAGCAGGAGGACATCATCGATATAAAGGTCGCGCGCCTTCGACATGGACAACCAGTTTGCGAGCCCGGCTTCGCCGCAAAGATTCCGCCCATTCAAACCCCGATTCGGCGTTGCAGATTGCCGATACCTGCTATTACTATCCCGAAGATCGCGGCATCGCCGAGAGTGTGCGAATGGGCCGCAATATGGCTCGATCGGTGAAGAGCTTCAAGAGATGAGCGCCTCGCATTCACGCATGCATGAAGACGATCGAACCACCGGGTCAACGACAGCGATGCTCGCTCCGGTTCCATCGGCCGACACTTCTCACTCGCAACCGGAATGCGCTCTTTTGCGTCGTATCGTGACTGTATGCGCGTTGCTCACTAACCCCGTCGCAAACATGCCCTTCAGTGACGAGTTCTCGTACGACAAAACAGCACTTGGAATTTGCTCGCACCGGGCATATCCTCTACAACGGCTGGGCGACCGCCATGCTGGGATGGCTGATTCCTTGGGGCGCACTATTTATCAAGATCTTCGGATTCTCATTTACAGGCATGCGGCTTTCGATGCTGCCGATCGACGCAGCCACCGTGTACCTGTTCCATCAGATTCTGCGCCGGTTCGGCATCAATTCCAATAATGCGATCTTCGGAACTCTGGCCTTCGCACTGTCGCCTATTTTCATGCCCTCGGCTGTCAGCTTCATGACCGACATACCCGGCATGTTCATCATCTTCGTCTGCTTGTATATGTGTCAGGAGGCAGTCAAAACTGCGAGCGACAAGGTTGCTCTTATGTGGCTTGCGTCTGCCACGGTGTTCAACGTTGCGGCCGGAACCGTGCGTCAGATTGCGTGGCTCGGGCACTGGTCATGGTGCCTTCAACTGTATGGCTGCTTAGAAAACGGCCGCAGCATGAAGTCAACCGGAGTCATACTTGTGGGTCCTCAGTTTCTTCTCCGTTCTTGTCTTCCTGCATTGGTTTAATAGCCAGCCCTATTCCGTACCGGAGCATATTATCTGGGCGCACATCTCCTGGGCGACCTTCCCTCACTCTGGCCGCTGCAGCTGATCAAGATGGTTCTTTGCCTTCTTCTCATCATTCTTCCTATTCACCGTGGCGTGGTTGCCCTCCGCTCGCTAATTTGTTTCGAACGCGCTGGCTGCGTATCGCCGGAGTTCTTGCCGTTGTTTGTTGCGTTTGAAGCTTTTCGCCAAAGCCATGGGAAGAATGGATACCTGGCTCATGCCCTGGCTGGATGTACTTGTTGCCGGAGCAGTCCTCGCTTCGTCCGGGCATGTTCGGCACGCCGCCCGAGCTGATCATTGTGGATCCGGTTCGCAATTTCGCTCTTCGTAATTGCAGCCGCAGTAATTGCATTGGAACAGGAATTAGAGCGAAGACAGAGTGGACCGACCGAGGCCCATCGCCATTCTCCGCTCTAAAGCAGCGCCGGAACTTCGTGGAGCGATATTGTCTGGATTTTCGGACCATTTTCTCTCAGTTACGTTCGTCTTGTTGATGCCCAGTGGAGCGTTCGATTTAATCCAGGACAGGTACTTGGTGGGCTTGGTACCCGCTCATTCTCATCGTCGCTTTTGAAGTTGTATCCAGGAGCAAGTTCGGCCCGAAACTTCCAGCTGTCAGCTATGTCGCGCTTGCCATATTCGCCACGTATTCAGTTGCCGGTACTCACGACTTCTACGCGGAATCTCGGGCGCAGGTGCACGCTATCCAAATGCTGGAAGGCTCCGATGTGCCTCGAAGAGCGATTCAAGCCGGTTTCCCCTCCGATGGGTGGGTCCAAATAGAAAATGGTGGCCACCTCAACGAAGCGCGGATTAAGGTGCCTGCTGACGCCTATAATCCCAAATCTTTTTCCAAAATCCCCCAAGGATGTCGTGACGGTTTTACTAACTTTGCGCCAGTAATTGATCCCAAATACTTCGTCCTATTTCCCTGGTTCAAGAACCCTCTCTTTCCGCCTCCATCCTGGTGTTTTGTCCGAGCCAATTTCCCTCCGATTCATTACACGACTTGGTTGCCGCCCTTCCGCGAAACGGTGTACGTGCAGAAGCTGGCGAATCGCCCTATGGACCCGGAGTAACTGTGGCGCCGCATCGGGGTAACGTTGCGTCGTATCGCCGCTCACGATACCATCCGCTTGCATGGACTTGAATCGCTCATCCGACCGCATCGTCTCCGCAGAGCCCGTCGAGGATGACCTCGCACTGGACCTGAAGCTGCGCCCACAGCGGCTGAATGAGTTTATCGGGCAGCGCAAGGCGAAGGAGCAGCTGTCCATCGCATTGCAGGCGGCACGCAATCGCGGCGAGGCGCTGGATCACGTGCTGCTTTCCGGTCCTCCGGGACTGGGCAAGACCACGCTGGCCAACATTATTGCGAATGAGCTTGGCGTCGGCTTTCAGCAAACCTCCGGACCTGCGATTCAAATTCAGGGCGACCTGACAGCCATCCTGACAAATCTTAAAAAACACCAGGTGCTATTTCTGGATGAGATTCATCGCCTGCAGCCAGCCTTGCAGGAAAAGCTGTACACGGCGCTCGAAGATTACAAGCTGGACATCATCATCGGGCAAGGGCCGGCCGCTCGCACCCACGTGATGGATCTGCATCCGTTCACCTTCGTCTCCGCAACCACGCGCCCCGGGCTGCTAGCCTCTCCTTTGCTGGCGCGATTTGGAATTCTGCTGCGCCTGGAGTTTTACACCGACGAGGAGCTGCGCATCATCGTGCATCGTTCCGCGGATGTGTTGAACGTGCCCATCGATGACGATGGCGCCGCGGAAATTGCCATGCGATGCCGTGGGACACCCCGCATCGCCAACCGCTTGCTACGCCGAGTTCGCGACTATGCGCAGGTTCGCGCCAGTGGACACATTGACCGCGAAACCGCAATGGCCGCGCTCAACCTGCTGGAAGTGGATGCGCACGGATTCGACGAAATGGATCGTCGCCTGCTGCGCACCATCATCGACAAATACGATGGCGGCCCTGTCGGCCTGAATACGTTGGCGGCGGCGCTGGCGGAAGAAGAAGACGCCCTGGAAGAAGTCTACGAACCGTTCTTAATTCAGATTGGATTTCTTGATCGCACACCGCGCGGCCGCGTCGCCACGCGACTTGCGTACCAGCATTTCGGAATAGAACCACCCCGCAAACAGAATCTTCTCTTCTGACCGCGGTGGACGCTCGCGTTTATGCGTTGCGCGCGTCCTACACTCAGGTGCGAAACCTCTGCATCTAAATATCCGCAGGCAATCCAGCGCGCTCGCGCACTCCCCTACAATGGACATAGGGTCAATGCAATCAAGAACGAAGGACAATTCAGTCGGTTGATGCGCGGTCGTGTATGCAGGCAGCTACTTTTGGCGCTGGTGGTACTCCTTGTGTGCAGCGGCTGCCTTGCGCGTGCCTCCGATGGTGGCGATACGGAGCCGGTGTCGTCCTCATTACCTTCAGCTCCTGAACCATCGATACATGCTTCGACGCAAAGTTCCGTCCGCCACAGGGCCCACGTCATCGTTCCGATGCTCGACGCGGAACCGAAATTGGCTGACTTCCTTGTGTCGCCTCCTGCATCCCAGGCGGCGCGGCAAATGTTGCGCATCAGCCACTTCGTCGAACGATATCCCGACGACGGCAAGCCCACCACCGAACCCACCGTCGCCTACCTAGGGTATACGCACAAATATTTCTATGCCGCGTTTGTTTGCCATGACAAAACTCCTGGCTTGATTCGAGCCCACATGCTGGCCCGCGACAACCTCGGCGACGACGACAATGTCGATCTATTTCTGGACACGTTCCATGATCAGCGCCGCGCATTTTTATTCGAGACGAATGCCCTGGGAATACAATCGGACGCGCTCTACAGCGAGCAAAACGGCTCTGACTACTCGTTCGATACAGTGTGGGACACGTGGGGAAAGCGCACGCCATATGGATATGTCGTGCTGATGCGCATCCCATTCGCGAGTCTCTACTTCGCTAAGGCGAATCCGGGACAAATGCGAACCTGGGGCATCATTTTGGAGCGAAACATCTCCCACTCAAACGAAAGTGCATACTGGCCGCGCAATACGCATAACGTCGCCGGGGTTCTCACCCAGGACATTGCTGCCGACGGTTTTATGAATATCGCGCATGGCCAGAACTGGCAATTTGAGCCCTACGTGCTCGCGCGCAATCTGCGCCAGTTGAATGTCATCGATCCCAACAATCCCTATTTCGAACACAAGTCGCTGCAGGCTTACGCCGGGCTGGACGCAAAATTTATTCTGCGGAACAGCCTCATCCTCGATGTAACGCTCAATCCCGATTTCAGTCAGGTGGGAATCAACAATCCCGCTACTCCGAATCAGCGTTTCCCGCCCTTTTTCCCTGAGGTCAGACCGTTCTTCATCGAGAACAGCAGCTACTTTATGACGCCGGTGAATCTCTACTACACCAACAACATTGTGCTGCCGCAGTATGGCGCGCGGCTCACAGGAAAGCTGGGTCCGTGGGCTCTCGGCGTGCTCGGCGTCGACGATCGCAGTCCCGGTCAGGATGTGCCTCCGGGAGATCCTGAATACGGGACACGCGCGGAATTCTATGTTGGGCGCGTGAACCGCGATATCGGTTCGCTCTCAGACGTCGGCATCATTTATGCTGACCGCGAATATCAAGGTTCCTACAATCGCGCCGGAGGTCTGGATTATCGCTCGCGATTGAAAAATCGCTGGACGCTGACCGGCCAAGCCATCTCATCCGCAACCGTAAATCTCAGCAATGACACACCAGGAGAACAAGCTTGCGAAAACCTTAGCCTGACCTGCAGCGGACAGGTTTATTCGCAGGAACTGAGTTACTCCGACTTACATCAAAATTGGTGGGTAGGTTACAACGACACCTCAGCTGGCTATGTAACTGACACAGGTTTCTTTCGCCGGCCGGACGTTCGTGAACCCGACGGCTATTATGCTTACACGTTTCGGCCAAAAAGCGGATGGCTCCAGTCGCATGGCCCCAGCATCTACAGCGAGCGGATTTGGGACCACAACGGCGTACCGCTCGATTTCTATATCAATCCTGCATACGGATTCAGTTTCAAGTACCGGACTTCGTTATCCGCGAACGTGGAATTTGGCCAGGACCGTTTACGCCCCATTGACTATCCCGTGCTCACGCACGACGTTGAATATCACAGCCAGACGAGCGGCGTTAACTTTTACACCTCACCGTTGCCATACATTGCAGTAGGCGGCGGAGTGTATACCGGCAGGGTGATCAACTATTCCCCGCCGAGCACCAGCGGCCCTGACCCGGTGAATGTGACTTCTCCAAATCTGAACCTGGAGATCAAACCGATTGGGTCAATCGACCTGAACAACAGTTACGTGTATACACACTTCACCAATCCATCCAACGGCGCCGTTGTCTACGACAACCACGAACTGATTTCCCGCTGGAACTATCAGATGACCAAATCGATTTCGTTCAATTTGATTGGTCAGTATATTTCCACGTTGCCGAACCCTCAGTACACCAGTGCGACTAACTCCAAGGACCTGTTCGCCGATGCGCTTTTCACCTATCAACCGCATCCGGGCACGGCCATTTACTTTGGCTACATTGGAAACTTCGCCAACCTGAACCGCGCGCTTTGCACGCGCAATCCGGATGGAAATTGCAACATTGACGATCCTATTCTGCCGATCACTTACTCTTCAATGATGAACGACGGCAAAACCATCTACTTAAAGATGACGTACCTCCTGCGCTTCTAGCTCACTCCGCTGGCGCAACAATAAATTGCTCAATTTTCCCATCCGGCATCTGGTAGGTTGTCAGTTCCACATGCGTGGTCGCGAAGACAACATCGTAGGCGCGGAAGGTCATGCCGCCGCGCGACTCCTTTGCCGTCTGACGAAATTCAATTGGCGCGCCCAGCGGTTTCAAGCTGGATTCAAAGTCGCCCAGCGCCTGCGCGTCAAAATACGCGTTGCAGTTCTCTGTAAACAGCGAGCGGTCAATTTTGCCTTGCTGCAGTCCAATGAAAATCTGACGAGCCTGGTCCAGGCTTTGCTTGGATTCGTTCGGCGGCAAACCAATTAACACGGCGGCGATTTTGCCGGCGATCACTCCCGCAGCACCCACGGCTTCCTGATTCGTGAATACCGCAATGGCCACTTTATCCTGCGGCAGCACCATATTTTCGCTGGTAAATCCAGAGACTTCTCCGCTGTGCGAGATTACCTGGTGTCCATCGCGAGTGGATATCTCCACACCCAACCCGTAATGCGTATCTTCGCCGTCTTTCAGCTTGACTCCAGTAAACATCTCCCTATAGGAAGCGGGCTGCAGCAACGACTCGTTCATCATCGCAATATCCCACAGCAGCAGATCGCGCACCGGCATCGCCAGCTCGCCTGCGGCAAACATCCATCCCGGGCCATCTTGCGGAGCCGGCCGCAGCGGGCCCAGTGCGTAGCGTACGTAACCATGCGCATCGGTCTGCTCCAGATGATTCATGTCGGAGTTCATGACATCCGTCATGCGGAGCGGAGTAAAAATATTCTGCTGCAAGAATTTCATCACTGGCATTCCGCTGACGATTTCGACGATTTTTCCGGCGATAACAAAATTGGTGTTGCTGTATTGCCATTGCGTTCCCGGATCGAAATCAAGCGGCTTCTTGCCCCAGTTGTCGATGATGGCGTCGGCTGTCGTGGGGTTCTTCATCCGCAGCATCGAGTAATCTTCGGCGTAATAATCCTGATAGCCGGAGGTGTGCGACAAAATCTCTCGTAGCGTCACTTCCTTGGCGCGCGTCAGCTGGGGCAGCCAGGTCGAGATAGGATCGTCGAGTTTCAGCTTGCCCTGTTGCTGCAGCATCAGGATGGCGGTCGCCGTAAATTGCTTACTGATGGAGCCGATGCTGTACCGCATCTCCGGCGTGGCCTCAACCGGCGGATCCAGTTGCGCTTTCCCGTAAGCCTTTACGTAGGCGATCTTGCCATCCGTTACGATTCCGACGGAAGCGCTCGGCACTCCGGTTGTCGCCAGCACCTGCTGGGCGATCGCATCCACCTTAGCTTGCTGATCCGCCGGCAGCGAGTTCTGCGCAAACGCACCCAGCGTCGCACCGGTACATCCAATTAGCAACGCGACAATCGCACCAAAACGGGCCTTGCGATGGAGAAACATTCCAACAGTCATTCAAGCTCCTTTCAGACGCCAGCAAATTCCAATGATACGAGGAGTTGCGCATTGATCCATCTATCGCGTACGTATCAGCACAATCCTAGTAAACTAAAACATAGGATACGAAGCCAACACTATGACAGAAAGTTCAACCGGTTCGATGAGTCTTCCTCTTACATCTGCAATTGAATCTGCCGCGAAAACGGCGGGCCTGGTCGTTTTGTCCACTCGCGCAGGTTCAGATTTCAATGGAGCACCGACAACTTGCTTCATCTTTGGACTAAGCGCCGATACTGCGAGCGATCGCACGCTGCAATTGGAACTGAGCAACACGTTCGACGTGACACAGAGTGCGCTGCTGCCGGAATTGACCAGCTATCTGCGCGAAGCCGCGCTCCGCCTGAAAAATCCGCGTCCGGATTGCTATGTCACCCTGGCTGGATTGCCGATCCGATTCGCGGATTTTCGCTGGCCGTTTCATCGCTCCACTTCCGGCTCCGATACCTACGTGGTTCACGGCGTTGCGCATTTGGAAGACGGAACTGCAAGCACCCTGCACGCCAAGATTGCCGCCAGCATGACGGTCACCTTCGCAGATATCGTTGCCGCCCCCGAACAGCCGTATGCGGAATCCTTCATCTATAACGCCGTTCGCAAGACTCTGGATCGCGGGCAGATGGAAATGATCAAGAGCGGCAATCGCCAACCCGTTCCTGTCACCACGCGATATTACAGTCGTTGGCAAAATAAGTTTGTCTTCAGTGATACGGACGATGAAGCGCGCACTGATTTTCTGGCGCTAAAACTTTATTGGCTTTCTGGAGTGCTGGGAGGCAGCCAACCCGTGTGGATTGCCGATCCCAGGGACGCGCAATATCTGAACACCACCGTCGAGCAGTTGCAACAAGCGGCGACGCTGTTGGCCAGCGAGGGATTCATTAAGCTGGCTGCCGACCCACAGTTCGCGGCCGCAACGCCGTTGCTATTGCAGCGTGCCGAGCACTACCACACGGTTCTGGCGGATGCGCTGGCGATTACCAAGCCCGCCTTCAACGAAGAAATGCGCCACGGACATACCAACATGTAGTTCGCGTGTGCAGACTGCTTGCGCTTCCCTTCCATCGGAAACACAAGCAGTCAGGCATACGGTCCTCTGTTTATTTCGCGTCCACCACGCAACGAAATCCAACTCCCCCGGAACGATCATAGCTCGGCGCCATCAGCAGTAATTTTCCGTGCTCATCATTGCGATACGCCTGCGGAAAATACCAGATTGAACCTTGCGGCTGGTAGTGGCTTCCACCGCGCAGGATTCCCGCACGGGTATGTTCATCCGTGAACTCATCCGTCCACTGCCAGACATTCCCCACCATATCCATCACGCCAAACGGACTGGCGCCAGCCGGGTGTGCATCGACATCGGCGGCGCTCGCCATGATTCGGCCAGTATCCGGCACCGGAACATCCTGCGGATTCCAATCGTTTCCCCAAGGGTAAGTGCGACCATCCGTTCCCTGGGCTGCATATTGCCATTCCCACTCATGCGGCAAGCGCTTGCCGGCCCATTTCGCATACGCGCGAGCATCTTCCAATGAAACCCAGGTCACCGGCTTGTTTCCGGCACCCTCGGGATACGTCCCGTTTTTCCAGTCGCGCAGAAAATCCAGATTGTCCTTCGGTTGGTAGTGGGAGGCATCGAGAAACTTCTTGAACTCCGCATTGGTGACTGGATATTTGTCGATGTAGAACGAATCGATATGCATCTTGTGCTCGTGAAAACGTCGCGGCATATCTTCCCACGGATATTGCACGTCCACCCCGATGTCGTTGCCGCCTTCGATTTCGATTCCACGAACCTTGAAAACATAGTCAGCTGCGGGAATTTCAACCATGCCTTCCGGCGCGCTGGCTGCCGGCTTTGTTGCCGGGATCTCAACCATCTGTTGCGGCAGCGTCTTCCATTCAGCGGAATAACTGGACAATGGCTTCGCCGTCATGGCTTTCATCGTTGCCATCAATTTTTGCGTGGCAGCGTCGGCCTCGCCCGGCGTTGCCAACAATGCGCCAAAGCCATGCGCCTCGATGGAGAAAGAAAGTACGTCATTGCTACCTTCGCGGTCAGGTTTCAGTTCGATCCCGTGATACAGATCGTAGTAGTGCATTCCGTCCTTCGCAGGAACGGTCATCTGCCTCCCGGATACGTCGTATTCATTGCGGTTCACGATGGTCCACACCGTCTTATCTCCCAGCGGCCAACGGCTGGCGAAGATTCCGTAAAGCATTGTGGGATACATCGGTTCCCACCCTGGACTCACAAGAAATGGAGCCACGCCGCGTTCAATCGTCGCCATCCGTCGGGTGGCTTCTCCGTCGCGCGGAGTTATTCCATTCCAGATGCCCCAGATATTTTCCCAACTTTCCCAGCCAATGCCATTAAAGAAAGCGAATTGGAGATCGTCCGTCTTGTTGCGATTCCAGCGGTGAGAGATGTTGACCATGTGGCGTGTCTCCAGCCACTTGAATCGATCGACTTCAGGTGCAAACGGAAACTGGTATTGACCCCACGTCATCACGTTCCACGCCAGCGCTTCGTCGGAAGGCTGCCCCTCCGGCTCAAACGCCAGCGGATGGCCGACCTTATCCGCCGCCAATGAAAACGCGAGCGGTACTCCATCCTGCGTATCACCGTTGATGCCGTCGGCATTCAGCTGCTTCATGAATTCCGCAATCGCCTGTGGCCAGGGCATTCCCGGATCGCGCGTTCCCTGGTCCCACATCATCATCGGGAACAGCACACGCACACCGCGGCGATGAAAGTCCGCTACCATCTGCTGCACTCCTGCGACCCCGCCCGGCATGGAACGCACCATATCGTGCTGATTGCGATCGTCAATTCCCATATTCGGATAGGTAGACCAGACCAGCACCGCATCGATTCCGCCGTACCGCTTTTCCAGATCATCCAGATAACGATCCACCGTATATTTGCCGGAAACCGGATCGTACAAATACCGGTCCTGCACCATCATCTGGGGCTGGATAAAACTGGACTGTGTCCACTGCAGCGCAGGCATACTGTAGCGCGCTCCATCGTAGCCCATACGAATCCGTCGCTCGGTGCGCCAATGGCTTATGTCCTTCAGCCATTCTTCATGCGCGCTGGCAGAGCAGGGATGATATCCCCCCGCGAGCGCGGCGGAATATGCATTGCTCAACGTCAAGCAATCTGGAACGGGGATCTGCTCCCTCTCTGGCCGGTACTGACTGTCCTGTCCGGTTGCAAATGGGCAAAGCAGCACGCCACCAACAAGAAGCGGAGCAATCAAGGCGAATATTCCCGCGCGATTACGAGTCATTCAGTCCCCCCAAACGAACATTTCTGAGCATGCTGCGAGCACCGTCGGATGAGTGCTTCCCTATCGGTCTACAAATTCTGAACATACACGCCATCAAGGTCCAACTCGATCTAATGAGTTCGCACGATAGGCGCAAAAGCGATGGCGCATAGCCCCACAATAAACAGAACAAACATCAGGGCCAGCAGCTTCTTCGATCGCTGTGGAGCACCGGCGAACTCTTTCCACACAAACACGCCCCATGCGGCGGAAATCATGGTTGCTCCCTGGCCAATGGAATATGAAACGGCCGGCCCAACAATATGCGCGCGCGATGCCACAAAGTTGAAGACCGTACCGGTGCACCAGATTCCGCCGCCAATGATTCCCCATGCATGCCAGCGAAACGGCGCCTCGAAATATGCAGCCATGCTGACCGGCGGCTTGCCATCCAGCGGATTGCGCATCAACATCGCGTTGAACACAAGCGCGCACAAGGCTGCCCCGACAACAAAATAAAACGAAGTCGCATAGGGCCCAGGCGCGTGCGGAAGGCTCATCGCATGCGACACCAACGGATAAAAACTGCCCATCAACACACCTGATATCAGGCTGATCACCAGGCCACGCCGGCTCATCGCGCGGTGCTCACGTTCACGCATGCGATACGCAAGGGCATCGCACACGATAGCCACCACCACCAGCGCAATCCCGCCAAACAGCAGCACTGGATCTCCAGCAGGCGACAGAATATAGCTACTGACCGCCCCCACAATCAGCGCTAGACCAATGGCGACAGGAAAGGCAACGGCGAGTCCGGCAATCTCAATCGCCGCGACCAGCAATAGGTTGGCAATATTAAAAACGACTCCGCCCAGGATTGCATCGACCACGCTCGTCCTGCCGGCGCTGACGATATCTGTTATGAATCGCGGTCCAATCTCGCCAGTCGATCCAAGCGTCAGTCCCCAAACCACAACGCCCAGAAGCAATCCGATGACATAGTCCCAGTAGAACAACTGAAAGCGGTAGGTCGGACATAACTTGACCGTGTTCGCCCACGATCCCCAGCAAAGCATGCTGACAACCATGAAGAAGAGCGCAATGGCATAGGTCTCTGGTTGATACACAAGGGACTCCCGTACGGCTTAGAAACAATCGCGACGCCCGCTGACTCGACAGCCCCACGCTCGACGAGATCAGCAAGCGTACAACCCACTAATTGCGAATAGGTTCTGCGATTTAGATTAGAACACTGATGTGGTTCTTGACGACCGCAACATTCGCCTGCGCAGGTTTGCCTTTGATGTGCCATCGCCGCGGCCGGATTATCTCGATGGCTGAGCGCGATGCAATCCCATGAAAGTCTTTCTGCCCCATTCGGCAAATCTCAACTTCTCTGCAGAGTTTCTCTTCACAGCCCTCGCATCCTACTGACTAAGAGCTATGAATTCTGGCTTGCCGCGCACAAAAGTATCGCATGGCAGCCAATCCCTCGCAAGCTGATCAACCGGCTGAGTAGGCCACCGGAGGAACTATGTATCACCACATCAAGCAGCTCATGTATGACGTACACGTTGGAGAACCGGATGTTCGTTTTGGAACCATGCTGCTCGAGCAATTTGGCGGAGCAAACGGTGAACTGGCAGCGGCCATGCAATATACCGTGCAAGGCTGGAGTTGCGACGATCCCGAACGCAAAGATCTTTTGCTCGACATTGGCACAGAAGAAATCAGTCACCTGGAAGTCGTGGGCGCGTTGATTCGCATGCATTTGAAACCGATGAAGAAGAATCTGAGCCGCGCTGAGGAGGATCCTATCGTCGCCGTCACAGGCGGCGGAGGATTAAACCTGTTCAACTCTGTTGGCAATCCGTGGACCGCCAACTACTTAAAAATTGCGGGCGAACTGGATGTCGATCTGAGAAACAATATCGCCGCGGAAGCACGCGCAAAAATCACCTATGAGCGATTGATCCATCTGACCGACGATCAAGGCAGCAAAGATGCACTGCAATTTCTGATGACTCGCGAAATCACCCACATGAAAGCGTTTAGTGCCGCGCTCGACAGCCTCGGCAAAGATCCGTTCTCCATTGGACAATTGGCGCCGACTCCAGGCCTGGTGAATGAGTATTACAACGATTCCACCGGCGAGGGCGAAATCGGCAAGGATGGTCTCGGATCGTGGATCGAGCAGAACGGCCTTCATGTTGTCGAGTGGCCGAAAAACCTGGCAACCAACGGAAACGGAGCCAATGGCCACGGCAAAAATGGCGATGGTTCACGCACAAGAAAAACAGCCAAGGCGAGAGCACGCTAGCCCGATGTCGCACACTTGGAGCGATATTTCCGGATCGGCAGAAGTGGTTGCCTTGGCAACCATTTCTGCGCATTCGGTTGCCGTCGCAACTATATTTTCAGCGACGGTTGAACGATAATTGTGCCCTAAAATGCCCGAATTCTCATGAAGCGGAACGCCCACCACCCTTCGTAAGCCTTGGAAGCGCAGCGCTCAATTTCGAATTGCTTCAGCTTGAATATGTTCAAGCTGGCAGTTCGGTCGGTGGCGGAAAATGGTGCTGTTCGCGCCCAACGTCACCGTCGTATTTAGCAGAACTCTTGAATAGCTCGTATCGACCATCGTTGAACTCACGGCCATGCTCGCGCAATTCAGACATTTGTTGTTCGCTGAGCGGTTTGAAGTTTCGCACGATCTCCAGATTCTGATCGAGTACCGCCATCGAGTCCATGCCGGAAATGGTCGTCGACACTCCCGGAACACTCATCGCATACGACAGCGCTTCTGTCGGAGTCAATGCGCCATGAACGATCGGCTCACCGGAGCCACCCATACTTTTCATAGAAAACACGGCCATGCCCTTGTTCAGCGCCACGGGCAGTACTTGCTCCTCGAAAGATCGATAGCTTGGGTCAAAGGGATTAATTGGCATTTGAACCGTGTCGAAGTGGAATCCGCGGTTCAACATGTCCAGGTGTATCGAGGGATTTTTGTGCCCGGTGAAACCGACAAATCGCACCTTACCCTGCTGCTTGGCAGCGGCCAGTGCTTCCAGGACTCCGTCCGGCTCGTAGGCTTTTTCAGGATCGTTATAGTAGATCACCTCGTGAACCTGCCATACATCCAGGTGATCAGTCTGCAGGCGAGTGAGAGACTCCTCAAGCATCCGCATGGCAACATCTTTCTTTCGGCCGTGCGTACATACCTTTGTCATCACGATCGCCTGATCGCGCTTTCCTTTCAGCGCAGCTCCGACCAGTTCCTCGCTGAGCCCCTGGTGATATTCCCAGGCATTGTCGAAGAAATTAATGCCATGGTCGAGAGCCTTCGCCACAATTTCGTTGACATCTTTTTGAATGCCGACGGTCCCCAGATGATACCCACCCACACCGAGGATCGATACTTGAAGTCCGGTGCTGCCCATCGGTCGCCTGGGCACATTGAAAGCTGACATCGCGCCTCCATATTCACCTGAAAAATTGCGCACGATCGGATTGGGCAACCGAGTTTCATCGGTCTTCTCAGGATCAGTAGCTTGCGCGTGCGCCTTTCGATTCCCAGTCGGAACTACCGCGGCAGCACTGGTGAAAGCCGCGGTCTGCAAAAATCGCCGCCGGGAAACCGCTGGCTGATGTACGCCGCCTGCGGATGTGTTCCGCACTCCTGAATTGGCGAGTTCTAAATTTCGCAGCCTGCTAGCTTTCTCCATGTCGTTCACGAAAATCTCTCCTGACCAGTCGCTCAATTACTGTGAAACTTCTGGAAACGGGCGTCCGGTATTTTGCGTGGCCTCAACCATCTGCTTCACTTCCACTGACTTCATATCCAGTGGAAACTCATGGGCAAGCCGCGCCTCCGGGTTATCAAACTTGAGTGATGTCTTATACAACTCGAATCGGCCGTCTCCGGCATAGGGCCTGGCACGATCGCGGAGCGCCTGCATCTCCGCCGCGCTCATTGGCGTAAAGCCCTGGGCGATCTTCAAATTTTGCTGCAGGATTTCCATGTCCGAAACGCCGGTAATCGTCGTGGCAACGGGAAGCGACATGGAATAGCCCAGCAGTTCGTCTGCGGTGAACACGCCGTTTTGAATCGGTTCTCCGTGGCCGCCGATTGGCTTCATCGCCAGCGGCGCGATGCCGCGCTGCACCAGCACGGGCAGCACTCTTTGCTCGAAGCTGAAGAAATTTGCGTCGAATGGATTCAAAGGCATCTGCACGGCGTCAAACGGAAATCCTGTCTTCAACATCGCAAGGTGGATGTCCGGATCCTTGTGGCCGGTAAATCCCAGATATCGAACTTTGCCGTCCTTCTTCGCTTTGAGCAGCGCTTCCGCGGCGCCGCCGGAACGGATAAACAATTCTGGATCGTTCTGGAATGAGACGCCGTGAATCTGCCATAAGTCGAGGTGATCTGTTTGCAAGCGCCGCAAACTCTGTTCCAGCATTTGCGTTGCGAGCGCAGCATCGCGGCCATGCGTGCACACCTTTGTCATCACAAAAGCCTTGTCGCGACGGCCTTTCAAGCCCTTGCCGAGCCAGTCTTCAGATTTGCCACGGTTATACTCCCAGCAATTGTCGAAAAAAGTGACGCCGCCATCTATCGCCGCATGCACGATTGCGACGGCTTCTTGTTCGTCCTTGGCCGCCCCCAGGTGATGACCGCCTAAACCAAGCGCTGAGATCTGAACATCGGTCTTGCCGAATCGCTTCAGCGGAATCGACCCGTTAGTGGACATTATCTTTCCCTCTCGTGCGTGGAGTCGATTGGCAGGTAGGCGAGCTCAGGTACATCCATACGGCGTCGCTGATCAAAACAGTTATGTCGCTTCTTTTTGCTGCTTGATTGTCTTCGACAAAAGTCGTTTCGCTTTCTCCAACTCCTCTTTTCGAGAAGCGCTCAGATTTTTTCCGCCGCGATTGATGTAGTACGTCAACATGCGCATGCCGGAGGCCGGCCCCTTTGGCGACACCTTCTTCGATGCGAGCGAGCGGGCGATCACGGCTGCGCTTTTGTTAAACAGATCATGCGGCGGATGTGTCGAATCCGTCGTGACGTTCTTCACCCATTTTTTCTTGGCCGTCTTCTTCTTTGCCGCCTTTTTCTTCACTGCCTTGCGGCCCGATTCTGAGGTCATCCGAAGGCTCTTTCACCTGGAGTCTGAAAATATGTCCCTCTCGAGATGCCGTCGACTGCGCGCAAGGTCGCCGACGAAACACACCCGTCTCACGTTATCTAGGAAGTATTGCGATTCATGAGGGTTGCCCCTGCACCACAGCAGCCTTGTGATGCCGTCACACAATGAAATCGTGAGTTCGCAATCGTCGGAAATGCGCCCGCCGCCAGCAGAAACGCGTACGCCCCGCCGCCTGGGCGGCTTACGGTGCGGTGCTGATTTTTGGAGAACACTTAACGAGTCCCGCGGCATAGCGTTGGTAAAGCAGCAATCGACCCATCATCCGCATCCTAACCAGAGCAGTGTTTGGAACCGGTAGTCGATATCGTTTCGTCTCTACTTTTATGAGTATGAGAGCCTCTGGCTCGACACTAGTGGTGCCGAAACATTTTTCTTGAGACACCTTCAGCAACATTGATTCGATTCTTTGGAAATCCTATGAACGACAAACATAAGGTCACCCGAATTGACACTGGAATTCCTGGGCTGGACAACATTCTGAACGGCGGCCTTCCCGCTTGCCAGATGTACCTGATTGAAGGAAACCCAGGCACTGGCAAAACGACCCTCGCAATGCAATTCATTCTGGCGGGGGTTCACAAAGGCGAAAAGACGCTGTACATAACGTTGTCTGAATCGCAAGCGGAACTGGAAGGTTCAGCACGATCGCACGGTTGGGATCCGGCAGAATTACCTATCGCGGAGTTCATTCCCGCCGAGGCGAGTCTGAATCCGGACCAGCAATACACGGTCTTTCACCCCAGCGAAGTTGAGCTTGCAGACACCATTCAAAAGCTGACACAGCTCATTGACAATGTGCAGCCAGATCGCCTGGTGATCGATTCCCTGTCCGAACTTCGCCTGCTTGCGGCCGATCCAATGCGCTATCGCCGTCAACTGCTCGCCTTGAAGCATTTTTTTGTTGGCCGCGACACCACCGTGCTGCTGTTGGATGACCGCACCGCGGAAGGCAGCGACATGCAACTGCAAAGCATCGCCCACGGTGTCATTCGCCTGGAGAAGATCGCTCGTTCTTACGGAGTAACACGGCGGCAAATTGAAATCATCAAGCTGCGCGGCAGTGCGTATCGCGAGGGTTTTCACGATTACAACATTCAGCGCGGAGGCCTGATCGTTTATCCACGCCTGATCGCCGCCGAACATTCCGCACGCTTTGACGGAGAAAGAGTCATGAGCTCTTTACCTGCCCTCGACAAAATGTTCGGAGGGGGTATCAATCGCGGATCATCGACATTGCTGATCGGACCTTCTGGAAGCGGCAAATCCACACTCGCCATGATGTATGCCTATGCCGCGGCAAAACGCGGTGATCGCGCCATCGTTTACGCGTTCGACGAGGTGTTGCGCACAGCACAAGATCGCATGGAAGGCCTGGGGATGCCGGTGCGTGACCAGATTGAACTGGGCACGCTGGCGATGTCGCAGGTGGATCCGGCCGAACTTTCGCCGGGTGAATTTGTCTGGCAGATTCGCAAAGACGTGGAGAACAGCGATACCCGAGTGGTCGTCATCGATAGCCTGAATGGCTTTTTGACCTCAATGCCCGGCGAGCACGACTTGACGCTGCATCTGCACGAACTGCTGGCGTTTCTGAATCAAAAAGGCGTGGTCACCTTCCTTATCTTCACCCAGCACGGGCTAATTGGCACCATGCAATCGGAGATCGACGTAAGCTATCTCTCCGATACTGTCGTTCTGCTTCGCTACTACGAGGCAGAAGGGGAAATCCGGCAATTGATCTCGGTCGTGAAACAGCGTGTCGGTCAGCACGAACGAACTTTGCGGGAGCTGCGCATGAGCAATCGAGGGGTCGCAATCGGTGAACCTCTCAGCAGTTTCCAGGGAGTTCTTACAGGAGTTCCTGTTTTTTGCGAAGGAAAAGTTTGAACCAGCGGACGGGGCTATCGGAATGAGTTTGGTCGTACGTGTAATCGCGCCCACGGGTCGGGACGCGGAGCTTATCGTCGGAGTCCTTCACCAGAACGGACTAGCGGCGGAAGTGTGCGAAGATCTTTCCTTTTTGAGAAATCACGAGGAAGTGGGCCCGCTACTGATCGCTGAGGAGGCGCTGAAGCCACCGTTCGTACGACAACTGAGTGATCGGATTCGACATCAGCCCGAGTGGTCGGATCTTCCGATTCTGATTTTGACCAACGGCACCCGGGACAATCTCCAAGGCTATCGCACAACCTATGACCACATGTTTATCGGCTCGCCGATTTTGCTGGAACGCCCGATTCGAACTGCCACCCTTATCAGCAGCGTGCGTGCCGCGCTGCGAGCACGCAAACGACAATATGAAATTCGCGACACATTGCGTGATCGAAATCGTGCCCTGACCGATTTGAAACTTGAACGCGAAACGACGCAAGTTCTCCTGGACAATGTTCCGGTCGGAATTTTGTTGGTCGACTCTGCTGGCAAGGTGATCCTGGGGAATCGCAGTGTCGAGCGAATCTTGCGCCGTCCTGTTTCTGAAATTGCCGCACATACACCTCACGATCGATGGGTTGCATTTCACCCCGACGGCCGTCGCGTAGAAGTCGAGGAGTATCCGCTGCCGCGAGCCATGCATTCCGCTCAACCTGTCGCACCGGAGGATCTACTGTATCAGCGCGGCGATGGAAGCATTGCGTGGATCAGCGTTGCCGCCGCCCCAATCCTTGATGGGAAGGGAGTCGTATCGGGCGGGGTCGTCGCGATCTCTGACATTGATCATCAAAAGCGAACTGATTCGAACCTGCACCGCAGCGACGAGCGATTTCGCCGCCTGATTGAGCACTCTACAGTAGGCATGATCATTGGAGACTTTGACGGCGGAATTTCCTATGCTAATCCCGCGATTCTGAACCTGCTCGGATACACGTCGGAGGAAGTGGCCTCGGGAGCCTTGCGATGGAATCAACTGACGCCACCGGAGTTCACCGATGCCGATGAAAACGCGATCCGGGAACTTCGCGCTATCGGAACCGCAAGCTCCTACCAGAAATCTCTTCGCACGAAAGATGGTCGGCTGCTTCCCTTCCTCGTGGGAGCCACGATGATTCCCTCTCCTCGAAGCGGTGATGCGTCGAGCGAAATCGCCGTCTTTGTCACTGATCTGTCCACGCAAAAGCAAGCGGAGTCGGCACTGATTCAAAGTGAAAAGCTAGCCGCGGTGGGAAGACTGGCCGCATCCATTTCTCACGAGATTAACAATCCTCTGGAGGCGATCACCAACCTTCTCTATCTGGCGCGTCGAAGCAGCAATATTCCGCCGGAGGTGGCGTCCTTCCTCGATACTGCAGATCAGGAACTGCAGCGCGTGACGCAAATCTCCATTCAAACCCTGCGCTTTCATCGTCAATCCACCAAGCCCCGCCTTATCACATCAGAGGAATTACTGGGACCGACATTGGCGCTCTACCACGGCCGCATTTCAAACTCCAATATTCGATTGGAACTGCAACATCGCGGTGCCGCACCTTTAGTTTGCTACGAGGGGGATATTCGCCAGGTCCTGAACAATTTGATTGGCAACGCTATCGACTCGATGCGCTCTGGCGGACGTCTCATTGTCCGGACCGGCAACGCGCGACTTCGGAGGAGCGGGATTCCGGCCATCCGCATCACCGTTGCAGATACGGGCCATGGCATTCCGCCTGCGGTAATGCGCCGCATGTACGAGCCCTTCTACACCACCAAGGGGATGAATGGTACTGGCCTCGGGCTCTGGATTTCTCGCGGCATTATTGAGAAACATCGGGGCCAAATTCAGGCTCGGTCCCGACTGAGCGATGGCCATGGCGGCACCGTCTTCAGCATCGTGCTGCCGGCCAGTCCCTTCGAACAATACAGCGAATGCGCGTAAAGCGCGCGAGTCGCTCGAAGCGTCGGTACCGAGGACCCCAGGAAGTGCGGAACAGTATTCAATGCTTCTTGAAATACTGAATTTCCTGCTCGTGCTTCTTGGCCTTCTCCAGGCTCGCGAACGTGCCCAGGTTTCGCCTCTTCCCCGTCGACTTGTCCTTCTTGCGTGAATAGAGCCGGTATTCTCCGGACTTCAACTTGCGAATCATGCACAAATGGATGCTGGCGGGCGGCGGAGTGTCGCCCGCCTCAGAACACTGCATCTTTAAACGAGCTGCTTTGCCAACCGGTCTGACATTTTCACGCGCGCCCGACAAATCCATGCTTTTGGTACAATATTAACTAACCAGTTAATCAATGATAGCGAAGCCCACAATCCGTAAACGCGAAGTGCGCGCCGACCAGACGCAAAAGAGAATCCTTCGCGCCGCCGTGCAGGAATTCAGCACCCATGGCCTCTCCGGCGCACGCACTGATCGCATTGCCGAGTCGGCCAAGGTTAATAAGGCACTGCTCTACTACTACTTCAAAAGCAAACAGGGCCTATACGCAGCCGCCATAGAAGGCGTATCCGCCACCGTAGTTGAAAATGCACTCGCAGAATTTGATCCAAAGTATTCTGCCGGAGAAAAACTGCTGCGATCTGCACTCAACCATTTCGATCGCATCCTGACCCAGCGGGAATTTCAAAGCCTGATGCAACAGGAGATGATTCGTTTTCGAAGCGGTAAGGGGGGATCGATCCCCGTTCTGTTCAGGACTGCCTTTGCCCCACTGATTCAAAAGATGCGCGAGGCCGTGGAAGACGGAATACGAACCGGCGAACTATGCCGAGTGGACTGGCTGCAGGTGGTGTATTCGATTTTCGGCGCGAATGTTTTTTATTTTCTCAGCGCACCCATGATGGAATTGGCGCTACCGTTTGAGTTGTTCGCCCCCAAAGCGCTCAAGCAGCGACGAGAAATCGCGGTGCATTTTCTGGGCACAGCACTGTTCACTGATCGCGCGGCCGGGATAAAGCTGGCAGAGCGGATTCTCCGGGAGATGCCCATGCCCAGGGTATCGAACATGCAGGCGCGGATTGAAAACTTTCATGCTCGGAGAAAAACCCTATGAACGCTCGCAACCGCATTTTTATTATTCTCGGTGTCCTGTTCCTGTTCTCGCTCGGCTGGTATTTCTTTACCGCGAATCGATCGGGAGATTTGCAGTTGATCGGCACAGTCGACGCGAATGAGGTCATCATCAGCTCGCGAATTCCAGGCCGCATTGAGAAACTAACGGTCGATGAAGGTGACGATGTGCATGCGGGTGAGCTGATCGCGACCATCCAGAGCGATGATCTGGAGGCGGCGCGGAACGCAGCGAAGGCAGCCGCGGCAAGCCAGCAATATCTACTGCAACAGAATCGCGAAACCGAACGTCAGATTGGCGGCAGCACCTCTAGCCAGGTAACGAATGCGGAAGCGCAGTTGAGTTCCATGCAGGCAGCGCTGGCGCAGGCGCAGGCTCAAGAGGAACACCAGAATGCCGACACATCCAGAACTGTCGCGTTAGCCGCGCAAGGGGTCATGAGCCTGCAAGCCCGCGATGAGGCCGCGACTTCCCTGCAGGCGGCGAAGGCCGCGGTCGATGCAGCCAAACACAACGTTGCCGCTGCCGAAGCTTCGCTGAAACAGGCCAAGGCCAATACGATTCAAGCGCAGGCTCAGGCGCAAACGGTGGACGCAACGCGCAGCCAAATGCAAAATGCACAAGCTCTGTTAACTCAAGCGCAGGTCGAGCTCGGGTATTCGCAAATCTTCTCCCCGATTGCGGGCAAGGTGAATGTGCGAGCGGCCCGCCAAGGTGAAGTGGTCGCCGCAGGAACACCCATTGTGACGGTTACCGATCTGACCCAGACCTGGGTGTACGCGCCGTTGCCGGAGACGGAAGCGGACTCCGTGCAATTGGGAGACATGCTGCGCGTGGTGATGCCGAGCGGCGCAACGCTGCAAGGGAAAGTAATTGCGAAAGCCGCCGAAGCGGACTTTGCAACCCAACGCGATGTGAGCCGGCGCAAACGCGATATAGAAACCGTTCGCCTGAAATTGCTGATCGACAATCCCGGCATGCGTTACGTACCGGGAATGCTGGCTGAAGTCTACATTCCGAAAGACAAGCTGGTGAAGCGATGAACGCCGGCAATCCGAATGTGGCCATTTCCGTCGAAAAGATTGTGAAACGCTACGGCGATTTCACGGCTGTCGATGGTATTACCTTCCACGTGGACGATGGAGAAATATTCGGACTGCTCGGTCCGAACGGCGCCGGCAAAAGTACCTTGATCCGCATGATGACCACGTTGACCCCTGTGACCAGCGGCCGAGCCGTCGTCTCCGGTCATGATGTATCCCGCGAACCGGATGCTGTGCGGAGAACCATCGGCGTGATTCCACAGGCTCTGACCAGTGACATCGATCTGACGGTCGACGAAAATCTCTCGATCTACGCCAAGTTGTACGAAGTTCCGAAGGCTGAACGCGAGAAAAATATCAACGACCTGCTGGAAGCTGTGGACCTGGTGAAATGGCGCGACGCCCAAACCAAGACTCTTTCCGGGGGTATGCGACGCAGATTGGAAATTGCTCGCGGCCTGGTTCACAATCCTCGCATCTTTTTCCTCGACGAACCGACGACAGGGCTGGATCCAGTTTCCCGCGTTGCAGTTTGGGAGATGTTGAATCATCTAAAAAATACGCGCAACCTGACCATGCTGCTGACCACCCACTATATGGACGAGGCCGATCGGCTGTGCGACCGTATTGCCATCGTCGACCATGGAAAACTTGTGGCGCTCGATACTCCGATGGCGTTGAAGGCCAGTGTTCCTGGAACCAATGTGGTCGAAGCGCAATTTGCGCAGGACTCCACGGAATGGCCAGCTCGATTGAAGCAGCTCTCCGGAGTTACTTCAGTGGAGTCGCAAAGCGCAGGCATGTACCGACTGCTGACCTCGAATGGCTCACTGACCACGACCCAGTTAGTGGAGATGGCAACCCAGAGCGGCGATAGCATCAAGTCGCTGAGTGTACAGAACACAACCCTCGACGACGTTTTTGTTCACTACACCGGACGACAGCTTCGCGATGAACAGGTGAAAGCGCACGGATTTGTAATGCCGCCGCGACCGGGGATGCAGCCATGACGCGAATGCTGGCAATTGTTGAACGAGAGATGCGGAAATTTTTCCGCTCGCCAACACTTGATGATGGTGTCGATGATGCTGCCATTGGTGCAGCTGGTCATTTTGGGCAATGCCATCGGCGGACACATTACGGGGGCGAAGGTGGGCGTGGTGGATTACGACCGCGGCTCGCAGGCGCTGAAAATCCACGAAGCGTTTAACGATATTGCGGCGAATATCCGTACGTTCTCCACCATCCCTTACCAGGATGAACAGAAAGCCCGCGAGGATGTGCGAACAGGAAAAATCGATGCCGCGGTCATCATCCCGATGCAGTACTCACGTCGCGTGCTGGCTGGCGATTCGCCGCACATCGGCCTGGTTGTTGACAACACCGACCTGACAACCAGCGGAGGCATCGAAGCGGAAATGCAGTCGCTGGTCGACGCCTTGAATGCTCCTGTGATTCAACCGAAAGTGGTTACGTCAATCGCGCTCGAGATTGTCGAACTGTATCCGTACGTGGAATACATGAAGTACCTGCTGGCTGGTTCCATCGCGCTCGCCATGTATGTCGCTGTCATGATCGGCGGAGGCATGCTGTATATCGACGACAAAGCGCGCGGCGTGCACGAAGGCTATCTTGTCACGCCCATTACTAAGCTGGAATTGGTCCTTGGCCTAAACCTTGCAGGAACGATTAAGGCGGTGATGTCGGGCATTTCACTAACCGTCATTGGCTCTCTGCTCGCCGGACTCGGCTCCATTTTCCATCCAGTCACAGATTTGCTTCTATTGCTTCTGATCGTTTCCACTTCGATTGCGTTCAACGGCATGATGTTTCTGATGATGGTTCGTGTGGAAGACCCGCTGGTACCGCGCGCCATGTTTGGCGTACTGAATACGTTGCTGTTTTTCCCAAGCGGCGCGATTTCTCCCGTGAAAGGATTTCCATCATGGCTGCGAGCGATCGCGGTGATTGATCCTTTTTCTTACGCAGTTCACGGCTTCAAAGCCATTTTGCTGAAAGATGGTGGCATCCAGGCGATCTGGATGGACTTGCTCTTTCTGTTTGGCTTTGGAATCGCTTGTCTGCTGATCGCGACAAAACTATTTAAGCGCACACTATAGCTACGCAGACCGGATCGCGCAGGAGATGCGGCTGTCACGAGCGCCACAATGGCACATCCTGCATTAGCGAGTGCTGCTTCGATGGCCGCTCCAATTTGAAGCAACCTATGATCCTGCCCGCCAAGCGCAGCAATCATCAGGCCGACCGGAGCTTCGCCGGGAAGATGGCAAGGAATGGATAGTGCACAGCCATCCAGAAAATTAACAATGCTGGTGTTGCGAAGCATTGAAGCATTGGCCTGAAAATACGCGGCATCATCCGATACTAGCTCGGAGATCAGGGGAGCAATTCGCGGCACCGTCGGCAGCAGCCATGCGTCGATTTCCGCGAAGGCACGCCCCGCTTCGGAAATAATTCGGCGACGAGCATCGATCAATTCCAGATAGTGCGCGTGAGAAATTTCTTTTCCACGCAAGATGCGCACCAACACGCGAGGATCGTAGAGTTCGCTGTGCGCAGCGATCAGTTGACGATGCCATTCATAGGCTTCATAAGCTTGCATTCCGCCATTGGCGTAGCATCCTGGAATTTCATCAAGCGCTGCAAATCGAACTTCTGTCAGATTGGCTCCGGCACTTGAAAGAATGGATGCCACCGCTTCAAATCGTCGCGCAACATCGGCATCCAAATCGTCGAGCACATATCCCTGCAATATGCCCAGACGCAAATCCGTCAGAGCTCCGGAAAGTAATGGCTCATACGGATCGCCAGATATTACGGCATCGATCCGCGCACAGCAGGCGACGGTCGGCGCGATGGGGCCAACCGAATCGAAGCTTCTGGATAGAGGCAGCACGCCCTCCAGTGGTACGCGATGCGCGGTTGGTTTGAATGCGGTCAGCCCGCATAATGCCGCAGGAATGCGTAACGAACCGCCGGTGTCCGTTCCAATGGCCGCCACGACCATGCCGTCGGTAACAGAAACGGCAGCGCCCGAGGATGAGCCGCCGGGAATGCGCCCATTGATTCGATCGAATGGGTTGCGCGGGGTTCCGTAATGCGGATTAATCCCCAGCCCGGAGTAAGCAAATTCCGTCATATTGGTTCGGCCCACCACGACCGCACCCGCGTCTCGGAGACGTGCAATTGCCGCAGCATCCTTCGCGGCCGGTGGTGCATCGGCAAGCACGATCGAGCCCGCCGGCGTCGGCTCCCCGGCAACATCGAACAAATCCTTGATAGAAATCGGCAGCCCGAGAAGCGATCCCTGCAGCGCGCCCGCACGGCGCCGTTTATCCATCGCATCCGCGGCCTGCAGCGCGGAATCAGCGTCGATTCTGGTGAAGGTCCGTGCTCCCTGCCCGGAAGGATCGATTGCAGCAGCAAGGCATGCCTCAACCAGCTCGCGACTCGTTCTTTCGCCAGCCGCCAGTAAGTTCATCGTGTCTGCAAGTGGAGCTAGTCGGGCCACGTTAGAAGCCTGAAGAAATCTTTGTTCACATTCTTACTCATCACTGCAACGCCAGCGGCTAAAAAAACGTCTGCACTACATCGATCACCTGGTAATTGGAATCCAGCACTGGAAGAAAGCGCCATTTATCGAAGGTCAAACAGGGATGCGAAATATCGAGGCCGATCATGTCGCCTACACGAACATCATCGCCCTCCGAGATTTTCATAAAAGCATGCTGATCCATCAAGCGGGTGAGCTCCCAATGACTGGGGCACGCGCGAGGTGCTGGCTGCCCGGGTCGGAAATGCATGTTAGGAGTTGGCAATCCGGAGTCGAAAGCGGCGTCGCGTTTGCCGAGAGTGAGAATCGCTTTTTCTTTTTCCGGAATGGATTGCACGTACGCCCAAAGCTGCAACGCGGGCAGCAGGCCTGATTGCATTTTCTTCGCGATGGGATTTCTGGTCAGGATCTGCGTCTGGGCCTGTCGATAAACGCCCACGTCGTGCGTCAGATAGCAGCCCGGCCGCAAAACAATCTCGAGCGGATATCCGATATCAGCGGCAGAAAAGACTTCTGCGACCACGTCGTACCATGCCGAACCGGCGCCGGAGAGAATCGCTGGATTGCGATCGAAGTGATTCCCTTTGGCGAGCTTGTCAGCCAGCTCGACCGCGCGATGCAAAAATGTTCGAATCGCAGTTTCGTCCTGCAACACACCCTCATACAACTCCACGCCGCAAATGGCGATGGCATCGCGCCATTGATGCAGCGCGGCAAGAAGCTCATCGAGTTGCTGCGGATTGCGAATGCCGGCGCGACCGCCGTCCACTCCCAACTCGATTAGGACATTCAAGCGCTGATGACGCGCGGAGAAGAACTCTCCCAGCAGCGACGCCTGTTGTGCAGAATCGACAAGGCAATAGAATTCAAATTCCTGATCCCGCAATAGTCGCGAGACAATTTCCATATTCTGTTTTCCAACCAGTTGATTGGCCATCAAAACGCGACGAACTCCGTGTTCATACGCCACCCGCGACTGATGCGCGGTAGCCAGCGTAATACCCCAGGCGCCGGTCTGCAATTGACGTTTGAAGAGCGCAGGCGCCATGGTGGTTTTTCCGTGGGGCGCAAGGTTGACACCGTAGGATCGAATGAATTGCTGCATCCAGGCAAGGTTATGCGCCAACTTCTCTTCATATAACACCGCCGTCGGCAGGCTCAGATCTTCGTGCAGCAAATTCCAATGTTGCTCGACAATCTGCGGCACTGATAAAGGACCGTCCATCGTCCCCAGGCCTTTGTTCAACAGAGCCCACGATCATTTCCGAAATATCTGTCTCGACCTTCTCTGCGTCATCGGTTTGATGTTTCGCCATGCGATTCCTCTCTGAAACTCAAATGATATAAGCTTTGGAGATTACTGAAGAAGTGGCACGCTGAGCGGATATGTTTCCCGCACCTCAACGAGCGAAGAGTAGAAATGCCGAAGTGCACTACCTTAATTCGAAACGTTGACGTTGCCGATGGCAGCGGCAGATCGCCGGAAATCGCCGATGTGGCCATCGATCAGGACCGCATTGTCGCGATCGGCGCGCTGCAGGATTACGTCGCCGACAACCTATTCGACGGTGAAGGAAAGGTGCTCGCCCCAGGTTTCATCGACGTCCATACCCATGACGATACCAGCGTGATTCGCGCTCCGCAGATGCTGCCGAAGTTATCGCAAGGCGTGACCACGGTGGTAGTTGGAAATTGCGGGATCAGCGCCGCGCCAGTTGCACTTCGCGCCGAGCCGCCTGACCCGATGAACCTCCTGGGCGACGCCGGCACATTCCGTTATCCAACCTTCAAGGCCTACGTCGATGCTGTCGCAGCGGCGCAACCGGCGGTCAACGTAGCCGCGCTGGTGGGCCACACCGCGCTTCGCAATAACCATATGGATCGGCTCGATCGTACCGCGACGAGCGCGGAGATCGCAGCCATGCGCGCCCAGTTGCAGGAAGCGCTCGACCACGGAGCCGCCGGACTGAGCACCGGCCTGGCTTATCTTTCTGCGAACTCCGCATCGACGGAAGAAGTGATGGCCCTGGCCGATTTGCTGGCTGGCGCAGGTGCAATTTACGCCACCCATCTGCGAAGCGAGACAGAGACCATTTTGCAGTCGCTGGATGAGGCAGTTCGAATCGGAAAGCACGCTGCGATTCCCGTGGTGATTTCACATTTGAAGTGCGCAGGCGTCGTCAACTGGGGACGAAGCACGGAAGTGCTCGAATGGATCGACAATGCGCGAAAAGATCAGGCCATCGGCTGTGACTGTTATCCCTATGCGGCCGGATCCAGCACACTGGACCTTCGCCAAGTTGACGAACGAGTCAAGATCCAGATCACCTGGTCAACGCCACATCCGGAAATGGCTGGGCAAACGTTGGCGGAAATTGCGAAGACATGGGGCGTGCCGTTGATCGAGGCGGCGAAACGCTTGCAACCAGCGGGGGCGATTTATCACAGCATTTCAGAGGACGATATGCGGGCGATTCTGCAGCATCCCGGGACGATGATTGGCTCCGATGGGCTGCCCAACGATCCCCTGCCCCATCCGCGTCTCTGGGGTACATTTCCGCGTGTGCTCGGTATCTATAGTCGAGAGCTGAAGCTGTTCCCCCTGGGCGAAGCGGTTCGCAAAATGACTTCGATATCGGCGCAGCGGTTTGGGCTGGCGCGGCGTGGATGGATTCGCGAGGGCTATTATGCGGACCTGGTCCTTTTCGATCCGCACACGGTGCGCGATGTTGCCACGTTCGATGATCCGGTGCGACCCTCCGCTGGAATTGAGGCAGTCTGGGTGAACGGCACTCTTTCCTATCAGGGACAATCACCCACGGGGCAGCGGACGGGTCGCTTCTTGCAACGGCAGTCGAGTGCGAACCAGTCCTGAGCTACATTCAATCCATATTTGTGAACGCAACAACACGGAGGGCAGACTTGAAATGAAGCGCTACGGAGTAGAGGGCGGCAAAGGGATCGGCGGACAGCATCTGCCATTTGCACGAGCCGTTGAGGCGGATGGATGGCTGTATGTGTCGGGACAGGTGCCAATGGTGAATGGGATTTTGGTGGAGGGCAACATCGAACGCCAAAGCCGTCAGGCCATCGACAATCTATTCACGATTTTGACTGAAGCTGGATACACCGCTGCGGATGTAGTGCGCTGTGGAGTGTGGCTCGACGATGCCCGCGATTTTGCAGCGTTCAATCGAATCTTTCGAGAATATTTTGCAGAGAACCCGCCCGCACGATCCTGCGTGGCAAGCAGCATGATGGTCGACTGCAAGGTAGAAATTGATTGCGTCGCATACAAACCACCGTCAAAGTAATCGTCGCGCCTGCCGCCGCCAATAGCAGTGCGACGAAAATTTTCAAGACCCAAAAACCATCATGCATACACCTATGATTGACGGCCACGGAACCTTCCTTTTGCTTGCGGCGCTTGGTTCCGTCATTGTTCTAATCGTCCTGATCGCCCGCTACAAGGCCAACCCATTTATCGCATTGATGTCGGTTTCCATTGCGCTGGCGATGGTGACTGGCATGCCCATGCAGACCATCGTGCACTCCTTCGAAGCGGGTGTGGGCGGCACTTTGGGGCACATCGCTGTCGTAATTGGGCTTGGGACCATGCTGGGCAAAATGATGGCGGAGTCAGGCGGCGCGGACCAGATTGCCCACACGTTGATCCGATTTTTCGGCGAGAAGCGTGTCCATTGGGCAATGGTGGTCATTGGCTTTGTCGTCGGACTTCCAGTCTTCTTTGAGGTCGGCTTCGTCCTGTTGATTCCGATTGCGTTTACGGTTGCCAAACGTACTCGCACTTCGCTCGTGTTAGTCGGCATTCCCATGGTCGCTGGGCTTTCAGTTGTCCATGGACTGGTTCCTCCGCACCCTGCCGCGTTGCTGGCGGTTGCTGCCTATCATGCCGACGTGGGTAAAACAGTTTTCTACGCATTGATTGTTGGAATTCCCACGGCGATTCTGGCTGGCCCACTATATGCCAAATTGATTTCGCCGCATATTCATCTTCCAGCTGAAAATCCCATCGCCGCCGAGTTTCTCGACCGTGATCCGCACAGCAAACTGCCCAGCTTCGCCTTGACCATGGCGACCGTTCTGCTGCCGGTAGTGTTGATGATGATCGGAAGTTGGGCCAATACATTCGCCGCTCGTGGCACGCTGCCGAATCAACTTCTCCATTTGCTCGGTGGCGCCGATATCGCTCTCTTGGTCGGCGTGCTGATCAGCTTTATCACGCTGGGAACGATGCGCGGATTCAGCCGCGAGACGATTTTGAAATTCACCAACGAGTGCCTGGCGCCCACAGCGACCATTACATTGTTAGTCGGTGCGGGCGGCGGATTTGGCCGGATACTCCAGGACAGCGGCACCGCCGCGGCGATCGTCGATGTCGCGCTGCATGCGCATATTCCTCTTCTGCTGCTGGCGTGGCTGGTTGCCGCGGCCGTTCGCGTGGCCACTGGATCTGCCACGGTGGCAATGACGACTGCGGCTGGAATTATTGCTCCGATTGCCTTGCAGGTTCATGGAGCGCAGCCGGAATTACTGGCGATTGCGACCGGCGCCGGATCGCTGGTATTCTCCCACGTCAACGATGGCGGCTTCTGGCTGGTGAAGGAGTATTTCAACATGAGCGTGGCCGATACCTTCAAGACATGGACGGTCTGCGAAACGATTATTTCCACGGTTGCGTTGCTGTTAACACTCGCACTGGCGAGGATTGTCTAGCCAGTCCGCCTGCGACCAACGATATTGAGCAACTAAGCAGCACCGATACAGCCGAGTAAAAAGAAAAGGACGGCAACCATAGCCGTCCTTTTGGTTTTAGAGCACATTGACTTAGAAGGTCAGCCGACCCAGCAGTTGGACAGCACGCCCACCCACGGTAACTGAAGTGATAGTGGATTGCTGTCCAGGCCCAATCTGAGATTTTCTTGCCCGCACAAGCCCTCGAGGGGGGCGCCTAACATTTGCATGCGGCACTAGGGGAATGCGCGTTGGCGGAAATTTATTTCACTTGGATGGAAACAAATCTGCGGCCTTCATACAGGCGATAGTTGCCCGGGTGGGCGCCTGCCACGATCATGCAAAGGCCGTGGATGAGGCACGGTCGAGTCGGTTTTGGAGGCGACCTTCATTACTTCATGCGCGCCGATATCCATCACGATGAAGGTATCGTTCGCAACAAACCCGAATCCGTACGCTCCTGCGGGCAGCGCTTCGCCATTGATCGTCAATGCGGCTTCGCTGATCAGGTACCCCTGATATTTCTGCTGCAGCCCGGTCGCATATCCTGACGTGTCCACCAGTCCCGCCAGCACAAGCGTGCCGTCTGCGAGGCGCAGGCCGAAGGTGTTCCGCAGCTGCACCGTCGCGGTCTGCCCACGGAAAAATACGGAATGCGGCATCAGAGTGTCGATGTCCTGCGGCGACAAAATCTTCGCTTGCGCCGGGCTCGCGGACTGAGCGCCGGCAAGTTGCGCAACCGGCACGAAACCTACAACACAACATGCCATGATCAACAGGAACGAGCGGTGCAGGATCGAAGAGAGTCGCATCATGCTGCCCATCATAGTTCAAACATCTCGATGGCGATTAGTTTTTCGATCCGGAGGCGCCCTCTGCAGCAATTATCGTTGCGCTTGCAGTACCGACAATTGTTCTGGACCAACGGTAACGTCGGAGCGATTGTCGTCGACCACTGCGGGCTGCGCATTCCACAACGGAGTCAATGCACGGATGCCGGCGAGAGCCGTGTCGGAAAAATCCAAGTGGAAAGTTCTCGCAGTTTTTGCCTTGTTCAACAGAACCAGGACAATTTCCCCCTTCGCCCCCACAGCAATTGGCTTTTCGGACGGTCCGAGCTTCGACGCGTGCGAAGACCATACCGGTGTCGTCCACCAGCAAATCCTGTTGCGCGCCGGTTTGCAGTACGGGATGATGCGCGCGTAACTGCAGCAGGCCCTGTACCCAGGCATGCATCGATTCCTGCGCTGGAGTGCGCCCGGCTGGGGTGAACGCATCATTCGTGTCGCCGGGAAATCCGCCAGGGAAATCACGCCGGTTGTCGGGATCATTTCCACCTGGCATCGCAATCTCATCGCCGTAATAAATTTGCGGCATGCCACGCATCGTGGCCAACAGGCCAAAAGCTAACTTCATCCGAGCTGGAGTGGCTCCCGGCTCAGAGATAAATCGCATAGTGTCGTGATTGCCGAGGAAGGTCACAAGACGCTCTGGATGAGGATAGAGCCAGTCCTGGCGTTGCACATTTTCCAGCCGGGTCATGGGTTCGTCGCCGCCTGGCAAAGTCCCCGTCAGCGTTTCGCGCAACGCAAAGTACGTGGGGAATCCGAACGGAGTGTAGAGGCCTGTATCAATGCCTTCATGCGTGGCTCCGCCGGCAAAGTACGAAACGATAGTGGGATCCGGATTGAAAACTTCTCCCACTGTCGTCAGGTTTGGATAGAGCGCGTGAAGTTCCGCATGAAAGTCTCGCCAGAACGCACGGTCGACATACGGAAAAGTATCCAGGCGCAAGCCATCCAGTGTTCCCGACTCAATCCACCAGATTGCGTTCTGAATTAAATATTGTTCGACGAGGGGATTCGACTGGTTCAGATCCGGCAAGATGTTGGCAAACCATCCATCCACCGCTTTGCGATAGGCTGCCGGAGGCGCATGCGGGTCAGTGATAGGAGCAAAGTTTCCGTTAGCTTCAAGATGTTTGGCGAGTGTGCCATGAAACCAATTGGGCGCGGGCGGATCAAGCACCCAGGGATTCCTTGGCCCGACGTGATTCGGCACCGTGTCTAACACCAGCTTCATGCCACGGCGATGCAGATCACTGGCGAGTTCTTCATAGTCGTGCAGCGTGCCAAAGTGCGGATTCACCGCGTACATATTGAAAGCGCCATAGCCGTGGTAATCCGCCGGCGAATTAGGATCCTGCGCATACAGAGGCGTGATCCAAATCGTCGTTGCTCCGAGGTGTTGAATGTAATCGAGATGGTTTTCAATGCCGCGCAAATCCCCGCCATGGTAAGCGCGCGGTTTGCTCCGATCGAATGTTCCCGGCATGCTATTGAGGTGATCGTTCGACAGGTCGCCGTCAGAAAACCGATCCGTCATGATGAGATACATCACGTCGGAAGAGTTGAAACCGTGAAAGCCCGCGGCTGCGCTGTGACGCTGGTCAAGTTCATATGGCAAGCGAACTGATCCATCTGGAGTTCGCACCAAGAGATTGAAATGCTGTGGCGGAGCCGAAGAAATATCGAGCCACACGAAAAGCCAGTCACCGTTTGCCGAAACTCGGGTTCGCTGCACCACAATTCCCTGCGCACTCGTCCGAACACGTGCGCCCGAAAGATTTTTTCCACGTATCAGCAGCATCGGGTTCGGCAGTCCGCTCCACCAGTTCGGTGGATCGGTTTGCTGGATCGTCGGCCTATCACCCGCCGCCGAATGTTTTCCTTCGGCACGCAATGATCCCGGGTAAGCAATTAGGAGCAGCATGCAGCAAGCAAAGATGCACTGAAATCGAGCCGGCAGTTGCGGATACATTCGACACGCAAGATCATGCAGCCACTTCCCTGCACCGGAGGCCTGCAGAATCTCGCGGCACGGCAGCGCACGTTGAGTGTTGTTCATCGTGTCGGCGCTCTCAGGCTCACTTTCTGTTGTGAAAGATTGCCGCATCGGCTCGCTTCCTGAAAATTGTGCAGGGCACGGTTTGTCGTTCGACAGAATCAGAGAGAGAGCCCCGTACTATTTGCGGCACGGGGCTATGGATTGCTATGTGTTCAAAATGTCAGGCGCGCCGCTAGCTGGATCTGGCGATTGCTAAACTGCTGGGTCGCCAGAATTTTTCCGAAGTTCGCGTCATGAACGTTCGCATCCGGGTTGGTGAATTGCGGCGTGTTGAAGACGTTGAATGCGTCGCCGTGCAACTCCAGTGTGTATCCACGGTATAGGTGCAGATTTTTTTGCAGCCCGAAGTTTACAACCCTCTGGCCGGGCCCGTAGACTTGGTTTCGTCTCGCAGTACCTAGTCGTGTATAGACATCAATTCCAGGCTGCGGAGTGAATTGAGGAATTGTCGCGCTAGAAAATGTGCTCGGGCTGAACCAATATCCACTGATGCTCTTCGGATATTCCAGCAGCGACACCTGATCAGGGCGATTCGCAGAGTTGGTCTGTCCCGTCTCTAAATCGAACGGCTGGCCGCTCGCCACCAACGCGATCAGATTGGTTTGCCAGCCGCCAATTACCCAATCCATCGGCCGGGAGACGTTCCCACCAAAATGTTGCCCTGTCCCGAATGGGAAGATGTAGACAAACGACGCGCTGAATACATTGCGCTGGTCCTGAGCTGAATTACCGTAGTCAGCGTGCGGATCGTAATAGAGAGGCGCTGTAGATCCCTGATCAGCGCCAGGAGAATCATCCAGGGTATGAGACCACGTGTAGGAGAAAGTCGCGATCAGGTTTGTTTCGCGATGCTCTGCGTGTAACTGGAGGCCATTGTAGTTCGACGTACCGTTATAAATGTTGTAAGTAATCGAGCCAAGATTCGGATAGTTCTGCACGCCGGTTCCGAAGTGATAGATGTTATAGGGATAGTAAGTCGATAGATGATCGGCCTTAGTTCCCACATAGGCGATATCAAAGGTATCTTTGCTGGTCAATTGCTGTTCCAGCTGCAAATCCCACTGTTGAATCTGGCTGTTTTTGTTGTTCTGATTTACCGAATTGATGCTCAAACCTTGTGGAGGAGCGGCCGGGTTGAAATTAGGGAACCCCGGTGCCGGAAGCGGATTGGCAACACCGACAGAACTGACTTTGCAGCTGTCGAAGCCGGTCCCCTGCGCGGTCTGACCTGTGAACGCGATGCAATAACCGTTCTTGGCAAGATAGTCCACACTGCCTCCAAAGGGTGGCTGTTGGCCTAACTGATTGCTGATACCGCCGTAGTCGGGGAAGTAATAAATTCCATAACCACCGCGCAGAACGGTCTTACCATCTCCACGCACATCGTAAGCAAAGCCAACTCGCGGCGCCAGGTTATGGTAGTTCTGATTGATAATGCTGCGCGACACACCGTTCTGATCGGCCTCCAGTACCGTTCCCGTGTTGATATCGAAGGCAGCCTGACGATTATGCATTTCATATGGCCACGTCAACAGATCCCAACGGATTCCAAGATTCAGCGTTAGGCGAGAATTGACTCGCCAATCATCCTGCGCAAAGACGCCATCTTCCTGGCTGATGTTGCCGAAGAAGCCGCTCTGCGCGCCGATTGAGTAGTTATCCATAAAGGAAGATAGGACGTCCGAAACCTCGTAGCCGGTGAAATCCTGCCCGTTGCCGGAGATGTTGAAAAAGCCTTTGCCTGCAATAGGTCGAAAATAATTTACCTGTCGGCGAATGAACGTGCCGCCAAATTTAAATGCGTGCGCGCCGCGCTGCCAGTTCAGCGTATCGGTGAGCTCATAAGTATTTTGCGGAACCGAATACAGGCCATAGTCACCCGTATATTCCAATTCCGATCCGTTGCCTCCAATCAATGCGCCGCCACTGGTTTCCTGATTGCGATTGGCATTGACGATTCCGAGATTGGCAGAGACAGGAACCCCGTAAAACGGCGGTTGATAGCCGTAGTTATCGCGGTTGTAAGCGAGGTGTAACTCGTTCACGATATTCGGCGTTAAGATATGGGTATAGCCCAGATCGTACCCACGCGCGTGGGTAAAGTTAGACCCAGTACCGAACCCTGCCGGCAGATTTGGAAACTCGGAAGTCTTGGTTTGCGCATCGTTCGAATAACTGTAGCGGAAAAATGCAATGTCATTCTGCGTCGGATGCCAGTCAAGCCGAATATCAAAATCGTTGTACTTAACTGTGGACGCTTCGTGAGTTTCGTAGTTTTGTTCAAGCTTATTCGTCAGTGTCGGCGATGGATATGCATTCAGGTAATTCAGTGCGGCGGCGTTCAAGCGATTCGGAGGAATCACATTGGGATTGCCGTTATACGCAAAAGGAACGCAGGTAATGGGATCGAAAATGTCGGTCGACGTCACGCCCGCTGGCTGACAGAGATTGGAATGGGTTTGGGCGTTGTAGGCCGGATCCAGTAACTCACTAAAATCGCCGGTGCGCATCTTCGCTGTAGGCACCGTGACAAAGCTGGGATTGATCGGCAGACTTTCGCGCCATCCGGAGTAATCCCCAAAGGCGAACAGCTTGTCTTTGACGATCGGCAAGCCAACAGACCCCCCGAACTGATTGCGATTGTATGCCGGATTGGGCGAAGCAGCCGCCCCCTGAAAGCGATAATCAGGATTCGAATCCCATTTGCCGCTGCGATAAAACTCAAATGCCGACCCATGGATGGAGTTGGTTCCAGATCGGATGGAACTGACAACGATGGCGCCGCCCGCTCGGCCAAATTGTGCGGGCGCGACGCTAGTGTCGATCTTGAATTCCTGGGTGGCGTCGATGGGCGGAAAAAACAGGATCGTGTTGATCAGGCCATCATTGTTGTCGACACCATCCAAAATGTAGTTATTCGCCTGCGGACGCAATCCGTTCACTGACAGGGCCGCGCCTCCACTTTCGTTGTAACGGAAGGTCTCCGAATTTCCATTCACTCCACTTTCTTCTGTTCCATACGCACCCCGAGTTACACCGGGAGCCAGAAGTGCCAGGTTCGTAAAGTTACGGCCATTCAACGGCAGCTGGGTGATCTGCTTGCCTTGGATCGTTTCGCCCAGCGTGGCGTTCGAAGCATCAATCAGAGGAGCTGCGTCGGTCACTTTGACGGTTACATTCACAGCTCCAGGCTGCAGCTTGAACAGTAGCGTCTGTACCTGGGTGACAGAGAGGGTGAACGATTGTGTCTGGGATTGGAATCCCGAGGCATCGATTTTCGCCGTGTAACTGCCGCGAGGTACGGCGAAGATGTTGAATTCGCCGGCTGCATTGGCGGTCGCGTTAAATTTCAGTCCGTTGTCTTGATTTGTGACCGTGATCGTCGCCCCAGGAATCGATGCCCCGGTGGGATCTGTCACCGTTCCGACGATGCGCCCGGTATCGGTTTGCGCAAAGGATCGCGGACAGAGCCCCATGGTGATCAGGACAAGCAGACTGAGGGTCCATAGCAAACTCCATGCTGGACGATGGGATCGTGACATTGCTGCGTTGGTACTCATAACGTGGTCTCCTAAAATGTTGCTGCTGCCGGTTGGCTGTGACACCGGTAATGTTGTTGGCCGATGGGGTGAGCATTCACCCTTCCATCTTTATCTGACGTACTCTCCCCGCCTATGGCTCTGTCGACTCCTCACGCTGCCGATAAGTTCGCAACGCAGGCACCGAAACTTGGCCAAACGGCCTATTTAAACGCCCACCGGCACACCCCTATCAATGCACTGAGAATCGTTTCTCAATCAAATCGATGTCATCTGATAAATCTCTGTTTTTCATATCGTTACCGCGGTGCATCTCCTGACTTCATCCGCTGAATGGCTCCGTTGACTAGTGAAGGCGGCGGGAGTAGAAACGAGAACGGGCACTAGATAAACAGCTGAATCGCAAGCAGGCGTGTCCGCTTAGGAAGAATCACAACGTGGCAACGGTACATCCCACTTCGCCCAGAATTCGATTTGGCGTATTTGAAGTCGATCTGCAGACCGAAGAACTTTATAAGTCCGGAATGCGCGTCAAGATTCAGAATCAACCCTTCAAAGTTCTTTCGCTGCTCCTCGAGCGACCCGGCGAGATTATTTCCAGAGACGAAATGCAGGAACGTCTTTGGGGCCGCGACCAGACCACCGTTGATTTCGATCACAGCCTGGGCACAGCGATGAATAAGTTGCGCGAAGCCCTGGGAGATTCGGCCGACAACCCCCGCTTCATTGAGACCATGGCGCGCCGCGGGTATCGATTCATCGCGCCGATCAGAACCGACGCTGAAGATGCTGCGCAGAAGCAATTCCTCGCGACACCCTTAGCCGTGCACACTCAAATTTCCGCACATGAGGGTTTGCCTTCAACAGAGCCCGAACCTAGATGGCGGCACGCGGGGATAGCGGTAGCGGCCTTCCTCCTAATCGCGGCGATCACCGAGCGGTCTGTATCTATGGTCGAGGGTGGGAGTGGAGAATTTTCAGACACCCCTTCGCATTTCGCAGGTTACATATTCAGGAAGAGTTTTTCCCGGTGAGCCGCTACAGGAAAATCTGGGAGCTATGGCGACCGACGGCTCACGCATTTATTTTCTTCAGATTGAAAATGGCCGTGAAGAATTGATGCAGGCCCTCATCGCCGATGGCGAGACCAGCCTTCTACCGGTACCGTCAGAGATTTCAGCGCCATCGCTCGGAGACATCTCCCCGGATGGCTCGCAGTTGGTAGTACGAAACTATCTGATTCCCGAGGCGGAACAGCCGTTGTGGATTTTGCCAACGTTGGGAGGGACCGCCCGTAGCTTTTCTAATATTCAGGCGCACGATGCAACCGTGATGCCAGACGGCAAACGGATTCTATACGCCAATGGCACAGATCTTTTTATCGCCAATGAAGATGGAACCGGATCGAAAAAGTTTGCAGCCTTGCCGGGACGTGCCTTCTGGCTGCGCTGGTCGCCGGATGGATCTGAATTGCGGTTTACCCTGATCAATTCTCTGAATCACACCACTTCGCTTTGGCGGATCGACTCGAACGGTAACAATCTGAGGTCGATGTTTCCCGACTGGAGTCATCCTTCTTCAGAATGTTGCGGTTCGTGGACTGCGGATGGAAAATATTTTGTATTCCAATCTGCCCACAATGGCCTGAACAATATCTGGGTGCTGGCGCAGCCAACCCGGTTTTCATGGAGAGCCCCAAAGCCAATCCAGATTACAAATGGGCCGCTAAGCTATCAGGCTCCCATCACCGCGAATACCGGTCACCGTCTGTTTTTTATCGGCAGAGACTCTCGCTCCATGCTGCTGAAGTTCGATGCGGCGACAAAACAATTTGTGCCCTACGGCCGAACCTTAAGTGCCGCTCAGCTCGTCTCTTTCTCGCGAGACGGTGCCTCGGTTGCATGGATCAATCCGGAAGACAGTTCCTTATGGTCTAGCCGCGCCGATGGTAGCCAGCGACTGCAATTGACCAGCAGCCCGATGGAAGTCTTCATGATGCATTGGTCACCGGATGGCAAGCGCATCGTGCTGATGGTGAGGGAGCCAGGAAAAGTTTGGCGTATCTATACGATGGATTCGGATGGTGGAAACCTCACGCCGGTGTTGCACGAATCGAGAAACGAGGCCGATCCGACCTGGTCTGCAGACGGCACTTCCATCGCGTTCGGACGACTTCCGGAGCTCATGGCGGAAAAATCTCTGCCCAAGTCGATCTATATTCTGAACCTGAAAACGAAGCAGATGACGACCCTGCCGAATTCAGAAGGACTGTTCAGCCCTCGCTGGTCACCAGACGGGAAATATATTGTCGCGATGACTTTGGACCAAAGCAAGCTGATGCTCTATGACGTTGCGGCCAAGTCATGGAAGACTCTGATCGCTCGTCCAGCGCACGATCCAGTGTGGTCGCACGATAGCCGTTGGATCTATTTCGACGACTTTGTTGCCAAGGATCAGCCAGTGTATCGGGTTTCCGTGCCCGGTGGACAACTGGAGCAGGTGGCGGGACTGGAAAGCGTACAGCCTCCGGACGCGCTGGATTTTCGCTTTGCCGGGCTGACTCCGCAGGATATTCCCTTGGTCAACGCACGCATTTCGTCTGCCAACATCTATTCGATGAACCTGGGCGAAAAGTAGGCCAGAAGCTTGCAGAAAGAACTCACGCGCTCAGGCGCTGAGGATCACACGCTAAATTCCCAGGAAAGAATTGCTCTACGATGAAATTCGCACGAGCTTTTTTTCATTTCATCGGTAAAATTCGATATGCCCTCGCCACGCAAGTCTGTCGAGTCCAGACCTGCTTCGCCACCACCCGTCATACTGCCGAAAGTATGCATCGTCACCGGGGAATCAGATTTCCTTGTCGACCTGACTGCTGAACTGAGCCCGTGGTTCGAACTCATCACTCGCAATAGCTATGACGATTTGGCGCGATGGACACGCGAGGCCGAAGTCGCAGCCGTACTCCTCGACATCGACACCCAGGGAGAAGATCCCCACGGCGGTCTGGCAATTCTGGACGAACTACGTAAGCTGAACCAGGATCTGACGCTGATTTCACTCAGCCGGTCGCGCACGCGCGCCGTGGAAAAACAAGCCAGCGCGGCAGGCGCGGACGCGCACTTTCGTAATCCGGTCGACCTGTCGGAATTGCGCATAACACTTGTGGACACGGTGCGCCGGCATGCCGAGGATGCGGCACGTGAACAAATGCGACGCCAGGCGCTGGAGGTCAGCCGCTTCCAGGATTTTGTAGGCGCGAGCGCTCCCATGCGGATGGTTTATGACGCCATTCAGCAGGTAGCGGACAGCAGTATCAATGTGCTGATCCGCGGCGAAAGCGGAACCGGAAAGGAATTAGCGGCACGCGCCATTGTGGCGCTGAGTCGACGGGCCAATAAGCCTTATATTCGCTTGAATTGCGCGGCGCTTCCAGAGAACCTGATCGAGTCTGAACTGTTCGGCAGCGAGCGCGGCGCTTTCACCGGAGCTACTGAAGCGCGCCCCGGCCAGATTGAACTGGCAGACGGCGGCACGCTGTTTCTGGATGAGATTGCGACCCTGACACTGCCGCTACAAACAAAACTGCTGCGCGTTTTGGAAGATCACCAGGTGCAGCGACTGGGTGGCCGCACCTGGCGCAAGATTGATTTCCGCCTGATCTGCGCGACCAACGAACCTCTGGAGGAAATGGCTCGCACCGGCCGTTTTCGCGAGGATCTGTATTACCGTATCCATGTCATTCCCATTCAGCTGCCGCCTCTTCGGGAACGAGCCGGCGACATTCCGCTGCTCTGCGAATATTTCCTGCAGGTGCATTGCGTGGCGAATTCCCTTCCCGTAAAGCAATTCGCGGCCGACGCTCTTTCCGTGTTGGAGGAGCAGCCCTGGCCGGGTAATGTCCGTGAACTGGAAAACCTGATTCAGCGGCTTGTGATTACTGTGCGCGGAGACGAGATTCAGGCCAGCCATCTTCCTACTCGACTGGTTGAGCATAGCTTCGCCATCCAGGAGGCGGTGTTGTTACCGGAAGAGGGCACGGACTTCGATATGGAGGTTAAGAGTGTCGAGACTGCCCTGCTGAAAGCTGCCCTGCACCGGACCCAAGGCAACAAGGCCGCGGCCGCCCGGCTGCTTCAACTCGACGGCCAGCGCATGAAGTATCTTTGCCGCAAGTATTCTCTCTAAATAGGTCACTTTTTAACCCATCCAGGGGTTTATTTTTCACCCATCTGGCAACGCTGGCGTTTGTCTTTTGGAATTCAGGCTTCCCCTTCGATGATTTGGATTCAGTGAGTTGCGGAAATCCGAAGCGAGGGTCGAGGTTTGGCATGCGGGATGCACTAAGGGAGTGCGTAGCAAAGAATTCTCAACCTAAATCCAGGGAGTCCGACATGGCCATCGCAAAGAAATCTTTGATCAGCAGCAGCCCAGCTCCGAAGTCTACCAGCACGAAGTCTTCCGCAGCCACCAGCCCGATTGCCAGCGACAAGATGGTTTCAGCCAAGCGGATTACCGCGAAGCGCATCACTGCCAAGCGCATTACAGCAAAGCGCGTCACCGCCAAGCTGGTCAGTGCGAAGCGCGTGAATGCGAAACTGGTCAGCGCGAAGGCCATGTTTTAATCAGGACGAAGTCTCCGAGTGGGCTGCGAAACGCGGTCATCCTCGTAGCGCTCCAACCCGCTTGAAGAAATGATTTATTCCTCCTCTGCTTGGTTCCTCATAGAAAGAAAAGCGGCGGTCGCGATTGCGACAGCCGCTTTTCTATTTACCAGACATGCGCCTTCACCAGGTTCAGCAGCACAGTGACGGCCCGCTGAGCCAAGCTTCGACGCTGTCCGAAAATCCTGGCGTGACCGGAAAGTCCGATGGGCAAATCATCCTCTGTCGCCGGCAACTCCATCCGGGTTGAATAAAAAACCGGAAGTTCAATCCCCTTGTAATCCTGCCGGGCAATCAGCCCCTCGGGAAGATTCACAGGGCCGCCGCCCAATGGCGCAAGGGTCATGCGCAGAATAGAAAAGCGTCCGGGCAGCGCCAGGCCGAGTTGCGCGCCAGGTGCAATGCGGTCCAGCGCGGATGTCGGAACATACACTCGGACGGCGCGGCGTCCATCCTCAGCGACAGTGAGTAGCGATTCCCCTGAAGCAACGCTCTGGCTAAGGAGCGCCTCGGGATCGCGTGTCAACACGACGCCAGCGGAGGGTGCCGTCAAGGTAAGGGACGACTCCGCCTCACGCGCGAATGCCGTCGATTGAACTGCAGCATTCTGTTCGGCGGCAGCGGTGCCGATGCTGCGGCCATCGACCTCCGCGGTGAATGCCTGGTATCTGGCGTTCCCGGTTTGAGCGCTTGCAGCCGATCCCATGGCGGCGGCAGCGGGGCTTTCCATGCGCAACAGCGGCTGACCAGGGCGGACCTGTTCTCCTTCGCGAACCAGGACTGCATCGACGCGTCCCGGCACCGCGGCATGCAGTGTGATGGAATGGAGCGGTTCGACTACGAACAGAGCATCTTCTCGATCGCGCCACAATGGCAAGAAGACGAGCACCAGGATCACGGCTGCCGTCACGATATGAGACGGACGCCAGAAGCGCTTACCCGCAAAACTTTTCGACCAGATCTGTACCCCAAGTCGTCGCAACGCACCCAGGCGAGAGCGAAAGATGACAAACGCCAGAATGCCCGCCGGAATTAAAGCAAACTCCGCCAGCCAATTGGCCGCGACGTTATAGGAAAAACGAACCACAACGAAGAGCAGCAAATAACTGTAAAAGCCGGACGCCAACGCGTAGATGACGAACAGTGTCACGCGCCGCCTGGGCACTACCGGCGTCTCAACAGGAAGACGAAGGACGTGGCTCTGAAACCATCCGGAGAGAAACGCCGTCGATCGCTCCTTCAGATCCGGAATATCGATGACCTCGGTGAGAAAGTAGTAGCCATCCAGCTTGATGAGCGGATTCAAGTTGATCAAAATGACAGCCAGCCCGGTGATCAGAATGACCTGGTAAGCGAAATCGTGCAGCCACTCTCCGGGCGTGGAGTTGACCCACGCAACCATCGCCAATCCGCAAATCACCATTTCCACCCAGATGCCGGCGATGATGGTAGCCAGGCGTTGCAGCTTGGTCGCGGAGATCCAGGTCTCTGTGACGTCGACATAAAATGCGGGCGTCAGATAGAGAAACATGAGCCCCATGCTGTGAACTTCGCCGCCGTAATGTTTGCAAGTGAGCCCATGAGCGGTTTCGTGAAAAAAACCGAGGGCCAGGAAGAGCAGCCAGAACTGGGCTAAATCCAGCGCGCTTTTGTGGGTGAAGTTGTAATAGAGCGGGATGTCCGGCCCGATAACATTCCATTTGTTGGCAAAGATCGCCGCTTCAAAACAAAACAACGAAATGACGGCCAGCACGCACCATCGGCTGAAGAGAAAATTTCCAATTGCGCGGTCGAGCCAGCCAAGATAGCGGTCCGGGTCCCACGCGGAGAAACTTATGTGTGCGAAGTCGATTTTGGATTTACGTCCGGCGCGGCGGCTGCGCTGCGCGATCAACTTCTCACTTAGCGCAAGATTTTTTTCCTGCGGCGTCTTGTACCAAAAATCGGCCTCCTCCATATTGTCCGCAAAGGCGCGCGCATCCTCGGCCGTGATCTCGCCGCCGTGCTGCTCGTTGTAGAGGTCGGCAATCTCCTCGTACGAACGAACGCCGTCGAACAGAAGTGCAAGCTGCCACTGCGCCGGCGGAAAGCGAAAATAGTTTGCCTTGCCACGCTCCAGGACGCCAACGAACGGCTCACCCTCCATCACGTCTTCCCGCACGATCAGGTCTGGATTCAGGCGCGGAGGCCGACTGCGAGCCAGTCGCGTCCTGGGAATTTCTGGCAACGCGGCGTCGAGGGCTTCGCTCAGATTCATGGCGCGAGACGAACCTGCATGGACATGCCGGGCTTCAACAGCGGTGATGGATGAACGACAGTACCGATAATCTGTACGCTGCCACTGGCTGGATCCACAACCGGGCTGACGCGGAAAATGCGAGCCGGCTGGCGAAGGCTTGGATAATCCGGCGTTGTCAGCAATAGCGCCGCACCATTGGTAAATGCAGCCATTTCGGACTCCGGAACCGTGAACAGAATTCTGAGCGGAGCAACAGCGGTGATCCAGAAAAGAACGTCGCCTTCTTTTACCTGCTGCGCGATTCGCACTGAGCTGCGTCCAACTACGCCTGCAAAGGGCGCGACGATTCGCGATTTTTCCAGCTGCAGGTTGGCGGCTTCGAGCTCATCCTCGGCGACGGTTTCGTCAGCGCGGTGGCGAGCAACTTCGGCCACGGTCTCATCCAGCTTGTACTTGACGTGCTCCCAACTCTCCTGACTGATGATCTTGTCGGCGCGCATGGTATCGGCTCGACGAAGATCGGCCTCCACACTCTTCTGTTCCGCCTGCCAGTCGAGAACCTGCGCCTGCAGTGAAGCGACGCGAGCTTTTTGCGCATCCCGCGACGCACGCTGCATGCTGTCATCCAGCAATGCGAGGACCTGCCCCTTCTCAACATGATCTCCGATCTCAACAGCAATGCTTACGACGCGTCCATCGCGCTCCGCGGCGATATCGGCTTGCTGCAAAGCCACGAGCGGACCGACAGTTGTGTACGATTTTGCGCTCTGAAGAATCGCCGAGGATGGTGATCGCAAGTTTGCGGTAGGCGCGGGTGCCGGGGCAGAAGATGAATTGCTTGCAGATTGGGACGCGACCTGTGCGGGCGAAGAAGCACCACAGCCGCTGCCGAAAATCAGGCTCGCCGCTACCGCAACAACGAAAAGTATGGAGCGGGAAGATGGAGAATTCATGCCGTCACCAACCAATCCAATTCCATAGAGTTTGCCATATCCAAAGCGCGGGTCGGCGCAGCAGCACATATCCGGCGGGTCGATAGCCGATGAAAATTTTGCCGCTGCCGGTCATTCCGGCACGGAGCGTAGCCTCTGTGTTCGCCAGCGGAACGCGCGCCGCGAAAGTACGATCTCCATCGCCTGGCTGCGCTTCAGAACTGACTACTGCGACAGGGTGATGCCAGGAAAGCTGCGGATAGCTGTCGAGCTTGATCGCCGCAGACTGACCGGGATGCACCAGTGCAATGTCGCGTTGCGGAACAGCGATATCAACAACCGCAGACGAAAGATCGAGAACCTGAGCAAACGGCGCGCCGGCATCCAGATGCTCGCCGGCGGCATTCTGCAGCGCGGGGGTGACAACAATCCCTGCGATCGGGGAACGCAACTGCGCGCTTTCAAGGCGCGAGCGAGCGCGTGCAGCCTCGGAACGCAAATACTCCACCTGTGCTCGATCGGCCCCTGCCTGAGGAACTCCGCGGGCAAGATCGGCCTGCATCACCAGCATGGCTTCCTTATAGCGAGCTTCCGAGGCTGCGAGGTCAGTGCGCCATTGCCAGTCATTCATCGCCCCTAAAACCTGGCCGGCAGAGACACGCTCGCCTTCGTGAACATACACCGCAGAAACATTTCCATCGCTGGGCGCGGCGACGGTCACCTGATGCTGAGCGGTAACAACCGCCGCCCCGCCAACGCGCATTGGTAAAGGGCATAGCACCAGGAACAATAGGACAGCAACCGCAACGGCAGCATATCCAAGGCGTCGACTGCGACTGCTGCGTAGCATTGCCTGCTTTTTGTGCATCAGCGGTTCAAGCAGGCTGATCAGCGGTACTTCGCGATACAGCAGTGCATTGCGGATCGCCACGGTAGCTTGCCCGGCAAGAATCTTGATCATCTCCGTATGCGGCAAGTCTAGAAAATCCGGATCGCTGCTCTGGTACAGAAGTAGCCCCACACGACCCTGGTCATCCACCAACGGTAATGAGTAGAGAGCGCGATAACCGCTGGCTTCAAAGTTGCGGGCAACTTCGGCAGGAAGATCTGCAGGAACGGAGTCGTCGTCTTGGCGCAGGTGTAGAGGCTCGGATTGCGAAGACAGCCAGCGGATCAGGTCGTTCACCTGCTCGACGTGGATATCGCCCAGCGGCAGGCTCGACATGCCCGACACCGCTTTCAGCTGAAGCTTGTCGCGATTGTCGAGCGCGATGGCACACAGTTCAAAGGGCAAAACATTTTGCGGGCTGTTGACAATAATTTGCAGCAGACGGTCGAGTCGCAGTGTGGAGGTAATTTCGGAACTGACGCGAACCAGCGCTTCCAGAATTTCAAGCTTGCGCTCCGCAAACAACAGGCTGGCATTCTTGAGCGCGCTGCTGACAGTTTCGGCAATTGTCGTTAGAAAGAACTCATCATCGTCGTCGAAGGGCGGGACGTCTTTGTTGACGGCTTCCAGCACCCCAACTTCGGCGCCATCCTGCAGCAGCGGCACCAATAAAGCAGTGGTGATGGGAAAGGATTCTTCGTCGTCACTCAGGCCAGCGTTGCGGCTGGTGAGTCGCTCATCGTCAGGATCGGCAATCAACAGCGGCTCGCCTTCTTCCGCCATGTCCGCGACATACCCTTCGCCGACGGCCTGCGTCATGCGGGGTTGAACTGTTGCATCCTCTCCGCTGCTGGACATCAGACGCAGCACAGGCCCGTCAAACATCCACAAATGGATTGCCTGGCAGCTCAGCATGCCCGCAACTTTCATCGGGATCATTTCTATGACCGCATCCAGTTCCAGCGTGGCGTTCAGCGATTTTTCCAGATCGTAGAGCTGCGTCATGCGATGGACGGAGTCGAGCAGATTTTGTCGCTGGCTCTCGAAGGATTCCCCTGCAAGGATGGCGGTTGGAGCCAGTTGGAGAATAGGGATCAGCTTCTTCAGGTCTTTTCGCTGCAAGTCAGCAGAAAAGTTGATCATCTCAATGGCGCCGATCAGCTGCTCGTCTTCCACCAGCGGGAGGTACGCAAGAGATTCAACCGATCGAGTTACGTGCAGGTGAGCAAAATCTTCGCGACGCAGATCCGCGCTTGGATAAAACAGCACTTGCGGTGAGTCGGACAGCAGGGGCGTCATCAGCCGCGTATCGGTCGGTAACGCATCCTGCTCGACGGAAACGTCTCCGGCCATTCCGACGGCGGTCCAGGCGGCTTCTTCGTCTTCCGCTCGATAACGATGTATCACGCATGCTGAGTCGGGAAAGATTTCGACCACGGCGGAAGCAATCAGGCCGGCTCTCGCGGATGAATCCGATGCAGCCAAAAGCAATGAGGAAAGCTCGAGGATGGCATCGTTCGGCGAAGACATGATCATGAGGTCTGGCTTGACAAGGGCTACGGGGGGACGGATTCTGAAGTAGCTGGAGCCTATCAAGCGTCCCTCTCTGATGTAAAGCGAATTTTGCGTGGAAACAGGAGAATCCGTGGATCTCGACATAAAGCAGAGTGGCAACGTTTGCACGTTGAAATTGAAAGGGCCGCTCAAAATGGGGGAGCCGGTCAACCAGTTTGACAGAGCAGTTCAATCCGCGTTCGCCAGCGGCCATGTTTTTCTTGTGCTGGACTTGGAAGCCATGCCGGTCGTGGATTCGTGCGGAATCGGCGCAATTGTGGATGCATTGCGGCAGGCCACGCAACGCGGCGGAGATGCAAAGCTGGTGAATCCTTCACCGTTTGCCACCAAAACATTGAAGATGGTCGGCATTCTGAACCTGTTCACGGTCTATCCATCGGAAGACAGCGCCGTGGCCGCCTGCGGCGGTTAATAGCTGTTTAAAGCCGTCGCCACCCACTCCAATCTTCCCAGCTGGATCAACTTTCGTCGCCATTCTTGTGCAAATAAAGAAAAACTATGGGGTGGATAACCGGAATCTATTTCCGATTGCGGGGATGAGGCCGTAATCTATAGAAAATCGGGGAAGACTGTTCCCGTATTGCCTAGTGGCTCCGAAGCTCAACCATTACAAATTCAAAATCTGATTCGAAATCAGTTTTTACAGGAGAAGGTATGTCAACTGAATTGCGGGATTTTCTTGCGCTCTCGTACGGGGAGCTGGAGGATTTGAATCTGGAGGCCAAGGAGCAGCGCAAGAACCGCGTCGCGGCCCACAAGATCCAGGAACAGCGACTGAAATACCTTGCGGACGAAAAACGGATCAAGGCTGTGACCGTACTGTTCAGCGATCTTGAAGGTCGCCTGCACATGCTGGATTACGACAAGAAATTCCTCGTCAAGAGCTGGGACAACCTTACCTTCGACGGTTCCTCGATTCGCGGATTTACGGCGCAGCGCGAAAGCGATTTGCGACTGGGCATCGATTGGAGTGCGTTTTACTGGGCGCCTTCCGATGTGTTCGGCTCGGGCAAGGTGCTGGTCTTCGGCGAAGTGATCGACAAGAACGGCAGGCCGTACAGCGCCGATATCCGCGGCGAGCTGAAGCAGTTCGCCAGCAAGCTGTACAAGTCTGACGGCTATACCCTGAACGCGGCCAATGAGATTGAAGGCTTCCTGTTCCAGGGCGTCGATGCCGAGCGCAATTATTATCAGACGGGCCGGTTCGACTATGTGAACACGGGCGGATACTACCACTCGCTGCCGGGCGATCCGCTGCGCACCTTCATCGATACAACGGCAGAAGTGCAGCGAGCCATGGGTTTTGAAAATGAGAAGGATCACCCAGAGGTCGCACCGTCGCAGTTTGAAATCAACTACAGCTATGGAGAGGTCGTTGCCGCGGCCGACCAGATCCAGCTGTACAAGCTGATTTGCCGCCAGGTTGCAACCAATCTTGGAATGACCGCTTCCTTTTTGCCCAAGCCGGTCGTCGGCGTCAACGGCAGCGGCATGCATACCAACGTGTCGATCAGCAAAGACGGCAAGAATCTTTTCTGGGATGCCAAGGGCGAAGAGAAAGTAAGCGATTTCGCCTGGAGCTTTGTGGACCGCATCCTGACCCACGGCAATGACTTGTGCCTGCTGCTGAATGCCAGCGTGAATGCCTATCGTCGTCTGGATCCGCACTTCGAGGCCCCGAACCAGATCAAGGCTTCAGCGGTCGATCGCGGCTCGATGATTCGAATTCCGATCGGCAATGAGAAGAGCGCCCGCGTCGAAATTCGGTCGGTCAGTCCGGATGCCAATCCATACATGGTTCTGTATTCAATTTTCCGGTCAGGTCTGCAAGGCAACAAGTCAACCGTGAAAAACCTGCGCCAGGCCGAACGATATCTCCCGGACAACGTTTACACCGCGATTGAGGATTTCCGCAGTTCAGCTTGGACAACCAAGCTGTTAGGCGCGGATGTGAAGGGGCGCTATGCAGACCTGAAGCAGGCTGCGGCAGACCGTTGCGCTCGCCTGCTGGGAACGTTTGTCAAAGTACCCGAGGTCCAATATCATCACGACGTTTACAACCAGTTCCTGTGGAACATGTTCTAGATTTCGTCCACTGCAGTTTCTGACGCAAGCAAAAGGCATGGCATCGTCCATGCCTTTTGCATTTCTGCGATTGACTGCCGGAAAGAGATGCATCGCTGCTAGCGCAGCAATCAGGCCAATTCCAGTTCGATCTTCTCCGTCGCGCGATCGAGCTTCACAATTCGAAAGCTACGAATCTGGCCCTTTGCCAGCGGCTCCGACTGCTTCGATGAAGCAGCGGCGCCACCCTTCCAGCGAGCCTGCAGCATCGACGTCAAGGCAGACAAATCTGCGCCAGAACTGCTCTTGTTTTCTGATGAAGGCGCGGCAGCCTCTGCCAGCTTGCAATTCGCGCGAATACCATCACCCAGCTCGACGACTGCAGATTCGGTGCCCTGTTCCACAACGCGGCCCGATACCACGTCCCCTTGCTTGTGCTCCTCTAAATATTCCCCAAGACCCGTGGGAACCAGTTGCTTCATGCTCAGCTTGATCTGTCGCTTCTCGGTATCGACGGCAAGCACCTGGGCTTTGACAATCTGACCGGCGCGCAACACATCCTGTGGATGGTCAATGTGCTTCTCCGCGCTGATTTCGCTGACGTGCACCAGTCCCTCGACGCCTTCCGTGATCTGCACAAATGCACCAAACTTCATGAGCTTCGTCACTGGGCCTTCGATGGTTGAGCCTACGGGAAATTTCTGCTGCGCGTCTGTCCAGGGATCGCCAAGCGCTTGCTTCAGGCCGAGAGAAATTCGCCGTTCGCCAGCGCTGACAGAAAGGACAATCGCATCCACCGTGTCGCCGGTTTTCAGAATGTCGCTGGGCTTGCGAACTTTCTTCAACCACGACATCTCGGAAACGTGGATCAGTCCTTCAATCCCGGGCTCAAGTTCGACGAATGCTCCAAAGTCCATGAGGCGCGTGACCGTCCCAGTGATTCGCTGACCAACTTTAAATTTCTCCGCTGCCGTATCCCACGGCTCCGGCTGAAGCTGTTTCAGGCCAAGTGAAATGCGGCTATTCTCGGGGTCAACCTTCAGAACCTTCAGCTGGAGTTGTTGCCCCACAGTCAACACATCTTCCGGCGAATTCACGCGACTCCACGAAATATCGCTGACATGCAGCAAGCCGTCGATGCCGCCGATATCGACAAACGCACCATAGCTAGCAAGGCTGCTCACCTGGCCGCTGACGACATCGCCCTCCTTCAGCTCGGAATATCGACCCTGCCGGACAGAAAGCGCCTGCTCTTCGAGAATGGCGCGGCGATCGACAACGACGTCCTCATCGGTTACATCGAGCTTGGTGATGCGGCAGGTAATTTCCTGGCCGACCAGCTTCTCCATCTCTGCGGCATCGCGTACGCCGCTGCGAGACGCCGGCATAAAAGCGCGCACGCCAACGTCAACGTTCAGGCCGCCCTTGACGACTGCTGTCACGATCCCCACGACGGCAGATTTTTGCGCAAAGGCTTCTTCTAGCGACGACCAGTCTGTCGGAAGCGTCACGCGTAGCCGGGAAAGCTCGTAATAGCCCTCGAGGTTGCGGCCCTTCACCGACACTGGAAATTTGTCTCCAGGCGCGACGCCTTCCGCGTTGTTCTCGAATGCAGTCCGCGACAAAATTCCCTCGGCCTTGAAACCAATATCCAGATAGACCGACTCGGCATCAACGGAGACGACAATGCCTTCCAACTGGCGAGTTCCGCCCTCTACTTTGTGGGAATGGCTGTTCTCAAATTGCGCGAGCAATTCACCGAAGGATTCTGTGGTGGGTTCCGATGTGGCTTCAACTGGGGAGGATGAATTTGGGATGATTTCGTTTGACATAATGGCTTACGTACCATTTTGGCACGAAGTGTCCTTCTCCGAGATTTCGCCGGCCCACGGATGCAGTGCGAAGAGCCATCGATGGGCGACTGATCCGTTCGGATGATAGAGTTCTTTGCTATGGGAAACTATGTGGTTCACGCGGTGCGGAAATCCTGTTATCTACTTTGGCTGCTATGCCTGATTCTGTTGATCGCGCCGCAAATGCTGTATGCGCAGGCGTCCGCGCCTGCCGGCAAGACTCCAGCGGTTCCAGACTGGGCACAGCCCGGCTCCGATACACACGAACAGGTACCTCCGCCGGCGGACTTCCGCCGGGCGAGCAGAAACTTCGACACGCCGATCGGTATATTTCAAGGGCAATCCGATATAGGTGGCGCAGTCGTGCCCGGCAGCTCAAGCTATAACCCCGACACAAAGCAATACACCATCACTTCGGCCGGCTATAACATCTGGTATTCCCGCGATGAATTTCGTTATCTCTGGAAGAAAATGTCGGGAGATGTTTCGCTTGCGGCCGATGTCACATATCCAGATCCGAAGGGCTATAGCGATCGCAAAGCGGTGCTGGTAATTCGCCAGAATCTCAATGACGACTCCAACGAAGCGATGACCGGCGAACACGGCACAGGAATGATCCACCTGGCGTGGCGCCCCAGCCCCGGTGCCGACATGACGGATATGCAGTTTCGCTTTGGCGGAACTCTCGAAGGAGTGATGGCGAAGCGCATTGGGATCGAAAAGCGCGGCGACGCAATCGCAGTTTTCGTCAGTTTGAAGGGCGAGCCCATGCACCAGTTCGGACCGCCGATTCATCTCCACTTCGATGGACCTTTTTATGTCGGCATCGGTTTCTGCTCGCATCTGCCCGCCACTCTGGATACAGCGGTGCTTTCAGACGTCGTTCTCGAAAACTCCGCGGGTAAAGTTCACTAAATGCGAAATGCAGGAGGCCAGGTGCTCGGCCTCCAGCGGAGAGAAAGAGCGCAATCCGCACCCATCGAAAAATCTGAGGGTGTGTATTCTGGACCTATGATGGATGCTTCCCTTATCAAGAGAAAGTGCGGCACGGCAGCGCGTATTTTACGTGATCGAGGTGTCATCGGTTTCATATTAGCTGCGCGAGAATGGGCAGCAGTAAGGGCCAAATACGTCCGATTCGACGGATGCACTTTCACTCTTGACGTTTCCGATCAGGACGTGAAACTTCGCCTGGTGCGCAAGCAATACGAGGAGATTGAACGTCGCGCCGTACAGCAGCACATCCGCCCAGAGTCTCCGGTCGTTGAATTGGGAGGCTGCATCGGGGTGGTTGCATGCGTTACAAACAGAGTTCTGCAAAAGGGTATTTCGCACGTTGTGGTGGAAGCGAATCCATTGGCGATTTCCGTAATAGAAGCGAACCGAGTTCTGAACGGCTGCAATTTTGAGATAGTGAATGCCGCAATTGCATATGATCGTCCTACGGTGACTTTTTGCCCATCCCTGAGCCTTGATTCAAACTCACTGCGCGACAACAGCGGGTCCGATGCAGTGACTGTGAACGCGGTCAGTCTTCGAGATATCGTCGACCGAAAACAGATCGGCTCTTTTATGTTGATTTGCGATATTGAGGGCCATGAATACGATCTCGTGCAACACGAGTCGGATATATTGAGGCGTGCAGAGATCATCATTCTGGAGACCCACTCCCGCATTATTGGCGAGGCGAAGAATGCAGAACTATTGAAAAAGCTAAAAGAAATCGGCTTTAAGAAGATTGATGAAGAGGCAACCGTGCTGGTGCTGAAACGTTCTGCGTGATGACGGCTTGCAGAATCTCCTGGTAGTTTGCCCCAAGTGGAGGACTTACATTCTTTGAAAGGTAATCGAGAACAGGAGAGCCGCGGAACTAAGCGCGGAGTAAGTGATGATTGTCCGAGCATAGGAAAATCCTCATACAAAACTCTACATCTCATCATCGTTCCTTAAAGAAGCTGGCGAACTGCAGAAGACGATTTTACCTTATGTTCGAAAATTACACCTATCCGCATATAAACTTGCTCATTCCCGAAGGTATAGTTGCTATGCGCTATGATCAATGAGGGTTTGTCACATGATAACTGCATCAAAGACATATTTGAGGATGCAATACCGCGCAATATTCGCGATCCTCATTGCTGGTTTAATTGTCATTGGTTCATCTCCGATTGGCCACTCACAGGAGTTACCCCGGATCACTGCATCGCCGGCCAGAAGCCAGGTGATTGCGACCAACTACCCAGGTTCTGACATTGGTGCGCAGGTGAATGCCGCATACGCCAGTTGCGGAGGGCAGTGCAGCGTCAGTATTCCCCAGGGTACTTACGTCTATGCGACCACGATCCAGATTCCGATTAAGACCATGGGCGGCCCGGGGCTGGTATGCGATTCCACTTCGACAACGCTCCGGTATACGGGCGGGGGCGACGCGGTGGCTGCTTTTGGGTTCGGGGACTCACAGGCGGGTCTCGTCATCCGAAACTGTACTCTCGACGGAGGACTGTCGCAATCCGGAGCGAATGGACTGCACCTAAGATCGTTCGGCGGAGGCACGGTCGAAAATATTCGAATCTTTAATTTTTCTGGCGCTGGACTACTAAACTCAGGGGCCAATGCCATTACATTTATCGGGGCGGATATCGAGGCAAACTATATCGACGTTCACAACGTAGGAGTCGTGGTAAATGGTCAAGGCTGGTCGGCCAACTCGAACAAAATGTATGGCGGAACCATTGGCTATGCTAAGAAATGGGGCCTGTACGAGGACTCGTCAGAGGTGAGCCAATCGTTTCCCAACGGCGGGAATGTCTACGATGGCGTAGTTTTTGAACGGAATGGCACCAATAACGAAGTAAGTGGCAATGCATTCCTGCAATGGTGTGACGGCTGCGTCATCACGAACAGCTACCTGGAATTCTTCGGCGTAGACCATGTTCCGGAAAACGTTGTAATTGGGGGCACAAACGGAGACGCCGTAGGAGGGGTCGAGGCCTCGCCGCAGGGGGTCAAGATCGTCAACAACCACTTACTTAGCGATAACTGCGTTGATTCCATATTGATCCTGAACGCCCGAATGGCCATCGTCGAAAATAACTCAGAGGTTGGCAATCCAACGAATTTCGTCAACATGAAGTCCGATGTCCAGTGGTCGTATGTGGGGCATAACCTGGCGCTGGCCGCAACAAATCCTGTCGTGAATACCGACACCGGCAACACCGGCAACGGAGTGGCTCCAGGAACCGATACAGCGAATTCCAATGCTCCCACAACGCTTGGCTATGCCTTCAACGATCTCACCGGCTACACGTCAGACCTAAGCATCGTCGATCGCCCTGGAGGAGCCCACAATCTGGTTGGCCTGGACGCAAACGGGAATCTGATCTATCAGATCTATACAAATGGAGTGGGCAAGTTCCCCGGATTGATGGTGGATAACTCCGGCCTGACATTTAATACAGCTCAATCGCATATCCTCACAGTTGGCGGGAACAATATGCTCACTGGTGTGATCCAGATGATTCGAGCGCGCACCACCACCGTGCAATTTAGCGGCCAGTACAATACTCCACCGAACTGCACCCTGACTCCGCGGCAAAATATGAACTTAGTAAGCTGGTGGGTACAAACTTCCCCCACCTCCGTCACCGTAAATACAAATATTCCGGTGACCGCCGCCTTCACTTATTTCTGTGTGGGAGATGCTAACTAATGTAGGCTCTTCAGTCGGGCTGATACTTGCTTTACAACGATCCGCACAACTTGCCAGGAATCCCTCGCTTTGGCGGATCGTGGGTGGTATATTTCGCTCACCTGCTAATTATCTGATGCTAGGTGGTCAACAGCCATGAAGCGTTGTGCCTGGAATGCTTTCTTTCTCCTTCCCGCCTCTTCACCCTTGCAGGTAAGCGCAACAGCAATAGATCTGGCGGATGTGAACGGCGATCAGATTCCTGACCTGACAATCTGGACAGTAGCTATCACCTCTCAGTATTTCTGAATCAGGGATCTGGGAATTTCAGCGCTGCTGCCAACGACTACTGGATTGCATCCCCAAAACCCCTCCTTCAGCAATACCGCCCCCAGTCTGGCTCTGGCGAGAGTCAATAACAGCGCGGTTTCAACCGGCCAACAGCAGTATCTGGACGCACTGATTCCGACAGGGTTAAGCATCGTCTCTCTTCTAAACCAGAACAATCCGGCCCCTGTGCCCATGCAGACGACAGCAATCACGCTCTCGGTGTGCGCTGCAACTGCGGCTCAGGGCGCAAATCTCACCTTCACTGCGTCCATCACCCCAGCCACGGCGACTGGGACAGTCACCTTTTTCGACGGGTCCACAGCTCTGGGCACAACTGCGCTCAGCAGTGGCCCAGCCGCCATGACAACCAGCTCACTGGCACCGGGTCTCACTCGATTACGGCTTCTTATTCTGGCGACGCGATGAATGCTCCGGCCACCAGTCCGGCTACTTCCGTTTCCATCACCGCTCCCACCTACAATGTAGTGACGAGCCCCGCCAGTCTGACCATTGCACAGGGCAGTACCGGATCCACAACAATCACCGTCACGCCCGTCGGCTCCTATAACGGAACAGTGACGCTGGGATGCTCCGGACTGCCTGCAAATTCAACCTGTACCTTCTCGCCTGCCACCCTCAGCTTCACCGGCAGCGGGCAGCCGGCTGTGCAAACCACGACTCTGACGATTGCCACGAATGTCGCCGTAACCGCCGGAGGCTTGCGCGAGCCCGGAATCGACGGCACAACCGGCCTGTTCTTTGCTTCGCTATTTCTGTTGCCCACTGCCTTGCTGTCGGGTCTGCGGAGAAAATGGCGTCCCCTGCAGTTCATGCTGATACTTCTGTTCAGCTTTGTGGGCCTGTCACTCTTGGGTTGCTCGTCTGGTAGCAAGTCAACTGGCCCGGTAACTCCAACGGGAACGAGTAAGATATCAATCTCCACTTCTGGATCGGGCCGTCAGCAAACCTGACCGTAACGATTTCGCAATAGGAAGTTCGACATCGACTGAGCCTGTTGCGATGATCGCTGCGGCCGCCCGAATTGGAATGCCGGAATCACAAAAGATGATTACGCTCGGCTAGCCGATGGCCGGTGAACCTGTCGCATCGGGATTGTCGTGACGGGTGACGAAGCGTCCTTTCAGACGCAGAAATGGCATTTCCAGCAGGTGATAACTGGGAGCGGAGATGTCTAAAATGATTCCGAAATCAACGGTATAGAGAAGAGCTTGCGGAATATGCATGGTTTGACACGAACACCACCAGCAGCGGTTCGAGCAGCACATGATAAACATAAAATCTATAAGCTATATCGCCCCAGCAGACGCAGCGGCCCGAAATTCATACAGAGGAACAGTAGATTGGCCAGTCGAAGCGAGCAGAGAATCAACCTCCCGCAGCGAATCAATCAAGGTAAAGCCGTATTCCTCCATCCACGGGGTGGACGGCTCGACGTGGGCCGAATAAATCCCTCCTGCAGTATCCAAACAGCTAGCACAGCAGCCAATGTCCAGTGAAAAGTTTTGAGCCAGAGCGCAGCAGAACAGATTCCTTTGGACCGCGCATCACCAGCGCCAGCAGCCCCCCTAACAAAAATCCGTCCGCCTGGAAGAATTTCATCCTGTAGAGGAATTCCAGATCGAGAATCCGGTGAGGCAAGACCAGCGAGAGAAGAACACGCAGCAGCAGAACAACGACGATAACGACGATACAGATGCGGATCAGGCGACGCGGATCGTTCACCCGATACACAATCAGAGGCCAGAGAAGATAGAACTGCTCTTCAACCGCCAACGACCAGAAATGTCCAATCTCAAATGCGAAATGGTTCGTCCAGATTCTATCGACTGCCTCTGTTCCGCCTAGAAACCTCGCGTAGTTTCCAAAGGTAGAGAGGCCAGAGCACCAGCAGCGGACGCCAGCGCACACGCGAACAAAGATGGCAGCTAGAAAAATGCAGAGCCAGATGAAATAAAAAAGCGGAAAAATGCGGAGGGTACGGCGGATATAGAAATTTCGAAACCGTCGCGGCTTATTACGATTATCGTAGAGGCCCCCGGTGATCAGAAAACCAGAAAGCACAAAAAAAATGAGTACGCCCGACCAGCCGATATACCCAGTAAGCCTGGGGACATAGTGAACGGTAAAGACAAGGAAGACTGCAATGCCGCGCACACCGTCGAGAGCCGGGTACCATTCACCATGCGGATGCTGCTCGGGAAACAGCATTTGAAGCCTGCGGCTCTGCCCTAACTGCCCGCTGGCTCCTCTTTTTTCTACCATCCAGCCGACTCATCAAATAACCTTGAAATGTGCAAGGTGAGCAACTCCGCCGGTAATTGGCAATGACTTCATCCTTAGGGACAAATCCCATTGGAATTGCTGTTTACGGATGACCCGTGGTGCAGGTCCTGCAATTCCTTATAACGCGACCCTGCACATACAAAGCCTAGACGGCAGCACCAACGCGGCGCAGTTTCTTGATAATCGGAACCTCGCGCTCATAGACGCGCTTGACCCCATCGCCCTTCGACTGCTCCCACAGACGAATATCGCGCACCAGCCGGGAAATTCCGTTGGGCTCGAGCGAAGCCGCTTGGTCGGAGCCCCACATGGCACGATCCATCGTGATGTGACGTTCCACAAAGCAAGGCTCCGAGCGCGGCCGCGCAGACACTGGTCGGAGACCCCGGTTTCGTGGCCGGAATATCCAATCGGCACGCCATAGCGTGCCGCCATGGTCGGAATTGCGAATAAGTTCAGTTCATCATAGTTCGCAGGATAGGTGCTGGCGGTATGCATCAAAATCAAATCTTCTTTGCCCCACACTTGAACCGCATGATCGATCTCGGCATAGTGTCATGCCAGCTGAGAGAATCACCGGCTTCTCAGTTTTGCGGATGTGCCTCAGAAGATTGTCGTCGGTGAGTGATGCAGAGGCAATTTTGTAGACTGGGGGATGAAACTGCTCCAGGAAATCCACCGAGCCTTCGTCCCAGGGTGAAGCAAACCAGGTCATTTTGACGGATTTGCAGAACGCGCCGATTTCCTCGCAGACCTCCTGCTCAAACTCCAATCCGTATTTGAGGTCGCCGTTGGTCGGGCCGAACGGATTCTCCCGCGGTTTTGCCAACTCATCTCGGCTATAAACCACGTCGACCGTGCGCTTCTGAAACTTGACCGCATCACAGCCAGCCGCCACAGCCACGCTGATGAGTCGTTTTGCGAGATCGATGTCACCGTTGTGATTGATGCCGATTTCAGCGATTATGAAACACGGCTGATCGTTGCCGACAATTCTTTCGCCGACCTTGAATGGCCTCACGTGAACACCCCACTGGTTGAATCCAACTGGTCAAGTTTACACAAGACATTAGGGAAAGACGACAAGGGAAGTAGGTGGTAAAATTGCCCGGAAATACTGAACAAGAGAACCGGCAATTTGCGGCTAAGCGGTGCGGTCTGGTCGTCATTGAATCTGCACCGGCCTGCTTACACAGTCGCGAAGCCTACAGTGTAAGGTAGTTGTAGAGAAAGCACTTTGTCGCGCTGAAGATGGCAATAAATCCTTAAAAATGACCCCGGCATTTCCGCGCTATCGTTTTCCACGATAAGCGCACGCGCCGGCTACTGCAATGGATTTACAGGCCGTCCACTGTGCATACCCATCCGCACGAGCAAGTGAATACGTGAACAAATCTCAGTCCGACGACAAATCAGTTTCGCACACAGAAGTCCCGGATGGCGGCTTATCTGCAGTGACAGAACGTCCGCGTTAGATTCCGGCACTGGGTTCCAACGGGTCGCCGCCATTCGTGATTGGCTACACAGCGCTCGGGATCGACCGGGCAATCGCCTTCACCGTTCTTGCCAGAGTCTGGGCCAGCAGAGACGGACTCATAACCGTAATCCTAATCGCCAGATTTCTGACCCCCGCTGAACAGGGCTACTACTACACCTTCGGCAGCCTGGTCGCGCTGCAGATCATGTTCGAACTTGGCTTTTCTTTTGTCATCCTGCAGATGGCCAGCCATGAACGAGCGCATCTTACCATCTCATCAGACCAAAAATCACCGGCGATTCGGTAGCACATGGCCGACTGGCTTCAGTGATTCAGAAAACGATTCGTTGGTACTCCGGCGCAGCGGTGCTTTTGGCAGTCTTCCTGCTTCTAGCCGGCTCATATTTTTTCTCTAGTCACCATCAGGCTGGTCAGGCGGTTTCCTGGCGAATTCCCTGTACGTCGATGCGCTTGCCGCAACCCTGACGTTCCAATCGATCCGATCCTTTCGTTTTTTGAAGGGTGCGGATTTGTCGCTAATGTGGCCAGGGTTCGGTTCGCACAGGCAGCAACAGGAAGTCTGCTAGCCTGGATGGCGCTTCTGACTCATCACGGCCTGTTTGCTCCTGCCATGATGATTTTAGGTAACGCCTCTGTCTCTGTCGTTTGGCTCTCGGGTCGCCGAAAACTGCTTCTTGGATTGTGGCGCTACGATCCTGGACCCAACCGGATACATTGGTTAAAGGAAGTCTGGCCCTTTCAGTGGCGCATCGCGGTCAGTTGGTTGTGCGGCTATTTCATCTACCAGATTTTCAATCCAGTGCTTTTTGCCTATCGAGGCGCGGTTGCCGCCGGGCAGATGGGCATGTCGTTGAGCCTCGCAAATGCGCTACAGGCGGTCGCCATCTCCTGGCTGAATACCAAGGCCGCGCCATTCGGTCTTTGGTAGCTCGCAAGCAATACTCCCAGCTTGATCATCACTTTTTCCGAGCTCTGAAACAGGCCATAGGGGTATTTCTTGCCGGCTCCGTCGTCGTATCGATCGGCGTGTTCTATCTGAACGTTCGCCATATTCGATTTGCCGACAGGCTTCTTAGCCCGGCATGTATCGTTGCCCTGCTTCTTGCCACAGCGGTAAACGTGGTTGTGTTTGGTGAAGCTCTTTATCTGCGCGCGCACAAGCAGGAAAAATTCCTCTTGAATTCGATCCTGGGCGCCCTGCTTGTTGCCCCGTCCGCCTACTTCTGGGAAAGCATTACGGTGCTGCGGGGATCGTGACCGGGAACCTCGCCATCGCATTCCTGATGGGCCTTCCACTGGGCACCTACGTCTTCATAAAGTATCGAAGAATCTGGCACCAAGAGGAACTGCCTCAATCGATCCTTCATCTGACCTTCAGCTCTCGTCACCCGTGCCGAAATCGGAGATTGGGGTTGATTGGATAGCCTTCGCGTTGACGTTCGCCGAAACTGAACCGCTCCCGATCCACAGCTATAATTGATGGAACTAGGGGTTCGGCAATTCTGTTTATGCACCACACAGAAGGTAGCGGGCCGACACCAGATTGATCGCAGCCATGGAGTCAAATATCGGAATGGTCTCAACTACCGACAGACCTCCATGCCCACTGCTGACCATCGCGATTCCGACATTCAATCGGGCACGACACCTTGCTACATTCCTAGCGTTCTTGTGCCACAGCTTTCTGACGAGCATCGGGTGGAGCTACTGATTTCCGATAACGCCTCGCCGGACGACACACGGGACGTGGTTTACGGTTATATCGCCCAGGGAATTCCCATCCGATACATTTGTGGCGAGTCGAACCTGGGAGCGGACCTCAATATTCTGCAATGTTACGAACAGGCTACGGGAAAATACGTCTGGATCTGCGGGGACGATGATGTGATCGAGCCGTCTGGACTGGCTAAGGTTCTCTCGTATCTGGATTCAGCAGACGACTACGATATTGTTTGTCTTCGCGCCAGGGGATTCAATGGCGAATATCAACCCCAGCTGCCCGCGAAAAAGGAGACGTTGTGATCTGCAGGAGTGCGGAAGACCTCGCCTGCCAAGTCCACGTATTCTTGACTTTTATTAGCGGAATCATTGTCAACAAAGAGCGGATTTCTAAATTCCCGCATCGTCCGTTTTCAGATCTGGTGGGAACAAACCTGGTCCAACTCGCGTGGGCGTTCCGCTCTTGAATACCATCGGCGCAGTCTAATCATTCGTACCCCGTTGTCGCTACATGGTGAACATACGGCGATACGCATTGTTGAACGTTTTTTGGACAAAACCTGAAAAGGATCACCGACGAGTGGCTCACCTCAAGTCGGGTGAAAAGCGCCATATGCCGCGGTACTCTCCAGTCGTTCTTCCCTGCGCTTCTCCTTCGCAGTAAGGGAAGAACGGCTTTTATCGCGGAAAGCCCTCATAGAATTTTGCAGCCCCAGTTTGGAAAATACCTGCACTATTGGGTTTTCGATTTCCCTATCATCAGCCTGCCGCCAGTACTGGCAAAAGTTTGGTACACAATGGTCCGTGTAGCTAACAAGGCAGATAACGCGCTAGGTAATCCGCTGCTCAAGTTTGCCGGCTTCAAAATTGGATAATCGCATGGGGAAAATCCGTGAATATGTTCGTGTGAATGGTTGGTATCTGCTACTGGACGAGATACTCGCCCGAACCGGCGCCATTGTCAGAGGAGGCATTATTAGTCGCAGAGCAGGAACAAGGGGTCTCCGCCTCGGCTCTGGCTCGTATATTCGCGGCTTGGGGTGTATGCAGATAGGACCTGATCTTCATGCTGGCCGGGGCCTCTGGTTGCAGGCGATTACCCGACATCGCGATCAGCGGTTTACTCCCCGAATTGCAATCGGTGACAGCGTGCGGATCAGTCACTATGTTCACATTGCCGCGACGCACTATGTGGAGATTGGCGATCACTGTCTATTCGGAAGTAAAGTCCTGGTTACTGATCATAATCATGGTCAATATACCGGCATCTTCAGCTCGCCCAATGAGCCACCTTCCGTTGTGCTCTCGATGATAAGCGCAGCGTAAAAATCGGGCGCAATGTTTGGATCGGCGACGGCGTAGTCGTCGGCCCGGGAGCCACGATTGGCGACGGATGCATCATCGGCGCTAATTCAGTCGTTCGGGGCACGCTCCCCCCATTCAGCATTTCTTCAGGAAATCGGCGACCGTTTTTAAAATGTATGATTTCGATCGTCAGGAGTGGATCGGATCGGAATGAAACAGGCTGCGTGTACGATTGTCTCTTTTAATTACCTTCCGTACGCGCGAGTGCTCTGCGAGTCCTTTCTCGACGCACCCAGGTCGAAGCTTCCATGTATTGCTTGTGGATCGCATGCCTGCGGGCTATGACGGCTCGCATGAGCCGTTTGAACTACTGCCGGTCGAGCAATCGAGATTCCGGACTTCTATCCACGGCGTTCAAGTACGACATCCTCGAGCTGAACACGAATGTCAAACCCAGCTTTCTGAGATACCTGCTAAACAGTGGAATCGAAGAACTCGTTTATCTTGATCCGGATATCTTTGTTTACAAAGAACTCACCCCGATCTTTGATGCACTCTCGCACAGCGCTATTGTGCTTACTCCACATGCTTTCGCCGGCCGATGACGATGTTCGGCAGGAAGTGATTTTGCTCTCGGCTGGGGTATTCAACCTGGGATTCATTGCGGTGAAGCAGTGCCCGGAAACGAATCGATTCCTCCTATGGTGGGAGCAACGTTATCCCATTACGCGTTTGATGAACAGCGTACCGGCATGTTCGTGGACCAGAAATGGATCAATTTCGCCCCTTGCTTCTTTGAACGCGTCCATATACTGAGGGACCCCGGGTGCAATATGGCGTACTGGAATCTGCACGAGAGGAAGCTCTCAGGCGACGACGGCTCATGGACAGTGAACGATGCTCGCCCACTTTGTTCTTCCATTTCAGCGGTGTTTCTGTCGACGGCGGCGAGAAAATCTCTAAATTCACAAATCAATACGCGCTTTCGGACCGTCCTGACCTTCGTTTGATTTTTGATGATTATCGTGCCGCGTTAGTTCGTCATGGAATTCGTAACGATTCCGGAAATCGCTATGCCTTTGGCACATTTGACAATGGCCAGCCGATCAACCGCCTCTGCCGCTCAATCTATGCCGCGAACTTGGATCGATTCCGCGGAGAAGATCCATTTCGCTGCACTGGCGGTTTCTATCAATGGGCAGACCGCAATGGGTTACTCAGTGCTGGCAACGCTGCGAAGAAGTACCGTCCGCACCGTACTCCGAAGATAATGTTCGTATCCGCGCCATCCATGGAGCACTTCGAACGGCGTTGCGCATTCTAGGAACGGATCGATACACGATGCTGATGAAGTATCTATCCCACATATCGATCTTGCGAAACCAGAAAGATGTGTTCAGAGCCAGTTCACACAGTAATTCAAGTTCGGTCGCACGCTTTGCGCGGATATCAAGCAGACCCTACGCAAGCAAGGAAATTCCGCTTCGAAACGAAAGAAGCCCGTGCTATTACTATCGAAGGATGGCAATATTGTGTGTCGCGCTGAAGGCGCTTAAACGGGATACCTTAGGATAAATCTATGCCCACGCTTGAGGGGATTGTCTTTATACCCTGGCAATCTACTTCTTCTTTCGACATCCTGACCGGCTTTTTCCGTTACTAGTCATTTCCACGGTCTTTGAAGCCTCTTCCATCATCTCTTCGGGTCCAGTCGGGATACAGCCCTACTATGTGGTTGCCATTCTTTTCGTACTCCAGGCAATCATTCGACATCCGGCACTCTTTGCTGGAGACAGCTCGCGTTTTTTGCCTTTCTGGATCCTCGCTGCATTTATGGTCGTCGGTATATGTTCTGCGGTGCTTTTGCCATTGCTCTTTTCTGGCATTCCCGTCTACGACCCGCGCCTGGGCATCGATGCTGGATTCCTGTATCGGCCTCCGCTTCAGCTGGCGCTGGGAACTTCGCGCAAGCGGCCCTACCACAATAAACATCCTGGTGGTCATCGCGGCGGCAGCCGCTGGTCCTTCACTAGAGCGCACCCACAAAGCGTTTATCGCGGCGCTCTATATCGCCGCCGGAATCGTGATCGTGCAGTTCGCGTTCTTTGCGATAGGTCTCCCATTTCCGACATTTCTGCTGAATAACAATCCGGATACGGGATTGTAAACCAGGGCATTCACCAGCTTCGGCCAAACGGATCGTTCACTGAACCCTCAATGGCAGGCGCGGCGCTTGCAGTTTTTCAGGAGCTTCGCTCGCAATGTATCTCGACCGTAAGCGAGGAATAGCAACCGGCGCTCTGGCGGCGCTCGCCTGCCTGCTGGTGGCATCGAGTTCCGCCCTGGTGGCGCTCACCGTGCTGGTACTGATGCTGATGTTGTCGCAGCGGGTGATCCGCTGGCCCTGGTATATCATGCAAAATCCACTCAAGCGGATGTCCGTTTTTGTCATCGCGGGCCTGTTGAGCGCATCGTTGCTGGTAGTGCCATCGCTACGCAATATGGTGATTGCGCAGACGATCAATAAGGGTAGTTCCGTCTCGGCATTAGTGCGCTTTAGCGCGGATATATATTCACTCGATCTGTTGGTCAAGACCCATGGGCTGGGTGTTGGTCTGGGAAGCAACCGACCTTCCAGTCTGGTCACCTCCATTCTGAGCCAAGTCGGCGTGGTGGGATTTCTTCTCTTTGCTGTCGCAGTCTTCAAAATTTTGTCAAAGATTCCGCAAGAGAATCGTTGGATTCGGTGGAGTTGCATCGGCCTGTTGCTGGCTATGTGCCTGGGAGTTCCGGACATTTCATATCCGTTCCTTTGGGTATTACTGGCCATGGCTGTGCAGAGCAAGGCGTTCCGATACGGCCAGAAGACGCTACCCACCGTCGATCGCACGCAGCAGAATCGACCAGGTGTCGCGCGCGCAGCGCTGCCAGGTGAATCCGCCAGCATAGGCAATCAGGGAATCTCGGCTCCCATGTTCCCCTCGTAATACGCGGGAGATTTGCTTGGCAATATCTTCAGAAGAGTGTGGATCGCAGTACACCGCGGCATTGCCAAAAACTTCTGGCAACGACCCTGCACTTGAAACCACAACCGGGCACCCTACTGTGAGAGCTTCGAGGGGTGGCAGCCCGAATCCTTCGTAAAACGATGGAAACACGAAGCACGCAGCGTGCTCGTAAAGCGCTCGCAATTCCCCGTCAGTGACGAAACCCAAGTCCTTAATGCCATTCGAAACGTGTGCGGCGTCGGCAAAGACATTGCCATTCGACCCTCCTGCAATTGCGAAACAGACGTCCTCAAGCGGAGGCTGCGCAGACGCCTGAATGAGCCCACGGAGATTTTTATTGCTATTCTTCGAGCCAACGGCAAAAACAAAACGTCCCGGCGAAAGAGCATTCTTTCCCAGTACTGCGTCATCTGCATCGCATCGAAAGATGTGCTCTCCAGAAAGCCATGTATAGGAGATCTTTTCGCCAGGTATACGAAGGTGTGTAATTAGCTCTTGTCGGGAGAACTCGGATACCGTGATGACGTGCGCCGCGGTGTGTGACAGAATCTTCTGCAGAGTCTTGTAGTAGTTTCTGTAGACGCCAGAATAAGCTTCGGGAGTGCTGAATGGCCCGGCATCATGGATTGTGATGACTTGGGGTTTATGGGTCAGCGGAGCACCGCCGCAAGGTGTAAATAACAAACTGCCGCGCGCAAAGAGAGGAAGATCGAATTGTTCCCAGAGTTGGCCGGTGAAATGCCCGATCTTCCGTACGCGCAACCACGACCAGAAAGGAAGTTCTCCTGCATCTTTCGGGACCAGAACGGTCACCGGGATTGGTTCAAGAGCTCCTGTGCTCAGCAGGATGTCGAGGGCACTCAGCAGCTCGTATGCGTATCTCTGCACGCCTGTAATCGGCTGAGAAAGGAATCTTCCATTTACCGTTATCGATCGGAGAGCTGGGCGCGCATTCTTCATTGATCACTGACGCAGCTAAGCGTATTGCTCCGAATGTGAGGAAGCTGACTTCCCAGTCGTTAGACAAGAAATGGCAAAAAGTCCTCAGTCAAAACAGTATACGGTTCTCCACCTTGGTAAATTCTATCCGCCTCATATGGGCGGGATGGAAATATATCTCCGGCAGTTGGTCGTAGGTCAATCCAGTTTGATGGATGTTGCGGCCATCGTCGCCAACGATCGGCGACGCACTCAGGTGGAATATATTGATGGGGCGAAGATCGTCCGGGCTGCCACATTTGGCAGTGTCGCCTCAATGCCCATCGTCCCGACGCTGGCATGGCAAATACGCCAACACGAAGCTAGCCTGATTCACTTGAATACGCCAAACCCTGGCGCGGCGTTCGCATTGCTGGCGAGCCGGCACCCGGGAAAGCTGATCGTTACACATCACGCGGACACCCTTGGACGGATACTGTTGCGCCGGATGAGCGATCCATTTGTAGGGAAAATCATGGAGCGCGCCGCCGCGATTATTGTCACATCGAAGGGATATCTGGACAGCTCAGAAGAGTTGGCCCCGTATCGCGGTAAGTGCCACGTCATTCCCCTGGGGATTGAGACAACCCCGTTTGAAGAGCTCGATCCGAGTGCCAGTCATGCTATTCGAAAAAAATTTGGAGATCGCTTGATTTTGGCTGTTGGCCGTCTTGTTCCTTACAAGGGATTTGAATATCTGATTCGCAGTATGAGAGACGTACATGGAGTCTTACTTCTGATTGGCACGGGCCCGCTGCGAGAGGCGCTGCTAAGGACCAGCAAAGAATGCGGGGTAGAAGACAGAGTTACGGTGCTAGGTCACGTGGATGAAGTGGCGCCGTATTTCAAAGCCGCAAGCATGGTTGTGATTCCTTCGACTACTCGCGCCGAAGCATTTGGAGTGGTACAGCTTGAAGCCATGGCGTCAGGAATACCGGTGATCAACACAGACATTCCATCGGGAGTTCCGGAGGTGTCCGTACATGGGCAAACTGGGCTCACGGTTCCACCGAAAGACGCAGAAGCGCTGGCAGACGCAATCAATAAACTGCTCGACAATGAGGCATTGCGGCAGAAGTTCGGACAAATGGCAAGGGAACGTGTACGCAACAAGTTTTCGGTTGAAAGTATGGTGGCGCAAACGATGGATTTATATGCTTCAGTCATGGCATCGTCCAGCCGGCCCTAACATTCCGACCGATCGGGCTTCATAGTTTTTCCATTGGATTTTCACATCGCCGCGCCGTAATACACTCGATCGTGTATCGTCAAAGATCAGAGATTGGAAGGCTTTTACCTGTGCTCCCAATCTCTTAGGAGCGTTCCGCATGCGTTGCCTCCTCGGGTCGCATCCCGGAAATCTCGCTTTTTCACCATGCGAATGATTTGGGCTAGCCCACCATTTACACTAAGGTCATCTCAGATGCTACGCAGAATTCTCTCCCTGGTTGCAGCGTTTTTGTTTACAAGCTCGGTCGTGGCGATGGCCCAGATCCAGGGAGGTATCGTTTCGCCGCAAACCACGGATTGTTCCAGTCCGGCGAATTCGTTTTTGCCAGAGTGTGCGGGGTCGCGACCCCTATTCCCTATTCAAGTGAGCCACAATACCGGACATCACCAGGCACGGAATGTATGGCGGCGCCACCCAGTCGCAACAAGCCTCCCCGATGGGTGGAATGGGATCAATCAAAAAATTCCGACCTATGACGACCAGGCTCCGAACGCGCGTCAGTCGGGGCTCCGCTACAGCCCATATCTGGGCATGGAACGTAAGCAGCCGCTCACAGAATTTCAGCAGGTCGTAGCCGGCTCCGTGGGTCAAGTTTTACCCATTTTCGGGGCCAACCTGTTTTCCAATGTCGCAGCCGACCTCGCCCCCATCGATCGCACTCCGGTGACTGCGGACTACGTTGTCGGTACGGGCGATCAGCTTCTCATCCGCGTATGGGGTCAGGTCAATTTTAATGTTCATGCGACTGTCGATCGCTCTGGAGATATATACATCCCGCAGGTCGGCAATATCGAGGTAGCAGGCCTTCATTTTCAGCAGCTCGATGGATTTTTGAGGAACCAGCTTGGGCGGGTCTTTCGCAACTTCGACCTCAGCGTCAATATGGGGCAATTGCGGTCCATTCAAATTTATGTGGTCGGGAATGCCCGCCAGCCTGGAAGTTATACCGTAAGCTCACTCAGCACGCTGGTGAATGCACTCTTTTTTTCCGGCGGCCCCTCGAAACAAGGATCCATGCGGCGGATCGAACTCAGGCGCGACGGCAAGGTTGTCACAACGTTTGATCTCTACGATCTATTGATCTACGGTGACAAATCGCACGACGCCCCACTCTTGCCCGGCGATGTCATCTATATTCCCCCTGTGGGACCGCAGGTCGCGATTGCCGGCAGCGTTCATGTGCCTGCAATCTATGAGTTGAAAGGAACGGAGACGGCTGGGCAAGCCATCGTGTTAGCTGGCGGACTTAGCACCATGGCTTCCAAGCAAGAGGCTCAGCTCGATCGCACCAACCAGAACGGAGCACGCCTGACGGTTCAGATTGCGCTGGATGCCGCAGGCATGGATACACCACTCCGCGACGGTGACATTCTGCGCATCCCGGCTATGGTGCAGCAGTTTGAGCGAACCGTGATTCTGCGAGGGAACGTTGCCAACCCTGGGCGATATCGCTGGACGCCGGGAATGCGGATTTCAGACCTGATTCCCGATAAGGATTCTTTGCAGACGCGCGGATACTGGCAGCGCAGGATTGCGCTTGGCTTGCCCGCCCCGGAATATACGCCGCTTATTCTCAGAGTATCGAGCCAATCTGCCAAGCCCATTTACGCCGAATTCCGCATCAAGCTCGAAGGCAGGCGCCAACGACATGTGATCTATGTCACCGGCACCTCGATTGCAGGAACCCAGAGTGAGGAGTCTGACCCAACGAGTCGCCGTGCGGGCCGGTCAAGCCCAGACAGCGATCAGGAGAATCCGGCCAGACGGGGCAGACTGAAAAGTCTTCGCCCGATCAGGCTCCTGCTAACGCCGACCAGACCACTGAAGCCGCGCCGAGTCCGGGCCAATTCGACCCCCGAACTCCGCTATTTCCCTCCCGGAGACCGTTTTTCCGAGGGACAATTTCCGATCAAGAATGAAGCTTCTTCGCATCGCTCCAAGTATTGACTGGAGCTATGCTGTCATTGAACGGACAGATCCTCACACGCTCGAGACTTCTCTTATTCCGTTCACCCTGGGAAAGTCGGTTCTCGATCATGATGAATCGCAGAATCTGCCATTGCAGCCGGGTGACGTGGTCACGGTGTTCTCTACTGCTGACATTCGAGTACCGCAGGCGCAACGCGTGAAATATGTCAGCCTCCAGGGCGAGATCGTCCATGCGGGAATTTATAGCGTTGCCCCAGGCGAGACATTGCGTGATGTCGTGGAGCGCGCGGGAGGACTCACGCCGAAAGCGTACCTGTACGGCTCGGAATTTCTCAGGGAATCGACGCAGCGCCTGCAACAGGAAAGACTGAACGAGTATGTCAATTCGCTTGAGCACGATATTGAACTTGCCGCTGGAAACGCCTCTGGCTCTATCGTCAATCCGACCGGAGCAGCAGCGCTGGGGACCAGCTTGCAAAGCCAGCGGGATTTGATTGCGACTCTTCGCAAAATGCGTGCGACCGGGCGCATTGTCTTGGACGTGACGCCCTATAGCCAAAGCCTTGATGCGATACCGAATCTGCCTTTGGAAGATGGTGATCGCTTTGTCGTTCCGGTCGTGCCTGCCACGGTGAATGTAGTCGGGGCCGTATACGACCAGAACTCCTTCCTGTATCGACACGGGCAACATCTCGGGGATTATCTGAAAATTGCGGGTGGGGCCTCACGAAACGCCGACAAGCGCCACGAATTTGTGATTCGCGCAGACGGATCCGTGATCAGCAAGCAAACTGCTGGCGGGACGCTGTTCGCCGGTGGATTTAGCAGCAAGTACGCCTATCCTGGGGATACAGTCGTGGTCCCGGACAACGTCAGCAAGACCACTCTGTTGCGCAACCTCACGGACTATTCTCAGGTGTTGGCCAATTTTGGTGTAGGAATTGCAGCACATCAATCTGCTGAAATGAACTTTTAGCATGACTATGACACCCGCCGACACGAGTACGGAGCATCTTGCCGGGGAACGGCCGGACATCCTGGCGCGCTCGCCGGGAGGCACGCCCGAAGACGATGATTCTGTCAACCTCCTCGATCTCGCGCTGTTGCTTGCAGCGCGCAAGCGATTCATCCTCCGTTTCAGCTTCATTGCGGCCGTGCTCACAGCCATTTTGGTTCTCATCATGCCCGTTACGTTCACTGCAACCACATCGATCTTGCCTCCACGGCAGGAAGAGAGTTCTGCACTAGCCCTGTTAGGGCAGCTCGGAGGTCTGGCATCTCTGGCCGGAGGAGGGGGTGGTGGTGCGGCTGGCGCTTTGGGGTTGAAAAATCCGGACGACCTCTACGTCGGCCTTCTCCAGAGCGAAGGCGTGATGAATGGAGTCATTCGACGATTTGACCTGATGAAGGTCTACAAAGCGAAACGGATGGTGGACGCGCGCAAAAGACTGAAAGGCGAAACAAAAATTGTGTCGGAGAAGAGTTCCCTCATCAACATCTCCGTTGAAGACCATGACGCAAAACGCGCCGCCGCGATGGCCAATGCATATGTAGATGAATTACACATCCTGATGTCCCACCTCGCCGTCACATCAGCCGCGCAGCGAAGAATATTTTTTGAGCAGCAGGTGGACCAGGAGAAAGAAAAGCTGGCAGATGCCGAAGTTGCCATGGAAAAAACGGAAATGAAAACCGGCATCATCGAGCCGCAGGGGCAGGCCCAGGCGGTGATTGTCACCATCATGCAATTGCGGGCGCAAATCGCTGCACGCGAAGTCGAGTTGGAATCACTGCGAACCTCAGCGACAGATCAGAACCCGGAAGTCATCACTTTGCAATCTCAAATTGCAGGCCTTGCGGACTCAGCTTGCCGATTTTGAAAAAGGCCATCCTCAATCCGCAGAGATGGCAGGAGATGTCCTGACTCCAACCTCAGAAGTCCCGGCTGCCAGCCTGGAATACCTTCGCCGTATGCGAGATGTCCGTTATCAAGAAACGCTTTTTGAATTCATGGTCCGCCAATATGAAATGGCGCGGGTCGACGAGGCTAAGCAGGGTCAGATGATTCAGGTGGTTGATCCCGGCATTAATTCCTGACAGGCGCTCCTGGCCCCCGCGCACGCTGCTGACGCTGCTGGCATTCTTTCTGACTGGCATCATTGCTAGTTTCGTGGGTGATTCTGCAGGCAGCCTACAACACCGGATGGAAAATCCGGAGGAAGCCAGAAAGATTCTTCAGTTCGCGAACTCTTGCAATATTCGCCACCATCGTACATGAGTATGGAACTGCTTATGTTTGCTTTTTCTATTCAGACGATTACCAGCGTCTGATAGCATTATGTTTCATTTTAATAAATCCGACGGATAATATCGCCTTTCGATCATAGAATGTCCTTGAATTGTCATTAGCGATGCACAGTGTAAATTTAGCCAGCATCGATTGCGTTCGATTGATGTCTGGAATCACGCCCCGGCCACTCGGCGGTTCCGCGCTCCAGATGGAATCCCTTTGAGTTGTGCACAATTGCATTATCGACTGTATTTAACAAACACTGTCAACGCGCCCGATTGGGCTTGGACTGGCTGGTAAATGGAGCACATTTCCATTTGAAATGTCCAATGGCCTAAACTCCAGGATAGTCTTAAACATTTAAGAACGTCTGTTCGATGAACGCGGAGATCACAGACTTTGAGTAGCGAACCGTATCTTCCCTCTTCGCCGGAATTTATTGCCGGAGCACCCTCGCGGGTCAGGCAAGGAGGCGTCCCATGGCTGGTTCCAAATGATCGATCAGCACAAGGTGAACTCTCCTTTCAGCAGGAAATGCTGCCTTCAAGGCATAGCTCCTGGTGTGCCTCCGTTGGAAGCGAGCCTTTGACCTGCTGTGCATCGTGCCCGGATTGATTCTCGTTTCTCCCGCATTAGGAATGATCGCGATTGCCGTTCGTCTAACTTCTCCGGGTCCCGTCATCTTTAGGCAACAGCGCGTCGGCCAGAATCGCAAGTTATTCACAATTTACAAATTTCGCACGATGGTGGAGAACTCTGAAGCGATCGGTCCAGGACACACCGCAAAAGGGGATCCCAGGGTAACGTCAGTGGGGCGCGTGTTGCGACGCTTCAAGCTCGATGAGCTTCCCCAGCTGTACAACGTGTTGCGGGGGGACATGAGTCTGGTGGGTCCGCGGCCAAAATTGCCCAACCATGACCCCGCTCCCATGGCATGTCGCCCAGGGGTTACGGGGGCTGCGACCTTGGCATTCCGCTATGAGGCACGCATCTTGTCCGAGGTACCGACGGAGCGAATCGAGGGCTTTTACCAGCAATACATCGTTCCCCACAAGATGAAGCTGGATGGCGAATACATGGAACGAGCAACGGTTTTTTCCGATATAAGCGTGCTGCTCGCCACGGTGTTTCGGATCGGCGAGCATATCACCCACGAGGACCTGCTAAGACACAGATCGAGGGTCCTGTTTCTTGCTGAATCAAATGTCCTGAGAACCGGCGAAGCATCTGTGGGCTCGGCATTCCGCGGGAATTCTTAACGAAGTCGCACTGCGACCCAAGCATTGACGCTGACTCCCAAGGCACATCTGCGGTCGCGCTCAAGCATTTTGGATGGTCGTTTACGGTCGAGTGTTGATGCCACTACATAGTCTTTTCGTGCCATCCATCGGACTAGAAGTGGATTTACTCTGAGCTCTTAACTTTCCTCTTCGTCGAAGCAGACAGCCACCTTGCCACAGCGACCCGAGGCCATTAACGCATAGGCTTCGCCCACACGAGCAAGCGGAAAGCGGTGAGTCACCAGGCTCGACGGAAAAAGCTGCCATCGCACCAGCCGCTCAACGAGTTCTTCCATTCTCCAGATAGATGTGACCCAGGATCCGTAGATCGTCTTTTGGTCATGCATCAGGTCGGCAGACGGCTGGAATTGAACTGTGCCGCCTTCGCCGAGAAAAACAATTCGCCCCCAGCGCCGAGTGGCACGGATCGCCGTCGCTCGCGCATCCGGATGGCCGGAGCATTCAACAGCACGCTCGACTCCGCGCCCCGCAGTTAGTGCCAAAATTTCTGCAACGTTATTCGCCCCCGACGGGACCACCTCGTCGCACAGTCCAAGGTCGCGCGACAGTTGCAGCCTTTCCGGCAAAACATCGATCCCGAAGATACGTTGCGCACCCAGCTTTCTGCAGAGCGCGGCGGTCGCCATGCCGACCGGCCCCAAACCCGTGATCAGAACCGCATCATTTCCACTGATGCCAATTTTCTGCAGACCTTCGTACGCTGTGCCGAACCCGCACGCCACCTGCGCTCCATCGGTATAGGAAAGCCCATCTGGCAGCGACACCAGATCTTTCTCTTCTGCAAGAAGATAATCCGCCATGCCGCCATCGCGCTGCCAGCCGTAGGCTCTTCGATACTTCTCACTGGTGCAGGAAATCATGTATCCGCGCCGACAGTCATTGCACAGACCACATCCAGAAATGTGATACACAATGACGCGATCGCCGACCGTGAATCTCCGGCAGCCCGGCCCTGCTCTTATGATTTGGCCGCAAGGCTCGTGCCCAGCGATCACTCCCTGGTACCCCTCCGGCCCTTTTCCCAGATGCTCACGATAAATGGCGCGAATGTCCGATCCGCAGATGGTCGAAGACTTCATGCGCAGCAGAACCTGGCCCCACCCTGGTTCAGGCACGGCATACGAACGAATTTCTGCAGTGCTGTTTCCAGGAAGCACTGCTCCCTGCATTTCAGTTTTCGTTTTCATGTTGATGTCGTTCGTCAACATTCCCCCTATTGTGCACGTCACTCCGGCGTGATGATTCCATTCTCATCCCAAAGGTCGTGCCATGACTGGTTTTGCTTCCACAGAAAAACCTGGCCCTTGATCAAACGGCTTCCGCGGTCCAGAGCGGAGATCCTCTCCATTTCCTGCGTCGTGAGCGGATCATCCACCACCGCGCGCAGATTCGCCGCATAGTTGCGCGGATTGACGGAAAACGGAATCACCACCTCGCCTCGCTGCACCGCCCATTTCAGGCAAACTTCAGCGGCATGCACGTGGTGATCCTGCGCAATGGCGTGAATCACTGCATCGTCGAGCGGAGAAGTATCGGAGGGCGTGCGATCTCTTTCCGGGCGACCGGGTGAACCAAGCGGGCAATATCCAATAGGCTGAACATCGTTCTTGAGGAGATAGTCGAGAAATTCAGGCTGCTGAAAATGCGGGTGCAATTCCATCTCGTTACATGCGGGACGAATCCGCGCATCCTTCAGCAACAGTTCAAGTTTGGGAATCGTCATGTTCGAAGTTCCTATGTGACGAACCAGACCGTTATCGACCAACTTCTCCATCGCGCCCCACGTCTCCATGAACTGCGAGTGAATGTACGGACGCGCGTCTGGACTTCGTGTATCGGCATCGCAGCCGGGCGGATGATAGTTAGGAAACGGCCAATGAACAAGGTAGAGATCGAGATACTCGAGCCGTAGATCGCGAAGCGACTGCTTGCATGAGGACTCAACATCCTTCGGAGCATGCTTGTCATTCCACAGTTTGGACGTGATCCAGAACTCCTCGCGCGGCGCGACTACGTTGCAGACGGACTGCAGTGCGTCGCCGATTTGCGCTTCGTTGCCATAGACTGAGGCGCAGTCGAACTGGCGATATCCGATCCTGGCCGCATCTTGCACAGCAGCGGCGACCTCAATCGCGCTGACCTTGTCAGAGCCGAATGTACCCAAACCGATAACCGGAATCTGAGCGCCGCTCGCGAGGATCCGCCGGGGCACTCGTCGCTGGATCGATGGACGAATGCTGCTTCGTCATTCTGATCGAGACCTCGAACCTATTATCCTAGGCGATCGTGCAATTGCACAGTCGGTTCCCTGCTTTCCGATCGATGACGATTCATGTCAGCCGTAAATAAACGGACGAACCAAGGTCGGAGAGGCGAAAATAAATATACATCGCATCGGAAACCGTTTTCGATAAGGCGATGAGGAGCGGCAAAAATCGAATGGGCCATCGAGCAGACGTAATCGTGATTGGATTAGGCGGGATGGGCGCTTCCGCGGCCTGTCAACTCGCTGCACGCGGAGCCAGCGTCATCGGCATCGACCAATTTGAGCCCGCGCACAATAGAGGCTCTTCGCACGGTGCATCTCGCATCATTCGACAGGCGTACTACGAACACCCAAGCTATGTACCGCTGTTGATGCGGGCCTATGATTTGTGGCGAAAGCTGGAACAGGACAGCGGCGACGACGGCCTGCTGCAAATTACCGGCGGCATCTACTTCGGCACGCCGGATAGCGCCACCGTAAGCGGCAGCCTGCAAAGCGCTGTCCAATACAATCTGCCGCATGAACTGCTCGATAGCGCTGAAATCCATCGCCGATTTCCTATTTTTCAGGCGCGCGTCAGATGAGGTCGCGGTATGGGAGCGCAATGCTGGCTTTGTGCGTCCTGAGCGCGCAATACAAGCCTGTTTGCATCAGGCGACCCAACATGGCGCACAACTCCATTTCAACGAACCTGTATCGGCCTGGGAAGCGACGGCTACGGGAACCGTGCGTGTAACAACCGGAAGCGGCGTATACGAGTCGGATCGACTGATCCTCGCGCCTGGCGCCTGGGCGCCCGATAAATTGTCTGACCTAAAAATTCCATTCGTTGTACAGCGCCACGTGATGGCATGGTTCAACCCCGTAGGAGGCATAGGCCCATTCACGCCTGATCAATTTCCGATTTACCTTTGGGAGAACAATCCGCAATCCATTTTCTATGGCTTCCCCGCGATCGACGGTTCGAATGGTGGAGCGAAAATCGCTATGCATACCGGCGGTGATGTTTGCAGTCCGCAATCGATTGATCGAAATATTCGAGCTGACGACGAGCATGAATTGAGAGAACAGATTGCCGCGAGGCTACCAGCGCTGAACGGCCCTCTACTTAGCGCTGCCACGTGTATGTATACGATGACTCCGGATCAACATTTTGTTGTCGGCACTCCATCCGGCCCACTCACAGGTTGCGATTGCCTGCGGATTCTCGGGGCACGGTTTCAAGTTTGCCCCTGTGATCGGCGAAATTCTGGCCGACCTGGCCCTCTCAGGAAAAACCGCGTATCCGATTGAGTTTCTCTCTCCCCTACGCTTCTGACCGGATCGTCCGCAACTACTCGCCCATGCCGCATGTGGCCGCCTGATCGACGTCGGCAGGCCGCAATTGCGGATTAGCAAGCAGGTCGGCTGCGGAGGAGCACACCGCAGGAACGGCGCTGAAATCGTCCCATGCCAGCCGATAGTTTCTGCTCGGTAGATTATGGGCGGCTGCAAATTTGTTGCGTGCTGCCGCGATTGCGTTCACCCAATCCCCAAATGGAAGCATTTTCTCGCGATAAACGAGGTAGGACATATCCACGGTTCGATCAGGAAGATGATCTTTCACATCATCCAGTTCATGCAAGAATCGACGGCCGTTTGCCTCTTGGATATGCGGAAACCATCTCTCATCCCAGGTTGCAACGGAATTCTTCAGCACCTCGTTGCGCTGCTGCCAGATTGACGTTGCGGTATCCAATGCACGATCGACTTCGCTCAACGCCTGCTTTGGATCTTTCTCCTTAGCTTCAGATGCCGCGGTCAGATCGCCATCCATTCGATGTATTTCCGCAATCATCGATAGATTCTGACGACACAGATCGGCGATTGTGAGATAGACCTGAAGGTTATACCGATTGAACTGCGCGCGCTGAATATTCTCATGCAGCAAACCTTGTAGAACTTGATTCTGCTGCTCGGCCTGGGCGGCGAGAGCGATTCTTCGCGAATTCTCCTTTGACCATGTTGATGAATAATCCAACGCGTTATCGGGAACAGGTGGCAGCGGCAGTGTCTGATCGTGCGCCGGATGTGGAGGATTGAAGATCGCATACGACGATCCCCAGATTGGCTTTCGCGACTTCGATTCCATCGCGTCCCAACTTTCATTCCACGACTGCGCCTGATCGCTCATCAACTGGTACACCCGATCCATGTTGACGATGTTCGCTCCGTAGAAAAGAGAGTAGAAGGTGCTCGACAATTCCGTAGCACTCGGCGATCCCGGATGCCATCCGGCGGCGACTCCGGCAACATAGCCTAGCCAGAACGTCTCCGGGTTCACGCCCTCATCCGCCCAACCCGCGTCTATTTCACCAATCAAGCTCGAATTCGCGCGGGACGAGTCAAAAGAGATTTTCTTCATGATGTCTTCAACTCTGGGCAGGCCGGGATTGTCCTCGAACTCGTCGCTCGATGCGCCGTGCAGACGATCGTTCCGCGGCAGGATGAAGTAGTCAGGAAATAGCTTCTCTTCTCCTTCTGTTGACGTGAAAATCATTTGTCGAATGCCGCGTTGATTGAATGTTTTGTCGTAAGCCGCGCCATAGGTTTCGCCGTTGATGACATAAGGCGGCAGAGACGTCAGATCGGCTGGCTTCATGGGGTACTCGCCCCAGAAAATTACATTTCTCCCTTGCTCGTGAAGGTAGCCGCCCGTCTTGTCGACAAAGTTCACAAACACCTTACCTACAGACCCTAACTGCTTCGCAAGATCTGCCTCATTACACTGCGAATTGTGCGCCAGCCCCAGATAGTAAGGCTCATCTGTCGACAGATAGAAATACTTCACTCCCTTGTTGGCATCGAGTAAGTCCTGATACATGCCCTCCAGCAGCTTGTAAGAGGCCGGGTTCGTCGAACAAATTTCATAGTTACTGTCAGGATATTCCCGCAGCTTCTGATATTCCGGGTGCTTCAGGATGAAGGCAATGTGAGCCGGTCCGTCCAAGTAAGGAATCAACTGGATGTGGTAGCGCAGGCCGTAGTTCGTCAGATCCTGTAACTCTGCTGGACTTAGCGCATACGGTTCTACGACCGCGGGAGCGCTCTTGTATTGGAAGTGCCCGTTGAGCTTGATCACGAAGCCGTTGATCTTATAAAACGCCGCCTGTCGCAGATCGCGCTTTAGCTCGTCCACATGTTCAAGATGATGGTTATCGTCCCAATAGATATGACGAAGTTGCATATCCGGCCAATCGACGATGCTACCTTCCGGAAACCAAAGTGTTCCCATGTCGCGACGTAGTAACTGTACCAACGTTTCAACGCCATAAAATAGTCCGGTCGAGGCGTTTGCTGTAATCGTGATGGCGCCTTTATGCATATCAATCCGATATGCCTGCTCCTCAAGAGACTTCTTATTGGAATCTACTGCCGCGCCAATCGGGACGGCACCTGGCTGGATGCGTAGCGTGACAGTTCCATCCGGCGTTCCTCCCGAACCAAGCCTTAGGTTAAATCTGCTAACCAGGTCTTCGCGCCAGAGTGTCCACCGCTACATCATCCTTCGCAACGCCCTTGCCAAGTTTCATTTGCCAAGACTGATTGAATGCGAGATCGGAAGCTTCCAGTGAAACTTTTTGCGGTTCCGGAATCACCGTGTAACCTCGAGCAAAGAGCGGCGACACCGTTTGTGCTGGCATGAGTGAACAACACACAACGGTGATTGCCGCGATGACCAAAGCCCTCATTTGTATCTCCCCAAGCAATCTTAAAGAATAAATGTTTCGAATCGCTCCGCGTCTTCAATAGCTAGTTTCCTGGAGCGACCCGCGCGTGTTCCTGACTTCCCACCTGGAGCGCTCGCGTCAGCACAATATCCGCCGAAGATTTTCCGATCATCACGTCGAAGATACCCGGCACCACCTTCCAATGCATATCTTCATCGAGAAGCTTTAGATCTTCAGGCGTTAGTTTCATGGTCACCGTCTTGGTCTCCCCGGGATTGATCGCCACGCGTTGAAACCCACGAAGGTTTTTCACCGGTATCGCAACCGGCGTGTAGCGCTCATGCAAATACAACTGAACAGTTTCCACTCCTGCGCGTTTCCCTGTATTGGTCACGTCGACTCTTACCTCCGCATTTCCCTCAGGAGAAATTTGCAACGGCGAAATACGCAGATTGCTGTAGGTGAAGTTGGTGTAACTGAGTCCATAGCCGAACGGGTACAACGGCGTGCCGGGCATGTCAGCATAGCCACCATCGTGGCTCCATGCCTGTCGGATCCAATATTCTTTCGATGGTTTGTAGTTATAGTAGTCAGGCAGCTGACCGGAGCTTCGAGGGATCGTGGTCGCCAGACGTCCGCTCGGGTTGTAATTCCCAAACAGTACATCCGCTACCGCCTCGCCTCCGCGTTCTCCCGGCTCCCATGCTTCGATGATGGCAGGAACATGCTCCGCCGCCCATGGAATCGAAAGTGGTCGACCGTTGATAAGAATCAACACAACCGGAGTGCCCGTTGCTTCAACGGCCTTGACCAGATCTTTCTGCGCGCCTGTCAGGTCGAGGCTGGCAACATCGTGGGCTTCCCCGTCTGTTGGCGGAACATTGCCACTGCCTGCATTGCCAGGATGTTCGCCGACCACGAGGACAGCCACACTCGCATGGCGAGCCGCCTCGACCGCCTTGGCGAAATCCTCTTTGCCTCCTATAACCTCGCAACCCTTGACGTACATAACTGCCGTCTCCGGCGAAACTGCCTGCTTGATGCCGTCGAGCACAGTCGTTACCTTCTGCGGCACCTCTGACGGTGAGTAATCACCCAACTGATTCCATCGATCGTCCGCGTTTGGGCCAATCACGGCAATCGATTTAATGTCTTTTTTGAGAGGCAGCAGATTGTTCTGGTTCTTCAATAGAACTATGCCTTCACGTGCAGCCTGCAACGCCAGTTGCTGATGTTCCTGGGAATGAACTACACGTTCAGCCTGAGCCAGGTCGACATACGGATGGTCGAATAGTCCCAGGCGAAATTTCAATTCAAGCACTCGTCGCACCGCGCGATCGACCAGCGCTTCCGGGACTTTGCCTTCTTCAACATTTTCGATCAGCGGCCCCATGTAAGCCGGCTCGTATGTGATGTCGAGATCCACGCCAGCGCGCAATGCCAGCGCACCAGCCTCTTTCTGAGTAGGCACGATATGCTCATAAAGCAAGGTGCCGAATCCGCCGCCTTCACTATCGACGACGCCCTTAAATCCAAGTTCATTACGCAGGATTTGAGTGTTCCACTTTTCCGAGGCATGTTCTGGGACATCGTCAATTTCCGGATAGCCCGCCATTACGCCGAGTGCGCCCGCTTTGAAGGCCGCAATCCATGGGGGCAGAAAATTCTCGCGAATGTAGCGCTCGGAGAGTTCGATCGCACCTCTCTCCATCCCGCTGACGGGCTCGCTCTGAGTCGGAAAATCTGTCATCAGCGCCACGACTTTGTCGGGGGCATTGACGTTCGACCCTTGCGCGCCTTCCACAATATTGGTTGCGATACGCGAATCCAAATATGGGTCCTCGGTGTAACCCTCCATGTTGCGACCCATGCGCGGATCTCGATCGGTCTCCAGCACCAGAGTCGAGAGGACGTGAATGCCGGTCGATCGTGCCTCCTGTGCCGCAGCCGCGTAGATGGCTTGCACCAACGGCATATCGAATGTGCTGCCGATGGAGAGTCCTTCCGGGAAAACGGTGGCTCCCGGGAACATCGCGCCGTGAGTGCCTTCTTCGTCCTGTAGCAGAGGAATCTTCAACCGCGTTTGCGTGATGGCAATTTTTTGCAGCTCATTAAAATATTTCACCTGTTCGGGCAGATTGTTCAGCTTGATAGTGTCGGCCAAGGTGAAGAAGCCGGCTCCTGGGCCAATCTCGTTGGTGTAGGTTCCGGCGGCAAACTTGCGTGCCGCTTCCATCTTTTCCGGAATCGTTTTTCCCAATTCGTCGACATAGCCGCAAGGCAGGTTCAGTTGTCCTACTTTTTCTTTCAGCGTCATTCGCCGCATTAAGTCGTCGACACGAGCCTCGATTGGCTGTGTCTTGTCCAGATAGATGGGAGTTGCAGGGATCGATTGTGCCGCCAAGTGAAAGCAGCCTGCGAGTGCGACGAATAGGAACAGTACGCAGGCATATATGGCCGTTCGAATCCCGCAGGAAATGTTACAGCGAGATCTATCTTTCTGCCACATGTTGTCGCCGTAGATGCCGATCGGCCTAAGTTTTCTCTGCATCCTCATTCGGATCACACTTTCTAAGTCCTACAAGTTGCGGCGACGGCATAGTGACGCAAGCCTGAGAATCACTAAATCACACTGCGCTCAATCCCGGCCCGGTGAGATCTGCGGTGTGTAGTTTGCCATCCCGCACCTGGAATAGTCCTGGAAATCTCTTGAGCCATGGCTGATTCGCCGAAGGGACATACTCGCGCCCGTTCGATTCCAGCGTGTCGATTTTGGCGACATGGGCCGCGATACCCGCAGACTGAATCAGCGAGGCGCCCGGGCAAGTCAGATCCTGCGCCGTCATATACATCTTGAATTCCTGGGCCGCAGCATTCAGCACCATCGACTGACTCTGACCTTTACACGCTTTCAGTGCCACGCCGGTGTATCCGATTTGACGGCCACGCAATAGTGCATCGAAGCCAGTTAGCGATTCGTCCATGACCACTGGCTTCAGCTTGGAAACAGGAAAAAGATACTGCGCAGGAGTGGCGACAAGATCCCGCCGAGTTGGCTGCTCGATGAAGGTAATGCGGTCATAGCACCCGGGAGATCCCTTCTTGATCTGGCGAATAAAGTCGAGAATGTATTCGACATTGGGACACTGCTCGTTAAAATCCAGCGAGTAGTACCAGTGACGCGTTCCGCGACGGGTCTCAACCTCGCTCGCGACGCGGTCGATGTGCAGCACTCGCGTCGTGTCCGCCTCGAGATTATTGCCATTGAGTTTGATCTTGAGATGCGTGAGTCCGTCGGCCGTAATCCAGCCAGTAAGCGTCTGAGGAAGTCCGTCGTGCAGTTGCTTCTTCACTTCGGACGCATCGATCGGATCCTGAGCGCCAACAGAGTGATTGCACCACAGCCACGGCTGCGGAGCGCGCAGAAGATATTGGCTGGGATACTTCCCCTTGAACTCACGAGTCAGGTAATGGCCAAGGTCGTTCGACATAAACTCGGGACCGTAGGTTCGATAGCAATTCAGACCTTGAGCTTTTCCGAAAGCATCGTGAATGGCAGCATCAAAGGGGCTCGCCGTCACAATGGTGCACAGCTTCGGGATGGGCTGATCCAGATGCATCGCTTTGGTCACCTCGGTGGCCGCCTTAAGATACTCCGGCTCGAGCGCGTAATTGATGTCGATGGGATGACCCGCTTCGGTATACCCTTCGGTGATTTTGCGGATTCTTTCGGCCAGCTGTTTCATTGCGCCCAGCGTGGTGTCGTAGGAAAGTGTCCTCGATGGAAACGACCACTCATTCCCCATTGGCATTGACCCGAATCCACGCGCCACATGGCCAGAGATCGTCTCTACAGTGCAATCGACATTCAGCAGAGTGACATGGTCAACACTCCGACCGCCAAATTGATACGGAGTGCGATACGGAAAGTTCTGGTAGCTAATGCGGATTTCCTTTACGCGAATGTCACTCGGCTTGCGCCTGGACACCGCGAATAGTGGAGCTGCACGGAGGGACGAAAGACTAAGCGCTCCTGCCGGAACAGCCTTGAGGAACTTTCGTCGCGTCATGTGAGAATGCGGTGCCACGATGATCTCCCTGGTAACAACTTCTATGTCTGCTGGTAGGCCTCGCGCAGCACCGATTTCAGATAATCCAGATTCGTTTTCGCGGAAGCCATCACTTGCGGAACAGTGGCGCGAGAAAGAGCGATCCCCTGGTTGTCGGTCACTCCCGGGATCGTGAATTCTTGCTGCAACGAGATCGGTCCGTGAAAATTCGATTGCGCGAGTAAGCCGAGAAACTCGCGCCAGGGCGTAATTCCCTGCCCCATGGGACAGGGCTCTGCATGCCACCTGTGCGGACCTCGAGGCTTCCATGTGAAGTCCTTGGCGCCGACCATTTTCAATCGCGGGAGCACCAGATTGCTCGCCACCTTCCAGCCGTCCTCGCCGAGATCCACCGAAGCGTGGCCAAGGTCGAAATAATAACCGCACCACCGCGAGTCAATCGAGTCCATCACCGGAGCCATGTCCCACAGCGCGGCCCCGATGTACTTCGTGTGGTTGTGATAGCCGATCTGGATCTGATATTTCTCGGCAAGTTCGACGAGGCCGCGAATACTGTCACCAGCACGGTTACGTTCTTCGACGACATTGACCAACTTATAGAAGTAATAACCCGGCTTGACATAGGGAATCTTCAGCTTGCTTGCCGTTTCAAGAATAGGTTCGGCGGTCGGGTCTGCAGCACTGACAAGAGCGGTGCTGATCATTGGAACTTCCATTCCTTCTGCTCGAATCGCCGCTACCGCCTTGGGAAGATCGGTCGCTGCGCGCTCTGGCAGAACGTGGCCTTCAGGTCGAACGGTCAAATCAATTCCGTCGAAGCCGGCCTGCTTCGCTTGTTGTGCCAGCTCGCTCCAGCTAAGTTGCGGAATCGGTTTCGAAAATAAGCAGAGCGTTCCACGAAAAGGTGCGCGCGATGCCGCTTCCGCCGAGGTTGCAGGCCACGCCGACATCGCAACCGCACTTGCCATCGCTGTCGCCGAAGAAGCCTGCAGAAATTCGCGTCTTGAGAATGCTCTATTCATGGTTTTTCTTTCTCGGATGGCAAAGCGAAACTGAGAAGATTCGGGCCAACGGCCAGCACGACATACTGTTTTCCATCCGCGGTGTAAGTCATAGGTGAGGCCTTATTTTCTCCATTGGTCGCAAAGTGCCATAGTGGTTTTCCAGTGCGAGCATCGGCGGCAACCACATCACCCGTTGGGTCGCCATAAAATAAGAGTCCGCCTGCAGTTGCCAGGATCCCGGCATCACGCTTGCCGTCCGCTGGGCCCAGCTGTCGAATTCTCCAGACGATCTTTCCATCTTGAATGTTGATAGCTTCCAAATATTTCTTCGGCGTCTGCTCGTCCGCCGACTTGGCGTTCTCAGCCGCCATATCCACGTCGCATCCCTCTATCACCATCACGTAGTACAAGCGGGTCACTGGACTGTAGGCAGCCGCATTCCAGTTCGATCCAATCGCCGGGCAAACAATCCCATGATCGGGCACGCGTTGTGGTCGGCCATCCGCCCCAATTCCGCTCGCCCACGTGACCCGGACCGCCGGCTTAGCAAGCAGCACATGTCCATTCGTGCGGTCGAGGACATAGAAGAATCCGTTCTTGTCGACATGCATCAGCAACTTCCGCGGCTCTCCACGATAGACCGTGTCCACCAGCACCAACGGCGCGGTTGTGTCCCAGTCCTCCACATCATGCGGCGTCACCTGGTAAAACCACTTGAGTTTTCCATCGGCCGGATTCAGCGCCAGGATCGAATTCGTGTAGAGATCATCGCCGGGTCGGTGTTTTCCATCCCCGTCGGGATAGGGATTCCCAGTGGCCCAGTAGATCGTATCCGTCTCTGGATCGTAGGAGCCGGTTGTCCATGTCGCGCCTCCGCCGTTTTCCGCCGGATCGCCGCCCCATGTTTCCGCTCCCGGCTCTCCCTTTTTTGGAATGGTCCAGTGCCGCCAAAGAAGTTTGCCGTCGGAGGCTCGATACGCAGCAAGAAATCCCCGCACACCCCAGTCACCGCCGGCGACTCCACCAATCACCATGTCCTTCACGACCAGCGGTGCAACCGTGCCGCCGTAATGCATGGGCTTCTCCGGCATCACGGCTTCCCACACCGGCTTTCCGGTCGTGCGATTCAGGGCCAGCATGTGAGCGTCGTCCGTCACCATGAAAACTTTATCCCCAAGAATGGCGAGGCCGCGATTCGAAGCGAGTCCCGCATCGCCGACGATTCCGGGCGTGCGCTTGCGTTTGTACCGCCATATTTGCTGGCCAGTCCGCGCATCGAGCGCATATGCCTGCTGCGGACCCGTCCCATACAAAATTCCATCGACAACCAGCGGCGTTGTTTCCAGCCCGAAGTACTGCATGTTTTCCCGGTAATAGGAAGTATCGGGATAAAACTGCTTCCACAGCGGCACCGTATAGATCCACTGCAACTGCATCCGCTTTACATTCGCAGTGTTGATCTGCGCCAGCGGGCTATATCGATTTCCACTCACCTCACCGTTGTAGGTGAGCCAATCGCCAGACGCAGGATGAAGTATCTCGTCGAATGAAACTCCACCGGTGGCCGAAGGCGACGCGATCGGGATTGCTCCCGGCTCGACTCCAGTCAGCCCGCTGAGATACGCCATCAGATTCTCCATCTCTGTTGGACTGGCGTCTACTGGCGGCATGGGCGACTGCGTGTCTTTGTCGTATCGAAAGAATTTGATCTTGCAAAATCCGATGAAATTTCCCCTCGCCATCTTGTAGCGTGATCTCAAAGTTGCTCTCGCTCCGCGCAAAACCCTGAAGCGTCTGACCACTCCGCAAATGCACAGTCACGGATTCATAACCAGCAGCGATATGAGCGCTCGGATCGAGCAACGCTGCTCGAATCTCCGTCGCCGTTCTCTCGCTGGCAACACTCGACAGATCCGGACCGAACACCGACCCTCTGCCCGCGACCATATGACAGCTGCCACATTTCCCTGCACCGAAAAAATACTGCTTACCGGCCGCGCGATCTCCAGATGTCGAACTCTGAGTCGCAGGCATATTCATCGACTCGATCCAGGAGGCAAGTGCATCAAGCTCACCCGCGGGAAGATTGAACGCAGGCATCCCACCCGAAGAAATGCCGTTTTTGATCACACCATGCAGCCACGATGCAGACTTCCCCCGCAGATCGTTGTTTCCCGCCAGCGCCGGACCGTATTCGCCGCCTTTCGCTTCGGCTCCATGACACAGGGAACATTGAACCGCATAGATTTTCTTCGCTTGCTCGTGTGACGCTGCATCAGCAGAGGCGCTTTGAGCCAGCAACGACGGCAAACCCAAGGCGAACTCCATCGCGACAATAGTCGCCAGTCGTTTCAGCCGTGATTTGCTGGAGAAAGCTGCCATATGGCTCGTTAACTCTGGAACGAACTCAATTGCGAATGATCGACGTTTACTGCGCGATCGCTGATGCGTCGCACCATCGGACTCGACTTCTCCATCTGCGTTGCGAATTACAAGCTCCCCGTCAGGCTCCACGCATACAACACACCGTCAACGCCGGTGACGACATATTGAGTTCCGTCGAGCTCATACGTCATGGGCGCGGCGTAGTCGACCAAACCACCAGGCCGCGTATGCCAGAGTACGTGACCGTCCGCAGGGTCGAGCGCCAACAGATTTCCCGAGGCGTCCGCCGTAAAAAGCAGATGTCCTGCCGTGTTCAAGACGCTTGCGCCAACAAGACCCTTACCGCTCTCTCGTTGCCAACGGATCTTTCCAGTCTGATAATCAAGCGCCAGCAACACGGATGTCGCAACCAAAGGATCCGTTCCGCCGCCCTGGTGATCAGTTGGGCGAGCGCCGGGACTCAGGTACCACATGCTATCGCCGCGCCACGCATTGAAATAGAACAGGCCCGTCTGCGGATTAAAGCTTGGCGACATCCAACTGGTTCCACCATCCTCAGCAAGCCGGATCAACGTGCCATCTAACTGCGGCTCTTTCGCTGGATTTGGAATTGGGCTTCCGTTGGCATCCACTCCTTTCGCCCAGTTCGCCGCGCTAAACGGAACGGTCAAAAGATTTTTTCCGGTCACGCGATCCAGCACAAAGAAGTAGCCATTTCGACTCGCCTGCGCCAGCAGCTTGCGCGGCTTTCCATTAAACGGTGCATCGATCAGAACCGGAGTCTCCACCGCATCCCAATCGTGCGTGTCATGCGGAGATGCCTGAAAGTACCACGCAATCTTTCCCGTATCCGCGTTCAGCGCCAGGATGGAACAGGTATATAAATTGGCTCCGGCCCGGCCCGCTCCGGCCAACACCGGATGCGGATTGCCAGTTCCCCAGTAGATCAAGTTCAGCTCCGGATCATAGGTGCCGGTAAACCACGCGGGACCGCCGCCGTGACGCATCGCCTGCTCGTTCGGCCAGGTCCGCGCTTCCGGCGTACCTGCCTTCGGAATCGTGAAAGTCTTCCAAACAATTTTTCCGGTTTCCCAATCGAGCGCTTCGACAAAGTGAGGCACATTCGCCGAATCCCCGGAAGTACCGAGAACAACCAGACCTTTGACGATCAGCGGAGCGACGCTCAGATAGTATCCGAACTTGACGTCCGCGACCGTGTCCTCCCAGATCTTCTTTCCATTGCGCGCGTCGAGGCAGAAGAAATGCGCATCCGTCGTTCCAAAATAGACTCTGCCTTTGTAATAAGCCACGCCGCGCTGCCCAAGATCGTCGCCTTCTGCCGGACGACGAAATTGCCAAACTTGCTCCCCAGTTTTTGCATCGATCGCCCATACCCTGTTCGGCACAGCGAAATAAAGAATTCCGTCGACCTCCAGCGGTGTCGACTTCAACGCGGCCGCGTGAGTTTGGAATGCCCACGCAAGTTTTAACGAGCCGACATTCGTCTGGTTGATCTGCGTCAACGGGCTGAACCGTCGACCGGAATAATCGCCATTAAACGTAGGCCACGAGCCTTTCACAGCTGGAATGGAATCTGTCAGGGTAGCGTTCTGCGCCAGCAGGCAGCTCGGGGCGGCCATCAGCAGAAGCGCCGCGACCCACGCGCTACTTGAGCGTTTCAAGATATGCAAAAACGTCATGTATGTCCTTATCGGTGTATTGGCTGAGTAACTCGAGATGTCCTGCTAGCGGATCGTGTACCTGGACCTTGGCCTGCTGCACCGGCCAGGAACGATACCACCCGTCCTGATCCAGAATGGCGACGTAGAAAGCATCGAGATGAAGCAGCTTGCCCTGAAACTTTTTGCCGGAATTCAAATCAACAGTGGCAGTGACATTATCGTGCGGCGGATACAGGAACCGAGATTCCAAATCTGCGGGCGAATATTTCTTCGCAATCCCAGCAAGATCTCCAGTGGGCGAGTGACACGTCGAGCATTTCCCGGCTCCGTAAAAATATTGCTTGCCCGCTTCTGCATTCCCCGTGAGCAACTGCTGCAAGTGAATACCCACCAGCCAGGCCTTCGGATGACACCACGCTGGCGACTGCTACACGGGCGTGCAGAAAGGCGACAATGTCGGAAATTTCTGCGGCATCGATCAATGGGAATGCGGGCATTCCCTTGTCGGGACGTCCGTCCTGAATCACTGGCGTAATCAAATTGCCGTTCTCATCGTGGCGCACAAGCGAAGACTCGACCAGGTTCGGCCCCACACCTCCCATGGCCTCGGTGCCATGACAGATCGCGCATGACTGCCGAAAGTCTGCCTGCCCGCGCTGCACATTTTCATGCTTCATCACATCGGTTTGTGCCGACACGCGAACCACAAATGCGAAAATGCAGACAAAACATAACAGGCGCATGTAGGGAGATGGAGTTTTTCGCAGGGATTCGAAGTCAGTCATAATATTTCCCTATTCCACAAGCTTAGGTGGCAGATTGACAAGCGTCCCGGTCGACTTTCAGAAAAGGCTGCGCATTGCCGTTGCAAACCGCCCCTTCCTGATAGGGGAGAATTTGGCCGATCAATCCTTCAATACAGCAGACTCAGAATGGTAAGGGGGATCGTCAGAATCAATGACAACATGCGCCCGCGAAGATGCAATAAAGATTTCCAAGGCAAGACCTTGCAACACCGTTCGCCGATTGAACGTCATCGTAATCAATACCCAACGTTGTGACAAAGGCCGCAGGAGATAGATGCCTTGCGGAGTTGATGACAGTTGACGCAGGAGGCCATCGAGATATCTTTTTCCTGGCTCATGGCAGCCTGATGGCGCACCTCACCGTGGCAGACAGCGCAATCTACTTTTGCGTCAATGTGCTTCTGGTGACTGAAAAACACGAACGGTGGCAGCTGATAGACGCGTACCCAGGGAACCTGCTGGCCGTCTTTTTCCAGTCGGGCCAGTTTCTGAATTTCAGGACTCGCTGTCATCACGGTCTGGTGACATGTCATACACGTGGCAACATTCGGAATTTGCATTTGCTTGCCATCGGCGGATAGCTGGTGGCAGTCGTCGCATTTCATTCCCGCCGTCGCGACGTGGAGTTTGTGGCTGAACGCGATCGGCTGCTTCGGTGCAGCGAGCGGCGGATGAATATCCTGCGGTTCGCTGCCAGCACCTCCGTTGCTGGTCTGCATCGCCTTCAATTCTGTTTGTAATTTTGTTTCCGCGGGACTGGCTTGGCCTTTTGGAAACAGGGTGTATGCCGCCAGCGCCGTCGGACCGGAGCCTGCGTCACCGAAATTTCCACCGGGTCCAACTGCAATCACGACGTATTGCTTTTTCGATCGCCCGCCAAGGTATGTCAGCGGCGTCGCATGGCCATTCGATTCCAGCTTGGTGACCCAGAGTTCCTTTCCTGTTTTCGAATCAAACGCCCGCAGTCGATGATCGGATGTGGCGCCGATAAAAACCAGCCCTCCATCCGTCGCGATCGAACCGCCGAGATTGTAGATGCCGGTTTTCGGAATTCCTTTCGCTGCGAGCGCGTCCACCACTCCTAACGTCGATTGCCACGCGATGGTTCCCGTATTCAAATCCACCGCGCTCAACGTTCCCCAGGGCGGTTGCTGGCACGGATAATGATGGCTGTCCCAGAAGCGAGAATAGGTTCCCCACGGGCTTCCCCACGCATAGGCTTCAGGCGAACCCGCCGGTTGCGCCTTCATCATGCCGACCGATCCCACATTGCTCATATTGACAAACAAGTAGCCAGACGCAGGATCGAACGAAGCGCCGGACCAATTCCCTCCGCCCAGCGTTCCGGGAATTTCCAGCTTCAATTTCAATCCCCACGGATTAAAAATTCGGCCGGGAAGCGCAGCACCAAATTTCTGCAGACAATCTTGCCGTGATTCTGGAGTGACCGTGGTGATATCCGCTTCTGTAACCGATGTGGTGGCGAGTGGCGGCGGTTTCACTGGATACGGCTGAGTTGGCCAACTGGCTTCTCCAGGTAATTCGCTAGGTGGGACCGGCCGCTCTTCAATGGGAAACAGCGGCTTCCCTGTCAGACGGTCGAAGACAAAGACAAATCCCGTCTTCGTCACCTCTGCAACCGCTGGGATTTCACGACCATCGCGGCGCACAGACAATAAAACTGGCTGCCCCGAAGGATCGTAATCCCACAGATCGTGATGCACGGTCTGGTAATACCAAACGAGTTTGCCGGTCGCCGCGTTCAGAGCGACGATCGAATCTCCAAAGAGATCTTTTCCCTTTCTGTCCGCGCCATAAAAATCGTAGGTAGGTGATCCGAGAGGCAGAAAGACCAATCCGTTTTTCGTATCGACGCTGAGCAGGCCCCAGGCATTGGTACCGGAGCGATCTTTCCAATCGTCGCCCTGCCACGTATCGTGCCCAACCTCGCCGGGCTTCGGCACGGTATCAAATCTCCAGACGAGTTTCCCCGTACGGACATCGAAAGCTCGAACTGCACCGCTTGGCCCGATCGAAGGATATTCCTGAACCTCCGACCCCACGATGACAACATCCTTATAGATGACTGGCGGCGAAGTGTCGTCATACCTCAGTTGTGGCCATTTCGTGGCAACGCCTGCGCGGAGATTGACCGAGCCGCCGTCCCCAAAATCCATGCAAGGTTTTCCCGTCGCGGCATCGAGGGCATACAAATGAGCGTCCGCCGACACGTAGAGGATTCGACTGCGCGCGCCGCTTGCCCGCCAGTACGCAACTCCGCGATTGGGAACTGGGTTCGGCGGCTGCGATACCCCGCTGAACGGATTGAACATCCATAGCTGCTTCCCCGTTTCCGCATCCAACGCGATGGCTTGCCCCGTGGGTGCCGCGAAATACAAGACATCGTCCACCATCAGCGGAGTACTTTCAAACGCCACCACGCCGCCGCCAGGAAACGCCGGCACTTTATATGTCCATGCTCGCTGCAGTTGATCAACGTTCCCCGGATTAATTTGTTTCAGCGGTGAGAATCGCTCGCCCCCGGCGTCGTGCCCATACGTGTGCCATTCCGTGCCGGAAGAACTCGCAACAGTCTGGCCACGTGCTGCACCAGAAAGCGGAACAATGCATATTACGAATGAAGCCCACAGCATTCTGCCCACCCAGAACTTCAACCGCCGCTCTCTCCTCTTCGCAGCCTTATGTCCATTGCAGAAATCACGAGTCAGGTTGCCGCAACTCCTCCTGGCTGGCTCAGATGGCTTTCCCGAACTGGCGAACAAGCGATGCATGAACCTTATTCCCTCCAGTCCAGAATGACCTTGCCACAATTCCCGGTCTTCATCACCGCGAATCCTTTTTCGTACTCCTGCCACGGAAAACGATGCGTGATCACCGGACGAATATCCAGACCCGACTCCAACATCACCGTCATCTTGTACCAGGTTTCATACATCTCGCGGCCGTAGATGCCTTTCAAGGTCAGCATGTTGAAAATCACCCGATGCCAGTCGATCGCAATTTCCTCATTAGGGATGCCCAGCATCGCGACCTTGCCACCGTGACTCATGTTCGCCAGCATGTCACGAAATGCTGTTGGATTTCCTGACATTTCAAGGCCGACATCGAACCCTTCCGCCATGCCTAATTCCTGCTGGACTTCTGTAAGCGTCTTCTTGGTTGGATCGACGGCCACCGTGACGCCCATCTTTTTTGCCAGGTCCAGCCGGAACGGGTTCAGGTCGGTGATGACGATATGTCTCGCACCGGCATGCCGCGCCACCGCTGCAGCCATCAGGCCAATCGGCCCGGCTCCTGTGATCAGCACATCCTCGCCGAGCACTGGAAACGACAATGCAGTGTGCACCGCGTTGCCAAACGGATCGAAGATCGAAGCCACCTCCAGCGACACATTCGGATGATGACGCCAGATGTTGCTCATCGGCAGCGAGATATATTCGGCGAACGCTCCGGGCCGATTCACGCCAACTCCGCGAATCTGCGCGCATAGATGCCGGCGTCCGGCAAGACAGTTTCGACAGCGCCCGCACACCACGTGGCCTTCGCCGCTGACGATCATGCCTGGACGAAAGTCAGTGACGTTCGTCCCGACCTCCACAATCTCCCCGACAAATTCGTGCCCAATCACCGTGGGAACTTGAACCGTCGACCTGGCCCAGCTGTCCCATTCATAGATGTGCAGATCGGTTCCACAAATTCCTGCCATCTGCACCTTGATCAACACATCGTTAATCCCAATCGACGGCTTCGGCACGTCGTCAATCCACAGACCGCGCTCATCGCGGTTCTTCACCAGGGCCTTCATCGTGTTTTCTCCAGAGTGATGGATCGCGCCAACCTTGTATTCTGCTCCGCTCTCAACTCAATTGCGGGCCGAATATCGCGCGATTTCTTGTTTACTCTTCTTATCGTGCAGGCTAACACTGAATCAGAGAAAGAGGGCTGGACCGCGATGAGGCACATCAGGCTCGCGGAGTTGACGGAGCCGCTCGTGGCCGCAAGACTCGCGACCGCAGGCAGTCGTCCGGAAGTTTTTGAACTCCACACGTACAAAGAAGCCTATCGCAAGAAATTGATCAGCAGCGGGACTTAGCCTTCAATTGCCCGACGCGCCCAACCATCTGGCTCGTTGCGTACCCGAACAGGACACGACCTAGTTGCTCGCGATCCGGCCACGAAGCACGACGATGGATGCATTGGGCAGATCGTAAAGAGTTTCCGGGCCCGCAGCCGTCACAGTTGACATTGCAGCCGGGCCGTCGGGATCCGCGTGGCCGCTGAAACGGAGACGACCGTGCTCGCCGGAACTTCCGGCGGCTGCGCCTTGCTGAACTGCCGCGGCCGGAACGGGATCGGGGTGCCACTGGTATTGAGCCGCGCCGAAGACCACCCGATCCACGGTGCCAGTAAAAAACTGATTCTGCCCGGTAACCGGATTGTCGAAACCCACCCTTACAAAATGGTGGTTATATTCATCGTTATTGACCAACATGATCGACCACAGACCGTCGGGTCGGTGGACAGCGTATGCGGGCACCAGATCCCGTCCCTCTGGGTCCTTCACGTCACTCGCAACTTTGTACAGCTGGTGCGTCGCATCAACCGGCTGTACCCACTGCTGGGTGATGAGTTGAGACGCAAAATACTGGGGCCCGTAGGTTGCATGACCATCCTGGTCGATCGAGAGCAAGCCATATCCGCTTCGGCCGGTCCTGGCAATGTCCTGAAAATAGTAAGTGCCGCTGGCTCCCGCAGTCATCATGGCGCCAACATAGTTAGCCAGCCAGAGTCCGCTCTTGACGGTGCCCGGACTACCCTCGCCGAGATCGTTTCCTTCCGTCATAAAAAACGGCACATTCGGCGGCAAGCCGTTGTCTTTCCAGGCTTGGACGACACGGTCCACGAACTCCGGCTCCTCGTCGAGTGAACTCCAGTCCCGGCAGAGGCCCGTGCCCATGCAGGGATAATGCTCAAACGAAAAGAAGTCGAAATCTTTCAGGTCGTCGTGGGCTTTAAGGTAGGCGATAAATCTTCCCAGGAACGACGCCCTCCCATTGGCATTCACCCACGAGCCCACGTCGCCCGGTGTTCCTTCAAAAGAGGGGCCGCCCAGCCGCGCCTCAGGAACCAGCTTGTGAATCGCCCTGGCGAACTGTATATACAGTGCGGCGTAGTCCTCGGGAAGCATGCGCTGGCCGTCCGCTTCTTCGCCCATCTCGATCATTGCGATTGGATATTTCCTCTTGTAGAGGTACGCGATTTCATTGGCAGCGTCCTGCGGAGTCGTGTAGAGGATCGCAATTGGGACGATGGCGGGAAGGCCGCGCGTAACGCCGGAATGAAAGAAGAGATCAAAGCCGATCTGGTCTCCACCCGCATAGTTTATGTCGGAAGCGGAATGCCAGGGATCCGCAGAAGAAGCCCAGGTGACCGTCTGTTGCCGGCTTGGCAGGTGCTTCACCAGGTCGGTAAACTGGCCCTCGCGCGACACGGTTCCGACGTAGACTTCGTTGATCGCGTATCCCATGCAGTTGCGTTTGTCCTGCGAGCCATGGGTGTCGCAGGTATCCGAGGATCCCGTCATCCAAATCCGCAGATATCGCACGGGAATGGTCCAGCTGATCAGCTTCAGGGTGGGAGTTCCGCCACTGCCGTTCGTAACCGTACCCATGGGGAAGGTTTCCCAGGCACCTTCGTTGATTCCGTCATAAAACGGTTCCTTGTTGCCTGTCCAGTACTGGACGTAATAGTGCTTGGCGTAAGGATTCGCCCATGCGATTTTAATGGCGTTGACGTTCTCCGTAGCCCCCAGGTCGATCATCACCCATTGTGGATGCTGCGAATCATCCTCGCCCGTGAAGGTTTTGGTTAGGTAAGGATTGCTCTTCCAGTAGCTGTTCAGGTCGCCGTCGGTTAAGCGAGACCACTCGTGTCCGTCGCCGACCGTATTGCCCCGGTGGGGCAGCGGATACGACCAGCCGTGCTCGATCGGCTCGCTGGTTGGCTCCGCACTGCCAACGAAATAACCCTCGTTCTGGGCCGCATTGCTCCAAGTGCCCCGCGGATTCCAGTGCCAGGCTTGGATTTGCAATTCCGTATTCTGGCGATACGTGATCATTCCCCATCCTGCGTTCAAAAGCTCTTTCAGAACCGGAGGGCTCAGCACCCAATTCGTGTGGTTGGCGACCTCCTCTTCAGTTTTTCCACCAAATTGCCGATCAACCGCCCCACCCAATGCCATCATCGGACTAAAAGAATTCACCGCATGCGAGGTGTCCACCACGATATCCGGTGCGCTGCCCTGCGCGCCGTTTTGTGCGCTGGCGACATGCGTGATGACGAATGAAAGTGCTGCGAGAGAGCCGGCAAAAACTAACTTCTTACAAATCGACACCTGGAATACCTCCATAAAGTGGCTGTGCCTCGTAGAAGAGACTTCCTCGGGGCATCGGCATAGGGGAAACGCGGAAGTTTTATCAGTGGCTTCTCGGCCGAGTGCTTTCGCACTCGCCGCCATTTTCATTCTGGCTTTCCGAACAACTCGCAGCATACGCCTGACAGTTTTCTCAGGGCAAAGCCTACCTCGTGTGCATGCGTCAATATCCGTTGAAATTGCGTTCGTGAACAACTACCACACCGTTCTGATACGAACCTGGACCAGGATGAGACCTGGCCTCATATGGAAACGGCGAGACGATCACTTCGCGTCTTTCCGCCGGAATCGATCGACGGGATAGAATCTTTCCACTGAACAAAATCGTCGTATTCGCCCCCAGCGGGCCGGAGATACTTGTGGAAATGGCGCGCCAAGCATGGCCTTTGTAACTGGATCGAACATCGGCAGCGATCAGGAGATCAAAGGCTGGAAGTTCGCCGTCACCTCCGGCCTTCTCGGCTGGGTGCTGGACGCCTTCGATTTCTTCGTCGTCGTCTTTTTATTTGACACGCTGGCGGCGCGGTTTCATGTTTCCAAGGCATCGGTCGTATATACGCTAACGTTGACCCTGGCGATGCGCCCGGTAGGAGCATTGTTCTTCGGCGCACTCGCCGATCGGTTCGGCCGAAAACGTCCTCTGATGTTTTGCGTGCTGTATTTTTCTCTCTGCACCGTGTTGACGGGATTAGCGCCGACCTTCTTGGCCTTCGTTCTCTTTCGCGCGCTGTACGGCATTGGTATGGGCGGCTATTGGGGCATCGGCGCCTCCTACGCCATGGAAAGTTTGCCGCGTCGCTTTCGCGGCGTGCTCTCCGGCATGATCCAGTCCGGATATCCCATGGGATATCTCTTAGCTTCGGTGGCCATGCAGACGCTGGCTCCCGCTTTCGGTTGGCGGTCTGTCTTTTTTGTCGGTGCTCCGGTTGCACTGCTGGTGGTTGCGCTTACGCTGTTCGCGCCAGAGTCGGAAGCGTGGAAGCAACATCGACCCGCTTCGATGAAGCAAATCTTCACGTCCCTGCTGCACCACAAAGCAATGTTTTTCTATCTTCTGATCATGATGAGCGTGCTTCTCTGCCTGTCGCACGGCACGCAGGATCTATATCCAGACTTCCTCAAGTCGGTCCCCGGCATCGCGGAAAAAACAGTGCTGGGGATGAAGTCTCTATACGGCATTCCGATCGTGTACAACATTGGCGCCATCGTCGGCGCGCTATTCTTCGGTCATCTTTCGCAAGGCATGGGACGACGGAAAGCCATCATGCTGGCCCTGGTGGTGTCGCTTCTTGTCCATTCCCGCATGGGCCTTCGGCGCTTCGCTGGGCGTGCTCGTGGTCGGATCATTCACCATGCAGGCGGGCGTGCAGGGTGCGTTTGGCGTGATCCCCGCGCATTTGACTGAGCTTTCTCCGGATGCAGTTCGCAGTCTTTTCCCTGGAGTGGTCTATCAGTTGGGCGTACTGTTGGCCGCTCCGGCAACCGCAGTAGAATTCATCTTGCGCGATCACTTTGGGTATCCCTGGGCGCTGACCGTTTTTGGCGGCGCGGTCACGGTGGTGATGATCGTGATCTTCTGGTTTGGTCCGGAAGCCCACAATCGCAGCTTTTTGCGGCAGACAGAATCCAAGCCAGCGTCGATGCTGGCTGAGTAATTAAAGCTGGATCGGACTGCATGTCCGGGAGAAGGAAATGAACGAGAAGCGAATCGGCATCATCATGAACGGCGTCACCGGGCGCATGGGACTGAACCAGCATCTCGTGCGATCTATCCTTGCGATTCGGAATCAAGGGGGTGTCGAACTCAAGGACGGCACGCGCCTGATGCCCGATCCTATCTTGGTAGGCCGCAACGCCGCGAAGTTAGAACAGATTGCGAAAGATCACGGAGTGGCTCGCTGGACCACCGATCTGCGCGGAGCGCTCGCAAATCCAGACGATACCATTTACTTCGACGCGCAGGTCACGTCGCTGCGCGCCTCCAGCGTAGAAGCGGCAATTGCTGCCGGAAAGCATGTGTATTGCGAGAAGCCGCTCGCGGTCGATTCGACTGTAGCGCTGCGACTGGCCGCGATGGCAAAATCTGCTGGCGTGAAGCAAGGTGTCGTCCAGGACAAATTGTTTCTGCCCGGCATGCGAAAGCTAAAACGTTTAGTTGACAGCGGCTTCTTCGGAAGAATTCTCTCCGTTCGCGGAGAATTTGGCTACTGGGTGTTCGAGGGCGATTGGCAACCCGCGCAGCGCCCCTCGTGGAACTATCGCAAACAGGATGACGGCGGCATCATCGTCGATATGTTCTGCCATTGGCGTTACGTGTTGGACCACACGTTTGGCAGAGTGCGCGCCGTGCAGTGTCTGGGCGGCACTACAATTCCAGAGCGCGTCGATGAGCAAGGCAATCGTTACGCCTGCACCGCCGACGACACTGCCTACGGAACATTTGAATTGGACGGTGGAATTGTTGCCCAGATTAATTCTTCTTGGTCATTCCGCGTCTATCGCGATGAATTATTCAGCCTTCAAGTGGATGGCACACTGGGCAGCGCTGTCGCGGGCTTGCGTGAATGTAAGACGCAGCATCGTGTCAACACGCCTCGGCCAGTGTGGAACCCAGACGTCGAGAACCCTTTTCGTTTTCGCGAGCATTGGCAGGACGTGCCGGACAATCAGATTTTCGACAACGGATTCAAGGTTCAGTGGGAGATGTTCTTGCGGCACGTCGCTGAAGATGCGCCCTTCCCGCATGACTTTGTGGAAGGAGCCCGCGGCGTGCAGTTGGCGGAGCTGGGCCTGAAATCCTGGCAGGAACGTCGCTGGATCGATGTGCCGGAACTGAAAGCATGAGCTTGAAGAACTCAGTAAAACTCGTGCGGCCCGATGGCTCCCTCTACAACTACTCGCCCACACGTGAGCCGTTGGTACCAGCGCGGCAGAATGCATTCAAGACGCGCGTCGCCTTTGCCGCAGCCCACGTCGTGCTGGATCCGTTGCGAACCGCGGAGCCGCTGACGCATCCGGTCATCGATTGGGAATCCACGCTGGCGTATCGCGAATATCTTTGGTCGCTTGGTTTTGGAGTCGCCGAAGCGATGGATACAGCGCAGCGCGGTATGGGATTGAATTGGCCGCTGGCGCTGGAACTCATCCAGCGCACTACCGCCGCTGCGAAGGCGCGAGGAGCCGTACTTGCGAGCGGCGCGGGCACCGATCATCTTCCGCCAGGGCCGCACCTGACGTTGCAGGACGTAACGAACGCCTACCTGCAACAATGTGAGGCGATCGAAGCCGTAGACGGACGCATCATCCTGATGGCCAGCCGCGCCCTGGCAGCGGTCGCGCGCCACGCAGACGATTATGCCTCGGTCTATGCGACCGTACTTCGCCAGGTTCGCCAGCCTGTGATTCTGCACTGGCTCGGACCCATGTTCGACCCCGCGCTGCAAGGTTACTGGGGCGGAGATTCGATCGCTGCAGCCATGGAGAACTGCCTTACGGTGATTCGCGCGCACAAGGAGAAAATCGACGGCATCAAAATTTCTCTTCTTGATGCAGAGTTGGAAATCTCCATGCGGCGCGATCTTCCCGCTGGTGTGCGCATGTATACCGGCGACGACTTCAACTATGACCGCCTCATTCTCGGCGATGCTCAGGGTCACAGCGATGCGTTACTAGGAATTTTCGATGCCATCGCGCCTGCCGCGTCGCTCGCACTCGCCGCTCTCGATGCCGGTGCTCTTTCCCATTATCATCAGCTGCTCGAACCGACAGTACCGCTGTCACGACATATCTTCGCGTCCCCGACGCAACACTATAAAACCGGGGTTGTGTTTCTCGCGTACCTGAATGGGTTCCAGTCGCACTTCCGCATGGTTGGTGGTCTGGAGAGCGCACGATCCACATCGCATTTGTGTGAACTGTTTGTCCTGGCCGATCAGGCCGGAGTATTGCGCGATCCCGAACTGGCGACTCTGCGAATGCGAAGCTACCTGCTGCTGGCAGGTGTCGCATGAGTTTGCTGAATCGACTCAGCTTCAATCAGATCACCGCCGATCCTTGGACACTGGAGCAAGCGGCGCGCAATTGTTCCCGCAGCGGGATCCCCTACATCGCAGTGTGGCGACACAAACTTGACGGCGACGTCAACAAAGCGGCCGCAATGATTCGCAACGAAGGTCTGCGCGTTTCCAGCCTTTGTCGCGGAGGATGGTTTTCTGCTCCGACAGCACAAGAGCGGCGCGAACGTATCGCGGATAACCTCGTCGCCATTGAGGAAGCTGCGATCCTTGGCGCGCCGGTGCTGGTCATTGTCTCAGGCCCCGCCAACGGCCAGACGCTGGAAGATGCTCGCGCCACTGTGCTGGACGGCCTGATGGAAGTATTACCCGCTGCGGAAAAAGCGGGCGTCATTCTTGGCGTCGAACCGCTGCACCCGATGTATGCCGCGGAACGCTCAGTCGTCGTCACGTTGAAGCAGGCCAACGATATTGTCCACCAGATGAACAGCAAAGCGGCAGGCGTCGTCATCGATGCGTTCCATGTGTGGTGGGATCCGGAAGTGATGCAGCAGATCGAACGAGCGCGCGGAAAAATCGCAGGCTTTCATGTTTCAGACTGGCCGGTGCCTCTGCCGGGAATTCTGATGGGCCGAGCGATGATGGGACGCGGCGTCATTGAATTGCGGCGACTGCGTCAGGCCGTAGATGCGACCGGCTACGATGGGCCCATCGAAGTCGAAATCTTCAATGACGAAATTTGGAGATCTGCCGACGACGGTCTGCTGCAACAGATCCAACAGAGCTTCCTCGAACACGTTTGATGCTTTAGACTCCGCCGATCAATGCAGCAGCTCGTGAACATACGCATCATCTTGCGCCTTCACTAAATCAGTGGTGTCGCCGATGACATATCGATATTGATACGGCGGCCCAAGAGCCACAACGCCATGCGGCTGCATCATCTGCTTGCTTCTTGAACGCTTCGCTCGGCCGACTGGTTTTTCAGTCGTGATCGCTGGTGAGTACCTTATCGAATGCGTGGATGATGTCTTGCTCATCCTGATCGGTCAAGTTCGAAGGAATCGCCAACAAGATGGTTCGTTCAAATAGGCCATCGGCAACGGGACACGTGCCCTTGCCGTATTCCGTGCGCGACTCCCTGTTTTCTTCAAGCGACCAGGGAGAATTCCTTTTGTCCACGCCGGTCTTCTGCACCAGGCTGGGAATGTTGTAGTAAATATGCAGACCCCACTGCGTCATAACAATATTGTTCACGCCCTGGGGGAGGGTTACGATTCCTTCTGCGCGCAGCGCCTGGTTGATCCGCGTTGCGGTCTCCGGCGAGGGATAGGTGGTCATCAGAAAACTACCGGTATCTCCCTTTGGGTCGGCAATCTTGCGCAGTTGAATCCCTGGATATGTCTCCAGTGCGCTGCGGATTTTGTATTTACTCCGATTCATGTGCTCAATAACAGTCGGCAGTTTTTTCAGTTGCACTCGCAAAATCGCCGCGCGTATTTCGTCCATCCTGTATCCGCGGCCCCACAAACATAGGTCCAGGTCCTCGAACAACGCTCGTCCATCGGAACCGCGAGCGTACCCGGTATCGTGGCAGGCGACCGCGCGGTTGTAGAGGCGCGCATCGTTGGTCACCAGGCAGCCGCCTTCCCCGCTGGTCATGTTCTTGTTCATCTGAAAACTGAAGATGGCCATGTCGCCAAAGGTTCCGACCCGCTTGCCGGCAATGCTGCCGCCCGCACATTGCGCGCAGTCTTCCAGCAGAAACAACCCGTGGCGCTGTGTTATTTGTTTGACCGCCGCAACATTGCCTGGAGCTCCACTCATATGCACGAAAATCACTCCGGAAGTTCGAGGCGTGATCTTCGACTCCACAGAGACCGCATCCATGCAAAACGTATCATCAATATCCGCGAGCACAGGAATAGCGCCCAGGTTGACGATTGCGGCTGCAACAGAAACCCAAAGATAGGCCGGTACAATCACCTCTTGCCCTGGGCCGACGCCGAGCGCCGCCAGAGCCGTATGCAGCGCTCCTGTTCCGCTGTTGATTGCAAGACAGTGCGAAATACCCAGGTATGCGGCGAATTCGGTTTCGAACGCCTGCACTTCCCCCTGCAGATCGACACCGTAATAACGAAAAGGAGAGCGGCTCCTCAACACGCGCAAAGCAGCGTTGATCTCTTCCTCATCCATGTAATGAATGCCCGGAAATTCCAACGGAAGTGGATCACGGCGCACGGGCTCTCCGCCGTTGATCGCCAAGGTTTCTTTTTTCGACGTTGCGCTCTTCTTACCCGATTCGGCGTTCATTCTGCGACTTCCATTCCATGGAGACTTTCTCTATCGGGTACGGTTGCAGAGTTATTTATCGCTGTCAACTAAATCGCGACGCTTTCGATAATTCACCGAATCTTTATTTCAATATAGAAAATATAGCTGCAATATTCATAAAGCACAGCGAATCTCGCTGCGGACCAAAATCAGAAATCCAAACAAGAAAGGCCTGCGATTATGACGGATATACCGTCGCCTCCGGAGGTGTCGGACAAATTGGAGCAACGCGAGCTGGCCCTGCTCCACCTGATTCATTCTGGAGTGAATAATTCCCGGCTAGAGCTTGCTCGACAGGCAGGCCTCAGCCCTGCCTCGATCACAACCATTGTGCAGCGCCTGATGAGTAAGGGGCTGATTGTGGAGGCGGAACCGGCCAAGTCCCACCTGGGACGCCGTCCCGTTCCACTTGAGATTCGCAAAGATGCCGCGTATCTCGTGGGTGTCGATCTTGGGTCTTTCTTCCTGCGCATCGTGATCACTGACATCAACGGAAATATCCTGCACAAAACTCAGACTCGCACTGAAATGCACGAAGGCCGCGAGCGCGTTTTGGAAAGGACGTACCGCTTCATCCGGCAGGCAATTCAGGAGTCTGGTTTAATGCCAATCGCGATCAAGGGAATTGGTATTGCGCATTCCGGCGTCATCGATAGCGAAGCGGGCATGGTGCTTTCCTACCCACGTCCGGGGCAAATGGCAGAGTGGAAAAATGTGCCTCTCCGACAGATATTTCAAAACGAATTCAATGTCCCTTGCCACTTGGAGGACAGCGTTCGCACCGCAACCACGGCGGAAAAATTCTTTGGTCTGGGAAAAGAACTGAGTAATTTCCTCTACATCGACGTCGGCATGGGTATCGGCGCCGGCATTTTTCTCGACGGCAAACTCTATCGCGGCGCTGGAGGCAGAGCGGGCGAATTCGGGCATATCACGGTCGACGAAAATGGCCCACTTTGTTCTTGCGGAAATAATGGCTGCCTCGAGACCGTGGCCTCCTGCGCCGCAATCATCGAGGGCGTGCGAACTGCCCTTGGACAAGGGATCGATTCTAAAATACGGGACCTCGCCGCTGGGGACATGGATCGAATCAGCATTGAACTGATTGCGCAGGCAGCGGCTGAGAACGACAGTCTTGCATTCCGAGCCCTGCAAAGAGCGTCTTCGTATATCGCGATCGGCCTGGCAGATCTTGTGAATCTGCTCAATCCGAAAGTTATGGTTTTCGGCGGAGCGTTGTTTCGAGCCGTTCCCCAGCTGTTAGCGGACCCCTTGCGCCGCATCATTAAACAGCGGTCGCTGGAGAAGTCCGCCAACGATGTGGAATTGAAGGTTTCTTCTCTGGGCGGCGAAGCCTCCGCCCTGGGAGCCTCGCGATTGATCGCACAAATAATCCTTGATGACTTGTACGCTCATTGGCATTAGCCGGCGGCGAACCTCGTCCCAGGGTCGTTGGCGTGAGAAGTTCACAGGGATTGGTCTGCCGATTGGATGGCACTGAATACTTCTACACTTTCGGTTCCATTTCCGCAGAAACTCACTAGAATGGCTGCATGCCAATCTCCGAACCTACGGGACAAGGTCTCAGCCAATTTGTCGAGCTTGGAATTGCTTTCCTGCTCTCGGCGGCGATTGGACTGGAACGCGAGATTCGCCACAAGAGCGCTGGGCTTCGCACCTACACCGTTGTTGGTACTGCAGCAGCTCTCTTCTTGTTGATTTCGAAGTACGGTTTCACCGATGTGTTGATGGCCGATCGCATTGTTCTGGATCCGTCCAGAGTCGCTGCACAGATCGTTACTGGCATCGGCTTCATCGGCGCAGGGCTAATTTTTGTGCGCGATGATCGAGTTGCCGGATTAACCACGGCTGCGACTGTCTGGCTTGTTACTGGAATCGGAATGGCGTGCGGTGCCGGCCTGCCGCTCCTGGCAGTGGCGGCCACGGTGGCATACTTCATCGTGGCGCTCGTGTTCCCGTTGATTCTGGGTATTCTTCCTGGCAACATTCCCGCAGAACAGAACGGGAACCCACGTCACGACTGAAGTAGATACAACTCCACTCTAACTAAGTTGCGTCACGCAGTTGGCGCGCATCGAACCACTGCGGCCGCCCAGCACTAACGCGGTAACAACCATAGCCAACCCGGCGGCCTGCCGCAGTCGTTATTCCCCAAGCTTCCACTCAAATCACATCGATCTCATCCGCATGTAACGTCTCACGTCAGGCCCAACTGCGGCGATTCCGATGACGACAAGAACTCCGATTGCGGAACATACAATTTTCCAGACCATTGCATCACCTCGTACACGAATTTTTACACCGGGCACACGCCCGACTCCGCCAGAATCCGTCGAATCACGCTCTCTACCATCTCGACAGCGCCTGGTATCGAAGATTGCACGACCGCCGATAAACCCATTCGCCCTTCCAGCTCATCTCCAAAATCTTTTGGCTCGCAACCCACCACCGTGACGTGAGCCCTAACCGTTCCCATCGAAAATGCAAGCTGCAGCACCCGTACCGGATCCATACCGTGAGGATTGATCATGGTCTCGCCGGGAGGAGCATCTCGCAGGCTCTCGAGATCCGGTTCGATCGTGTACAGCGTGCCAGGAGCACCGCCGCGCGGCAGAGCATCGACGATCACAACTGAATCCCACGGATCCAGAAGCGCGTAGGCCAGGTCAAATCCGCGAATTCCATAGTCCGCGACAACAACGCCTTCCGGTAATCGCCGCGTGCCCAGAGCGCGCACCACTTCGACCCCGAAAGCGTCGTCTCCGAGAAAAATATTTCCCACGCCTGCGATCAGGATGGAAGGGGTCATGCCGGTTCCCTTATCGAAGCGTCTTCGATCGGCTCAACCTCTTCCAGCGAAAAGAAAAATCGGTGGCCCGGTTGACGCATCATTCCAAATTCGCGGCCAGGATCGTCATCGACCACGACGGCCAGTTGGATGTTATCTTCAAAATCCTGCTCGATGGCTTCAATGACGGCCGCTTTGCCTTCGAGCGCCATATCCATAATGTCCGCCTTCCTTTGAGGCCACAGCCGCACGCGGCTTCCCACTTTCAATTCGGCCCCGAAAACATGAACACTTTGGGGCGCCGCTTTCTCCTCCAGCGGATTCCATTCGCCTAACGGCACCATGTCGATGTCGGGTTGCGATGCAGAGAAGTTTTCAGAGACAGGACGCAGCCCGCGAATGACGCCATGGACCTTCATAAGAAAATCTTGCGGAAGGGTTTCGGTCCGCTCAAGAATTCTCCGCGCGCGGTCGTCCACATTCCGCATCTCCGCCTTTTCCTCCTCGGTCAGCGTCAGTACCCGCAGGGCCAGCATTTCATCCATCTCGGTGCCGTCAAAAAAATCGCCCGCGCTTTCTGGAGCAATTTCGGGGTAATCGTACAGGATGATCGGCGAGCACAGCAGTATGTCGCGTTGCCCCTGTTCGCCGACGAGCACGGGAAACACTCCAATGTTTCTGCATTCCGCAGCAGCTCCGCGGAATTCGTCTGGCGTTTCCAACAGAGAAACGAACTTGCCGCCAGTCACTCCAAGGAGTACGTGTGCGCTGACGAACGCCTGCAGCATCGCGTCCTTGCGGCTGACTTCGGAAGCGTTCTTCACTGGCGTCGTATTCGTTAGTTCGAGCGACAACTTCAGAAGCCCATCGTGCACCTCCGCCACACGAATCTCCAGTCGGCCGGAGAGATTTTCCAAAGTGGGCCAGCTTACGTCATCATTTGTAACCGCATCAGTTACATTAAATCCAAAACCGTGACTAACCGGCGTCGAGTTTGTAACTCTGTCAGTGCTAATTCGCTGAGTTCCACAGAACGCTCGATGCCCTCTTCCCACTCCTGAGGCGTCCCGCCGTGCCGCCGTACAAGCTGCAGGAACCGCACCCGAACATCCAGCTTCGCTGCCGCACTAGTCTCAACCAGGCATTCTGCAATTAAGCGAAATGTCTCGGTCGGGCGCTGCGCTTCAGCATATTCCTGCGCATAAAGAGTACCGAAATTCCAGCGCTGTACATTCTTTGTGGACGTCGCCCGATACGGGTAAAGGATGTAGCCCTCGTAGAGAACCGCAGCAGCGATCTTTTCCGCGGCAGCGAAATTCATACCGCCACCTCATCCGCATCTTTGCTGGTGACCAGCTTATCCACAACCTGCTCCCACGTTGGGATCCCGTTCCGCACCTTGTACTCGTAGAGCCGATCGAATGTGTCCCTCTCCAGCCGCAGCCACGCGGAGTTCGGATAATGCTGGTCAATCGTCTGTTTCCAGACTTCGACCGGCAGCCGGAAATTGGCCTCGCGGTCCCATGGGATTTGAGCCACCTGCAACGCATCGTTCTCGCCGCGATAAAACACCGTGCCGCTGAACAATACACATAGAGGAATCTCCGCTGCCTCCAGCGCATGAAAATATTTGGTGCTGGCAACGGTAAAGTCGAACGTGCACGGCAGTTGTAAATCGACCAAGGTCGTTCCGGTAAAGCCCGGAATGACCACGCTGGTATTCATCCACAGAATGGAGCGCACCGTTCTGCTCCATCGTTCGGGCTCGCCAAACAAATCACGCAGCTTTTCCTGTTCCGTGTTGGAGTATCGACGGCGTGTGGGCTCAATCTGCACCTGGCACCGCAGTGAAAGAGTGTGTATTTCCTGATCCTCCGGCGCGTTGGTGATTCGCAACTTCAACGCGAGTAACGGCGCAGCCGAATGCGGCACCGATTCTGCGCCCTCGATTTGGAACTTTAGATCAGGCACGCAAACCCTCGCTGATATTCGTTGGCGTTGTGGAACGCGAACGCAATCCAGCAAAAAAGCGCTCGATCTGTTGCCACACCTCCGTGCCGCCGGAAAGTCCCTTCCAGTGCATCCGGATCAAGCCGACTAACCGATAACACTCATCGATAGGAACTAGAAAATATTCTGGACTCGGCCCCACGCGGTTCACCAGGAATGCTTCCACATTCGGCTCCATCGTTTGCAAAAGGAAATTCTGCGAGAGGATTTCCTCCCACGACTCCAGACTCAGTGCCGACTCCGTAGCTCCCGCAGGACTTGGATACATGGCCTTCATCTTTCCAGCGGCCCCGTCAAAATAAAAGAAAGCCAGGTTGATCGGAATCATCAAGCTTTCCCACTGCATGTCCGTCATTTGAAACTCGACCAGCGAGAGAATCCGTCGCGGTATGCGCAAATAGTGCGCGTCTTCCCGGTCGCAGAACAGAAGCGCACAAGCCTCGCAGGCGCATAGAATCTGGCGATTAGCTTGCTCCAGCAGATGGGAATGCATTTCTGCCAGTTCCGCGCTGCACAACTCACACCGTTCCGAACTGGAGCGACGTCGGGCGAATTGCCGAAGTACCGCAGGGATACCATCTCGGTCGAACGTCGCCGTGGAATTTTCGCTCATCGCGGTCTCACTTTTGGTCGCCATAGGATCGTTCCGCCGTTCGCCTGCAGAAGCGCTCATGCAGGAGGCGCACTTGGCATGCGCGGATCGATGGGGCCCCGCTGATCAATGTTGATGCCGGTCGCATCGCTCGCGGGCCGGCCTCCCGTCGATGAAGTCGTGGGGGAGGGCTTATCCGGGCGGCTATTGCTGGTCGGTCTATCCTGTGTTGTTGCCATGAAGAGGTTCTCCTTCCTGACGCGCTTTACTTCAACACAACTAGCTTTGAAGCATTCAATTCAGCCGCGCCGGTTTCCGCTTCGATTTTCTCGATATCAGGCGCGGCCTCGTACAGCGCTTCTTCCACTGCATTTTTCAATGTGACGGACGACGATGGACAACTTCCGCAACTGCCGAGCAGCTTCAGTCGAACGACACCGCCTGTGACGCTCAAGAATTCCACGTCGCCACCATGAGAGTGGAGATACGGACGCACCTTCTCAAGGGCTCGGAGAATTCGCGTTTCCATTGTGTCCGGATGCAGTCCGTGCAGCAGAAGCACGCTCGATACCAGGTTGTCCTGCAAGGCATCGTCCAACGCGGCTTCCCCTGCGGAAGTTTGCGAGATGCTGCCCAGCATCCGATCTAACGCAGCGCCGTGCAACTCCATGACGCACTGCACAAGCTCCAGCGCGACAGCACGCGTTTCCGGATCCTTGCAGCTATCGAGTCGACTGACGAGCGCTTCGACTCGCTCCGTATGGACACGAAATTCGCGCTGTTCCGCGATTTCAGAAACAGGTTCGACGCTGGTCGCCATTATTTATGACCCGCCGCGCCAAACATGGGACTGTGGCGAGTCTCCAGCACCTTGCCATCGCCCAGATACATATGCACCCCGCATGGCAGGCACGGATCGAAACTGCGCACCGCACGCATAATGTCGATGCCCTTGAACTTGTCCGGACCGTTCTCTTCAAAGATTGGCGTGTTCTGCACCGCATCTTCATAGGGACCGGGTGTTCCATACACATCTCGCGGATTCGCATTCCATGGCGTCGGAGGGTACGGATGATAATTTGCAATTTTGCCGTCGCGAATCACCACGTGATGCGAAAGTACACCACGGACCGCTTCGTGGAAGCCGCACCCAATCGACTCCTCGGGAACTTTAAAGTCGGTCCAGGTGCTGGTGTGGCCGGCGTGCAATTCCGCCAACGCCTTCTCCATAAAGTGCAGCGCCATCGCCGCAGCATAGGCCTGGAAGTAAGTGCGTGCGCGGTCGCGCTCGATCGCATTACTCCACTTCGGAATCTTCCATTCGAATTCCGCTTCCGGCTTCAACGCTGTTTTCGGCAGATTGATTTTTACGCTGTGTCCAGTCGCCTTCACGTAGCCCACGTCAACCAGGCCAGACAGAGCTGTCGCCCACAGGCGTGCGATCGGACCTCCTCCAGTATCAATGGCAAGATGATCGTTGGTCCGTTTGTCGAACCACCGCGGCGACATCACCCACGTGTAGTTCCCGTTGAAGTCGCGCTTCTGCGGCCGCGGAATTGTCGTTTGATTCCACGGATGATTCTTGTCGACGAGATTTCCCAGCGGATCTTTCTTGACGAAGGTTTCAGCATTTTGCCAGTCGTCATAATATGAACTGCCCAGCAGAATTCGGATGTTCAGATTGATATCAACCAGATCGTTGGTGACCAGTTGGCCGTCAACAATAATTCCTGGCGTCACAAACATCTTGCGGCCCCAGTCGCCCATCCGGTTGTAGGTGTAGTCGCAGTAGTCGGGATCGTTGAATGATCCCCAACAGCCAAGAAGAATACGGCGTTGGCCCACTTTTTCGTATCCCGGCAGAGCTTCATAGAAAAAGTCGAAGAGATCGTCGTGCAGCGGTACCACCTTCTTCATGAACTCCACATATTTCATCAGCCGAACCAGATAGTCGGTGAACAGCTGAACCGTCGGAACCGTGCCCACGCCTCCCGGATACAACGTGGAAGGATGAACGTGTCGGCCTTCCATCAGGCAGAACATTTCGCGCGTCATGCGGCTGACCTGCAGCGTTTCCCGATAAAATTCGCCCGTGAATGGATTCAGCGCAGTCATGATGTCAGCAATCGTGCGGTATCCGTGCTTGTCCGCGTTCGGCGCCGATGTGTGCTGCGCCTTCTCCCACACTCCAGGATTTGTTTCCTTCACCATCTGCTCGCAAAAGTCGACGCCGACCAGGTTGTCCTGAAAAATATTGTGGTCGAACATGTACTCAGCAGCTTCGCCCAGATTGATGATCCACTCCGCCATGGGCGGCGGTTTGATTCCGAACGCCATATTTTGCGCGTATACCGCACATGTCGCGTGGTTATCGCCGCAAATTCCGCAGATGCGACTCGTAATAAAGTGGGCGTCGCGCGGATCTTTACCTTTCATGAAAATGCTGTAGCCGCGAAAAATAGATGAAGTGCTATAGCACTCCGCCACTTCGCGATTTTCAAAATCGATCTTCGTAAAAATTCCCAGACTGCCCACAATTCGAGTGATCGGATCCCAGTTCATTTCCACCAGATTGCGTTTCTTGCTCGGATTTTGAGGCATAGTCTCGACGGTAGTGGCCATGGCGCGCGGATCCTTTCATTTGTAGGTTTGTGGACGATAGCCCGTAGTGAGCTGTGGATTGCGATGCCGCCACTTAGGTTCCTTGTTGACCGTTGTATTTGTGATCCCGCGGAGCGTGCGCAGCATGTGGCCCCATCCAGCAATTGCGTTCGTTGAAAGTTTGGCGCCGGTCGGCTCATCCATAAACGGCATAAACTTGTCCGGAAAACCGGGCATGGTGCAGCCGATACAAATTCCACCGACGTTCGGACAGCCCCCGATTCCAGCCATCCAGCCACGCTTCGGCACATTGCAGTCCACCACCGGACCCCAGCAACCGAGTTTCACCAGGCACTTTGAACTGCCATATTCCAACGCAAAGTCGCCCTGCTCGTAATAGCCGGCGCGGTCGCAGCCTTCATGAACCGTCTTGCCGAATAACCAAGTCGGCCGCAGCTGCTTGTCGAGCGGAATCATCGGCGCCAATCCTGCGACCTGGTACAGCAGGTAGAGAACCGTCTCCATAAAATTGTCTGGCTGCACCGGACATCCCGGCACATTGATGATTGGGAGTCCGGCCTTTGACCGCCAATTCCATCCCAGATAATCTGCCAGCCCCATGCATCCCGTCGGATTTCCCTGCATGGCATGGATTCCGCCGTAGGTGGCACAGGTGCCGCAACCCATCACTGCCAGCGCTTTTGGCGCCAGCCGGTCAATCCAGTCGCATGTCAGGATCGGCTGGCCAGTGTCAGGATTTGTCCCGAGTCCCGCCCAATATCCTTCCTTCTTAATTTTTTCGTTGGGGATCGATCCTTCCACCACCAGCACAAAGGGATCAATCTCACCCTTTTCTGCCTGGTAAAAAAACTTCATGAAGTCGTCGCCATTTTCATACGCCAGCACAGGATTATGCAGATGTACTTTTGGCAGTCCTGGAATAGCGCCGAGCAGAACATCTTCCACGCTCGGCTGCATTGCGGCTGTAATGGAAACGCTATCTCCGTCGCAGCCAAGACCCGCTGTGATCCAGAGGATATGAACGTCTTTCACGGGCGACGGCGCCTGTACTTTGGCGCCGGAATTAGGTTCGGCCATACGGCCCTCCTTGTTGCGAAATCATTTCGGAAAGATCGGTTCGATGTAGAGCGGATCCAGCATAAAGATTGGCGAATCGACAGACCGCGATTGAGATTATTGGCAGCGCGATCTTCATGTTTCTTGCTTGTGAAGGAAGGTGCTTCGAGGTGTTGTTCGATCTCGGGCGAGGTAGCTTGAAAGGTATCGACTGGAGGAAGGTCGGTACTGGAAAGGACGTGCGCTGGGTCACAAACACCTCGCACTTCTGGCAGAATTGGCCACCGGGAAAGGCCTGAAATTTTGCCTCAGCAAAGCTACGCCGCGTTTCATTGAAACGTCAAGCGAAGCGTTTGACTCACATCAAAATCACGAAGAACGTACTAAAAGACACCGCTAAAATGCCCTAATTATGCGTGAGAATCGCCCTACCTGAGCTAGATGCAATTTTGTTGTTGCGTGTGGCCCGTATTCTCTGCGATTGCCTGAAATCGACGATCGACATATTTCCTGGGGCAAGTTTTCAATGTGTCGTCAGTCACAGTTCCCCCTTCCATGCGGGATTGACTCGGCCTTTGAGCAACGCGGCCATCGGCATCGGGCTGGTTGAAACAATTGAAATCCGCAGGACTACAATGAAGCCTCGTAAAGCAACGGGGGAATGCAGCCATGAGCAAGCAAACTGTGCGGTTCGCAGTTGATTTGTCGATCCATGAAGGAAAGCTGAACGAGTTCGAGTTGATTGCGCGAACCATGATTGCGGGCACTCAGAACGAGCCGGGCGCGCTCCATTATGACTTTTGTCTCAGCAGCGATCATCGCTTCTGCCGCATCCTTGAAACCTACAAAGATGCCGACGCCGTGCTGGCCCACATGACCGGCTCTGTCGTTCAAGTCGATGTGCCCAGAATGCTGGAAGTCAGCGAAATTACCCGCTTCGAAGTCTACGGAAATCCCGGTCCGAAGGCAGCCCAAATGCTGGCACATGTCGGGGCCAGGATCTTTGACGTCTGGGATGGAATCAGTCGTTGACCCTGCGAAGAATTTTCGACGGCACGGCAAGCCCAGGTCCAGATTCTCTCGTCGCAGCGGCAGACTCAGAATGCCGAACTTATCTCGATCGCAACTAGCATCTGTTCCTAACCGGCAGCAATTTCAGCAGGCAGCAGTTCTTTGGCAGCGCCCAGCGGTTTGCAGGATTCACGCTTGATCAACTCCGTTGGAATGGTCACCACTCGCGGCGCAACGTTGGGCTGCGCGATGCGGCTCAGCACCAGCTTCACCATCTGCTGGCCCAGCTGCTCCGGAAATTCGCGCGTCGTCGTCAGCCCGGGATATAGCCACGTGCTCGCGGTGTCATCGCATCCGGCCACGCTAATATCATCCGGAACTTTCAGGCCGCTGTCCCGCAGTCCCTTGTACACGCCGTGCGCCGCCTGGTCGTTGCCCGCTAATATTGCCGTGCAGGGTTCGCCCCGCGCCAGCAGAGACTTGGTGTTGATGTAGCCCATCTCAGTTTCATCGTCGAACTCGAGGCCGCTCAACCTGGGTTCGAACCCGGCCGCCGCCATGGCGCGGCGATAGCCTTCGTAGTGTCTTGCAAACCACGGCAGCCGCACATTGCCCACAAACCAGATGTCGCGATGGCCCAGACTGAACAAATATTGCGTCATCTCCTGGCCGCCTTGAATATCGTCCGAATACACCGTATCGCCTTTCAAACTTTGCGGCTCGCCGATCACATTATTTCCCAGCACCGAATATGCAATGCCCTTGTGATCGAGCAGCTCCAGCAAATTTGCCGAGTTGGTTCCGGCCAGCACCACCGCCCGCACCACGTCATGGCGCTGCACCACCTTCGGCAGATGCAGTTCTTTCCATGGGATGTTCGGCGAATAGTTATAAGAAAGAAACACCATGTCCCAGCCGTTGGCGGCGCAGTAAGCCTCGGCTCCCAACAGGATCCTCGAATGGAACGCGTGCAGCATAGCGCGATTGCTCAGCAGAAACGCCAGCGCCTTGGTCTTGTTGCGCTGCGACAGATCGACGTTCAGCTTGGCTGCCGCATCCAGCACCACTTCGCGAATCGCCGGATCGACGCGATTATTTCCGTTCAACACCCGCGATACCGTGGCCACGCTGACGTTGGCCTCCGCCGCAATCTCTCGCAGCCCAATCTTATTTTTCCCGGGGTCCGTACTTTCTTTCATACCCGCTCACTGCTCCAGAATTTCTAGTGAATTGTTCCCATCGTACCGAATTCCTTTGCGCTTGTTTTGCGCGCACGCTTCTAACAGCTGGATTTGCCGGTATCGGCAAAAGAATACATGGCTTCACGTCTATTTGACTGAAAGTTCGCGATTGCTCTGGATCGTCCATTCCCATCCGCCAGGGCGACGTTCGATAGCACAGTACATAGCCAGAAATAGGCACCGGTGCTTTCAACTGCGGCTCAAGTTTCGCCCGGAAAATTGAACTTCCCTTCAGCGCGAAGTTGACTCACTTGATCGACGACGTTCTTGGTTTTTTCCTCGTCGACCCCTGTATCGCGGGCGAGATATGCCAATTGTGTCGGCGCCGCAAACCCTGTCCCGGCCGCCTCGACGATTTCCGCAATCTTCAGAATGATGTCCTGGCGGATGGCAGTAAATTCTGTCCAGTCACCCGTCTTGCCATACGCAAATAATTCCAACTGGAAAGCTGCGCCGGTGAAACTTGCAACTCGAATCCTTGCAGCCGGTATCGATGGTGGGATGATTATCGAGCATGGTCTTCACGCGATCGAGAATGTAGCGCAGTTGGTCCACCCGCGATTCGATTCGGAGCGAGAAGGTTTGATTGAGTAGCAATTTGGGTCGCGCTTTCATGTTCTCAAACTGCATGGTCGCCAGCAGTCCGTTCGGAACCACCAGCATATTCTGATCGAGCGTCCGCATTTTCAGCGAGCGCAAGCCGATATCTTCCACCGTGCCCACCTTGTCGCCGATTTTGCAGAAGTCCCCGACCTGCACCGCTTTGTCCATCAGCAGCGACACGCCTCCAATCAGGTTCTCCAGTGTTTTTTGGGCGCCCAACGCGATCGCCAATCCACCGATCCCAAGTCCCGCGAGCGCTGTCTTCACGTTTAGCCCAAACAATGCCAGCGCAACGAAGAAGGCGATGATCAGCATCGCCACCCGCGTCATGCGCTGCATAAGAATCAGAATCGACTCGCCGCCGCTTTGGTGCTCCCGCGAGTATGCCACCGCTTCGCCAAAGCCGCGGTCTGTCACCCTGCTCGCCAGCCACGCCAGGCATGCCGCCAGTAGCGCAGCGATTAGACGAAAGTAGTAGGTGCGATACAAAAGCGGCATCGCCATCACATAGACAAACACCGCGTGGATCAGCAGTGCCAGGATGCACTTGAGCGGTAACCCAAGAGGCGTTTGCCAGATGGTTGAAACAGGACGTTTTCTCAGCCTTAGCCACGCGCGCCTGGGAAGACTCAACAGAAAACTCAGAAATACCGCTAGCACCCATGACAGTGGGATTGAGATCAGCCACGCGGCCCACTGCCGGAGCGACAATCCCAACAACTGCGTTCCACTTGTGGCCAGGACTGCAACGCGCGCGAGGCCGGTTGGATTCTGACTTTGCAGCGCGGCGTACATCTCTGGGATTTGCGCAACCGTCTCATCCGACACCAACCATATTTTTCCCGCGACTGGGTCATTCACCCGCACCAGTGTGAAGTCCAAACTCGTGTCGCCCACTGTGATCACGCCAGCGTGCACCTCGCCCGGCGGCAATCCCGCTTCAACCTCGCCTTCGGGATTGGTGCTTAGTAGGTTGATATTGCCTTTGTAGTAGGTGCGCAAAGCAGAAAGTTCCCGGGCGATTCGTATCAAGTCCACTGGGTGGCGAGGATCCTGCTGCAAGTACAGGGCAACGGTGGCGAAATCACGGCGCTCCCCGGCCTTCAGGCCGCCAATCATTGAACTGCGAGGGCTCTCGCGTCCCAGCTGATCGGCTTTTTGCGTCGCCTGTGAACTGGTGGCACCAGGCGCTCCGGATTTCAGCAGCTGTCCGAAAGAAGATGCTGGCAGCGCAAAGAAAAACAACGAGAGAATCAACGCGGTGCCTGAAGCGGGAGCGCGAAGAATCAACCTCCGGGCCGAGTGTCGATTTTCGCGTGGAAACGACATCGATATGTCCGATCTGTGAAATGGCAAGACATCTTTAACGCGTCGAAACTCTTATCGCAACGAATCAAACGTTCATCTTTTTTCGCCGCCCTGGTTTACCCAATGACTGGTGGAAACGAAATCATCGGACAGGCACGGCGACTGGTTTTTCGCTGCTCTCCTTCGCGAATGCGCCTAGCTTTCCGGCGTCCAGCAGCTGCTGCCCGTTCAAATGTCCGAAAATCTGAATCAACTTTGCAATCGAGCCGGTCCATCCTGTCTGGTGGCTCGCTCCCAGACCAGCACCATTGTCTCCGTGGAAATATTCGAAGAACAGAATGTAATCCCTCCAGTTAGGATCGGTCTGAAACTTCTCGGTGCCTCCATAGACTGGCCGCCTGCCGGACGCATCGCGAAGAAAGATGCCCTCCAGCCGATTGGTAATATCTCGAGCTACTTCGAAGAGGTTCATCAATTTGCCCGAGCCGGTCGGGCATTCGATTTTGAAGTTGTCGCCATAGTACAGATAGAACGAAAGCAATGCGCGAATCAGCAATGCGTTGACCGGCATCCATATCGGTCCGCGCCAGTTGGAGTTTCCCCCGAACATTCCCGTGTCCGACTCCGCCGGCAGATAATTCACCCGGTATTCCTGTCCCGCGACATCCACCACGAACGGATGTTTGTCGTGGTACTTGGATAGTGCGCGAATGCCGTAGGGGCTCAGGAACTCGTTCTCATCGAGCATGCGCGTCAAAATTCGCCGCAACCTGGTTTCATTCACCAGCGCAGCGATGCCACGTTCGCCGTACCCGTAATGGCCGGGACCGGTTGCGTGAATGCTGTCGCGCAACTCCGGCATCGACTTCAGGCGTTGAAACATCACCTCGGCCACACGGGGCACGCGCTCGCGCTGTCCGGGTTCAACCACAGTGGTCGCGCACAGGGGCAGCAGTCCAACCATGGAGCGAACTTTAAGCCTCCTGGCACTTCCGTCCGGCAACCGCAGGACGTCATAATAAAAACCATCTTCCTCGTCCCACATACCTTCTGGCCCGGTCTGGTTCATAGCTCGAGCAATCCAGATGAAATGGTTGGTGAACTTGATCGCCATCTCTTCGTAGGTTGAGTCGTGGGCCGCCAACTCGACGGCAATCTCCGCCATATTCTGGCAGAACATCGAAACCCACGCAGTCCCATCCGCCTGTTCCAGATGGCCTCCCGTAGGCAGCGGCGAACTCCGATCGAACACGCCAATGTTGTCGAGCCCGAGGAAACCGCCTTCAAATAAATTCTTGCCAAACCGGTCCTTGCGGTTCACCCACCAGCTAAAGTTCATGGTCAGCTTGGCAAACGACCGCTTCAGGAACTCGATATCGCCTTTTCCCTTGAGCGCCTGCTCCGTGCGGTACAGGAAAATCGTCGCCCAGGCGTGCACTGGAGGATTTACATCGCTGAAGTTCCATTCATATGCCGGCATCTGACCCGTGGGATGGAGAAAGAATTCCTGCAGCATCAGGTCGAGCTGTTGCTTGGCGAAATCAGTATCGACCGCAGAGAGAGCGATCGCGTGGAACGCCAGATCCCATGCCGCAAACCACGGATATTCCCATTTGTCCGGCATGGAAATGATGTGCTGGTTCAGCATGTGAAACCATTCGCTGTTCCGCATCATGCGCGCTCCGGATTTCATCGGATCCGCATTGTGTTCTCGCAGCCAAAGATCGACATCGAAAAAGAAAAACTGTTTTGACCAGAGCATTCCAGCCAGCGCTTGACGCATGACCAATGCAGCATCGGCTGTCACACTGGCAGGGGTGATAGATTTGTAAAATTCATCCGCTTCACGCTTGCGAGTTTGCATGACATCGGCAAAATTTCGAAATGGATCGCCCACAGCAGCCGGCGCCAGATCACTCAGCCGCAGCCGAATCGTGGCTGTCTTCCCCGCTTCGACACGTATCTGATAATTTGCTGAGGCTTTCGTTCCTGACTGTCGCGGACTGACCGCCTCACGTTTTCCGTTCACGATGTAGTCATTGATTCCGTCCTTTACGTACGGAGAGGCATTCGCTTGTCCGAAGATTCGTTGGTTGTTGGTCTCGTTTTCCGTGAAGAGAAGCGGGACGTTTCCGTCGCAATAAAGATATCGTTCGCCCAGATCAGCATGCGACGCGGCAATCGTTTGATACGCGGCTTGTCCGGAAAGCTGACGCAGCAATGGCTTGGGTGTCCCCGGCCACCACGTCCAGATATTGCGAAACCACAGCGTCGGCAACACACGCAACGTGGCTGCTTCCGGCCCACGATTGCTGACACTGATCTGGATGAACAGGTCCTCCGGCGATTGCTTGGCGAACTCGACGAAAACGTCAAAGTAACGGTCCTGGTTGAACACGCCGGTATCCAGTAACTCGTACTCCATGTCGCCGCGGTTTCGACCCCGGTTCGTCTGGATCAAATTGTTGTAGGGATATTCCGCCTGCGGATACTTGTACAGATATTTCATGTACGAGTGCGTGGGCGTGCTGTCCAGGTAGAAGTAATATTCCTTGACGTCTTCGCCGTGGTTGGCCTCACTGTTCGTCAGGCCGAACATGCGTTCTTTCAGGATTGGATCTTTGCCATTCCATAACGCCACGCTGAAGCATAGCAATTGCTTGTCATCACTGATGCCGGCCAGCCCGTCTTCGCCCCAGTGATACGCACGCGAGCGGGCTTGATCGTGAGTGAAATAATCCCACGCATTCCCATCCGGGCTGTAGTCCTCGCGAACCGTACCCCACTGCCGCTCGCTCAGGTAGGGCCCCCATTTTTTCCAGGGTTGTGCGGTGCATGCCTCGTCTAACCGGATCGATTCTGGATTTTCAGCCATGGCGTTCCTCTGTTTCGCAACGATGTCTTTCCGACCTCTCCACCCAGCAATATCGTGGGCAGTGCCCCAGGGCCGCGCTAGCGGCGAAACTCAGAATCCAGATGATTCATCTTTTCCGCCTGCGCCCTACGGTGGAGTTGGAACTGCGGTAAGCCAAACCAAACTAGCCCATAATCCGCTCGACCTACCGTGAGATTGCTGTGCAAATCGACTGCCAATACAAAATGGCTCGGCGTACACTCCAATCCGCTGAAACGCGGTCACTTTCGAGCGATTCAACTCCAATTCGCTGGACGAAGCGCCCAACAGACTGGAGTTACTCCTAAATGTCGGAGGCGGACTGTTGCCGGAATTTGCACGACTGCAACTGCGTTTACGGCCCTTGAAAATCAGAGGTGACAGCCGAAACGGGTCTGATGAGATCCCGATGAAGTTGGTGTGGCCTCAGCGATTTACATGCCCGCGCCGAACGAAGAGAAGCCCGCAATTCTGGCACCTGTTCGACCCTCAGCTCGGCCTCCAAATTGGCAGAGGAGGTGTGCAACGTAGTAATACTACGAATATAAATTTGTGGAGGTTGTACATGCATTCAGGTTTCAAAAGCAAGGTTGGAGTCGCGGCGAAGTTCGCTATAATTTGCTGCATCTCATTTCTAGTCATCACCTTAACGTCAACCGCGTTGGCGCAAACCGCGGTGACCGGTGGGTTAAATGGGGTGGTGAAAGACTCCGCCGGGGCTGTGGTGCCGGGAGCAACGGTCACCGTCGTCAACACCGCCACCGGAGACACCCGCGTGTTGACGACGAACGCCGCTGGTCGCTATAGCGCTCCCTTTCTGAAGCCTGGCGCGTATACGGTATCGGCTTCCGCCCAGGGCCTCCAGTCGAGCACGACATCCGCCGAGATTCTGGTCAGTCAGCAGTCCGCGGCCAACCTCACCGTTTCGCCGACCGGCAGCAAACAGACAGTCACAGTGAACGCCAACAATGCCCAGTTGATCGACACGCAAACCGCCAATTTGACCACCACGTTTACCACCCAGCAGTTTGAGAACTTGCCCAACCCCGGCGGCGACATTACGACATTCGCATTTACCGTGCCCGGCGTTGTGGTCAACACGAACGGTGCCCACGGCTCGTACAACGGCAATTTCAGTTCCAACGGACTGCCCGGCATTTCCAACCTGCTTGTCTTGAATGGCGCCGACCAGACGGACTCATTTTTCAACGACGCCACCACCGGCGTATCTACACTCAGCATCGGTGCGGCAGAAATCGCACAAGCGTCCCTGGTGCAGAACGGCTACAGCACGGAGTGGGGCCGCCAGGCGGGCGCCGTGCAGACTTACGTCACCAAGAGCGGATCCAATCGCGTGCATGGGCTATTGAACTGGACGTATAACAGCGACGGGCTGAACGCGAACGATTTCTTCAACAACCTGGGAGGCACGCCGCGTCAGAAGGCGGTTTCCAATCAGTACGCGGCCCAGATCGGCGGCCCGATCATCCACGATAAATTGTTCTTCTTCGCCGACACCGAAGGGATTCGCTTCATCCAACCCTCCACCAGCTATGTGAACTTCCCTACCCCGGCATTCCAGAACACTGTCCTGAGCACTATTCCTGCAACCAGCGTTCCGCTGTATACCCAGATGTTCAACCTGTTGCAAACCTCCCCGTTTTATAGCACTGCCGTGCCGGTCACCACGGGCAACGGACCGCTGCAGGACGCTTCCGGTGCCCTAGGTTGTGGCAGCTTTGCCGGCACCCCGGTTTCCGGTTCGCCAGGGCATTATTTCGGAATCGATACTCCATGCATGACCGCTGCGCAGGGAGTAACGCGTGGCACGCTGTCGGAGCATACGATCATTGGCCGCGTCGACTGGAACCTCAGCGACAAGCAAAAGATCTTTGTACGTATTAGCGATGACCAGGGCGACCAGCCGACCTTTGTCAGCGTTGTAAATCCCCTCCTCAACGTCGTCAGCCATCAACCAATTTGGAATGGCCAGTTGAACCACACCTACATTTTTGGTCCCAATGTAACCAATCAATTCATCGCTTCCGGCTTCTATTACTCGTGGCCTTTTGGGCCGTCCAACTTACAGGCGACGTTGGCGGCTTCGCCCGCGCAATTCAATAATTTCTACGATGGCGGCACCAACTTTTCCACCGGTCTGGGTCAGGGTGGCAGAATCGGGTTCGACTGGGGCGGCAATCCTACCGTCACCAGTTCCACCCAGTATCAATTCGTCGACGATGTTTCCTGGCTGAAGGGCAACCACAACCTGAAGTTTGGCGCCAACTTCAAGCGCTATGACGTGACCGACGGCTACCCGATGGTGAATACCTATAGCGGCTACTATTCTTTCAATTCCCTGGGAGATTTGGCCTCTGGCGTATTGCCGGGATCGTCAGGATCCAACTTCAACCAGACCTTCGATCAGATCAAGGATGTTCATATCGCGGGATACAACTATGGTCTCTACGCGCAGGATGAATGGAGGGCCACACCCCGGTTAGTCCTGGATTATGGAGTACGTATCGATCGCAACGGAAACCCGAAGTGCACCACCAACTGTTTTTCCCGCTATCTCGGCAACTTCCCCGATCCCAGCGCTACGCTGGATACGCCCTACAGCACAACCATCGCTACCGGATACAGCAACTCCTTCGACTCGCTTGAGCTGGCGATCATTCAACCCCGCTTCGGCTTCAACTGGGACACCACTGGACAGGGAAAATCCGTGATACGCGGCGGCGTCGGCCTCTTCGAGGATGAATTCCCCGGCGCGCTGATCGAGAACCAGTATCTGACCTTCCCCACGAACTACGGTGCCTACGTCGAGGCTGGGAACGTGGGTCAGGGGCCTGGAAGTGCGCCAGCCTTTGCCAGTGCTTCCTACAACGCCATCACTTCCGGATTTTCCCAGGGATTAAGCGCCAACCAAATCGCAGCGTCGCTGCCGGCGGGTGTTCCCTTTTTCGCGCCCAACCATTATTTGTCCCCCCATCATATGGTCAACGCGAAATACCTGGAGTGGAATCTGCAATTCCAGCGACAGCTCGGCCCTTCAGACGCGGTAATCCTGTCCTACGTCGGCAATCATGGCTACGATTTGATCAGCTACGATTACGGCATCAACCAGAATCTGGCAGGCAACGCCTACACGCCGCCTTCGCTGTACAGCAGTTTCGAGGACGTTCCGGTCAATCCGCCCGATCCGCGGTTTGGACAGATGGGACTGATCAACGACAATGCCAGGTCCGGATATAACGGTGGTTGGATCGAATACAAACACATCGATCAGCACGGATTGACCGCGGACATTTCGTACACCTATTCCCATGCGCTCGACGATATTTCCAACGGCGGCCAGGGCGAGGTTTTCAATAACAATGGATTCGGCAATCAGATCGTGCCCAACCAGCCGAGCAAGTTAATGTATTCCAACGCGGACTACGATATTCGCCACAATTTTCTGCTGGACCTGACCTATGTCGAGCCCTACCACTTCCAAAACAAGATTGTGCAATTTGGTGCCGCAGGATGGACGGTCGCCGGCAAAGCTTACTGGCGCTCCGGCCTGCCCTTCAGCGTGTCTGAATAACAATGCCGAAAATGCGCTGTCGAATGGCACCGGCAACGGCACCGTGCTGGCCGACGTCCTCGACAATCATTTCAACCATTCCTGTAATTCGTTTTCCAACCCCTGTTTTCAAACGCCGGGCATCTTTAATGGGACAGGTCTAACCACGGACAATAACGGGAACATCATTCCAGCGCCGCCGGCGAACGCACCGAATCAGGCTCCGCAGACCAATTTCGGCAACGTGCCGCGCAACGCGTTCTACGGCCCGCATTACACCGATGTCGACATGAGCCTGTATAAAAACCTGTTCCAGAGGGGGACGATGCAGTTCAAAGTCGGTGCGCAGGCCTTCAATATTTTCAACCATACGAATTTCGGAGCTCCGCAAAACGACGCGTCGCTTGCGGGCCAGGGCTTCGGCGTCATCAACAGTGATGTGGTCGCACCAACCAGCCCGTACGGAGCCTTTGGCTCGCCAGGTTCAGGCCGCGTCATGGTGGTGATGGGTCGGTTTAATTTCTAAAAGGCAATCTCGCCGGCTCAGCAGTGTGGATTGAATTGTCATTCGTCGAAAACAGGTCGCTTTGAATCTCGATCGTTCAACGCGGCCTGCTTTTTTGCGGAACGCCTGCGTGCCTCAACCATCAGTTTCCCCGAGTATGAGATTGAAGATGTATGTAAAGCTTCACAGCGTAACTTCTATTCTTAAGGCTAAGCATGCTTGCAGGTCTAAAATGCTGGACATGACGGGAGATCGCAACAATCCGGCATCCATTCTCGCAAGGTCCAGGATGGAGAAGAGCCTTTGACCGAAAGCCATAGACTCCACCTGCCGGAAGCTCCAATTACTGAGCGCGGTCCCGTGAAAGCCTGGCAACAGCCAGTCAACATCTTCACCTACCTGCCAGAGCCGCCAGATCCGAATCCAATGTTTTTTGAGAAGCGCGTCTATCAAGGCAGCAGCGGGCGCGTGTATCCCCTGCCCTTTATCGATCGCATTGCGACCGAGGGACATGACCGTGCGTGGCAAGCGCTCCACATCGAAAATAAATATCTGCGGCTCATGGTTCTCCCTGAAATTGGCGGGCGCATCCACATCGGTTTCGACAAGGTGAACGGCTACGATTTCTTCTATCGGCAAAACGTCATCAAGCCGGCTCTTGTAGGCCTCGCCGGTCCATGGATCTCCGGCGGAGTCGAGTTCAACTGGCCACAGCACCATCGTCCCGCAACGTTCATGCCGATGGAGTTTGAAATTGAGCATGGCGCCGACGGTTCAGCAACCATATGGTGCAGCGATCACGATCCGATGAACCGCCTGAAGGGAATGCATGGTGTCTGCCTGTACCCAGACAAGGCCTACGTCGAGTTGAAAGTGCGCCTCTACAATCGAACGCCTTACGTTCAGACGTTTCTATGGTGGGCCAATGCCGCCGTGCGCGCCAATGAGCACTACCAGTCATTCTTCCCTCCCGACTCCCAATTTGTTGCAGATCATGCGAAACGCGCCATCTCGGCTTTCCCTGAGAGCGACGGAAAATATTACGGAATTGATTATGCCGAGCGTAAACGAAGTGGCGTGCCAATCGACGAGCAGCCGCGCCTCTTCCGGCCCGATGGTTCCTATCCCCCCGATGATTTGACCTGGTTCGGAAATATTCCCGTTCCCACCAGCTACATGATTCTCGGCTCGCGCCAGGATTTTCTAGGCGGCTACGATCATCAAGCGCACGCGGGAATGGTGCATGTCGCGAATCACCATATCTCTCCCGGAAAAAAACAATGGACCTGGGGCAATCAGGAATTTGGATATGCGTGGGAGCGCAACCTGACCGAGAGCGATGGTCCCTATGTCGAGCTGATGGGCGGCGTCTATACAGACAATCAGCCGGATTTTTCATTTCTCGCCCCGTGGGAGACCAAGGAGTTCAGCCAGTTCTGGTATCCGATTCGTGAAATCGGCGTCCCTGTAGCCGCCAACATTAAAGCCGCCCTCAGTCTCGAAATCGAATCGGGCATTGCGCATCTCGGAGTCTGCGTTACACAAGATCTACCCGATGCTCACATCACTTTGGAACATGGAGAAACCCTCCTGGGCGAATGGACAACTTCCAATTTCAATCGCGCAACCATGGCTAGTCGATCAGCCGATTCCAGACGGCATTCACAAGTCGGATCTGAGCGTTATTGTTCGGTCGGGAGGACATGAAATTCTTCGGTACGTCGCTCCCGACATCATGAACCCCATCGCTCCCGCAGCCGCGACCGAGCCTGAGCCGCCCGAGAAAATTGCAACAGCCGAACAGCTTTACCTGACAGGTTTGCACCTCGATCAATATCGACATGCAACAAGAGATCCCGTGCCGTATTGGAATGAGGCCTTGCGGCGAGACGACCACGACAGTCGCGCCTGCCAGGCGCTCGGTAACTGGCATCTGCGCCGTGGCGAGTTTGCAATCGCGGAATCATATTTCCGGCGTGCCATTGCGAGACTGACACAGTTGAATTCCAATCCCTCCGACGGAGAAGCGTTCTACTCGCTCGGATTAAGTTTGCGATTTCAACATCGCGCTGCCGAAGCTTATGACGCGTTCTACAAAGCGACTTGGAATGCCGCTTGGAAATCCGCGGCCTACCATGCGCTGGCAGAGTTGGACATGGCGCGTGGTGATTGGGAGACCGCGCTTCGCCATCTTCGATTCAGCCTGCGTAACAACATGGATGATCTGAACGCCCGCAATCTTTCGGTGATCGCACTCAGAAAGCTCTCCCGAGATGCGGAAGCCGAATCCCTGTTGCGGGAGACTCGCCAACTCGATCGCCTCGATATCTGGAGTCGATATCTGGAGTCGGGCGACCAGCCTAAAGACAATCAGCAGCGGATGGACCTTGCCCTCGACTATTGTCGCGCCGGCTTTTGGAGTGAGGCGGCTAACATTCTTGCCGGCGCTGACATGGATATCCCAGACGGCTCTGTCCCCATGGTGCTGTACACGCTCGCATGGTGTTATCAGCATTGCAAAGAACATGATCTGGCCGCGGCCACTCGCAACAAGGCCGCAGCAGCTTCGCCAAAATATTGCTTTCCCGTCCGGTTGGAGTCGATTGAAATCCTGGAATCGGCAATCGCGGCAAATCCTACCGACCCGCGCGCTCCGTACTACCTCGGGAATCTACTGTACGATCGCAGGCGCCATCACGAGGCCATTGAACTCTGGGAACGCTCGTCCCATCTCGACGGTGATTTCGCGACGGTATGGCGCAACCTCGCATTCGCGTACTTCAATGTATGTGACGACGAAGCCAAAGCACGAAACGCTTTCGATCGGGCCTTCGCGGCGAATCCGCACGACGCTCGCGTCCTCTACGAGCGCGATCAACTCTGGAAGCGAACCGGAACACCTCCGCAAGAACGGCTGCGAGAATTGCGGCGTCACCCAGAGTTACTGGGAATGCGCGATGATTTGGCGGTTGAACTGGCAACGCTCCTCAACGCGACCGGCGCCCCGGAAGAAGCACTCGAGATTTTGAAAACTCGCAAATTCCAACCGTGGGAAGGCGGCGAAGGCCTGGTATTGATCCAATGGACCAGTGCAAATCTCGCGCTAGGCAGAGAGTCGCTCGGCCCGCAGCGATGCGCCCGCGGCACTCTCGTTTCTTCAAGGCCGCGTTATCTCCTCCCGAAAACCTTGGAGAAATGACCCACCCGCTCGCCAATCAGAGTGAGACATTTTATTGGGCAGGAGTTGCATCCTCACAGATGGGAGATGCCGATCAGGCGAACATGTGGTGGCAGAAAGCCGCCTCGCGTCGCGAGGACTTCTCGAACATGTCTGTGCAACCCGTCTCCGACATGACGTATTGGAGCGCGATCGCACTGCGTCGTTTAGGAAGGGAGGCCGACGCGCACGCTCTGTTTCTCTCGATTGAAAATCACGCGAATACTCTGGAGAAAGAATCGCCGAAGATCGACTACTTCGCCACTTCGATTCCAACGATGCTGCTATTTCAAGAGGACCTGGCCCGCCGTAATCTTATCGAGGCGAAATTTTTGCGCGCCCACGCTTATATTGGTCTGGATCGCACGCCGGAAGCGCTCCCGCTGTTGCACGCAGTTTTGAAAATGGATCCCAATCAGATTCGCGCAGCCGATATGTTGCGCGACCAGGAAAAGCAGCTCCTGCCGGAACCCAGGCACTAGCATCCATATATGGCGTCGCCCATCGCTGATCTTCCCGCCGACGAACGTGACATTCACACCTTATATATTTGGGCGATTGCCTCGATCGCTGCGCTGGGCGGTCTTCTTTTTGGATATGACTGGGTCGTCATTGGCGGAGCGAAGCCTTTTTATGAAGCCCATTTTCATCTGGAGTCGAGCCGCCTGATCGGATGGGCGAATAGCTGCGCTCTGCTCGGCTGCCTGGTAGGGTCATTTCTCGCTGGGGCGATGAATCGGAAATTCGGCCGCAAACAAATCTTGCTCGCGTCAGGAATTCTCTTCGCTATTTCCTCCGCATGCACCGGCTGGGCTCCTGGTTTTGACGCATTCATCGCGTGGCGAATCACAGGTGGTGTCGCCATCGGTCTGGCGTCGAACATTTCGCCAACTTATATTGCGGAGATTTCGCCGGCAAAATGGCGCGGCCGCTTGGTCAGCCTGAACCAACTTGCCATCGTCTGCGGCATCATGGCGGCGCAAATTGTGAATTGGGCAATTGCAGAAAAAGTTCCTGAGCATGCAACCATGGCCTTCATCGCGGCGTCCTGGAATGGCCACTACGGCTGGCGGTGGATGTTTACCGCGGTCAGTTTGCCGGCGATCATTTTTGTCGTGTGCCTGGTATTGATTCCAGAGAGCCCTCGCTGGTTGGCCTCGAAATCCAGGAATGAAAAAGCATTTCAGGTGCTGGCCGGCATCGGCGGTGAGAACTACGCGCGTCAAGCTCTCGGCGAAATTACTGATTCGCTCGCGAGTGAATCGGAACGCTCCGCTTCCTGGAGAAATCTGTTGGCACCGCGCCTTCGATATGTCCTTGCGATCGGCATCGGCCTGGCAATATTGCAGCAGTGGAGCGGAATCAACATCCTCTTCAACTACGCGGAAGAAGTGTACAAAAGTGCCGGCTATGGAGTCAGCGCCGTCCTGGTCAACATCATTGTCACCGGCGTCGTGAATCTCGTCTTCACATTACTGTCGATGATGCTGGTAGATCGATTCGGGCGAAGGGTGCTGCTGCTGGTTGGTTGTAGCGGGATTGGAATTGCGGATTTGTTGGCCGCCTACGCCTATCGCGCCCATCTTCCCGGTGGCTTTGTGCTTGCGCTCACGCTGTGCGCCATTGCCTTCTATGCCGTTTCTCTTGCACCTGTCACCTGGGTTGTAATTTCGGAAATATTTCCAAATCGCCTGCGCAGCGCCGGTGTCTCGACTGCCGTCGCCAGCCTTTGGGCGGCTTCGTTCCTGCTGACCTACAGCTTCCCTTTGTTGATGAATCTTGTCAGCATGTCCGGCACATTCCTGCTCTATGGCACCATCTGTCTTTTGGGAGGCGCGCTCGTGTACAAGTTTGTTCCTGAGACGCGAGGAAAAAGTTTGGAAGAGTTGGAGATCGCACTCAACACGCATGTGTGACACGGTCAGCCACGCCAGCCCATCTCGCTCTGTGGTTCTTTCATGCGGCTCATCGAACCTTTTCTGAGTCCAGCAGAACAAAGGCACTGACTGCACTGGCCAGCGAAAGTCCTGCTGCAAACCAAAGGATGACGCGATATCCCGAGACAAAAGATTCGGCGATGGCGTGGCGGATGCGCGGGTCGCTGCTTTCTGCTCCCGCGAGTTTAGGGCGCTGCTGATTTACCGCTTGAAGTTCTGAGGACGATAGCGAGAAAGCATTTAGGCGTCGATCCAGGCTGTGATTAAAGCCTGCGTATAGCACCCATCCAAAAACCGCTACGGCAAGAAGGCCGGCAATACGCGAGACTGCGTTATTAATTCCCGACGCAATTCCCACGTCGCTTCCAGGCACTGAATTCATCACCGCAGTCGTGAGCGGTGCGACACTCACAGCCATGCCAAGCCCGAGAATCACCACCGCCGGAAAAAATGTAGTCCAATAGGAACCGCCGATGCTCGGCACAATCAGAAGGATGAACCCAAGTCCAGCGATCAACGGTCCGATGGTCAACGGACCCTTCGCGCCATAGCGCGCAATCAACCCGCCCGACCAGCGAGACAAAAAGAAGATCAGCAAAATTAAAGGCAATAACGCGGCTCCGGCCTTGGTTGCCGAATAATGCTGCACCTGGATCAGATTCAGCGGAAAGAAGAACAATATGCCGCCGAACGCCGCATAGAGAAAAAAGGTAAGCAGGTTGGCTCCGCTGAAAGTTTTCGAGCGGAACAGCGCAAATGAAACCATGGGAGCGGAGGAACGAGCTTCGACAAACAGAAATCCGACGAGCGAAGCCACACCAATCACTGCCGCAACGATGACCGTGGTTCCTCCGCGAGAGCCTTCAATCAGTGCGAAGGTAATTCCGCCCAGCCCAGCCGTGGCTAGCAACGCGCCTTGCCAATCGAGCTTGCTCGCACTTTCGCTGTTGCGGCTTTCCGGCACTTTCCACAACGTAAGAAATACCACCACAACCGCAATGGGAAGATTGATAAAAAATACCCAACGCCAGGAGGCATGATCGACGAGCCATCCTCCCAACACAGGCCCAACCGCCGCGGTGATTGCCGTGAAGCCAGACCAGGTTCCGATCGCGCCGCCTCGCTTCTCGGCTGGAAAGGAGGCGCTGATGAGAGCTAGGCTCCCAGGCACCAGCAAAGCCGCACCGATGCCCTGCACCCCGCGCGCAACGATCAGCGGGGCGATGGATGTGGCGAGTCCGCACCATGCCGATCCAAGCGCGAACAGGATCACGCCGAAAACAAATATTTTCCTGCGTCCATAAATATCGCCAAGAGAGCCACCCACTAGCAGCAGCGATGCCAGCAGCAACGCATACGACTCCACCACCCATTGCACATCTGAAATGGTCGCGTGCAGAGAAGTCTGCAACGCCGCCAGAGCAATGTTCACGACGGTGCCATCGATGAACGCCAGGCTTGATCCCAGGATGGTGGCGGCCAATATCCATGCGCCATTGGAGCCGCATGGCTCCGACGACGATGCGGACAGAATCGCGGCTTCATCGCACGGCGGTTTCACTGTTACCGTCATCGGCGAGCACCTTGGCTATTGCGAATTTCTTGTTCTACATGCTCGCGGCTCTAGGGAAGGACGCTCTCAATCGCCGCGGTCAAAGTTGCGAAATCGTAGGACGCGTCGTGGCGAATTCCATTGATAAAAAATGTCGGAGTTCCGTTTACGCCGCTGCGCACTCCTCCACGAAAATCCTTGTTGATCCGGTCTTGATAGCTATGCTCCGCAACCGCGGTCAGCAATTGCGACGACGACAGATCGACTGTGTCAGAGAGTTCGAGCAATAAAGATTCGCTCAGCGCTTGCTGATTTTCGTACAGCAAATCATGCATCTCCCAGAATTTTCCGTGAGCCGCAGCAAATTCCGCAGCTTCCGCGGCAGGCTCGGCCCAGGGATGAATCTGGGTGAGAGGAAAGTTGCGGAATACGAATGCGAGCCGTTTACCGAAATGCTTTTGCAGCCGTTTCACAATGGGATACGCCTGTCCGCAGGATGGACATTGATAGTCGCCGTACTCGACCAGAACGCATGCCGCGGCGGGGTCGCCTTGCACGTGATCGTCCCCGCTCACTGGAATCGATAGCTTGCTCATTGAATTCTCCTATGTTGGTAGATTCTCCAACGCCTGCAAAATGCCTTCGGCTCCCGGATTGACTGCGATCGGCGAACAATAGCTCCAGGCGATCACACCGTTTTTGTCGATGACGAACAGAGCGCGTTCGGACACTCCGTCCTCGGGTCGATAGGCTCCGTAGGCTCGCGACACTTGGCCCTTGGGCTCGAAATCCGCCGCCAGAGGAAAATGAAGGTTGCGATCCTTTGCAAACGCGGCGTGACACCAAACGCCGTCGACGGAAATTCCAATAAGCTCCGCTCGATACTTTTGAAAATCTGGCAGAATTTCGTTGTAGAGCGCCATCTGGTCACCGCATACTGGGCTCCAATCGGCAGGATAGAACGCCAGAATCACTGGCCGCCCACGAAGCTCACTCAGCGATAACTTCTGATCCGGCGTGACGTGCAGACTGAAGTCCGGTGCGGCTGCCCCTTGGGGCAGAATATTAGCCATAAAAATTACCTCCATCATGAGATGCCATGAAACCAATGGAAGCATCAATTTCGCCGCGAACCGGCTGACCGATCCGCTTCGCCAGAATTTCTCCCCGGAGAAATTCCGCATGTCTCATCTGAAAGCAGAAATCCGCGAGGGTAGTGATTCAACCACTGGATGCGAATGCACCCCGACCGCCGGCCACGATTTCGATTTGATTGGGGGTCGATGATCTTCCTTCTCATCGAAGGCAACCGTGCTCTCCACCTTCCGCTAGAAGCCGGCGGCATCCCACACGTCTACGAGGAGTTTGCTGGCCACAGCTGATGGCAACATTCAAAATTCTGGCCGGCGATCGTCATGCGTAGCTCGCCCTGCGAATCAAAATAGGAATTAAGAAAACTGCGTCATGTTGATGCCGAGCTTGTAGTTCTCTCCGTGCTGCATTAATTCTTCCCATGTAACATCGCCGCCTCGGCGTCCAGCCATTCGACCCAGCATGGCGCTCAGAGCAGTCTCCACACCGGCAGCCGATTGATTATGGAATTTTCCCGACGTGATGCTGTCGATAAAGCCTCGATCCTTTTCCCGCTGCGCCTGCGCCAGGTTGTCCGTGAAGACTCCGTTGGCGGCAAACTTCGTAGGCGCGGATGGCTGAGCAGTTTGATCTGATGCCCACGTCCACGCGTTCTTGCCCACAATCCGCATCGGCCCGGAGTACGGAATTTCGGCATGACCATCGGCGCCAAAGATTCGAGCCGATACGTCGAACCAATCATTCGGTCCAAATTGCGTACAGGAAAAGCTGACGTGAACATTATTAGGATAGGTAAACGCAACTTCGTAGTTATCCCAGGTATCGCCTGGATGCGAAATGATATTCCTTCCGCCTATGCCCGTCGCCTTGATGGGATGCGCCTGCAACGCCCAGTTACAAATGTCGATCAAGTGAATCGCCTGCTCCACGATGATGTCGCCCGATAACACGCGGTCCCAATACCAGCGGCGAATTCTAAGTTCGTCCGGCGACATATTGGGCATGTGGGGATAGCTGGTGCCCGGAGCATTGTAGTTTGCAGCGATGCTACCAATCTTTCCCAACGCGCCCTGCTGAATGCGGCGGATCATCTCCACGAACGGCGGCGCACTGCGAATCTGAAAGCCCACTTCCAGGCTGACGTGCCCCTCGGCGCGTTTGCCAATCTCGAGCGCTTGTTTCGCCTGCTCCACATCCACACCGATCGGCTTTTCGCAGTACACATGCTTGTTTCCGCGGACCGCCGCATCGAGATGTTGCACATGAAAAAACGGCGTCGTAGAAATCTGTATTGCGTCTATGTCCGGCGAGGATGCCACTTCCTCATACGCCTTGTAGCCATGGAACATCATCTTGTCGTCGATCTTGGGATATCCCTTTTGCGTGCCAATCTGATCGATGCGCGTCTTTGCGGGTCCGAGTTTATCCGGAAACAAATCCGCCACGGCCACGAAACGCGCGCTGGTGTCGTTGAGAAATGACTCCGCCACCGAGGTTCCCCGCGAGCCACACCCTAACAACGCCAAACGCACTGCAGAATTCGCCTCATAACCAAATACTGTTTTCGGCTTCAGCAGCAGAATCCCGGAAGCGGCAGCAGCAGCTCCAACAAATTTTCTTCTATCCATGGCAAAATGACTCCTGACCTACGCCTGGGTTGGAACGCACTTTGGCAATCACTCGTTCAAGATATAGTTTCTCGTGTTTCACATCCTCCATCTGCTGCGGGCCAGAGGTTTCGCGTTCAATCGTGATCGCGCCCTGATATCCCAGCTTCTGGAGTTTCGAAAATACCTGCAGAAAATCTACGCGGCCCGTCCCGATCAAAACTTCCTTGCCAAGCTTCATCGGATCGGTCGGCCACATACCATCCTTGGCGTGAACGCTGCGCACATGCGGACCAATCATGTCGACCGCGTCCACCGGATTCGCTTTTCCATAAAGAATTAAGTTTGCCGTATCGAGCCCAACGCCGAGGTTCGGCTGATTCACATCCAGAATGGCGCGAGACATGGTGGTCGGCGTCTCCTGTCCAGTCTCCATCAGAAAATCCTGACCATTTCCGGCGCAATGGATGGCCACTTCACGAATCGCCTGTACCGCCGGTTGGTAGAGCGGATCTCTCGGATTTTCTGGAATGAAACCGCAATGGGTTTGCACCCGAGGTATCCCCAGCCGCTTGACGAAGTCGGAAGTCTGCTTCAGCGCTTCCATCCGAGCCGCTCGCGTGCCCGGCGGCACCAGTCCAATCGTTTCCGGTCCCTCCCAAAAATCCCACACCAGTCGTCCCGGCCCGACCACTTCCGCGCTGGTAGCGACGACGCCGTGTTTTTCCAGCGCGGCGCTCAGTTGGTCCGCAGCCGACGAGCTGAACTTGCCGATATAGCCGTCGAGGCTCAGAAAGCAATTCGACATTCCCAATTCTCGAACTCGCGCGATCGCAATCTCAGGGTGATCAATTGCCGGCGCGATCATCACTCCAATCGCCATCGGCGCAACTCCTTTTTGCTTCGTGGTTGCGAATGACGACGCACCGATCGGCGCGGCGAACGTGGCCGACACATCCGCTTCTCTCCCGGAAAAGACGCTGCCAAACGCTCCCGACTGCATTACTGCAGCTCCAACCACAGTGCCAAGAAAATCTCTACGACGCATCCACAGCTCCTCTCACTACCACTTCAACACGTCCGTTCACAACTTCACAAATGTGCGCGTGCGATACATCCAGTACAGGATCAACCAAATAACAGTTAACGACGCAGCGGCTGACAGCACTTCGTCCCAGCGGCCCACACGCGACAACAAGCCCCCCACGAAAATATCGCCGATCTTGCGAAAATCGAACATCTCTGTCGCCAGATACACGGCCAGCGCATTCATTCCGATCACAGTAAACGGAAACACCCATTTCCGGTAGCCAAGCACATCGATCACTAGATAGAAGGTCGCCATCAACAGGCAACTAATGCCGCCGGCGACTAACACAAAGGAACTGGTCCACAGCAGTTTGATGATCGGTAACCACAGGCTCCAGACTAGACCCAGAACAATCAAGCCGGCGCCGTAGCCATAGAGCATCACGCATTTCATTTTTTTCGTGCGCGCGGAAAGAAGCATTTCACCAGCCAGCACACCCAGCAACACCGACGATGCAAATCCAAGATAACTTAGTATCCATGTGTTCTCCTGCCCCACCGGCACATAGGAGAACCTGCCAAATACCAGATGATCGATGTAGGTCGCCGCATTTCCATAAGGAGTCAGTACCCCTCTGCCTACGCCCGGGACCGGAATCGTCAGTAACAGAATCCAATAGCTCACCAGAAAAATCGCTGTCGTAATCGCCTGCCCTTTCACCTTAAAGTTCAAGGTCACGATAGTGGCAATTAGATACCCGGCGGCGATGCCATGCAGCACGCTATAGAAGGGGTGAAACGTCGACAGGTTGAACTGGAGAAGATTGCCTTGCGCGATCATGCCCAGCACAAATAAAAGCACCGCGCGTTTGATCGCATGCGCGTACAGTGTGCGGTGACTTTCATGCATCCGCTTTCGCTTGGCAAGAGAGAAGGTCATCGACACTCCCACCATGAACATGAAAAGCGTCCAGATCACATCGAACGCATGCAGCCCTTGCCATGGCACATGCTCAAACTGTGCCGACAAACCCATCCAGAACCTGTCTGGACATGCCTTAGCCAAACCATGGATGAGGAACTGACCGCCGATGATCCAAAGCATGTCGAAGCCACGCAATCCATCCAGCGAAAGCAGTCGCTCTGACTGCACCACGGCAGCCGGTGCAGGAGCTGGGTAAGTCCGCGATTCCCCCCGCGATTGAAGTATCTCTGTAGCCATCCTCTTCATCCCCTGCTGTCGCTGAAGATATCATCCTCGAGGGCATCGACTGGCAATTGCAACCCACCCCAAATCTACAGGGACTATCTCTACATAGTCCTCCCGGCGATTGTCGTATTTATGTACTGATTTGTCGTTCAGTTACTCGGGGGCCGATTAAAATCCCGAGCGCAAACCTATCAGGGCGCGTTGGTCTTCAGCTTCCATGACGCGATTTCGCGGGAGAAGCAGGCTTCGGTGTCGCCAGAAATCTATCCCGCAGCTCTCTGGGACTATAACCTTTCATGCGCTTGAACTGCCGATTGAAATTGGAGTAATTGCCGAAGCCCACATTGAAACCTATTTCCAAAATGCTCTGATCCGTGCCCGTCAACAATTGTGACGCTGCGCCAACACGAATTTCGTTGACGTACTGTGTCATGGTGCGACCGGTGGCGCGCTTGAAAAATCGACACAGTGTTGCCTGGCTGATATTCAGAGTCTTGGCCAGCTTGGCGAATTCAATTTCCTCTTCAAAATGTCGATTGAGGTACTGACAAATGGCGTCAATGCGCTGCTGATCTCCTATGCGGCACGCCGGCTGAACCTGATTTGTCGAAAGAATTTGAACATCTGTAGCGCTGGTCAGATCCAGCAGCACTGACAGCAGCGTCACCATCTGCCGCGCGCGCGGCATTCGAGGAAAATTCTCCAGGCTCGCTGCCGCTCTTTCGCCGATTTTGGTGTGCCCAAACGCAAGCCCCGCATCCGACTGCAAAAGCAGGTGCGCGATGTCTTTCATCTCCCGCATCGCGAACATCTGCTCGCCCAGAAAATCATGGCGAAATTGCACCACAATGGCGCGGTGAACACGCTGTGCGCGAGACTTGATGGGTCCCGAACGCCAACTGTGCGGTAAGTTCGGCCCCAGCAACACCAAATCTCCTGGACGATAGTCCGCAATGCTATCGCCGACCAGGCGCTGGCCATAACTGTCAACAATCAGAGTCAGCTCAAATTCTGGATGATAGTGCCAATAGAACGGAAATTCAGAATCGACGCGTTCAAACGCATGAAAGCCCGAGTCAGCAAAAGGAACTTTTTCGAAATGGGCCTTCATGCAGACATCTTACGTCCATAAAGCTGCGCCCGGCATTGAGCTGGACTATCCCGCGAGTCACACGCCGGAATGACTACGCGTCCAACTCAATGTCTGTTTCCGGCTTGCAACTACATGGCAGGCAGGTTCCAGGATCGGGAGAAGCACCCGTCGGATGCAGATACTGCACGGATCCTCGAATCAGGTGAGTCATGCATGTTCCGCAGTCCCCATAACGGCAGCCAAAGCTCATATCCACCCCATGCGCCTCGGCGAATTCCAACAGTGAGTTTGCATCGGCAGTCCACGGAACTGTTTTCCCTGATCTCGCAAAGGTCACGAGAAATTCAGAGGACGCGTGCGAATCGAACTCACCCGCTTCCGCCGAATTACCCTCCACAACATCCGATTGCATCATGAATTTCTCATATGCGTCCGCCGGCACGAATTGAACTCTCCTCGGCAGGCCAGCCATCAACCTGCTACCTGCTTCAAATCGGCGCGCGTATTTTCATAGGTGGTGTTGTACGCCAGGATCGAAGGGTCCGGCTCGATTCCCCAATGGACACAGGCCTGGCGGTAAGCGTCCGGCCACCAGTTACGATGTTGCGTTAGCCCATCCTCGCGCCACTTCGACCAATCCACCAGGATGCGCGACCAGGTTTTGTCGCCGTACGCCAGCGCCTCCTTCTGCGATCCCAACTCCGGCACCAGCCAATCGCGACCGATCCTCGCATGCAAAATTTCATCCGCCCAGTCGTAATCCTGAATCATTGCCGCCAGCGGATTTTCAGTCGCAACCGCGATTTCCCACTCGTTCTCTTTCCCATTTTTCTTGGGCATCAGCCCCTGTTCAATGGTGAACAAAACAGCATGGCGATCCATCGCGGTAAGTTGCGTGTTCATGCCCAAAGACCAGGTAAAGTTCAGCGGAATCATTGTCCAGTCGATGCCGAGAGATACAAACCCGATCTCCCCCATCATCGCGTGCCGAGCTTCATCCCATAGCTGGCGAGTCATGTCGCGGCTGTACTCCCAGGGCTTGCCGGGCGTTTCCGCCAGGATGCTCGACATCACCTCCGGCACATCAATTTCGCGCATGCGTTTGAAGTAGAGCATGATCGATTTCGGCAGCGGCGCAACTTCCGGATTGAACAGCATGGCCTCTGCGTTCACGCCCATGTTGTATGGGTCTTTGAATCGCTCATCGCGTTGCGGCACCCCGTCATAGCGATAAGGAACAGCAGAGAACATGCGCTCGACAGATTCTCCGGTCGGCGTCTCTGTGCCATCGAGTCCACCAGCCGCAGCTAGCAAGCGGTCCTGGCTCGATGACCAGTCCACGAAGCGCAGCACGGTCAGCTTCGCTGACGAGGCACGCGATGGCTTGTTCGCCATAGTGCAACACGTCCTCCATCTCCACCAATGTGAGCCGGCAAACACGATAGCTCGGATGATCGAACAGCTTATGCGTGTCGCCAATCATCCGCGACAGCGCAGCCGTCATAGCGGGAACGGCCTGCTGATACAGGCCCAGCACCAAAGCCTCAATAGTTGGCGCGCTTAAAATTTCATCGAAAAACTGATCGAGCGCAGGGTCCGGGCAAACTTCCAAACCGTACGGCGGCTGGCGCATCTCTCGAACACGCTTGGCAAATTCCCCCACATGTTCGGCGCAGTAATGCGCGTGCAGGCCGAAAGCCATCTTCAATTCATAAATTGGAGTGGAAGCGATCCTCGCCACAAAAATTCCGTGCAGTCGCTTCAGCGCCCAGTGGAATCGCTTCAATCGTGCAACCGACTCCGCAACCGTCAAACCTTTGTTCTGCGCTGCCTCCATCGTCTCCAGTCCGACCAGGGGAGGAAGTCCGGCGTAGGCGCGATAGCTGCGCGAGGAACACTGCGTGGTGTCATTCGATTCGTCGCTGGCTGTCATTTCTTGCCTCACATCAGGATCGTCACCGAACATGACGATATCCCGCTGAGGACTATTACACCCGCTCAAGCGAACGCTGTCTTCGCGCCGAGTGACCTGTATCTACACTCCATTGCCGTCTATCGTTTCGAAAGGGATCAGTTCAGGATGCGCCCCGCAATGCTTTCGGGGAAATCGAGAATCGATTTTCTGGCTGGCCACAAACGTCAGTCTCAATGGCGAACAGCCCTCCCGCCAGTTCTTCACCCCGCGATTCGGCGGATGCAGTGGTCACATATAAAGTCGTCAGATTTTCTCCGCCGAAGGTGCACGTGGTGACATTTTGAACCGGCATTTCAATGACTGTGTCGATGGTTCCGTCTGGCGCAACTCGAACGATGCAGCCGCCATAAAATCTGCAGTTCCACAAGTACCCCTCAGCATCCACCGTCGAGCCATCCGGCACGCCCCGCGCAAACCCCTCTAGAAATGGTCGCTCTCCGCTAATGCTTCCGTCGCTAGCGTCATAGTCATAACAGCGCACGGAATTTGCCAGGCTGTCACCAAAATAAAAATGCGTTCGATCCGGACTCCACGCAACCGTGTTCGAAACTCCAAGGTTCGATACCCATTCGCTGATCGTGCCATCGGGATCGAGACGATAGAGAATTCCATCGGTGCCGCCTGTGCTGCACGTGGTCTTGTCTGGATTCACATTGTTCCTCATCGAGCCTAACCACAACGAGCCTCGCGGATCAGGCCGAGCATCGTTCAGCCGCACGTGCGGCCAACCTGCAAGCTGGAAAGCAGTTGGATACTCGCGGCCCGTGCGTGGCTCCCATAGGATCACACGCGAACCAAGGACAACGGCGAGAGTGTCGTCGCGCGTAGTCATATTTACCGCGGTCACCGGCTCGGAAAATTCCCACGTCTCGACATCATGATTTCGCGGATCGTAGCGATGAATCAGGAATCTGTTGATGTCCGTCCAGTACAGCGCGGCTTCCGGCGCATGCCACACAGCACCTTCTCCGCAGACGTCACCCACTTTGGCAACGCACGTTGGCCCGCTAAGGATTTTCAAAGCCCGCAACTCCCGCCGACAATTTCATCAGGTTGTACATCTCATGTCTACAAAGTTGCCCGGTTCAAAACCGGCTCCTCGCCCAAATCATTCGCCTGGGAGCACTGCAACTTGTTGCCCCGGGTTTTCATTCGCCATCCATTTTGTTGATGCCAGAGAAACGATCAGTCCGCCAAATTCACTCTTCCCAAATAGTGATCCAGCCACGCCAATACTTCTCGAATCAGTGTCGCTCGCTGCTGGCTTACGTCGTGCGGCGTGTCAAGCACGATATGACTTTTGTCGGCTGCAGGTGTACCCAGCATGCGGAACATGGGGTCCTGCGAAGTTTCCAGCGGAAAGGTGTAGTCATAGCGTCCATTCACCATCAGCACCGGCTTTTTCATGCGCGGCGCAAAGTCGGCTTGATCAAACCCCGGCGGAGCCTTCTGCAGAAAATATCCTCCATCGAGGAAAACCGCGGTCTTCAGGCGGTCTTGAAGTAGCGTGGCAACGATCACCCCATCGGCCGACCCCATGCTGACGCCAAGATACGCCAGTTTGTTCTTGTCGATGTCCGGCCGCGTGTCGAGATAATCCACAGTACGGGCTGCATCCTTGTACCAATCGATGGACAGATCGACATCGCCGCTGGGAAGTCTATTAGCAGAGCGTCGCTCATACGTTTCTTTGTATACGGGATAAACAACCGCTCGCCCGCTTTGGATAATGTAGTCGAAGTAATTCACATCACCGAGCGCGCTGCTGTCCGGCGGTAAAAAAAGCACGCGCGCGCTGGGGAAAAAGAGAACTGTCTGATACGGTGGCCGCACGCGTTTCGGCAGAAACAGATAGGCCGACATCCGTTCGCCGTTGTATGCCGCATCGAAGGTGACTTTTTCCTCGCGCCAGTCCTCGGTCTCCTTCACCACCCCTTCCACCTTCGCGTTCAGAGGAGTGTCGGGATACGCGTAGAGCAGGGTGTAAGCGCGAAATACGTCGTCACTCACAGGCTTAAATTTTGAGAAGTCACGAGTGATTCGGTGAATCGTTTGCGTCGCTGCCACCGGCATTGCACCCAGATTGCGAACGCAGCGAAATCCATTGGTCTCGGAACGGTCAAGAGGCTGCAGCGCTTCTGGACTTGTATATAAGTAGTTTGGCGATTTCCAGGATCCGCCAAGGATGAGACGCAAGTCGCCATCGACCGGATTGGCAATCCACTCGCGCACATTTCCCGCCATATCGTAGGTGCCATATAGGCCCAGTCCGCGGTCCTTCCCCACGGCAGCTGGGCTTGCGCTTCTAAGATTGCTCATCTGCACTGTGTACTCTGCGATGTCGAAGTTCGCAGCCTGGTACCACTGTCCAAGCACCGGCAGCGACTTGCCGGCGAATGCAGCATAGGCAGCCGCCTCATACCAGCTCACACCGGAAACTGGAAAATTCCCTTTACCCTCCGGATAATGGCCGCCGGCCCATGTCGATGGCCCGGGTCGCCCGCTAGTGTCGCGGAACAATTGCATCGCTTCATTCCATTTCAGCGGCTGGCCATTCTTCTGCAACACGACAGGCCAGTACTCCGGTTTTTCATAGCCTCCCTGATCGACAAAGTTCTGATACTCGCGATTACTCACTTCGAACCGGTCGATGTAATAAGGAGGGAACGTATACGGTCCTACCCAGCCAATGAAGGAGGCGTACTCGGTCCAGTACCCTCCGTCGACATAGACCATTCCCGGCGGGGCGTTTGCGGCATGACGAAGTGAAAAATTCATCGTCTTTTCCGTCTCGGGCGCCGCGACAAGTGTCCCAGTCCCCGCCTTCGAGACCGTCCACCGAAAATATCCATCTGGAACTTGCACATTTTTGAGCGGAGTGGCGCCAAGCTTCACCGTTGGCCCATTCGGCGTCAAGTAATCCTGAATCGCGACCTGCGCGCCCGGCGGATCGGAGTTGATCGACACAGACTCCGAATTGCGTTTCCTGATTTGCTGCAGATGCGGGTCGCCGGGCAAATACTTCTCTGCTCGATCCAGCACCTGAAATGCCTGCAAGGGACGACGATCCTCGATTAGGTTTTGGATCTGAGGAATCGCATCCTCGCGCGCCCAGCGCCGCTCCGCCGCACGGCGATAGATCCACCATCCCGCAACCGCTCCAGCGATCAGCACCAGCGTCAGGGCCGCAGTCATCATCTTCAGGTAGCGCGTTGACGGTGCCTCAACAGCAGGAACATATCCACTCAACCTCGACAGCAAGCCCGAGGCGTCATGGGCCACCTCTGCGGCAGATGCATAGCGTCGTTCCGTCTCCTTCTGCATTGCCTTAACAACAATGTGATCCGCTTCCTCAGGCGCATCGGGTCGAAGCTGGCGTACCGGCGGAAATGGATCAGCGATCACCGCATGCAATACCGCCAACGTGGTGTCAGCCTGGAAGGGCGGCCTGCCTGTCAACATTTCGTAGTACAGCACCCCCAGGCTCCACAGATCCGTTCGCGCGTCGACGACCTTGCCCAGCGCCTGCTCCGGAGACATATAAAGGGGAGTTCCGATGGGACCCGCCGCCTCCGTAAGCGATTGCGTCGCTTCTGTAGCAGCCAGCAACTTCGCCACGCCAAAGTCCAGCACTTTGGCATTCCCCTTGGCCGTGATCATCACGTTCGCAGGCTTCAGGTCTCTGTGGACCACGCCTTGTGCGTGCGCTTCTTCCAACGCCTCCGCCACTTGCAGAACGATGCGCGTTGCCTCGACCACCGTGAGCGGACCAGCTTGCAAAGCCGTTCGCAGCGACTGTCCCTGCACGCACTCCATCACGATGTAGTCGACTCCATCCTGTTCTCCCACGTCGTAAACGGCCGCAATATGCGGATGATTCAGGCGAGCCAGAGCCAGCGCTTCGCGTCGAAAACGGTCTCTCGCATCGTCGCTTGTCAGCACACCGGGCGCAACAATCTTGACTGCCACCACGCGATTCAGTTTTTCATCCTGCGCGCGATATACGACGCCCATGCCGCCGGCGCCCATTTGTTCGATCATGCGATATCGCCCAAGGAGAGTTCCTGGGCCAATATTTTGGTCCGCGAGCAGGCTCCTCTGGAAACACCTCCTTCAAATTCCAGGGAGAGTCGCTCAGAACGCCGTTGAGCCGGTCGTTTTCCGCAAGAATTGCTTCCACCTGGCGGCGCAGCTCATTCCGCCCATTACATGCCTTGTCCAGAAAGGCTGCCCGCTGCTCGCGCGGCAGCTCCAGCGCCTCTCCGAATAGCTGCTTCACAACGGTGTTCGGGTTGTCCATGCTCAAAGCTCCACGACTTCACATCAGGTCAACTTGGTTTCACACTAACATGCAGTCCATTGCGCTGAGGGACGGATTTTGATCTCTTCTTATCACTTGAATACGGCAGATTTTCCGTCGAATCCCGCACGAAGAGCCCCGCGCCAATGCAACCCTCGGACTGCCCCGCGCAGACGCGGATTTTTCCCATAAGATGCTGACGTAGGCGAAATCGCAAAATTCTCGACATTCGATGGAGTTCCCAAATGAGCAAGCCCGTAGAAGTGCGCGTCAGGACAACGAACGATTGGTTTGGACGGTTCGCAGCAAAAGCTTCTGGCTGGCTGGGCTCCAAGTGGGCGTTTGCCGGGGCTGGATTCGTAATCCTGGGGTGGGCGGTATTGGGCCCGATCTTTCATTTTTCAGATACCTGGCAATTGGTGATTAATACCGGGACGACCATCGTTACTTTCCTGATGGTCTTCTTGATCCAGAACACGCAAAACCGAGATGCCCGCGCCATCAATTTGAAGCTGAATGAGCTGATTCGCTCCATCGATAAAGCTCGCGATCAAATGATCGACATTGAGAACTTGAGCGATCTTGAACTGGACGAGCTACAGGCAAAATACGAGAGAATCAAAACAGCATACGAATCCCGCGAACATCAACGAAAAGAGAAGAAGAAGCCTTCAGACGTCAATGATTAGGGACGATCGCATCCACGCAACCTGAAACGTGAACCTTAGTCTGCGCCGCAACATCCAATAGACAATGCCGACAGCACCTAATAGCCTCTTCTCCCCATTGACTCAGCGCTCGGTCACCTTTCCAAACCGGATTGTGGTTTCGCCGATGTGCCAGTACAGCTACGTCGACGGATTTTCGAATGACTGGCAATTTGTCCACCTTGGCAGCCGAGCTGTCGGAGGAGCAGGAACTGTGTTTGCCGAGGCTACCGCCGTCAGCCCGGAAGGCCGCATCACGCCCGGCGACCTCGGAATCTGGTCGGATGCCCACATCGCACCCTTCACCAAAATCACCGAGTTTGTGAAGGCCCACGGTGCTGTCCCGGCAATTCAATTGGCCCATGCAGGCCGAAAAGCAAGCATGCCCATACCCTGGGCCGCCAACCACGAGGCGCTTTCTGCGAGTGAGGGAGGTTGGCAGGCAGTCGCACCGACTACTGAGCCATTTTCCGAAGGGTACTCGACGCCGCGAGCACTGGATCGAGCCGGCATGGATAAAGTGATCGCAGATTTTGCAGCCGCCACGCGACGCGCCCAGGCGGCTGGCTTTCTTCTGGTGGAAATCCACGGCGCCCACGGCTACTTGCTGCACGAATTCCTCTCGCCCCTTTCAAACACGCGCACAGACGAGTACGGCGGTAGCTTTGACAACCGTATCCGCTTTCCGCTGGAAGTGGTCCGCGCAGTTCGTGCCAACTTCCCTGCTGAGTTGCCGGTTTGGATGCGCCTTTCCATCGCGGATTGGGTCGAGCCATCCAATCGAATTTCCCGCGGGCGGCCTGACGGTCGAGGACTCCATCGCCTTCGCGCGGACTTTTGAAAGCCGAAGGTATCGATCTCGTCGACTGCTCTTCCGGCGGCAATCATCCAAGCCAACAAATCCCGGTCGGCCCCGGATATCAGGTTGAATTCGCTGAGCGCATTCGTCGAGAGGCCGGATATTCCGACCGCCGCTGTCGGCATGATTACGGCGCCCGAGCAAGCAGATCAAATTATCCGCACCGGGCAGGCAGATGTTGTATCGTTGGCTCGGGAAATGCTGCGCGATCCCTACTGGCCGCTGCATGCTGCGGAAGTTCTTCACAAACCCGGCGTCTGGCCTGTGCAATACGAACGCGCGGCTCACGGCAAAGTTGAACGTCGAGCGCCCTTGCCTGAATCTATGCACAACAAGAAATAGAACTGGAGATTAGCCATGCCTGTCATTCGCACCTGTACTCATTGCCAGCAGAAAAATCGCGTCTCCGCGAAACACCTGACTGCAAGCGGCAAATGTGGAGCTTGCAAGTCCGAGCTTCCTCCGCTCGCCGAGCCGCTCGCCGTCGACTCCGCCGCATTTGACGATATTGTCCAGAACGCCACCGTCCCCATCCTCGTTGACTTCTGGGCCAGCTGGTGTGGTCCCTGCCGAGCCGCGGCTCCAGAAGTTTCTCGCACCGCCGCGGATATGGCCGGCAAGGCGATCGTCCTGAAGGTCGACACCGAAGCCAACCCGCAACTCTCCGCCCGCTATCGGGTGCAGAGTATTCCCAACTTCGTTGTGCTCAAAGGTGGTCAACCCGTGTTCCAGCAGCCGGGTCTGGTCGATCATGAACAGATGGAGAAGTGGCTTCGTTCCGCTTCAGCCTGAAGCCGCGCAACTCGACGCAACCGGAAAGATACCGTATTTCGCGGATAAGAATCGCTGAAGATCCTTCGGCAGAACTGACGCCAGTTCCTGCCATGTAAGCAGCTTGAGCCGACAGCGAAGCTCGAACGGACGAACCGCCCGCATCACGCTGTACCAGCTTTCAACCAGATCCTGACGGCGAGCATCACACAGGACGCAGAAGCTGCAACCCGTGGCGTACGCTGCAAGGGTGCCTCGAATCAACTGATACCCGCCTTGCTTGCCGTTGCGCGTGGGAAGCTCAGCAACATCGAAGATTTCTTCCAGGTCGCGATAGCGCGAGATCAATGCAACGCTGGCAAATTGAAAATTCGATTCCGTAAGCTTGGCCTCCACCAGTAACTCACCAAGCTTCATATCAATTTCGGTGTTATCTCGTTTCGCCTTCAGTAGCGGCGTTCGCGGCTTGAATCCGAACTCCGGAACCGCCTTCGATTCGATTCCCAATAGCGCCCGCACCGGCGACCTTTCTAAGACTTCTGGATGGCAAAAGATATTCATCAGCAGCGCATCGGAGCTGTTGCAGCAATCCAGTTCTTTCCACTTCCAATTGGCACGGAGACGCGATCGCTTGTGCGCTGTGTGAACTTTTCCGAGGCGCCTCGCCCATCGTTCCTCAGCGCAAATCCGCCGATACGACTCCGGATGAAAATTCCCATGTCGCCCTTCCTCGTCGCGTCCGAAGATAATGCTGGGAACCTGACCGTCCGACCGCTCGTGGAGGTAGCCGTACGTGGTTGCGTATTGCAGACTGCGAAGACTCAACTCCTGCCGCAGGCCGACCCCGCTTGGAACTCTAAAAATAGGCTGGTCGGCGATCGACATGTTTCCTATAATAGGCGAATACAAGGCGAACATCGAGCGCCCCGGTTTGGCTTATGGATGAACCCACGACAGTACGAAAAATCGTTCATGTCGATATGGACGCGTTCTACGCCTCTGTTGAACAACGCGACAATCCAAAACTTCGCGGCAGGCCGGTCGTGGTTGCGTGGCGCGGCAATCGATCCGTGGTTTGCGCCGCTTCTTACGAAGCGCGCCGCTACGGCATTCGCTCGGCCATGCCTGCGGTCCGCGCGGAACGCCTGTGCCCGGAAGCGATCTTTATTCCCCCGGATTTCGTTCGCTATAAAGCCGTATCGATAGCCGTGCGCGAGATCTTTCGCCGACACACCGACCTCATCGAACCCTTGTCTCTCGATGAAGCCTATCTCGACGTGACTGAGAACAAGACACAACTTCCGACTGCAACGCGGGTGGCGAAGTTAATTCGCGAGCAGATACGCGAGGAGTTAAATCTGACAGCCTCCGCCGGCGTGGCCCCGAACAAATTCCTCGCCAAGATCGCCTCCGACTGGAAGAAGCCCGACGGCCTGTTTGTCATTCAGCCCCATCAGGTGCAGAGCTTTCTTCTTCCGCTGCCAGTGGGCCGCATCCCAGGTGTGGGCCGGGTCACAGAGAGTCGCATGAACGCAGTTGGAATCGCAACCGTCGGCGATCTCTATGCGCTTCAGCTGTCGGCCCTCGAAGATCACTTCGGCAGCTACGGCCTTCGCCTGTATCAACTCGCTCGAGGCATCGATGACAATCCTGTCGTGCCCAATCGGGTAAGTAAGTCGATCTCTGCCGAAGATACCTTTCCAGAAGATATTCCGCTCATGGATACTGAAGTGCAGATTCGTCGCTTGGCAGAAAAAGTTTGGAAAGCTTCGCACGGCAATGCGCGTTGCGCCAAAACCGTGGTTCTGAAACTCAAGACGAAAGAGTTCGCAAATCTAACGCGCAGCCTTACGCCGCCAGCTCCGCCCGCTTCCTGTGAGGAGCTTATATCGATCGCCCTCACCCTGCGCGAACGCGTGGACATGGGACGAAATCAGCTCTTTCGCCTGGTTGGCGTCGGCCTCAGCAATTTTCAAGTAGTGGATGAGGAGACATCACCAACCTCCCCGAGTTTCGAATCAAACCTCGATGAGCAAGCAGAATCTGGCGAAGAAGATTGAAAATTGCAGAACAATTTTAGGAAGCTACGAGGTCATGACCCCGACGTCGTAGCTCCACAGTTCGTCGTTCCATTGCGGACACACAACTACAAGCAATACGATTGGGCGCAATCGATGGCTGGTTTTGTTGGTTGCGGTAAAGACTTCAGATTAGGACGATTCGCTTCATGCCCTTCCAGGTCGGCATCGGCCAGGAAGTCAATCGCTGCTTCGTCCAGCGTCATGCCCGTGCCGAAGATGTCGCTACCCTCCACCTCAACCCAGTAAACGCCGTGACGTTTTCCGGTTGTGATGGCGTGCTCACCGGCCAGTACGCGGACTTTATCCATTGGCGTGGGTTCGTGCTGCGCCAACAGCTGCATTGGGCAAATCAGCAATGCTGCAATCAATACAGATCGAATGATCTTCTCCATGTTCTCCCCTCATTCTTCTAACCGAGAATGTTTCTGCGTCGTTCTCAGCAAAGGTCACATCGATTCGATGCTTGCATCCGCCCAAAATGTGGCCCGACATCGCCATTTTGTCCGATACAACTAACCCTTTGCTCAGCCAATTGTAGCCGTGATCCCGCAAACGGCAAGCGGCGATTTCGGGCCTCAGTCACGTTTCTTTGCCCCATCCAGGCGCTTATCCCAGCAACGATTTTCCCTGCATAATTACCGTCGTAATCGCTCCGCGGAGTGCGTTTGTATCTCCGTCGATCACAGTATTTACAGGCCCGCGGTCCCCTCTCCTGACGGTTTGCCACGCCATCCGTATGGCACAAAACGATGAGTCCCTCTCCTTGCCACCGATCAATAGATGTAGAGCGCACCCCAACGACGCAAGAATCAGACCGCCAGCATTTGCGCATAAAAATGCATACTCGTTACCCGCGTAATGGTGGACACAGCAATGCACGTAATAAGTTCAACCATTACTTATTTTGCGAAACGGGCTACAAAAAGTTTGAGGCCCCTTGCGCGAACCAGTTCCTAGTGACACTCGCGTCATTGATATCGGCAGAATTCAGCCATTCCGTGAACGATGCCAGCGCATACGACATTTGTAGGAGGAATGCGTGCGTTGCCGAGCGCGAGCCAGTTATTCTTTGGCGATGGCTAGCGTCAGAACCGTGATGTCATCTTCCTGGCCGAAACGCTGGGCAGTTTCGGCGATCTCGCGAGCAGACTTCAACGTCAAACTCGGTAGGCGATCGAAGCCGTAGAGTGCACCCCCGTCTTCTCGCGCTTCCGGGACGCCGTCTGACATCAGGACAAGACGCTCCGCAGCAGCCAAATGCCCGTGCACCAGCTCATACTTCTGATCCGCTACCAGCCCCATCGGCAATGCTGGCGGCGTGTGCACTTCATGGCCAGAAATATACGGAGAAATATGGCCCGCATTCGCAATCGCATATTCGCCAGACAGCGAGATGCGCACACAACATGCCGTGGTAAATCCAAGCTGCCCATGCGCGATCAGCGCATTGTTGAGTCCCGCCAGAATATCGCCGGGGTCGTGCGAAGTCTCGCGACGTAGAGCGCCAAGAATCATAGCGACGCGCATCGCAGCCGGCAGGCCTTTTCCCGAGACATCGCCCACAATCGCGGTGAGAGAGCCGTCAGGTGCCGGCGAGACGAAGAAGAAGTCACCGCCAACTTCGCTGGCCGGCAGATACACGGAGTCCACCTGAAAACCCGGCGTCGGACGCGAAGCGCTCTGCAAAAGCAGTTGTTGAACCGTGCTTGCCGCCTGCAGCTCTGCAGCAAACGCAGCACGCTCGCGAGCGGTTTCCACCATCTCCTCGCACAGCATTGAGTTTTCAATGGCGGCAGCCGTTTGCAGCGCGATCGTATTCAGCAGTTTCAAATCAGCCGTGGAATACGATGAGCCGGCCGTACTGCTGGCCAATGCAATCACGCCGACCGTCCGCTGTCCCGCGCGCAACGGAGCACACATCAATGCCTTCAGCGTGCATTCCGATTCGAGCGCCCGAGAATCGGCGGCGCAATTATTCACGATTTCTCCAATTCCGCGCTCCAGCGTCGAAGCAGCGAAACGCGACGCCGGACCCAGAGGGCCAGAATAATTTGCGGAATCACCACATGAGTCGCCGAAGAAAGCGGCGCGCTGCAGGATGCCGCCCTCCTTACTTATTAAGAGAACGCTGCCGTGAGTTGCAGGAATTAATCGTTGCGCCTGCGCCAACGCGGATTGACCCACAGCCTCTGAGTTCAACAGTGCAGCAAGTTGTTCGGACAGCTGCTCAATCAAGTGAACTTCGCGGTAAAGATGGAGGACTTCCGCGGCCAGCGATCGCGCTTCACACTGGCGGCTCGCGAAATGCTGCAGCAGCAGCGCAATTGCCGCTGCAGGCTCAGACGGCCCCACGACGAATCCCAGAGTCGCGTCCTCAAACTGTACTGGAACCCGCGATTGCCCCGCCGAGATTTCCGAAGACACCTCACCCAGCAGCGCCTTGCCGGCTGGGTCAACAATAGAAATTCCTCCACCAACGCTATGGATTAAAGCCGTGAGCGCCGGAAGGCAATCGGACCTGGGGCTGATCAGCGACTTTAGAGTGAGAGCGGGCATATCCTTACGCGCCAGGCATCGACAAACCGAGCACAGAACGGGCTTTCGCAATCAGTGCATCCGGGTCGAACGGCTTCGTCATATACAGATCGGCGCCCACTTCCTGGCCGCGCTGGCGATCGAATTCCTGTCCCTTGGCTGTCAGCAAAATAATGTGGATATGGCTCAGACCCCAATTCGTTCTTCACAGCGCTGCAAACGTCAAAGCCGTTTTTCTTCGGCATCATCACGTCGAGGAAGACAAGGTTGGGTTCCTCTTTGCGAATTGTTTCCAGCGCCTCTTCGCCGTTGCTCGCGGTGAAAAGTTCCACACCATCGTCTTCAAGTTCTTCGAGGGTCTGCTGGATCAGCATGCGCAAATGCGGTTCGTCGTCAACAATCAGAATTTTCATAGGCGTCATTGATAAATCAGAAACAGTACGTTCTCCAATCCCTTCTCGAAGCGCAGAGCACGGACCGCTTCATCGCTGGAAAGAAGCGAATTCAGAATAATGATGTCGGGCTTGGAGAGAACGGCTTTTGAAACCAACTCAGAACCACTAGACTCAACAACGGTGTAGCCCCGCGTCTCAAGCGCACCCGTGAGGGTTCGAATCGTGGATGCGTCTTCGTCGACGACCATCACCTTCTTCCGGGATTTTCCTTGATCCAGCAGCGTGTCGACCTCGTGGAACAGCGAAGCCGTGTCGATCGGCTTGGTAAGATAGCGATCCACGCCAAGCCGGTATCCGCGTTCCTTATCTTCCAGAATGGAAAGAATGATGATCGGAATATCCATCGTGGCTGGATCGTTCTTCAGCACCGCCGCCACATCAAAACCGTTCATCTCCGGCATCATCACGTCCAGGATCACCAATCCTGGCGGTTCCTCTCGAATCAGAGTTAACGCCTTGCGGCCGTCCTCAGCCAGGCGCACAGTGTAGCCTGCCTCGGTAAGCTCCTGCTGCAGAAGCGAACGAATGTTGGAGTCGTCATCTACCACCAGCACGGACTTTTCACGGGTGGGGTGAGACACCACTCTCTCGCGCAATTGCCGAACAAGCGTCTCAACATCGATGGAGTGGCGCAACGGACGCTCGCCAGGCGCTTTCGCCCCTTCAATGATGGGAAGCGTGAACGAGAATGTGCTGCCGTGGCCAGGTTCGCTCTCCACCCAGATTCGCCCACCATGGTATTCGACAATCTCTTTGCAAATCGGCAAACCCAGGCCGGTGCCTTTCGGCTTGTCGGTCAAAGTATCGCCAACCTGTTTGAATTTTTCGAAAACCTTGGGCTGATCCGCCGGAGCAATGCCGATGCCGGAGTCTCTGACGCTCATGATCATTTCGCTTCCCTGCTTATGAACGGAGCAGGTGATCGAGCCCGAGTCAGTAAACTTGACCGCGTTCGAAATCAGATTGATCACCACCTGGATCAAACGATCCTGATCCCCGGTGATCGAGGGCAAGTCCGGTTCAATGTTGCGGACCAACTCCAGTTTCTTGGCTTCAAATAAAGAAGCAGTCGCCGCGATCGCACGCTCAATCACGTCCTTCACCGAAACGCTTGCCATGTTCCAGCTAAATTTGCCCGCCTCAATTTTTGCCAGATCGAGAACATCGTCGATCAGCTTCGTAAGACGCTCACCTTCGCTCACCACGACATCAAGATTCTCAATCACCTGGCGCTTTGCCTGCTGCACCTTGCGATCATCCTCAGGAATCAATGGGAACAGCCGCTCTTCCAGCCGTCGGCGAATAATCTTGGCAAATCCGAGCACAGACGTCAGTGGCGTCCGCAACTCATGGCTGACGGTCGACAAAAATGAGCTCTTCGCCGCGTCGGCCTGTTCCGCTGCCGCTCTCGCATGTCCTGCCTCTTCGAACAACTTTGCATTATGGAACGCGACTCCGACAGAGATCGCAATCGTCGACAATAGGCGCATGTCGGCTTCTTTAAAACGCCCTTCCTGATCGACCGACTGCACACTGATGACGCCGATTACCTGGCCGCCGGATGGAATCGGAACTCCCAGGTAGGAGGCCGTCTGCCGTCCAAACTGTTCGATGCCCATCTTGGCGCGGTTGCCTTCCATGTCTTCATTGATGAGCAGCGGCTGGCCGGTGCGAATAATTTGCGACGTCAGTCCTTGTCCAAAGGGTCGCGGCGCGGCGTCTTCACCAAACGCATACGGGAACTGAAGCATCATTGTCGCGCGATCGAGCAGCGACACATAACAAATCGGCGCGCGGAACAGGTCGCGAACTTCATCTCCAACAAACTGAATCAGGCGATCCTTATCCAGTTGCGTCGCGAGTGCCTGCGTGATCCGATTGATGGTCACTAACTCACCGGCACGCTCACTGACTTCCTTCTCCTGCTGGTTGATGACCTGATAGGCATTGGCGTTATCGAGCGCGATGGTCGTATACGCAGCCAGGTTCTCCAGCAGGCTCAGGTGCTGTTCCGTATAAGCGTTCTTCTTGAAACTCTGAATACTCAGCACACCCAGCACACGTTCCTGCGCGACCAGCGGCAGATAAATCATCGACGCAGGCGGCTGTGCCATACTGCCGTCATCCAGCGCCCTGTTTGTATGCGTGTAGGTAGGAATGAATTTCGACGATTCCTTCTCCACGTCGTTAATCAAAATCGCCTGCCGATGATCGATACACCACACCGCAAATTGATTCTTATCGTCTGCGCTGCGAGTGTAGGGCGCATAACGCTTGCCGTTTTCGATGGCCAGGCTGTATTCGATCAAGCGCTTTTCCGGCCGATACAGCCCGACCCCAAAGATGCTCGCGTCTACGATCTGATTCACGCGTTGATACAGTTTGAAAAGAATCGTATTCAGATCCAGCGAGGCAGTAATCTCCTTACCGATTTCGCTCAGCAATTCGATGCTGTCTTTCTGAGCCGTAATCTCCGCAGCCTGCGCGCGAATCTCCTCAGTGCGTTCGTTAACCGTTGCCTCCAGCGCTTTTGCCTGGGCTTCCAGCGCCTCGGTTTTTCTCCGAGCCTTCTCGCGCTCGTACATGCTGATCAAGCGCCAACCGACAATCGCGAGAATCAGGAAGAGAAGGCCGTACAGAATATAGGCCAGCGTAGTTCGGTACCACGGCGGAACAATGATGAACGCGTAGGTTCCCTCCGGACCCACTTGTCCGTCAATTCCCCGCGAGCGCACTCGAAATGTGTAACTTCCAGGGCCCAGACCGCTATAGTTCGCCTCCGTCTGCTTGCCCCACGCCGACCAATCACTGTCCGCGCCCTCGAGCCAGTACTGATATCGAGTGTCGGCCGAGTCGCCATACGATGCTGCAGCAAATTCGAAGTCGACAGCATTGCTCGCCGGTGGAAGTCGCAGTTCCGGAGACCCCGGCGCGCTGTTTCCGCCGAACACAACCCGCGATCCAGCAGTGACCTCACGAACCAGCGCCGGGAATCGTTCCGACGCGGTCGCCTGCATATGTGGGTTCAATCGGATCAGCGCCTCGCCCGCCGCCCACACATCGCCATCGGGGTCAACGAACGCGGGTTGCACCTGGAACCGCGTTAGCGGACGATATGTGTCCTCATCGATACGGTACGTTCCGCCTGCCTCCGGAAGGATGCGCGCAATACGTCGGCTATCGGATGCGACCGTGCCCGTCCAGACACTTTTATCATCCAGTTGATAAAGCAACGGAGTCGCCCCCGGGGAATTCACCGGCAAAAGAAATTGGTTATCGACCACAAACCGGTGAGCCGTTGCATCCCAGCGATAGATATCCCGATTTCGATTGATTCCCAGATAGATCTTGCCCATCACAAGAACGACCGCTGTCACACCGGGAGGAACGCCTTCTTTACTTGAAAGCACCTCGGCCTTGGAGTCTTTCATTCCCGTGGGCGCCACGGTAATGCGAAGCACAGAGCCCTTGCCACCGCCAGCCCACAGGTCCCCATTCGTATCCTCAGCCAGCGTAGTCGCCCTGTAGACAATGTTCGGCAGCTTTCCCTCATCGATCCACGCTTTACCATCCCAGTGCATGGAAGAAACGCCATCACGGTTTGCAAAGAAGTCTCGATCGGGCGTTTTTCTGGACTGGAACAGCGTAAAGGCCGGCTCTCCCAGCCCGTGGACCGACGGCATCGCCGGCGTCAGGGTGTTGTTCGCTTGCACCCGCATCACTCCCTCGCTGGTGGCCACCAACAATTGGTTGGGAGTTTTACCCGAATGATCCCTGAAGATCTGCAGTCCAAAACCTTGCGTGGCCCCGCCAATCGGGACCATGGAAGGGCGCTTCGTGACTGGATCGGACACCAGTCTTTCAACAGGAAAGGAACCCTCGCCAATGGCGACGTATACCGATCCATCAAATCGGTTCGCATCCAGTGCCTGATTGCGAGAGAAGAACGAGATGGGCGATGCAACCTCGACCCGGGTGATACCGTTTGTCGTCCCCAGCCACAATTCCCCGTCTCGATCCTGCAAGTCACTCAAAACTCCCGCATCCAGCAGACCGTCCGCGGTGCCGATGATCTGACGAAGGCTTCCATCGTGCCCGAGGATGATGGCGCCACCGGTCAGAGTCGTCAGGCAGATGCTGCCGTCTTTCAATATCAGGGATTTATAGAGTTTGTGCTGCTTCAGGTAAGCATCCGCCTGGGTCGGAAAAGGAGTGGACTTTTGACCATCGTAGAGCGACAGCAGCCCCCCGCGCTCAGAAATCAGAATGTCGTTGTCGCCGAAGGGATGGAGATACTCTTTGATGGAGTTTTTATAGGCATCCCCACCCGGCAGATTTTTGATTTCATCGCCTACGATTTCCTGCAGGCCAACTCCATTTTGCGCCGTGTAAATACGACCGCGAACCGCAGAGAGCGCCTGAAAGCTGGATTTAGGTTCCGGCCTCCAAACGTGCATCGTTTTCCCGTCCCAGCGAAATAGCAGTTCATAAGACCGGAAGAAAATCCCCTGCGGCGTCACCAGTGTCTGCCATACATCGGTAAAGCTGTGGGCATTTTCCGGCACATGGTCCAACAAGGAAACATAGGTCAATGTTCCGGAGGAATCCGGCGCAAGATACCCAAAGCCGCCGTCGCCGCCGACCCAGATTCTGCCCGAATCGTCCAGCGCCATCGATCGCACCACATCCATGGCGGTGTCGATCTTTCGCCATGTCACGCCGTCATATTCCAGTATCTGGCCACCGCCCAGGCCCAGGTACATCACTCCGCGGCGGTCCTGCAGAATAGTCCAAACCTGGTTAAATTCGCTGACGTCCTTCAGCGAATGACTCACCACGACGGGCATGCCGACTTCTGGAGATGTCGACACAACCGCGGGATTTGTAGCAGGGCCGACGCCCGCGAAGGAATACGGGGTCGCGATGGCAAACGCCATGAGCGCTGCTAGCGAGATGCGCCGAAGAACCACAAAACGTTGAGGCAAATGGGCTTCCAGTGAGTACGGAAGAGGGAGTAGCAGTGATACTAATATGCCGGCGCAGTTCTAGTCGAGTAGTATTTTGCGACGCCGATTTTCCCCTGCCCGACGATTCAGAATCGCTCCAGAAAGAGATGGCAATCCGCGGCGATCCTTTCATTGCGGTGCAGAGACCGCTCCTCCCGCCGATCTACCCTTCGATACATCCGCACCACCACCAATATGACCGCGAAGCACCGTAATCGATGCCTTGGGAAGATCGTAGGTCGTACTTCCGTTCGCCATCGTCGTCGATTTTATCGGTGGACCGTCGCGATCAAGCCGCCCCATCGCACCATCCGGTTGCCACTGAAATTGAGCATCTCCGAACGTGATCTGTTCGACCGGCCCGGTAAAAGAACGATCCCGCTTCGTTTCCGAATTGGCGAATACCACACGCACGCTGTGGTCATGGTCGCGATCCTTATTCACCAGCATCACCGACCATTGTCCGTCCGGCCGTTCGACAGGATACGCCGTCACCAGTACATTTCCGGTCGCGTCCGTCACATCGCTGCTCGCCTTAAACAGGTGATGGATCGCATCGATCGGCTCGACCCAGTCCTGCGTGATCATCTGCGCGGCGATGTATTGCGATGGAAATCCAACCACGCGATAGTCCTTGTCGACCATCAGAAAAGGTCCGGGTCGCCCCGGTGTCGGGATGTAATGAAAGTAGAACGTGCCGCTGGCGCCCGCCGTCATAATGGAACCCACGTAGTCCGCAAGCCAGATTCCCTTCTCAATATTTGGAGCTCCCCACTCGGAAACCTCGTCATCCGGGGCTTTCATATTTCCTTCCGTCATATAGAAAGGAATGTTTGCAGGCAGCCCATCGTCTTTCCATACCTGAACGATGTGGCTGATGCGCGCCGGCTCCTTATATAGATCATCCCAATGATCGACCGGCGGATAGTGCTCGAAGGAAAAAAATGTGAAGTCGTTCAGATGGCCGTGGGCTTTCAAGTAATCGAGAAACCTTCCCAGGAAGGAAACCCTGCCCTCCGCGTCTGGCCACACCTCGACATCTCCAAGCGTTCCTTCAAAGGAAGGGCCTCCCAACTTTGCCCCTGGAACCAGCCGATGAATTGCGTTTGCAAACTGTATATAGAGCGCAGCGTAATCCTCTGGGAGCATGCGCTGACCATCGGCCTCCTCTCCCATCTCAATTCGCGACACCGGATAATGCCGTCGATCAAGATAGGCAATCTCATTGGCAGCGTCCTCTGGAGTTCCGTAGAGCATCGCAATCGGCACGATCGCCGGCAGCCCACGTGTGATGCCGCTGTGAAAGAAGTAGTCGAATCCAATCTGGTCTCCCTTGGTCACATCGATATCCGATGCGGCATGCCAGGGATCGGTCGATGACGCCCACGTAACCGTTTGCTGACGGCTCGGCAAATGCTGAATAAGATCCGTGAACTTGCCATCGGAGGATAGAGTTCCCGCATACAGTTCGTCGATGGCATAGCCCACGCAATTGCGCTTGTCCGCCGAGCCGTGCGTATCGCAGGTGTTGGAAGACTCCGTCATCCAGATGCGGATGTATTGCACGGGAATTTTCCAGTCCACCAGCTTCAATGTCGCGGTGCCACCTTTCCCGTCCTCAATAGAACCCATGGGAAACGTCTGCCATGTGCCTTTGGTGATTCCGTCATAGAAAGGCTCCATGTCGCCCGTCCAGAACTGGATCGAATACTTCCGTGCGAAGGGATTCGCCCACGCAATTCGGATCGCATTGATGTCCACTTTCTTGCCAAGGTCGATCAAGATCCATTGCGGATGCTTGGCATCGTCCTCGCCGGTGAATTTGCTGGTAAGGTACGGATTGCTTTTCCAGTAGCTCTGCAGATTTCCATCCGTCAGCCGAGACCATCCATCTCCATCGCCGACAGTATCGCCACGATGTGGCAGCGGATAAGACCATGAGTGGTGAATCATCTCGGTCGGTTGAGCGCTGCCGGTAAAGTAGCCGTCTTGCTGGTTCGCATTGCTCCACGCGCCCCGAGGATTCCAGTGCCACGCCTCGATCTGCAGTTCCGTGTTCTGGCGATAAGTGACCGGCTGCCATCCCGCTCCAAGAATCGCTTTTAAAACCGGCCCGGAGAGCAGCTTGTCCGTGTTCTCTTCGACTTCTTGTTTCGTAATTTCGCTCTTGGCCATCTTCGGAGCGCCCTCGCCCGCACGCAACCGATCGACCCCAGCACCTAACGCGCTGTATGGGGCTAAAGGAATTCACAACATGGGTTGGGGTCGCATCCACCACGATCTGCTGCGCCGCAGTTTTGCCGCCAACAAAAAATAGAATGCAGATTCCCAGGCAGATTCCAGCAACTTTACTCTTTGCTCCAAACATTTCGTCCCTCGAATGATCGACCCTTCCCCGCGGTGTCTCAAGCCAGGGAGAAATCGTCCAATCCGATAATACTGATTTGTTTGGGCACGGAGATTGTGTCGGTTCGCAGTACCTCATAGGTGAGGATGGTCGACTGATTGTAGAGTCCAA
>CAVZFK010000023.1:0-73625 GCA_963774515.1 uncultured Acidobacteriota bacterium | reverse complement strand
AACGGAGTCAAATTCAAGGCAAGCTATGGCGGCTCGGGCAAGCCGTCGATGATCGCTGCCATCGAGTCCTATCTGGGCAAGCCGCTTCCGCAGGCGTCAACGGCGGCCAAAATTGAACACGTAGATTTTCTTCCCGCCTACATCGAAAAGATCGCAGGATTTGTCGACTTGCACAAGATCGCAGCCAGCGGTTTCAAGCTCGCCATCGATTCCATGTACGGAGCGGGTGGCGGCATTCTCGCAGGAATTTTCAGTCGCCTCAATATTCCCTGCGTGGAGATTCATCGCGAACCGAATCCGCTTTTTCCCGGTATCAATCCGGAGCCGATTCTTCCGCACCTTCAAGAACTGCAGCGAGTCGTTGTCGAGCAACATTGCCAGGCTGGATTTGCTACGGATGGCGATGCCGACCGCATTGGCGCCGTGGACGAAAACGGCAACATGGTCGACTCGCACAAAATATTTTCCATCCTGCTGCGTTGGTTGATCGAACGCAAACAGTGGAGTGGAGAAGTCGTGCGGACCTTCAACACCACTCGCATGATCGACCGCATCTGTGCGCAGCACGGCCGCAAATTGCATGAAACCGGGATCGGCTTCAAATATATCTGCGACCTGATGCTGGCTCGCGAAATCTTAATGGGTGGTGAGGAATCCGGCGGCATCGGCACTGCCCGACATCTGCCGGAACGCGATGGTTTGCTGAACGCGCTGCTGCTCGCCAATGTGATGGCCGACGAAAATAAATCGCTGGGCCAGCTGGTGGCGGATTTGCAGCACCAATACGGCGAACATCATTACGACCGGATCGATCTGCATATCCCGGACGACATCAAAAATGGCGCGATCGCCCGAGCGCGTGCGGGAGTCAAATCCTTTGCCGGAATGGAAGTGGAGCGAGTGGAAAGTTTGGACGGAATGAAATTCTTTTTGCGCAATCCCGAAGCGGAAACGAAACCAAACGCGGCGGAAAGCTGGCTGCTGCTGCGAGCCTCTGGAACTGAGCCCTTGTTGCGCATCTACGCGGAATCCTGCTCGCCGGAAGCTGTGCAGCGCCTGCTGCAGGCCGGCCGCGAATTTACGCTGCAATCCAGCGGCGGCTCCCGATGAAGGTTGATCTGCAAGTCCGCGGCCTGCTTTTTGACATGGACGGCGTCTTGATGAGCTCGATCGGCTCTGTCGAACGTAGCTGGCAGCGCTACGCCGAATCGCGCGGTCTCGATCCGGAACACGCCATCCATCTGGCGCACGGCCGGCGGGCCATCGAGACAGTTCGCACCCTCCGTCCTGACCTGGATGATGCCACCGAACTTCGCTTCATTGAAGACCTCGAAGTGGAAGATAACGAAGGGCTGGTGGTGTTGCCCGGAGTGAAGGAGCTGCTCGCCTCGCTGCCCGAAGGCTCCTGGGCGGTGGTAACCTCCGCCACGGAACGTCTGGCGCGCAGTCGCATGGCTCACGCAGGCATTTTGATCCCAAAGTACTTTGTCACCGCGGAAACGGTAAGGCAAGGCAAGCCCCATCCGGAACCTTATTGCCATGGCGCCGCGTTACTAGGCGCTTCGCCCGCAGATTGCCTGGTCGTCGAAGATGCTCCCGCCGGAGTTGGGTCAGGGAAGGCCGCTGGATGTCCGGTGCTCGCCGTCTTGACGACCTATCCCGCCGAAACCTTAGCGGATGCCAACTGGAGAGTTCCAACCCTCGCCGGTGTCCGCGCAAATCCAGATCCCTCCGGTCGCATTCACCTGCAATTTGATTCCGTAGACTGACGATCGCAGCGTTTTCCGCCTCCCCAGGCACCGCAGCCAGTCCGCCACGTACACGCAAATATTCACAGAAATCTTCCGTTTCCTGACCCGGCAACGGGAGTATCATGGACTTGTCAGCAGCTTTTCGGCCATCGACAAGCTTCGCGACGGACTTCTTTTCTCCCGGGAGTTCCAGCGATTCGATCCCAGAGATCGAATTGGTTTCCCCCGGCAAGCAGGGGCAGAAAAACATCATTTCTCCTCCTGCATATTGAAATTTTTTTCAGCCAACCCTTTTCTGCCCAGGTGGGTTCTTACTAAAGTAAGTAACCGAGGCGAGCACCATGAATATGACATGCGCAAATAAGGATTGCAGCGCGGAGTTGAAATATCTGCGCGGCGGCCGTCTATTTCTGATGGAGCGTAAGCCCTCGGCCCAGACGATTTCCCCCGAGGCAATTGCCTGTGCCAAAGAGTCCAAGGGCGGCGCGTTTCCAGTTCCCGCGATGAGCAAGCCCCCCGTGGTGATACGGCGCTACTTCTGGTTGTGCGAACGCTGTTCGCAAATCTATTCGATCCGTCGTTGGACTGAAAGCGGAATCGAATTGATTCCACGCACGAAGTGTGTCGAAATCGCGAGGTCCGTGTTACCGCATGAATGGACCCTGCCGGGCCTGGTCGGCTAACGCGGTTCAACCCTGCCCTCCCCCAGCACCACCTTAGTTCTCAGGATTTTTCCAGGCCTCTGCGTGCGGCTGTGAACTGTCAGCGGCACGCATTTGTTTGCCTGCATTCCACGCTTTGACATACTTCCAGTGGATGTATACCGAGTGATTGAAGTGCAGCACCAAACCTTCCAGCCCATCGAGAAATCCCAAACGAAAAATGTAGTTCTTCAGGAAGGTTGCGATCGGGTTCAGAATGACATTCCATATAAATCCGGCGAACGAGGAACTCGTTTTCCCCTTCAAAAATAGTTCGCGCGTGCTATGTGAACTGTAGCGATTCATATGCTCCAAATAAAGCTCAAGCTTGGGATACGCGTAGTGCAGCAGATCGTTTTTTAACGTTCCCTTAGGCCCGGCAAATTCTGGAGTGCCGTGCGGTTCCGCACCCGCCATGCGCGCCGTACCTCGCTTGAACAAGCGCAGTTTGTGGTCGGGATAAAACCCGCCATGACGAATCCAGCGGCCTAGAAAAAGATTGACACGCGGCTGCCAATACGCGTCGTAGCGAGGATTCTCGATCACCTGGCGAATTTCTTCAGCCAGCTCCGGCGTCACCACTTCATCGGCATCCAACAAATAAATCCAATCGCTGGTGCACGCGTCGATGGCCAAACTTTTCTGCGGATTGAACCCCTGAAAATCTCTGTTGAAGGAATGCTTGGCGCCGTAGCTGCGCGCAATCTCCGGCGTGCGATCCGTGGAACCGGAATCGACAATCACAATCTCATCCACCCAGCGCACGCTCTCCAGCGTTCGCGGCAAATTCGCCTCTTCATTGCGGGCGATCATGGCGACAGAAAGTGTGGGGCGCATAGGGATGAGTGTATTGCATTCCGGCAGCCGGCAGAATTCGGCGTGCAGACGCGTCAGCCTTCGCGAACGACCGGGGAAAGCAGTTCCCATTTCGCTTTCGATCGCGCCGAGTAGTCGGCAATCTGGGTCGCATACGTTTCCGCGACGTTTCTCCCAGCATAAAAATCGCGATACCAGTCGACGGTCATCTGCAACGCCTCCGCAAGGTGCAGAACGGGCGTCCACGACAATTCCTGTGCGGCTTTGGCGCAATCCAGTCGCAGCATCGGTACCTCTTGCGGATGCTGGCCCGGCTGGATGTCCCACTTCGCCTCCGCTCCCCACGCAGTCGCCAGCTTCTCCACAATCCACTCCACCGTTCGCACTTCGCTGGCGCCCGGCCCAAAGTTCCACGCACCCGAATAGCGCGCAGGGTCTTCGTAGAGAGCCTCGGCCAGCAATAAATACCCGCGCAAAGTTTCCAGCACAAATTGCCACGGCCGCTTTGCCGTCGGATTGCGCAGCACCACCGGCTTGCCTGCGGCGAAGCTGCGAATCATATCGGGAACCAGCCGGTCTTTTCCCCAATCGCCGCCGCCCAGCATATTTCCCGCCCGCGCTGAAGCGACACCAACTCGACGGCCCGCCGCGCCATCCCCGCTGAAAAATGAATCGCGAAAAGAACGAACGACCAATTCCATGCAGGCCTTGCTGCTGCTGTATGGATCACTCCCGCCCAGGCGATCGACTTCGCGATACGCCCAATCCCAATCCTGATTCTCGTAACATTTATCGGTCGTCACCACGATGACGGCGCGCACCGAATCGCAACGCCGCACACCTTCCAGCAGCGTCGCCGTCCCGATAACATTGGCCTGATAGGTTCCGATAGGATCCTGCAGCGCCTTGCGGACAAAAGGCTGCGCCGCCATGTGAATCACAACGTCCGGCCGCGTCGCAATCAGCGCAGGATGCAGTTTGTCCGCATCGCAAATATCCCCGCGAAAGGTTTGCATGGAGACCGCAAACTTGCCTTCCGTCGATGAAGCTGGCGAAGAAGTCGAGTAGCCAAACACCTCCGCCCCCAGCGACTGCAGCCACAGCGACAGCCAGACCCCTTTGAAGCCGCTATGGCCAGTGATGAACACGCGTTTGCCGCGCCAGAATTTATCTGCCAATGCAGCCATGCTTCAATAACCTTTCCAATCTGCAGCCGGAACCGGCATATCGTTTTGCAGTGTATTCCATCGTCAGCATCGAGTGCGAACTCTCATCCGTGCTTGCAGCTCTCAAGCGCACGAATCACTTTGAGTGCATTCGCCAATGTGGCAGCCCCGACTTCGCGCTCAAATCCCTGCTGCATCCTGTCGAACGCAGCGATGACCCGCAGCGCGCACCTCTTTCCCGCGGGCTTCAGCGTCAGCAGATATCCTCGCGCATCGGCGGGATCGATCTTTCGCTGCAGCAGGCCTTTCGCCTCCAGCGAGGAAACGGCATGACTGATGTTGCCCCGCGTCGTGGCGAAGGTCGAAGCCAGGTGAGACGGTTTGATGGGGCGGGGAAATTCGAAGAAGATCGCCGCCAGGACCAGACCCTCCATAAATCCCAGGTCATCGGCTGCGAAGGCTTCCGCTGCGACCGCGTCGAAACGCAGCGCCGCTCGCTTGACGGTGAACATCGGACTCTCGCGAAGGAAGGCTTCAATACGCATCGGCGGCAGTAGTAGTTTATACCCTCAATTATTTAGAGCAAGACAAAAGTATCGTTGTGTAGCGTCGGAAATTACTGAATGATGGTGCAGGGGTTTTCAGCTTGAATATCTTCAGATTTTTGCCCGTTCCGCACGCGTTCTGAACGGGGAGTGGCTCGGCTTGATCGCACCACGCTGGCTTGCGGCCTTTCTCCTGTGCGGCAGTGCTCTCTGCGGATTTGCCCAGCAGAACTTCGCCCCTCCCCGACGCTCCCTCGGCCAGCGCGGATACGACCCCATCCAAGAATACGAAGCTCGAAACGGTTCGCACCACAGTCACAGTTCTAGGCGCGCCCGATCCCATCTCGCTGGGCGAGTCGGCCCGATCCGTGGTGGTGATGGATACGCAGCAGCACCCGCTGGCCTACAACACGGTCGAGGATTATCTGCGCACCGACTCCTCTGTGCAGATCAATCAACGCGGGTCCGGCGGCTATCCCGCGGACCTTTCAATTCGTGGAACCTCGTTTGAGCAGACGCTGGTGCTGCTTGGATGGATTCCGCGTGAACGATGCGCAAGCCGCGCACAACAATTTGGATTTGCCGGTTCCGCTCGACGCCATGACCAACATCGAAGTGCTTCACGGAGCCGGATCGACACTGTATGGTGCCGATGCGCTGGGTGGCGTCGCGGACTTCCTGACCGCGCGTCCCGCGGCCAGCTCGTTGTGGGTCTCCGGCGGCGGTGGCAGTTTCGGAACAAATCAAGAATCTTTTGTCGGCAATTATGCGCGCCGCAATTGGGCAGAACAGATTGCCGGCCATCGCGATTTCTCTTCCGGCTTTATGTACGATCGCGATTTCCGCAACGAAAATGGCAGCGCGGAAACCTGGCTGAAGTCTCCGCTGGGCACCAGCGACGTCCTGCTGGCAGGCAGCGATACGCCCTTCGGCGCCAACAATTTTTATGGCAACTATCCATCCTGGGAGCGCACGAAAGGCTGGTTCGCCTCCATCCGCCAGGGGCTGGGAGCAGTGACCGATGGCGGCTTTGCCTATCGCCGGCACACCGATAACTTCGTGCTGTTCCGCGACGACCCAGCCATCTATGCGAATAACCATATCGACTCGAGCTGGCAGGCGTTGTTGCGTCGCAAGAAGATTTGGAACGGAGCCAACGGACTCTATTACGGCCTCGATTTCGACGGCGATTCCATCCACAGCAACAATCTCGGCGTACATGCGCGTAACTGGGGTTCAGGCTACGTCGACTTTGATGTGCGTTCGTGGAAACGCGCCACGCTCTCTGTCGGTGCACGCGAGGAAATCATCAGTGGTGGATATGACGTTTTCAGTCCCGCAATCGCGGCGTCCTATTGGATTCATCCCGACCTGAAAGCGCGCGCATCCATCGGTTATGGATTTCGCCTTCCCACCTACACCGATCTCTATTACAGCGATCCAACCACCGTGGGCAATCCAAATTTGAAGCCTGAGTCGACCTGGGATTATGAAGGCGGTCTCGACTGGTATCCGCGGCGTTCGCTTACGGCCTCCGTCACAGGATTTTATTCGCCGCAGACAAACTTCATCGACTACGTTCGGACTTCTCCGACGGCCATGTGGCATGCGACTAACCTGAACGGATTTTCGTTCGCAGGCACCGAAGCTTCATTGACCTGGCAGGCCGGTCACGGCCAGCAGGTGAATCTTGCCTACACCTGGCTGCACGGCGCACAAAGCGTGCTGAACGGTCTTCAATCGGAATATCTCTTCAATTATCCGGTCAACAATGCGGTGTTCAACTGGTATTCCAACCTCGGACGCTGGGTCATGGTGAACACACGCGTCGGCGTGCAGCAGCGGTTTCAGCAAACCGCGTATCCCGTGTGGGATGTCTCCGTGGTGCATGAACACGGGCGATTCCAGCCGTTTCTGCAGATGACCAACCTGAGCAACACCGGCTATGACGAGATTCCCGGCGTGCCCATGCCCGGTCGAGCCTTTCTCGGCGGCATCAAAATCTGGATCTTCGAGCCGAAATAAAGTGATGCCCTCGCCAGTCGCACGCGCTTCGATACACTAAAAGTAGCGGAGAGTCAGCGCGCCATCGCCGACTGTTTCGGCGCACCGATCGCAGATCGTTCCGGCATCGCGACTCATTTTGTGAACTGGGTGAGGCTTTGAAGAAGACAGCATTAATTTCTGGAATTACAGGTCAGGACGGATCGTATCTTGCCGAATTTTTATTGCGCAAGGGATATGAAGTTCACGGCATCAAGCGACGGACCTCGCTATTCAACACCGACCGCATCGACCACCTGTATGAAGATCCGCATGTCCACCATCGAAACTTCATTTTGCACTATGGCGACCTGACGGATTCTTCCAGCCTGGTTCACATTGTGCAGAAGGTGCAGCCGGATGAGGTCTACAATCTTGGCGCGCAGAGCCACGTCGCGGTTTCGTTTGAGCAGCCTGAATACACCGCCGACGTCGACGCCATGGGCACGCTTCGACTACTGGAAGCGATCCGCATCCTGGGACTCGAAAAGAAAACGCGTTTCTACCAGGCCTCCACGTCAGAACTCTTTGGCTTGGTGCAGCAGGTTCCACAGACAGAGAAGACGCCGTTTTATCCGCGCTCGCCCTACGCAGTGGCCAAGCTCTATGCCTACTGGATTACGATCAACTATCGCGAGTCCTACGGCATGTACGCCTGCAATGGAATTTTGTTCAACCATGAGTCGCCCACACGCGGCGAGACATTTGTTACCCGCAAAATTACCCGCGCCCTGGCTCGCATTAAAGTCGGCCTGCAGGATTGCCTCTATCTCGGCAACATGAATGCGCTGCGCGATTGGGGCCATGCGCGCGACTACGTTGAAGTGCAGTGGCTGATGCTGCAACAGGAAAAGCCGGAAGATTTTGTCATCGCCACCGGCCAGCAACACAGCGTGCGCGAGTTTGTTTCCATTGCCGCCGCGGACTTGGGCTTGAAGCTGACTTGGACCGGAAGCGGTCCGGACGAAAAAGCTACGGACGAAAACGGGCAGGTGATTGTCGCTGTCGACCCACGTTATTTTCGTCCCGCGGAAGTGGAAACATTACTGGGCGACGCGACCTACGCCAGAGATCGACTCGGATGGAAACCTGCCATCGGTTTCGAAGAGTTGGTTCGCGAAATGGTGCAGACCGATCTGGAAGAAGCCAAGCGCGACGCCCTGGTGCGCAAGCACGGTTTCCGCTCCTTCGAGCGCAAAGAGTAACCTCCGGCAGCATTGCACCGGCGGGTCGATTGCCGGTAGACTCGGAATGGCTGCAGGTCGATCGATGCCTGAGCTTGTGCCGCGCGCATCGGATAACTTTCTTTTATTCAAACTCATCGCGATCGGCTGCGTGCTCGACGGGCTTGCTTCTGTTGATCCTCGGAGTTAGCGGAAGCGTCATGGCGTTCTCAGGCAAAATAGATTGCCTGCTACATCCCAGTCTCTTCAAAGTAGTTCCCGAAGGTCAGCCGTCTGGCGTTGAGCCAATGCTCGCATAGCAGTGCCGAATCCATGTTGCATGCTGGAGAGTCCATTGGCACTTAGTTTGCCCTCGACGCAGAGCTGGATGACTTCTGAATTCATTCGTTGTTTTCGCAGCACACCATCGCTATTCCTCGTAGAGACCCAGGCGATGGAGATCGGTTGTAGACCAGCTTACAGCGCCTCGCCAGTCGTCAATTGTGCGAATGCCGTTGCATGTCTTATGGTCAGCGGGTACGGCTGGTTCACAACTATCATGAAGGAACTCGCATTCCATTGCTTAGGGGTGGTGGGCTGTTGCGTAACAAGTCATCCTCTGAGTTATCTTTATGGTGCTCAGTGGACTTTATTTGTGGTGGCCACTCGTGCGCAACGGTAAACCGCTTGCACGGAAACATTCCGGTTTATTCGATGACGATGCTGTAGCGCCTCTTCCACCGTTCGATCTTATCTATAAACAGTGCCCGTTTCAGTGCGCAGATCGTCTTCCCAAACATTGACCCCCAGCGCATCCGCAATGCCCAACACGTTGACGCGGGCCTCTTTCTGGAACTTTCGATGTTTGGCCAACAGTCAACCGGCATCTTCCACTTGGACGCTGAGCCATATCAATTTCCTGCCAGGATAATCCTTGGCGAACGGACCGAGCCTTTCCCTTATCTTGTACCTTCATTGATGCTTGTGCAACGGTTTTCTCTTCAGAACGCGTGAGTTTCAATCGACTCAGTTGCTTCTGTTGCTCGTGAAAGTCTCGCATCTCATTGAACAGTTCCATACCTTGGCAGAATCAGGCTGTTCACTGTGGATCTTGCTAGATTCCGCGGCCAGCCTGAGTGAACGCTTGAGACTTCGTTCAAGAGACCGTAATTCCCGTAAACGCGTTCTGAGCAATGATGCAGCCAGCCGCTATCTGCGCATTGAGCCAATCAGCGTCTCCGTAAGCAAATCGATTCTCACCGTTGCCAACTCGCGCTGCGGTTCCGCTTGAAAAATAAAATTCAGACACTTACCGTGCCATTCATACAGGCGCTGTTTTTGGAGATAAGGGGCAGAGCATTCGACCGACATGTGACATGTCGCTTATTCTTGATCCTGGCAGACCCTGACAGGCCTGCTCGCTCCTGGTGGAATTCGACGCAGAATGACAAGCTGCCACGCAGGCCGCAGCCTCCCAACGCCTGACGAGTAGTTGCCTTCAAACTGATCGCGCTGTAAGTGTCGCATCGTAGAGGTCGGTGACAGCCAGCCTGGCAAGCCGGCTAAGCTGCAACGCAACGCAACGCGACCAGCATCGACATTAGGACTGTCGCACAGCTCATGGGTCACGCTACAATTCAGATGAGTATGAGGTACGCTCACCTGGCGCCGGAACACGTTCATGCCGCCGTCGATCGCCTGGTTTCGACGGGTGTTTCGTCCGGGCCGGTGGCGAATAAATCGGCGACCGGCAAAACGCATCCAGGCGTCACCGAGGGAAGTACTTGAAAAGAAAGAATGCGAAAGTGGCGGAATTGGCAGACGCACCAGACTTAGGATCTGGCGGGTAAAACCGTGGGGGTTCAAGTCCCCCCTTTCGCACCAACCATGTAACGCAGACCAACGACCACCCGCTTTCCACTTCGCCTGATTTTTGCAAACGCAGAGAGATGGCACATTGCAACAGCAGCCAAGGTAGAAGAGCGCAAAGACGCTCACAGCAGGGTTTGTGCAACTGACAATCAGCCATAGCGAAGCGACAGCGACCGCTAAAATCCTCTCCCGTAGTTTCATCTCGTGACGGGGCGCTCAGGAAGTCGACTGAGCAGCGTGCACCTCCAAAAGCGTTCCCCCGCTTGGGCGATCCTTTTGGCAGCGGCCTGCCTCGTGGGATTTCTAACTTCGATTTCAGCGGATGCGCAGGTGACGTCGGAGCCCTTGGCGGCTTTGACCGGAACAGTTCGCACCACTGCCGGTACACCTGTCGCCGATGCAAAGGTCACCATCCTCGCCGCAGAAACTCAGCAGGAACTTCGCACCGCTGTCACTGCAGCGGATGGGCGGTTCACGGTTGAAGCAATCGCCGCGGGAAGATATCAGCGTCACGGTGCAATTGCCGGGTCGGCCGCCGACCGCTCCATTCGCAGTCAATGTGGCCGGAGCCGCCGTCGTGCTTACAGTCTCTGACCAAAACACGCTGACCATCACCGCTGAGTCAGAGGCTCCCGCTCCCGTGTCCCCGAATGCAAACCCAAGCGCAACCGCAGGCGCGACTGGCGGAGAAAAGTTGTCGAGCCAGTCTGTCAGCCAGCTACCGCTCAATGGCCGTGACTTCAGCACGCTTCTATTGTTAGCCGCCGGAACCATGACCGATGTCAACGGCGCGACCAACTTCACCCAGCAATTCGCCATCAACGGACAGCGCGGCGTGGAAGCAGTGTTCGCGATGGATGGCGCCGACATCAGCGATCCAGAGATGGGCGGCAGCACCTTTACAAATTTCAACGTGGACGCGATTCAGGAACTGCAATCGAGCTCCGGATGGATGCCCGCGGAGATTGGGCGAGGCGCGGCAGGTTTCACCAACATCGTCACGCGTTCCGGCAGCAGCGGCTTTCACGGCTCGTTTTTTGAATTCCTTCGCAACTCCGCTCTCGATGCGCGAAATTATTTCGACCATCCCTCCATTGCGGAACCCGGCCGCATTCCGCCCTTTCGCCGAAACGAATTTGGATTCACGAATGGCGGCCCGGTACTTCTGCCGCATCTCTACGATGGTCGCGGCCGAACCTTCTACTTCGGCGAGTATCAGGGCTTCCGCCAGGTGCTGGGGACAACCCAGGTTCTCGCAGTTCCCACACCCGCCGAGCGTGCAGGTCAGGACACGATCACCTACCCCGATGGCAGCACCGATACGCTGCAGGTGCCAGTCGATCCGCAGATCGCCGCGGTGATTGCGCGCTATCCTTTGCCCAACAATCCGACCGGCGCCTACGGAGATCGCACTTACGCGGCTCCTTCCAACGTAGACACCGATGCCGATCAGTTCTCGATTCGCCTCGATCAAAAGCTGGGCGCAAAGGGTCAGTTTCTCGCCCGGCTTACCTATGACAATCTGACCGGTCCAACGACCAATCCGGATCAGACATTGCTTGATCCCAGCTTTGGCGTGCAATTTATCGATCGCCAGCGCAATGTGGCGTTCACCTATACCCGAACTATGTCGCCGCAGTTTCTGTGGTCAGCTTCGTTCAGCATCATGCGAACCACGCCTTCGTTTCCAACGCCCAACCATACCCAGCCGGCGCTGAAATTCACCGATGGCCTGTTCGAACCTTTCAACGGAGCGGCTGGCACGGTGATGTCATCCTTTGGAAATCTCATTCCAGGGACAACTGAACTTCACTTGGACCTCGTCGCAGCACGCGGTGAAGTGGGGCGTGGAAGCGCGGCTCAATCGCGACACCACTTATTTCGGCACCAGTCCCAACGGGGAGTACGACTTTGGCGGCGGCACCGTGTATTCGCCAATTTTCATTCCTTCTGCGAGCGGGCAGCACGATGTGCAGCCGGGCGATCCGCTGCCGGATACCCTCAGCAGTCTCCTTGTCGGTTATCCGTATAGCTACACGATTGCCGTTGCGCCGCCCTATTTTTCAAGTGGAGCTCACATCGGTCCGGCAGCGATCAACCGCAACGACGTGAACGCGTACATCCAGGACACGTGGAAAATCAACCAGCATTGGGCTCTCGACTATGGGCTTCGGTATGAGGTGTACACGCCAATCACGGAACGTGCGCACCGCACGTCGAGCTTTCTAAATCCATATCCACCGGCGGGGTGGCGCAGGAATTTCTGATCAATCCGCAACCGGGGTATCAAAGTGGATGGAATGGTTGGGGGCCGCGCGTTCAAATCGACTGGAACGCGCCGTGGCAACTGCGTGTGCACGCCGGTGGCGCAATCACGGTAATTCCGCCGAATATCTGGCAGGATAATTTCCTGACTGGATCGACTCCATTCAGCGTCTATCCGCGCGTCAACGCGGCGAAGAGCGGAGAGATTGCCTACGGTTTTCAGATCACTCCGGATGAACTTCCACCAACGTATACGCCAGAGGGTCAGAACGTGTTTGCCAGCGGCAATACTAAGGACGTTCCGCCCAACACGGTGATGGATGTGAATCGCTACCAGCAGGATCTGGCTGCGTTGGCGCCGGGGCATCAGCTCTCCTTGCTCAGTCTGAACGCGGTCGATCGGCGTTTCGGAAATGCATTTCTGCAAACCTGGACGCTGGGCGTGGAACGCGCCTTCGGTGGACTCACCGCCGATGCGGCCTACGTCGGCACAGAGTCATTTCGCCTGCCGCGCGTATCCTATCCGAATGCTTACCCCGGAGCCGACGCCGGCTTCGCGCCCTACACGGACTTCAACAGCAGTGGCACAGTCATAGGAGGTTTCGGCTTCGAGTCTGTGATCACCGATACTTCGCACTCGTCCTATAACGCATTGCAGACGTCGCTATCCGGGCAGGTTGGACATGGTGGTCCGGGATTGCAGGCCGGCTATACGTGGGGCAAGTCGCTCGACGATGTCAGCGGAATTCTCGGCGGCACGGGCTCGGCTGGCGATGTCGTCCTCTTCAGTCCGCAAAATCCATACAACACGCACGCGGAGAAAGGTCCGTCGAACTTCGACGTGACCCACGCCTTCACGCGTGAGCGCAGTCCAGAACTTGCATCTCGCAAGTTTGCAATTTCTCCCATCCAGCGCCCATGTGCTGACAAAAGGCTGGGAGTTTCTGAGCATCTCGACCATCACCAGCGGGTCGCCCTTCACGGTGTATTCCGGAATTCAGCAAACAGGCTACGGAACCGTCGGCGCTGACCGCCCGGATCAAATCGGTACGCCGAATCTTTCCACCGCCCACAGCTCCACGCGCCGTCGCGAAGATTACTTTGGCCTCGGCACCAACAACGCCAGCTACTTCTCCATCCCTATTGGAATCCCCGGCGGCACAGGACCTAACTCCGGACGCTATGGAACCTTGGGCCGCAACACTTTCCGTGGACCCGCCTACTACGACTTCGATTACGCACTTATTAAGACCACCCCCATCGGCCACCGGCAGAGCGGTCTCGAAAAAGCCGACCTTCAGTTCCGAGCAGAATTTTTCAACCTCTTCAACATCGTCAACATGGGGCTGCCCGCGAATACCATCAGGGGTTCCGGCTTCGGCGTCATCAGCAAAACCGCCGGCACCTCGCGCCAGATTCAGTTTTCCCTCAAGCTGATCTATTGATCGAAAATTGGCAATTACACAGACACGCGCTTGCTTTCCCGCAATAACAAGAATGACGCGCCTGGCAGGTCTTCCAATCGCCTTCGAGTTACTCTCGCCTTTCTATATTGGTTGCCTCTCTGCCGCCGCGTTGACAGCGACAGAGAGGCGACCAGCTAAATTCAGCCAGGTTAGAAGACGACCTTGCCAGCCAATGACAGTACCCGCGCGCCGGATATGCTTCCGGGAACCTGTTGCACGCCGGTTACGCTGCCGAATCCGGTAACAGATAGAAACGTTGGCTGAGCGATCGGGCTCGAGTCATGCCCAATCGATGCGGTTGGATTTGCCGCGCTGGGGTGATTGAAAACGTTAAACGCTTCGGCCCGGAATTGTATGCTCAGCCGACTTACAATATTAAACGTCTTAAACGCGGATAGATTGACATAGGAAAATCCGGGACCATGCAAAGTATTTCTTGACGTGTTGCCGAATGCATATTCATTCGCATTGATATTTGCCGGAAGAGCATAGGCAGTTGTATCGATGCACGACGTTTGGTTTCCATGAATATAGTTACTCAGGCTGCAATCCGCGCGCGGCGGATGCACCCAGTTCGGCCGCTCTGTGCCTTGGCTCATATTCGCGCTGTTGTAGTTGAGCGTTACATTAAATGGCATGCCGGACTGTACGTTGACGATGGAAGCAAGCTCCCATCCGCCAAGTGCCTGACGAACCGCATACTTGGAATTAGACAGTGCCGGTAGCGCATAGGTCAGAGACGCCACCATTCTGTTTCGAATATCCCAATTGGAGTTTCCATAATCCGCCTTGGGATTGTATTGCTGCGACAGCGTGCCGCCGCCGTTAGAATCGGCGGAGAGATCCAGATCATGCGACCAGGTATAGCTGACCTGACCGGCTAAACCGTAGATAGTTCGCTGTCTCAGAATTGCAGTTAATGCATTGTAATTCGACCACCCGTCGTTTTCGATCTTGCGGATTGAACCGAAAAGCTGATTCGGCCGACGGGAGTTTACAGAGCCCGGCCCTGGTACCAAGGGTTCATTGTCATAGAAACTGCGGTCCAGGTCCTCATCATGAGAACCCAGATACTGCAATTCGAGTCCGCTACCTTTCCACGCTTCATAGCCGGCGCTCAGGTTCCATTGATAGCTGCGCTGTGTTTTATTGTGATAATCGTCGGTGAAGGCGCTGACATACGTCCCCGGAATGCCCGCGACCGGTGACGCAGATCCAGCGCCGGGCATGTTGTTGATGAATGTTAGAAGAGCACCCGGAGCGGTATTGTAGTTGACCGTTGCAGCCAGAGGATAGTTACCTGAAGCCAGAGTGTAGCTATTCAACTGGTTGGGATTGAAGTAAATTCCAAAGCCACCGCGAAGAACAGTCCTATCCGTCGCGCGATAGGCAAACCCAAACCGCGGAGCCCAATTGTCATGTTGCGGGCCAATAAATTTGAACCCTGGAGTTGGGACAAAATTCGCGGCGTCGGTTGCATTCGAAGGGGGTATCAACGCGTTTTCATCCTGATTCAAAATGCGCGCAAACCCGTTCAAACTATACGGCACCGTCGGCAGGTCGTAGCGCAGACCGTAGTTCAAAGTAAGGTTTTGCGATACCTGCCAGTTATCCAATATAAAGAAGCCGTCGCGCCATTGGCCGACCGAGCCTTTGACCGTCACAACTGGAGTCTGGTCCTGATTTGCATACCCCGTCACGAAATCAGCTGCCGCGTTTCCGGTCGAAGTCACGCCGGCGGTACCGGCGCTGAAGGTAAAGAGCCCTAACGGGTTGTTTTGAGCCGCACGGCCGAGTGTAAGACGGCGGAATTCAACGCCGCCCATAATGTTATGCTTGCCCTTGGTGTAGCTTAGCTCATCGTATAAGTCGTAAGTTCGATCGTCTTGAAACCAGTTGCTTCCTGCGTTGCCCACCCCTTGATAGCCACCTGAGCCACCGCTGCTGGCGATTGTGATCACGGGAACCCCAGGTTCGTTGTTGACCGTGTCAGAGTTGAACCCAGGAATGCCGAGATCCGTGCCCGCATGCGTCAGGCCATTCTCATACCAATAGTTCACATTGTTGGAAATCAACTTATTCACACCAAATCGAAAATCGTTCACCAGGCTGGGCGTAATCACATGCGTATATCCAAAGGCATAGTTACGGGTATCAGTGGGTCCATAAGAGCTATTGGCCGGGAAAAAGGATCCGGAAACTACGTTGAGGTTTTGCCAGTGGACACGCACAAAAAGATGAACATGCTCGCCAATATTCTCATCTACGCGATCCAGTGTCTGCTGAATGCTATAACTGCTCGGGTAAGAAGTGTTCAGGTTGTTCGTAATTCCTGGAAGATTAGGCGCAACCATGTACTTCTCATATGCCTGCGCAATCAGTCCGCTCGGACTGTTGAGTTCGCTGGCCGGAATCACGTTGTTTTGCGTGTAGTAGGTTCCGGTCGCCGGATCTTTCAGGCAGGTACCAGTACACACGCCGGCGCCATTCAACGTCCCCAACGCTGTGAAATCGCCCTGCTCCATTGCTGGCGTCAAAACCGACGTGATGCCGGAATTCTGACCCGTATTATTTAGCTTTTCATAGGATCCGAAGAAGAACGTCTTATCTCGCCCGTTGTAGATTTTCGGGATATAGACCGGCCCTCCGAGATTGAAGCCATATTGGTTCCAGTGCAGAATCGGAGTTGGCTTTCCCTGGAGCAGGGTAAATGGTTTTGCGTTGAATGCGGTATTTTCAACAAAGTCATACGCCTCGCCATGCAAATCATTCGTTCCGCTCTTACTAACCATGTTTACGTGGATGCCGAGATAGCCGCCATACTGCGCCGGATAGTTACCGCTTTGCATCTGAACTTCTGAAATCATCTCTGTACTAGGGCGCGTAGGAGATGTGGTGATCAGGTTGTTCATGATCGAGATACCATCCAGGCTCAAGCTGTTCTGGATTTCGCGCTGACCTGCGCCCTCCAGGTCTTCGCCGGGAGGAATGCCCGTGTAACTCGTCTTCGATCCGACATACACATTTGAGGCCAGCGTCGCCACGTCCAGAGCGCTGTGGCCCATCACCGGAAGATCCGAAACCTGCTTCTTGTCGAATGTCTCTCCCAGAAACGAGCTGTCAGTCGCCAGGGCAGGATTCGAAGCCGATACGGTGACGGTAGAACTCGTCGACCCAGCCTTCAACGTCATATTTGTGCGGACTGCCTGGTTGGTCTGAACCAGAACGCCTGAACTCACAATCTTCTGGAAGCCCTGTTGCGTCACTGTAATGTCATAGGTGCCTGCGTCAATAAATTGAATCGAGTAATAGCCCTGGGCATTCGTCACCCCGCTGTAAGTGACTCTGGTAGCGACGTTGACGGCCGTGACTTGAGCCCCCACGACCACACCGCCGCTGGTATCGACAACCGTTCCGACAAGCGAGGTGTTATTGGCCACCTGTGCTTGCAGAGTGAGTGTTCCTACTAGCAACATTACGCAAATAAAGAGTTTCCGCATCATAATCCTCCTGAAATGTGATAGCTGGCAGCAGCAACACGACGTGAGCCAAATGATATTCGCTCTAGGTCCAGTTCTCTGCGGAAAAGTAGGTGGGCTGCTTGCTAACTTGCTGGACTTTCAAGTGGACAAATTCCACCACGCTCAGATCAGAAAGTCATCGGCCTGTTGACGTGTTTGAGAATAAGACGGATGTCCTACAAAGATCTATTGGATGCGGTAATAAATAGAAATGAAAAGAAATAAATAACTATGAATCGGCGCAATCATCATTAACTTGGGTAAGCAACTAGAGACAATCTATGGGAGTTAGCGAGACTCAAAGAACGTGCTGCCTTTGTCGGCAATCATTCGCCCAGCAATGTGGCAGCCTTATTCATTCGCAGAGTGTTGCAACTGGAAATCGCCGCAGTTACACGTGTCGACAAACTTCATATCGACATCGTTCCTGGTAACAAGCTTTGTCTTGAAGCCCTCGTCGCCCTGCGCCTGTTCCGGCTTTGAATATTCCTGAATCGTGCGATAGTGCCAGAGTTCGTAAGGCTTCGTAATCCCAACGGCAACAAGATGCGCATCAATGGAATCTGGCGGTCCATACATAATGTAGATTCGTCCACGCGCTGTCTTCCAGCCCGGCGTACCTGCCGCATTAAAGTGCTGATTCGCATATGCGATTCGCTGATAGTAAGTTTTCCTGAAATCAGCCTTGCCGTTACTCGAGGCCTCCACATCCCGGCGCTGCCAGAATTGGCGAATGAATTGATTGCGCTCCGCGTCGCTGGTTAAGCTCATAAACCGCGCACGCTCTTCAGGAGTAATAATCCAGACAACGTCCTCATCCACCCACTTCTGATATGCCAGCGGCAATGACTGCAAATTTCCGGCAATTGGCGTACTCGACGGCTTGTTAGTGGCGGCCTGCGCGTGAGCGAATGCCTCGATACCAAATGCGGCCGCCAACATCACTACCGCCAGCAGCATCACTCCGCGCGAATTGCGGAATCCCAGGAGCTTCCTCATATCCTGCCGCACGGTATCTCTGTAAAAGATGGATGAATAAGTCGGAGCCCGGCGACCATCATCCAAAAACCACGCCTTTACTTCCTAATATTGTGTGCGTCATCCCCGGTCGGGACAGTAGAATCAGAGTCGATACCGGCTACGCAAAGTTTGTCGAAATCTCTTCGGGTTCGCCCGGTGGTTTGACGTAGCAAGGTTGTACGAGAGGCCCAGTTATGAAGAAGACAGCACTGCTTGTCGCTCTGTTCGTTGGAATCGGCTCAACCATGTTTGCGCAAGATCAAGCCGCACCCAGCCCGTCCGTGGTGAATATCAACATCAATGTGTCCAAGACCGTGCAGGCGGTCAGCTATCCGAACAATACGTCCAGTCGCATGGATTTCACTGGCACTCCGCTGCTGCCGTTCGCCAAGGGGCAGGCAAAGATTGACAACAAAAAAGGCATCATCACCATCGACTTGCAATTACAGAAGATGTCGCCGGCCACGCAGCTGGGGCCGGAGTTTCTAACCTATGTTCTCTGGGCGATTACGCCTGAGGGCCGCGCCGCAAATCTCGGCGAAATTTTGTTGAACGGCGACAAAGCCAAGCTGCTGGCCACTACGCAAATGCCGAACTTCGCTTTAATCATTACGGCAGAACCCTATTTTGCGGTGACGGAACCCAGTGAGGCCGTCGTGCTGATGGGTGTTCCCGGCAGCAATACCAAGGGCATGACCACTCCCGTGTCGGCGCGGCTGCTGAAACGCAGCGCCTACCATGAGTCGCAGTTGCAGCCGATCACTATGAATTCGAAAACTCCGCTCGCCGTCTACGAAGCCCGCAACGCCATGCGCATCGCTCAACTGCAGGGCGCCGAAAAGTATGCTCCCAATGCGTGGAGCACGGCCCAGCAATCGCAGGCGCAGATGGATGATTACATCGCGAGAAAGCAGAAGAATCCTACCCTGACCGCCGCGCGCAGCACTACGCAGCAGGCGGAAGATGCACGCTCGCTGGCCGTAAAAGCGCTGGCGGCGGAGAAGGTGGCTCAGGCAAAACAGGCGGAAGCCGAACAAGCCGCGCAAGCCAAACAACGCGAGGCACAGCTCACAGCCGACCAGCAGGCGGAAGCACTGCAGCGAGCGCAGGCGGAAGCTCGCGCTGCTCAGGAAGCGCAGGCTCGCGCGCAGGCCGATGCCGCCAGGGCGCAGGCCGATGCCGCAGCTCAAAAGTCTGCGCAACAGGCGGAACAGGCAATTGAAGCCCAGCGACAATTGCGAGCCCAGCTTCTCAAGCAGTTGAATTCCGTACTGCAAACCGTGGATACGCCGCGGGGACTTGTCGTCACCATGGCGGACATCCTGTTCTCTACCGGCAAGTATCAGCTGTCGCAGAACGCGCAATTGGCGCTGGCGAAAATGTCCGGCGTCATCGCCGCCCATCCCAGTCTGAAGTTGAAGATTGAAGGCTACACCGATAGCACCGGAAGTCCTCAATTCAATCTGAAGCTGTCCGGACAACGCGCCGATGAAGTCAGGGCATTCCTGATCTCCCAGGGTCTCAGTCCAGATTCTGTGACTTCCGTGGGCATGGGAGCTGCTGATCCGGTGGCCAGCAACGATACATCTGCGGGTCGTCAACAAAACCGGCGCGTGGAAATTGTCGTTTCCGGAGAAGCCATCGGAACCCCAGTCTCATCGGGGAACTAACATCATCCCACTCGCTTGCGGGCGCGGCTCCTGTCAGCGCGTCTGCAGCGATTGGGACAGGCTCACAAGGTTCTCCGGAACCACGTGGATGACGCCGTTGCGTGGACTGTCAATTTCCGCGATCAAATAAAATGCCGTCGAGATCACGAACGGCAGCACCAGAAATATCACCGGTCGTCGCCGCACGTGACGGCCCCCGAAGCCGAGCAGCAGATTAGCGCAGACGGCAATGATGGTCATCAAGATCCAGGCTGAAGTCGGAATGCGATTCCACCATGATCCCTGCGCACGTCCCTGCGAATTGATGACGTCATTCATTCCCGCAACCACCAGAATCGCGGCCGCCGTGGTTTGCGTTGCCGTATCCCCCTTCACCGCCGCCCATAGTTCATCCTGAATTCGCAACGTCTCTTGATTGATTTGCGTCAGATGTTGGCGATCTCCCGTTTCGTAAAATGAGACGCGCTGCTGAAGATAGTTTCGCAGCAGCATCTGCACCTTGGCTGCGTCCGCGGGCGGCAGAAGTTCAGTGCGCGAATACTCTGCGCTAATCGCATTCGCCTCCGCTTCTTCATATCCTTTTCGCTGATCGTAGCGGGTAATGGCCATCGAAAAACTGAATCCCAGGATGAGGCTCAGCAGCGTCAAGGTCGCGGTCAGGATAATGTTGAAGTCCTGTTGCTCCTCCGGCTGTAGCTTGCGAAGCCTTTCAATCGAGGCACCGGCCAGCATCGAAAGCCACAGCCCCGCGAACAGGCAAAACGAGAGAAACAGCGGGTGGTCGAATGTGTTCATGCGCCACATACCTTGACAGAGCCCAGGCTACCGGGCCGCATCGTCGCCCGCCAGTCGACCGGTGAGTCGACGCGAGTTCGCTTCTGCCGGTCCGAGATCATACGAATCATAGCTCAAGGTTGCAGCAAACCATCTGCCATTCGCCGGCCCGATGTCTTTCCTTAGCTTCCCTGCACATCGTCCGTACCTATGGGACAAGCAGCAATATCATCGGCCTGCTCCATCACAACCCCCTTGGCTGGTTACGACATGTTGGAGACAACTCCGAAATGTCGGGCGGCGTTCTTGGCGTCCAATCGCCCGGTGCCTGCAAACGCTGCATTCTCAGAGCCTTCGAAAGATTCATCCAGTTTGTGATTGTGGCGGTCGATTTGCATATGCCTTACACGCGTGGGATAGATCCGATGCAACCGGACACTCCCATGGAAGTCGAATGGGAGGGGAATATGCAAAGTCGCCTTAATGTTTCCAGGATCGCTCTCAAAACCGTCGTGCTATTGAGCGCGCTGATGATCGGCACTCTACCGGGTCTTGCCAGGGATCCCCGGTATGAAACCATCGACGCCACCGCCATGGGCACCGGCACCCAACTAGGCCAGAACATCGGGGTCACCTTATTGATTTATGACTTCTCAACCCCGGCGGACAAGGCCGTTCTGGAAGCCGCGTTTCAAAAGGGGCAGAACCAGGGCCTGGTGAATGCGCTGTATAAAATGCGGACCGTAGGCCGTGTCGAAATCACCGGAACCCTCGGCAATGACTGTGCCTACATCGCCGTCACCCCGACCGCAACCGGACGCCATATTGTTTTCGTCACCAATCGCCAGATCCGCTTTGCAGAAGCCTGGACGGACAGTGAAACTATGTCCTACGACCTCAGCGCCGGCATCCTCGACATCAACGACCAGGATAAAAGCAAGAGCACCGGTGTGGTCTATCCGTTGGCGCAGCTGGTGGTCGACAAGCAGGGGCAGTTGCAGTGGGATCTGAATCAGAATCCGTGGCGTCTCGTTGACGTGATCGACTGGAAGGGATCCGGCTTCAACAATTAAGACTGAGTCGGCGTCGTTCACTGCCCCTTCAAAGCAACGCCGCCCTCGCCGCAACCGCAGAGCGTCGCACCCCGGGAAATGCCTGTGCTTGGATCAGCCTGCCAGTTACGACATGTTGGAGTCGACTCCGAAATGTCGGGCGGAATTCCGCGGCCTTACATTTGCCGGGCGTCGGACATGTCTTTATTCCCAATGGATTCAGCGGAGCGGACGGGTTTGCAGTCTGGTCGTTTGCTTGCACTCCGTTGCTTCACAGAGCAGTGCACCAACCGGGACCGGCTGATTTCACTCGCCGCCACGACCCGCCGCCAGCAATGCAGGAAGGAATGTCCAGATGAGTCCTGAGGAAACAGTCCAGAAAGATCGGGGAACGGTGCTGGCAGAAAACCGGACCGACCTCGCCATCCAGCGAACCGTGATGGCGTCGGAACGATCGCTGATGGCATGGGTTCGAACTTCGCTATCGATGATCGGATTCGGTTTCAGCATCTATAAATTTTTTCAGTATCTACCCGAAGAAATCGCGAGCGGGAGTATTCGACGTCCGCAGGCGCCGCGCAACCTGGGCTTAACCCTGATCGCTCTGGGCACCCTCGCCTTGGCAGCGGCTGCCTGGCAGCATCGTAGATTTCTAAACGAGATCGGCGCCACCCAGTCGCGACATATCTATTCCATTTCGTTCGTGGTGTCCATGCTTGTCATCTTGATCGGAATCATCACGTTTTACGGCGTTCTGCTGCGCCATGGACCGTTTTAGTCGAGACATTCTTGCCGACGCCTCATCCAGGGAGATCTTTCCATGACCTTACCCAGCTTTCCGAATATCGATCTGTTCTCCGCAGGCATTAACGCCTTGAACGGCGTATTGATCGCCCGCAATCCATCGCATGATCGCGGCTACACCATGGCTGGCCTGCTGATCATGGCCTTTTTCGGCGGCATCGGCGGCGGCGTCTCCCGCGACGTTCTGCTGAACGACATTCCCGCACCGTTGAAGAACTGGAATTATTTAGTCGTATGCATCCTGATGGGATTGCTGGGGATCGCGATTTACAAGTTCTTGGAGTCGAAGGAAGAGCGCTTCCGCACCCGAACTCTGGCGTTTTTCAAGTCGTTCACCTTGCCGTGGTTTGCGATTCTGGGCGCCCACAAGGCACTCGATCACGGGCTTGGCGTCTTTGCCGCCATCGTGGTTGGTCTCATCTCCACAGTCGCCGGGGGCGTCTTCATCGACCTGTTCTCCGGGGTTACTCCGGAGATTGTGCGGCCGTCGGAGCAGCTTGTTACCACGGCGGTGCTCGCCAGCAGCATCTACACTTTGCTGGCCTGGCACTTCATGAATCGCGGAGGTTTTTTCCCAATCACCTTAATTTCTGTGACGGTCGCATTTTTATTCCGCGCGATTGCTGTGCGAGAGCATTGGCCATCGATTGTTCCTTGCGATCCACCAGCGCCCGTCGCGGGTGCGTGAGTATTCTTGAGCGGCGTGCCGCCTAGAATGCCTCCAGAACCCCGAGGCCAAAGGTGTGGCCGTTGGTACCTTGCCCGTAGTCGGCGCGCATGTTCACGTGATATTTCTTGCTCACCGTAAACCGTATCCCCGCTCCGATATCCGGCAGAAAGTGATTGCTCTGGAACAACTGCGTGTCTCCGGCACGGACTCCGCCGATTCCACCGAACGCAACCAATCCAAAACGCTTTGGCAGCACCAGGCGATACTCCAACTGCGTCGCCGCCATATAACGGTCAAAATATTGCCCGGCAGTGTAGCCCCGCAATTCATTGCCGCTGCCGTAAATGCAGTTCCCGTAAAAAGGCGGCGTCCCGCCCGTCGCGCAAAGATATGCGTCGTAGGCCAGCACCTGCTTCTCACTCAGGCTCCAGTATTTGTTGTATTCGGTCTTATACGACTGGAAACTATATTTGCTGCCCAGCGACTGCGAAAAGAAATCCGAGGTGAAGCTGAACTTCGTCCCGTCGACCGGATAAAAACGGTTGGGAGTGGTGTCCCGCGTGACCTTGGCGCCAATCGCGACCAGGTTGGTGTGCAGCCCAGCGTCCGGCGGGATCGGAAAATTCGGAAACTGATCCTTCTGCACCGTGATAAAGGAATGCCCGTCAATAAATCGAGGACCCGCAAGGAACCGCCATGCGATGCGACGAAGAAACTCGACCATGTACCCGTCGCCGGTTTGTTCCAGCCCGAGTTTTTGCCCCTGCAATGGACCTTCACCGTAGATGTTGTAGTCGAGATTTCCGTGAACATAGCCCGCCGTCAGTTCGTACGTATCCTCTTTGAAGAAGAGTTGTCCGATCAACGCCAGCCCACGGCTGCTGTTGTTCGTAATCAATCCAGCTGCGCCGATCACCGATGGCGGCGATTTCTTGTCCTTCAGGCTGAGCGGAAAAATATATCCCACCACGGGAACCAGGCCAGAGCCAATTGCCGGGCTGGAAATAGGAATTGGCGCAGCGGCGATTTCACCGCGTCGCAGGAGTTTTTTCTTCTTTTTCTTCTTAGATGTCTCCGATGATTTTTCGGGCGCGGACTCCATAGCTGCCTGGGTCGACGACGTCGCTTTCTGAGCATTGGAAATCGTGGCGGATGTCTGGGCGAACCCGGAACTCGCGAGGAACAGCAAAATTCCCCCAAACACCAGCCCCAACGCGAAGCGCGTGGCCAGGTTCCACCTTCGCGGCCACCCTGGATTTCGAGTTGTCTGTGTAGATCCCATGGGCAACGGCAACGCTCGACGGATTAGCTGGCCGCAATTTCCGGCTTTGATTTTTGCCCTTTTCTTTTTATGCGCCATTTCACAAATCGATTGATGGGACCACGAATCAGAAAATACGGGATGATCGCCAACACGACCGCCACAATCAGCGTCTCGCCGGGATAAATCCAATGAAATTCAATCAGTTGGTAGATGACGTCGAGCACCACCGCCAGCAGAAACACGCGGCTCACGCGCTTCCAGCCTTCCCGCAGCAGTTGTTTTCGATCCGCAGCGGTCGAAATCATCTCCCACAGATAGGCCGGTCTGCCGGCCCTTCCGTCTTTCACGCCATCAATCGTCGCCAAAATCGCGGCCATCAGCGGCTGCATAATAAAGCGGAAATGCAGCGGGCCGCCGAGCCGCGCAAAAAGCTGTGTGATCACTCTCTCCCAATTGAACATCGGCTTAACCTTTCTTGTTCCTCGCCAGCTGCCAGGGCCAGCAGCCTTCAATCTCGACCGTGATCGACCAGCTTAGAAAGGTTCGAATCACGATCAATAATCCCAGGGAAACGATCTGCTCCCGGGTTGGCTCCACGGTCACCGTGCTGATGATGTCCGCCGCCACCAGAAATTCCAGCCCAAGTTGCAGCCCTCTTCCAATAAAAATCTTCAGCTGGTCGAACACGTCCGGGCGTCCCAGCCGGTAGTTCCGTACCGCGCGCAGCACCGCGTAAATAAATGCAACTCCAATGACCGCCACACCGACGAGTTCAAGCCCGCGCGCCACCCCGTCCACGATCTTGCATGGTCACGTTATGTGTCATCGAAGTTTTTGGTGGTGCTGAAACTTGCTGTCACATTCCCGGCCAGTCAAAGTCACGGCCATCCAGTCAACCGTCGCTCTCAGGCCAGGCCAGGGCCGCGAATGAATGAAAAAGAGCAAGCAGTCAGCCAAACCGTATTTGCTCGATAAGGGCTGTATTTATGGGAGATGAACTGCAAATCGCGAGGGAACCGCGGCAGGGATCGCAGAGAACTTTTGGAGTCCGCCCAAAATGTTGGAGGAACCTAAGCCGCAGGCTCGACCCGGCATCGCCGACCCCGAACCCGAAGGCCTAGCTCGATCGTGATGCGTCGAACACCACCTGATCCTGCCACCACAGCCGTTCGAAGAAAATGCGGGCCAGTTCCAGCGCAGAGCCACCGGATTTAACCTCCGTTGCCTCCAGAATGTCACCGACAGTGCGATGTCCGTCGATCCCATCCAGTAGACGTTTTTCCGCCGCGTTGATGGGGAAAAACAGGTCGCGATACGTGTGCGTCTGGTTGAGCAGAACGGCAGCAGCCCCAGCCGGCAATCGCTCTTGAATCGTGAGAGTCTCCGGCATACGCAACGGTACATAGCGCAACCATGCGTCACCGGAAAAGTGGATCGGCGCAACATCCGTAGCTCGGTCGTTGCGGTAAGCCACTACGCTATGCCGCAGCATGGTGCCTCGAAAAAGCTCTGCCGCGGCGAATTGTTCCTCCAGAGAAAGCTCCGCCATCTGCGCAGCCTGCGGCAGCTTCGCGAGCACGCCACAAGCGATGCTGTAGGGAGCTTGCTTGACCCATCGACCGAAACTCAATCCCGCGTCCCGAAGAAATGTGAACAATTGCGGCACGGTATACGCGCGATCCTGCGGGTGCAGCAACGCATCTGCCAGCGCCGCTTCATGACGAAAGTCAGGCGCCTGGCGCAGCAGGCCCTCCAGCGGATGATCGGGCGGCAAAGATTGAAGCGCTGTCACCAGGTCGCGAATTCCTTCGTCCGTCGCATGAATGCCAACCCGCCTGCAAAACTCCTGCAGCATGTAAACGCCGGTTCGTCCATAGGGAGCGTAGACCATCAGCTGCATCGCTCCATCGGGCTTCAACAGATCGCGCAGCGCAGCCAGTCCAGCATCCGGGTTGGGCAGATGATGCAAAACCCCGGTGCAGACAATCTGATCGAAGCTGCTTCCCAACTCCTCAACCCGTTCAATGGCAAGCTGGCGCAGCTGGAGATTCTCGAGCTTGTATTTCCGCTTCAACTCTTCGGTGTGGTGAATACTTGTCGCGCTGAAGTCGATGCCAGTCACCTGCGCAGCAGGCCATCGCAGCGCATGCTTGGCAGCCTGCGAAGTTCCGCATCCTGCAATCAGAATCGAATAGTCTTCGCGATACGGTCTGTCGGGCCAGAAGAGATGATAGTCAGTGCGGCGGCGGTTCGGATCTTCCCACAACCGGGCATAGCTTTCCAGGCTTCCAACGGGGCGAGGGTAAGGGTAGCGCTCGTAGAAATCCTGAACTTCCTCCATGCTCTTTCCTGGCAACGTCGACAGTTTTTCACCGGAGGATGTCATAGGAAGAAGAGGATACAGAAAAAAAGGGAGGTCGACGAGACCCTCCCTTTTCATTCCCAATGCCGACGACGCTACTTCGCGCCCACAGGCACCGGCTTCTTGGCTGCGGCCGCTTTCTCTGCCGCCGCTTCCTGCGCTTTGTATGCGGCTTGTGCCGGCCCCAACGACGCCATTACGGAATCGAGGTTGAATGAGGCCGCCTTCTGCCGCGGTGGGTACTTGATGTAGTTCTGAATCTGGCGCTGCGGTCACCGCCTGTGCCAAATACAGCTGCGGAACGTGATTGACCATCCAATCGAGATACGTATTGGAGTTAAATTCGGCGCGCTCAAACGGATCGCGACGCAGGTTGGAGATGTATGGAAGCCGCAGCTTCACGAACGGTTCTGCCCAGGCTCGCATCGTGGTGGCGCGCTGCTGTTCAAATGTCATCTTGTAGTCGCCGACTCGGATGGCCATCACGCCGCCGTCATCGCTGACATAGAAGAAGTAATCCCTCGGGCTCTCCTTCGCTTCGCCGGTGATGTAGGCGAGCTGGTTGAGCCCGTCGATGTGCACCTTGAACGTTTTGCCGCCCACCGTGTAACCGTCAGCAGCTTCTGGCTGACGTCCGGATCGCCCGCGAGAGCCAGCAAAGTCGGCAACATGTCCTGGTGGCACACGATGCCGTTCAGCACCGAGCCAGCCTTGATTTTGCCGGGCCAGCGAAGGAACGCGGGAACGCGCCATGCACCCTCATAGTTCGTGTCTTTTTGGGCACGGATACGGTGTATTCGCGCCGTCGGGCCAGGTATCGTTCTCCGGGCCGTTATCGGTGGAATACATCACGATGGTGTTATCGGCGATGCCCAGCTCATCCAGCTTGTCCAGCATCATGCCGATTTGTTCATCGTGGACGACCATGCGATCGCTATAGTCATCCTGTCCGCTCTTGCCGCGATTTTTGTCGGCCAGATGGGTGCGGAAGTGCATGGCTGTCGAGTTGTACCACAGGAAAAACGGCTGATCTGCTTTCGCCTGCTTTTCCATCCAGCCCAGCGCGGCTGCCGTGATTTCCTCGTCAATGGTCTCCATGCGCTTCTTGGTCAGCGGCCCGGTGTCCTTAATCGTCTGCTTTACCAATTGTGCCGAAGCGCGGATCGTCCGGTTCTGGATTGCTCACTGGTCAGCGCCTCGCAATGAATACGCCGCGGGGTCCGAACATTGCTTTGAATTTCGGATCCTTGGGATAGTCGGGCAACTCCGGCTCTTCTTCAGCGTTCAAGTGATAGAGATTGCCAAAGAACTCATCAAATCCGTGCAAGGTTGGCAGGAACTCATTCTTGTCGCCAAGATGGTTCTTGCCGAACTGTCCGGTGGCATAACCAAGAGGCTTCAGCATCTCAGCGATGGTTGGATCTTCCGGTTGCAATCCCAGATCGGCGCCGGGCATGCCAACTTTGGTCAGTCCGGTGCGGAGTGGGTTTTGGCCGGTGATAAAGGCAGCGCGTCCAGCGGTACAGCTCTGCTGGCCGTAGTAGTCGGTGAAGGTGACACCCTCATCTGCGACACGGTCGATGTTGGGCGTTCTGTAACCCATTGGCCGCGACTGAAGTGGCTGATGTTCCAGATGCCGATGTCATCGCCCCAGAGGATGAGGATATTCGGTTTTTTTGCAGCGGTTGTAGCCATAATAAGTACCTTTCTGATTGAGTTGAATTTCCTGCTGCGGTTGCGGCCTCAGTCCACGAATCGGAAACCGAAGCTGAAAAATTCTGCTTGCATGTCAAACCACACTCTGGATTCGCGCCATCTTCGAGCTACCCGCCTCGAAAACTTCGAATGCGATCCCACCGTGTTTGGACTCTGAAACTCTCCGGCATTCAGCCTCTCCTGCATGCTTGAAAACCGATGTGCACAACTTGAAATTTCACGCCGCGCCTCCGTTACCGACAGTCGACACCGTGGGGAATCGAGTCGCGCCCATCATCGCAGCGCCCTCCGTCCCCGCGCCCTCATCCTCGACGAGGCTCACATGGCTGAACGGAAAATCCGGTGACGCATTCCCATGGCACTGGCGAAGTTTGCGGCCGCTACCGCATGGACAAGGTTGATGACGCGCCAGCTTGTCGCTCTCCGCGGTGATTTCCATAATGTCGGAGGGCGCCTGCCGCTGTTGCAGCAATTGCGCCATCGTCCGCATCGCCGGCATCGTGTGTTTGAAAAATAGTTCGAGACCTGCGCATAGATAGTTCTGACCCGGCTCCCCATCGCGCGACAAGGTAAAGCGATCCTTCGGACATCCGCCATTGCAGAGTGGCCGCACCTCGCAGCTCTTACACTGCGCCGTCAGAGTATCTCGCTTGTCATCGCCGAACTTGCGTTGCACGGCAGAAGACACCAGGTTGAGCATGTGCGTCTCGTGAATATTGCCCAGGCGAAATCGTGGCTCGACGAAGTGATCGCAGGAGTAGAGATCGCCGTTATGTTCCAGCGCCGGCCCATAACCACACGTCGGTGCGTGGATGCACAGCAGGTGGCGGCCAAAATAGGCTTCCAGGGTCACGTCGAACAATTGCACATACACTTTGCCAATGTCGTGCCGCACCCACTCCTCGAAAATGTCGATCATGAACTGGCCGTATTGCTTGCCGCCCACCGAGCGATCCGTCACCATGTCACCCGACTGCGTATACAGCAGGCGCTTCTCGCCCGGCCGTTCGCTCCATCCCATGTTCGCGATCTGGATCGTATCCGCCGTGGCGCGTTCGATGATGGGAATAAACTGCACCCACTGTGCGCCCAGTTCGTCGCGAAAGAAGCGATACACCGCGCGGCCGTGATGTTCGTTCGCGGAATTCACGGTGCACAGAATGTTGAAGTCGACATTATGCTGGCGAAGTTTGCGCCAACCCTTCATCACCTTGTCGAACGTCCCTTGTCCGCCGCGATCCACGCGATTCGCATTATGGATTTCGCGAGGCCCATCGACGCTGAGCCCAACCAGAAAATTGTGTTCCTTGAAAAAAGCGCACCATTCATCGTCCAGCAGAATTCCGTTGGTCTGAAACGTCTGCTGCACAACCTGCCCGGGCCTGCGATACTTCTCCACCAACTCGACGGAGTGGCGGAAGAATTCCAGCTTCATCAGCGTCGGCTCGCCGCCCTGCCAGGCAACCGTGACTTCAGGAGCGCGATGCGACTCCAGCAGCTGCCGGATATAGGTTTCGAGAGTTTCCTGCGACATCCGCTGCTTGTCGTTCGGATACAGCGCTTCCTTCGAAAGAAAGAAACAGTACTTGCAATCGATGTTGCAGGTCGAGCCGCTCGGTTTCGCCAGCAGGTGAAATCGCGGAGGAGAATTAGCTGGACGGATGAACTCTGATACCTGCGGCATGAAGGCCCTTTCCTGGCGAAGAAAGCGATTGGCTTAGACCCAAGGTGCAAGCCGCGCGCCAAATCAGAAATCCCAGATGTACGCTGGTAAGTAGTTCAGTTTGCGAGGCTTGATTGGTCAACAAATGGACCTCGAAGCCCTTGAAGTCGCCTTGTATTTTGGGGGAAACCCAACATGTTGGAGCCGCGAATCGGCCCATGAATGGAGGTTCCTAGGCCGCGGATCGAGACGCCAGTCGACGGCGCTTTGACCGCGGAATTATCCGGACGCGCCGGGCGCCGAAGACTCCGCATGAGAGTCGTTCGACCGCGCCTCGGGATCGCCGGGTGCTTTCTCGGGCGCCTCCGGTCGTGCGACATCTTTCTGGCAATCCTGCAAAACAGCAGCAGGGCAGCATCGCTTCAGGAAGCGCAAACTCAGCCCAAGCACCAGTACGTCATCCAGCTGGCCGATCACCGGAATGAAATTCGGAATCAGTTGGATCGGGCTCGCAACATAGGCCACCGCGCATCCACAAACAGCCTTCGCATACCAGGGCACGCCGGGATGAACCAGGGCGCGCCGCAGCGTGCGAAATTGCTTCCACAATTGACTGGCGGCAGCTTTCAGCTTCCTGGTCAGACGCTGTCGTATTGGCTCCGAGCTGGTTGGCACGTGGGCCGATCTCCAAATCTCTTGTGCGTCTTCGATCAATCGAATCTCTCGCTGTAACAGCCGGCAATCCTCTTCAGACCGCCGGCCGCCTAAATTAAAGCTACTGCCGCGCCATGGCGATCGCATGGCGTCCTTCGGGTGAGACCAGGTGATCGAGACTCACGGCGTCCTCGGCAATAGCAAGCTGAACGCCTTTCACCTGGCTCCGTGAACTCATTCCCGCGCGAACCGTAGTCCGGCGAGACCGGAGCTCCGGTGTCCACCCCACATCGCAGCCATCATCGGCAGAGAAGACCATAGGCCTCGTGGCTGCGACGTTGCCTTCGCCGACCTTCTTTCCGTCGACGTACAGAGTGGCTGTCGCCGCCTTTGCCAAGACCACCGCCGTCGTACGCGAACTCCATTCGCACCTGGTGTGACCCGAAGGCAGCAGGTCGGCAGATTCGGTGTAGAACTGGCTGGACGCCGACAGAGTTGTAGCAGTATTTCAGCTTGCCGCCCTTGGCATACAGACTCCAGCCGCCCATGATTGCCGCCCTGCGCGACAATCACGCCCTCAGCCCCGCTTGCGGGCACAACAATCTCAGCGGTCACCGAATGCGACTTGTTCTTGATATTGACGACAGAGTTTTCGCTCAGGCGCCCCATGCTGCCGAATAGTAACTGGCGAGTTGCCCTTGATCAGTACGCGGCCGTCCCGCCAGTATCGGAGTTGAGTCGTTCGGCGAGGCGATCGTCAAGCGGCAGACACGTTGTATTCGCGTCGCCTCGATCGAGCCATAGCCGCTGTAGCTCGTGCAGTTTTTCTGGTATCTCTTGCGGCGAGGTCGTTTGCCTGGCTCCAGTCTTTGTTGGTGTCGTACAGTTCCCAACATCGTCGTCGAATGCTGGGACCTTCTCGCCCATGATCAGCCATGGTGTGTTGATGCCGCGTGACCGCGGTCCAGCCCTTGTGGTAGATGCCGCGGTTGCCGAACATTTCGAAGTATTGCGTCTCGTGCTGCTCGGCCGCTTTGGCGTCGTTGAACGAATACGCCATGCTGACGCCTTCGATCGGATGCTGCTGGACTCCGTTGACAAACTGGGCTGCGGCAACTCCGGCCAGCTTCAAGAATGGTCGGAGCGACGTCGATCACGTGATGGAACTGTGGGCGAATTTCGCCTTTGCCTTGATCCCTTTGGCCAATGAACGATCGTCCCGTTGCGCGTGCCGCCCCAGTGCGAGGCCACCTGCTTGGTCCATTGATACGGTGTGTCCAGGGCGTGCGCCCATCCCACCGCGTAGTGGTTGTACGACTCGGTGCCGCCCAGCTTGTCCATCTTGCCGTCAGGAACTCGGGAGTTTCCAGTGCGGCACGCCGTTGAACGGAATCATCTCGTTGAACGTGCCGTGCAGTGTGCCTTCCGCGGAGGCGCCGTTGTCGCCGATGATGTAGTAAGATCGAGCGTGTCGTCCATAATGCCGAGCTCTTCAGCGAATCCATCAACCGGCCGACATGGTGGTCGGTGTACTCCATGAAACCGGCGTAGACTTCCATCTCGCGGGCAGTACGGGCTTCATCTCGGCAGACATCTCGTCCCAGGCCGGAATCTCTTTGGTGCCGCGCGTGAGCTCGCAATCCGGCGGAATGACACCGAGCTTCTTCTGCCGGGCAAACGTCTCCTCGCGCAACTTGTCCCAGCCCTGGTCGAACTTGCCCTTGTACTTGTCCGCCCACTCCTTCGGAACATGATGCGGAGCATGGGTCGCGCCGGGCGCGAAGTAGACGAAGAAAGGCTTGTCGGGAGTCAGCGCTTTTTGTTGGCCGATCCAGTTGATCGCCTTATTCGTCAGGTCTTCCATCAGGTGATAGCCCTCTTCCGGCGTCTTCTTGGTTCGACGGGCGTGGTGCCTTCGTACAGCGAGGGATACCATTGGTTCGCCTCGCCGCCGATGAATCCGTAAAATATTCGAATCCGCCACCCCCGTCGGCCACGCGATCGAACGGGCCCGCGGGACTCGTTTCCCAGACCGGCACTTCATGGCACTTGCCGAATTGCGCCGTCGAATAGCCATTGCAGCTTCAATGTCGGGGCAATGGGGCGACAGGTGTTCGGCAGGATTGAGTTATATCCCGGGCGAGAGGTCGCGATTTCCGTGATGCCGCCCATCCCAACCGTGTGGTGGTTGCGTCCGGTCAGGAGTGCCTGCCGCGTCGGCGAGCAGAGCGCGGTGGTATGGAAGCGGTTGTATTTCAAGCCCTTCGGCGGCCAGTGCTCGATGTTCGGCGTGCTGACATGGGCCGCCGAAAGCGCTCGATGAGCCAAAACCGGCATCATCAATCAGGATGAACAGGACATTCGGCGCGCCTGCGGGCGGCCGCAACTGGGTGATGGGCGGGTACTTCGTATTCTCGGATCCTTGGCGTCGTAGGTGACTAAGCCGTTGCGCGGTTGATCTGGGATAGGTAGCACGGTGCGTGAAGTACTGTCTTGCGAAGCCATTTCGATCTCCTTTTCATGAACCGGTGAAACTCTCACGGATTTTGTCGGTCATGCCTGCTTCACCGCCGCTGGATTCCACTTGCCGGTGAGCGCGGCGGACTGCGGTGAGTAGAGTCGCATGGTCAGGTTGAATGACCCTTTCGGCGCGGGCAGCCAGTTGTTTTCTTTATCCTTACCGGGACTGTCGTTTTGAAAGTACAGGTCGAGCGAGCCATCCGCATTGAATGCGAATGGCATCCAGCTGCTCACTGCGAAACGGTGCAGAACATTGTCCACCTGGAATCCGTCCGCATCGTAGAGCGTGATCGACCAGAACGCATCCACTGGAGGTGTCGCGCCCTTGTCAAAATGAATCGTGTAGCGATTCGCTCCGTTCAGCGGCTTGCCCGCCGCGTCCGCCAGATTCAACGGATAAATGGCATCCTCTGGAAGATTGGCTCCCAGGCCAAGTTGAGTCACGATGGCGCGCTTCAGGTAGTAGTTGCCGTAGACACCCATCGTGTCGGTGTTCATCGACCAGTAGTTGGCGACCCGGGCAACGGTCGGGACCTTCCACTTCATCAACTGCTGCGCTTCCGCTGGCGCGGCCTGTAAACCTTTCTGCACTGCGGCGTCGAGTTTCGAAAGATCGAAGCTGGACCCAGGTTCAATCCCGATGCGCCGCATCTGAGCCAGAATCGGCTGATCCGTGATGTGAGCCGGATGCAGCTTGAGCAGATCTGCCGCGTATGCGAAGTATTGCCCCGCAGCCATGGTGTTCACCTGCACCATCGGCGGCGTCTTCATATCGACCGTCGAATCAATCTTGACTGGCGCCGCTTTCGACGGCTTACCCCAAAGCGATAACGCCGTCACCTTATACCCCGCCTGAATTTTGTTCACAGCAGCATAGTCGGGCGGTCCATCTGTCTTGGTTCTGCCGATGATCCATACATACGGCGTCGGCGCGGGAATCTGCGTGAGTCCGTCCGGAACCTTTCCGCTCCAACCCGGCGGCGTCACCAGATAATCCGCAGCTTTGGTGCCGGTGGTACGCCAACCCGGCGAAGCAAAGACGTCCGTCCACATATCGAGCATCGGCAGCAGGTAATACCGGCCATCCGTGTCTGGGGCGGAGACAATCATCGGCTCCTGCGTCAGGTCGAGCCACGCAACGGAATACAGCGTATCGAAATTCGAGCGAACGACACCTTTGAAATCCGCAGGCGGATACGCCGGGACATTGATGAACATATTCATCGGGCCTTTGCCAAATTCCTTGCCGGCCTCGATGTTCGTGGACTGTTTCCGGGTAATGTCCATGGTGATGAGCGGATAAAAATAGATGTAGGCGTCCACGGCAATGGCGCGCGCCTGGTCTTCCGTCAAGGCAGCGGTATTGTTTGAAAGCTGGGTCATTTGTTGTCTCTCCAAAATTCGCCGAGTTGGCGACGTGTCATTCAGCCCAGAAATGTTGTCCGCACCGTGTAGTGATCAGGGTTGATCTCAGAGTGTTGAATGCACGCCATGCGCCAATCAGGCGTCGCTCCATTCAGCTCCATTCCGCTGACAAGGCACAGCTTAGGCACGATTTTGCCGCCGTTCATCGGCGATGAAACCCACTACATATCGGAGAGGCTCCGAAATATCGTGGGAGGGGTCACGGCTGTTTCCTGCGACTTCATGCCCAGACCCATCGTTCCTACCATCAAGTGGCCGCGACCGATGCAAGGCCTGCATGAATTTCCCAACACTTGACGATGTCGCGGTGACTCTCGCGAGCCCTGATCCTAACCCCAAATGTATGTGGCTGTCGGCTTGCTACGGTACAAGGAAGGTCTGATGTACGCTTCGAGCAGTACAGCGGCTGCGTGACTACGGCATACGTGGGGTCTGGGGTGGGGATGTTATGCGGTGGGTGGTGAAACTCACATTCTGGACGGCAATTGCGATATGCGCGCTGCACGCTGCTCAGGCACAAGACCTTGCCCCGCGGGCGTATGTCATCACGCCGTTGCGCTCCAACGCGATCATCCTCTCCTACGCATATTTCAATGGCAGTATCCTGTTTAACGGCGCAGCACCCATTTCCGGTGCGACCGGAACGTACAACGTTCAAATCGCCACGTACTACCACGGCTTCAACTTTTTCGGACGCTCCGCCAATGCAAACCTCTCTTTGCCCTACGGAATCGGAACCTTTCAGGGTGACCTGGCAGGCAAACACGAACAGGTGTACCGCTCCGGTCTCCTGGATCTCACCGGCCGGCTGTCGGTAAACCTGAAAGGCGGCCCGGCCATGACGCCTCGGCAGATGATGAAATGGAAACAGAAAACACTGTTAGGAGTCAGCCTGCGCGTCTCCGCTCCGACCGGCCAATACGACCCCAACAAGCTGGTGAACTGGGGCGCGAACCGCTGGGGTTTCAAGCCGGAGTTTGGCTACTCCGAGCGCTGGGGCCACTGGCTGATCGACGGATATGCCGGCGCATGGTTCTTCACCACCAATCCTGAATATTTTTCAAGCCCCGCTCCTGCCCCGGAATCACAAAAGCCGATCGCTTCCTTCGAAGGTCACTTAAGCTACGACGTCAAACCGCGCCTCTGGGTCTCTCTGGACGGAAATTTCTGGGTTGGTGGCGTGACCACCATCAATGGCGTGGAGAACACGGCGACCCGGCAGCTGGGCTCGCATCTTGGCGCGACCGCCTCGATACCCATCACGAGACACGGGTCATTGAAGTTCGGATACAACAATGCGGACTACAGCCAGTTTGGCGGCGCCTACCAGAATGTTTCCGTGGCATGGCAGTACTCCTGGCTGGGCCATCCCCGATAGAGATTAGTGCACAGCCTTCAGCAATTCATCCAGCACGACCGCGAAGGGAATCTGCGCTAGCACCACCACCAGCCCCGGAATCGCAACCGCCGCAGCCAGCCCATAGAGCGATCCCATGTCGATAGGAAAGGGATTCAGCTGCCCGATCTTCTCGTAGCTGGTGCCGAAGCCGGTGAGCGTATTGCTTTCAGGAGCCACAAGAAAATCCGCTTCATGTCCAGAGCGATGGTGAATCCATTTCTCGTGATATTCACTGCTGTGCAATTGCCCCAGGACGCCGTATTCCAGAATTCCTTTTTGCCGAAGAGCCGCCAGTCGCGGCACGAAGAACAGCAGTGGCCCGATCGCCAGCAGCGCGATGATCAGCACCAGAACAATGGCGGCAAATTTAAAGTCGATCAGGTGAGCTCCATGATGCAGAATTTCATTGCGCCAATTGGACGCAATCACACTGCTGGCGGCGAACGCGGTGGGTGCGAATGCCATCACCATCAGCCCCAGGAAGCTGAGTCCTCCTCGCTTATCGGGATGAGAGGCGACAAGTTTGAGCCGACGTCCCGAAAGCTTGAACGCGTAAAACGCCCACATCAGCCATCTCCAAAGCGCCAGGCCCAGCAAAAAATTCCATAGCGGCGCGCCGGTGAAAACCCCATACCATGCCGCCGCGGTGAAATGGAAGCTGTCTCCAATTCGTCGGCCAAGCCACGGAGTCGTATCCAGTACGCCGTGGTTCGACATGTTGGTCACGATGCTGACAACGGCCAGCAGCAGAATGATCAGTTCTGGCAAATAGGCATCGCGCAGACGCTTCATCTGCGCCAGCACACGATTCATGTAAGTTTCATCGGCAGCGTCGAGCAGATTTGCTTCGCGGATATGCCTCAGGACGGCACCAAAATACCCATCCATCATCAGCTCGCCCATGATGAGCGCCGGGATGGCAACGAAGAGTCGCGCGTACACACGCGGATCGAATAACAGCGAATGCAACCCGGCGCGATTTGAAATCGCCGTGATGATCACAAGAGGTACCCACGTGATCGCAAGCAGAGCAGTAATGCGGCGTCCAAGGTTCCACTTCTGCGGATGTACCAGCCGGGCGGCCTTCAGCAAGTTATAAAACGGGCCCCCGCGCACCAGCGAGAATTTCGTATGAGCCGCCGCATGAGAAACGTCAGCCACGGAGCTGATACCGAGTTCCTTCTCTGCTTCTGATTCCATGGACATCCTCACAATGAGTCGTCGATCCTTTATGCTTGCGCTCGCGTCGCCGATGGATACCGTAACCGGAGAGAGCAACGCACGGCGGCTATTGCAGAGTTCCGCCTTGTTGCACAACAAGTTTGTAGGCGACGTAATACTTGTAGATATTGCTCACGTACTGCACCGTAATCTGTCCCACGCTTTGCGCAACCACCAATTCAACATTTCCGAACCATACGTTAGGATCGAGTCCCTGCGCCGCGGCTTTCCGGCGAAGTGCAGCGATGCGCGTGGGGCCCGCATTGTAGGCGGCGAAGGTTAACAGTAGGCGATTCATCGGATCGATCTTCGGATCGCTGAAATATTTCTCCTCGATGCTGTGCAGCATCTTTACGCCTGCCTCAATATTGTTTTGCGCTGTCGTCACGTTATGGACGCTGATCGGCGGGGCCGCTGCCAGCGCCGGCTTCACCTGCATAATGCCCACCGCACCACCATTTCTTGCAGACTGATTCAGCATCGACTCCTGGTACCCCTGGGCGACGACCAGCAAGTAGTCCATGCTGTATTCCGCCGAATATTTCTTGAAGAACGCAATATTCTCGTTGAACTTTTTGATCTCGGCTGCGGTGGTCGGATTCTTAATCCACTTGGTGTTCTGCAGATATCGGCGCAGCAACGTATTGCCGAAGGACGTTCCCATGCGGTGCGTCTCGGCAAACTCATCCACAATCGCTTTCAGCTCAGGATTGTTTTTCCGCATCGCCCACGCCAGGTCCTGCTGGCTGGCGATTACCAGGTCCGGATGAGCTGTAATGTTTGGCAGCACACTCGCCCAAACGGTGGCGCGTTCGGTGATGGTGACGGTGGCGGGAATGATGCCCGCGTTGACCATCTCCATCAGATCTTCGTCGCCAAGATTTGTGTCTGCCTTCTCGATCAAGATCGGCGGCTTGCCCTGCTGGCGCAGTGTGACATTCACTTTTTGAAGGTTGTCATAATACGTGGATATCGGATTCACGTAGATTTTTTTTCCGCTCAGATCCGCAAGCGAGGTTGCCGGGCCGAAACCTTTTCCAGTAACGACAATCTGCTTGATGTTGGTCGCGATTGGAATCGAAAAGGCGACCTTTTTCTCGCGTTCCGGCGTAACCACCACGCCGTATGCAATCAGATCGCCGACCCCTTGCGTCAAGGCAGCTTCCGCCTGGTCGGGTCGCAGTGGAATAAAGGTCACTTGCACGTGCTGCTTGCCGGTGTGCAGTTTCTGATTCACAAACTCTTCGAAAGCGCGCAGCGCCTCGTAGTTGATTCCCTGCGGCCTGCCGTTTACATAAAAAAATCCTGTCCGGCTGTAGAAAACGATCGCGCGAATTCTCCGGCGCTTCACCATCGAGTTCAAGTCACCGGTCTCGCGGGCAAAGGTCAGCGGCAATCCGCGGCCCGTGGTGTGAGTCGAACTTTTCTCGGCCGACGCAGTCTTCGCCGATTGAGACTGGGAGTTCGTCGACGTCACGACCGCTGCGGCGCTCAAGTTTGCGGTTGCGACCAATGCAACGAGACTTATCCCCAGCGCAATCCTTACCGCCGGCGTTCCCCATCCTGTGATTCGGCTAGAAACCATGCTCCTGCTGCCCCCCACTTCCCAATCTCATTGCGAACTTCTACTGCTGCGCTGGCTCCGCTTTCAACTGCTTCAATTTCTGCTCCATCAGCATCATCTGTTGTTGCTTGGTCAGCTTGGGAAATAGCAGAGCAATCTGCAGCCGCATGTTCCACGATGAAGTCCCGGTAGGATAGACGGCGTTGCCGTAGAACGACGCACTCAGATTCACCGGTTGGAATCCGAGTTTCATGATTCTGCCAACGCCGCCGCCGAATGGCACAGTCCATCGATTGCCGTTGGTGGATTCCCAGTTCGCAGTCATGATCGGGGCAATGCTCACATACCAGCCCTTTTTCAGGTTGTAGTTGATGAAGTACTGCATCAGGAATTGATTCACTGCCGGCCTTCCGCCGGAACCCGCGACCGACCACACATTGTTCGTCAGCACGCCGATCGTCCAGGGACCAGGCTGCGTCAACAAGACGACCGACGGCCCCAGCCCAAGCTTGCCTTGTCCCAGGTAGTCGCTGGTCGCCGTCGGTATTTGCACAATCGGCCCGACGCCCCAGATCAATTTCGTAGTCTTCTTCGGCACCAGAAAAAATGTCGGCTGCATGTCGCCGAATCCATACACGCCCGTCTGCGTGGGCGAAGATTGATTGGGCAGTGGCTGGTAAACGATGGGCATGATCCAGCGAATCACCAGGTTCCAGTTTGTCGAAGCGCTAAGCGGAACGACGGGCTGAATATTCAAAACATCCTGCGTTCTGTCACCAGGCTGAATGCCAAAATTGCTGTTGTTCTGGATCGGTACGCTGATCAGGCTGGAAACAGGATTCTGCGTTGCTTTCTGCAACGAATTCGTGTTGGCCGACGCGGCCGGCGTTTGCTCCGTCGCAACCTGTGTTCCTTCCGGAGCCACCGCAGTATCGCTCGCCGTTTTATCTTGTTGTGCAATTAACGTGGCAGGTGCCAGCAGCAGAATAAAAAATGCGACGCCAAGATAGAGTTGCCGCTTCATGGAGTACTTTCTGCCTTCTTTATGAAAAGGATTACCGAGGCGTGGTATCAGAGGCTCGCTTGAATTCGGCACCGGGAGACCCGCATCGAAGCAGGTCTCGCCGCGGTTTGCCGAAGTTGTCATTCGTTTCAATCCAGGTCAGCTACATTTTGTTGAAATTCGCGCTCGTAGTCCGGATTTGAATCTGCTTCGCGGTTGCGTCGAGTACTGTTTGTGCAACGTAGTTGGTTCCGTCCGGCAGGCTTTGGAAGACAGCATTCAACGTGACCACCTGCGACGGATCGTTCAAGTAGGTGTTGACGACGAAGGAGCGAATCTTATTCGAAGCGCCGTCAATCGTCACCGACATGGAGTCACCCGGCACCGCGTAGTCGCGGAATACCAGGGTCACAAGTCCGCCCTGCGGCTGGATGGAGGCCTTGCCGGCTTGGAATGAGTTTTGTATCTGGGCTCGGGTCGGCGGCACGTAGAACTTGATCAGCGTGGCAACCTGCTCCATGTAGTCCTTCATCTCGCCCTTCTTCTTCTCGATAACTTTGCCTCTCATGCCGCGCTTCTGCTCTGGCGGCGGCTGCGGAGGACCTATCGGGGACTTCTGCACCTTGCCGTCCGGCCCGTACTGGCACTGAAACAATTGCGTCGACTTTACGTCGCCTTTCAGAATCATCTGCTGGGTTTCAACCCAGGTGTACTGACTCAGAGCTTGCTTGTTCTGCCCCAGAGCCTGCTTCAGAGCGGCGACCTTCTCTTGTAATTGGGGATTTGGAGATTGCGAGTTCGCGCGCGGAGTCAATGCCGCCAGGCTCACAGTCAGGATGGATAGCGCAGCATACTTCTGAATCGTGATTCGTTGCATTGACCTTCTCCTTGCGATGCGCGACGAATTGTCTTGGCTCGCCGACCTGGTTGGAGCCCAGGTGCGTTCGATTGCAGTCCTCTGTGACTATCTTCCACAGAGTTCCAAATCAACCACACTGAACTGCGTTCACTTCGTGTTTCAGAATCGCCGCCGAAAGCGCTTCCATTTTTCCGAGGATTAAAATTGCGGCGCCGCTCCATTCAGGCTGGCTCGGCGCCGATGATGTCAGAATTTCTACTTCGCTGGCGGTGGCGGAAAATTCTTCAATAGCTTCGCGACAGCCTTATCCAGGTTCTTTTGCCGCTTGTTTGGATCTTTTGGCGGATTCAACGTTTTGGTGGCTGAGCCACGCCAAATTAATTGCTTCTGTGCTGGATCGTAGAAATCCACGGCCAGTGTTCCAGTCTGAATGGTGCTGCTGGTGGCCGTCGCCATCCCCCCGCCCATGCGCCATCCACCACCGGTGCCATAGGCATTCCATTGCCTCTGCTCAGTAATGGAGGTTTGGTAGGCCACATCCATATCGGCGGTGTCGCTGTCGGTTTTCACATATCCTTTGGCCGCCAGTTGTTGATCGATTGCCTGCTTGATCTGCTCATCGACAATCTGGTCGGGGTATTGAGCGCCCGGGATCGTGACCCATTTGTAGGTGTGATATTTGCTGAAGTCGGTGCCGGGTGCAAAGTTATAGTTCACGCTCTGCGCCCGAGTTGAGCCGCAAAGAAAAACCAGAACTCCCACCAGCGCCGCCAGTTGAAGAATGCCCTTCGTTCTGAATGACTTCATACCTTCCTCCGTGTCCGTCCTCCGATCGATTCGCGGCAAGAGTTGAAGAAACATTTCAACCCCCGCCGCAATCAATTCGGTTTACATCGAACAACGCGATTGTTATTGCTTTTTGTCAATCAACAATCGCCTCCGCTATCTCAGTGCTGCACCGGCAGAATCGTAGGTTGAGCGAGGCTGAATTCCAGCAATGTTTGCGCCGGAAGCGTGATCGCTTCTCCCTTTTTGATCATGGATACGCCCAGTCCAGAAACCGCGCCGATCGCCGCTCCCCGTCCAGCGTTGCCGCCGATGGCTCCAATCGCTGCTCCCAGTCCAGCGCCGGCCGCCGTCTTTTTGGCGGTATTGGCTCCCTCGCTCGAACCCTTCTGCTGGAAGCCGCTGGTGCTGATCTGTTGCGCAGCTCCATTGATCACGATGTCCGTCAGTGCAATCTGCAGCTCCGACCTGCCCGTCAATCGACGCGCATGTTCTGCCTTGGTCACGACCCCGTGCAGCGTCGCTCCCCGATATGCCACGACCACTCCATTCGCGACCAGGTTCGAATCAAGAATTGCGGTGAATCGATCGCCGGTATGGCTCGAACTTGTACTCAGCCCGTCCACCAGCCGCACCGGAATCAGCGTTCCCGCCAGAACCGTCACATTGGCAGGACGAGGACCTGCCGCCTGCGGTGGTGGAAGAGGTGGTGGCGGAGGCGGAGGAGGAGGGGGCGGCGTGAAAATGATTTCATGCACGTCGCTCAACAAGTATGTCCGGGTTTGCCCGCTGGTGGTGACAAACGTCATCTGGCGCGTATCTGCGCCTAGAAACGTGCCCTGCACCACCACGCCGGAGCGTAGCCTCAGGGTGTCAGCCTTGGCGCTCGCCAGAACAATCAATGCGGTACACAACGCTAGAAACACGCCCTTTTTCATCAGCCCTTCTCCTCTCGCGGATTTAGTTGCTCGCCGGACTACTTACAACCGGCAACGAAGATGCGATCTGAAGATCGATGACCATCAGCAGTTGGTTTTCCACCTGCAACCAGCGCGCGGCAATAATGCCCCCAAGCGCGGCGCGAAACTTCTCGTAGTACTCCTTCTTGAGCGCATTGCGCTCATTCTCCAAATCGAGCACAAGTTTCGCCAGTTGATCTGCCTGCGCATCGGTGATGGTGTCATATTCCTTCGCATATTGCTTGATTCCCGCAAGCTTCTTATCATTCAGTGCCTGCAGCTTCACGTTGTACTCGCGATAGATCGGCCAGAATTTCGTGGATTGTGCATCGTTCAGCTGCATGGTCTCAGTCAGCACTTCCGTCTTTGCCGTCTGCACGTTGGAGCGCAGCAACTCGACATAAGCCTGAATGTTCGTGTTCTGCGCATCCGTGGTCGGCTGCGCGGCAGCTGATGCCGGCGGTGCGGCCGCCGCTTGGGCGAAAACGTTAGGGGCTAGCGACATGGCAGCCACGGCTGCCGCGGGAAACATCCATCTCATCCACTTCATTGGGTTAGTGCTCCTTTAGTCTTTCGTGTTGTGCAGTCCCGCAAAGCATCCACGTTCATGGAAATATGCTGTCCCGCGTCGAGTTCTCTGCTGCGTCTCCAAAAGAACGCCTTCAACTTTGCTCCTGGCGGAATCATTCCCGGGTTCCCGCCATCCTTGAAGGAACTTGTGAGGCGCTCGCGTCTGGGTCAAGTTGCAACCTACAGGCCAAAAGCCAACTCCGGGCCGCCGCCGCTGAAGTTCTAGCGATTCACTGCATTTGCAGCCACTCAGCGGTGCCCTGAGCCGGCCGTTCTCCGTGCGCCTTGCTCCGTCATTTCGGGGGGCCTCCGAAATGTCGGAGGCAGAGCCGACATTCAATGGAGCCCATGCGACAAGGTAGAACGTGCTCCAGGCCCGATTTGCGGCAACGAAAAGCAACTCCATTCCCCAGTCAGACATGCAAAGCGGTTGCCGGTTCAACCCCTTACGGAGAACAGACTTCCATGGCGCGTTTGTAGCTGCCCGTTCACCCACTTGCCGCCGCATTCGCGGGCCCTATATGGCACACGGCGTGCATTGTAATAACGCTGCTTAGGAGATCACTAGATGCCGCTGCATGGAAGTAGTCGCTCCCTGTCGAACTCACTCCGAAGGGCGATTCCAGCCGTTCTGTTTCTGCTTCTTGGTTTCGCTCCGGCGATTCACGCCCAGAAGCACGAAGATTTCGATCAATACAGACTGAAACTCGATGGCATATGGTTCTACTCCACCCCATCCGGGACCATTCAAGGACAGGGTGACACCGTTCCGGTCGATTTTCAGAAGGATCTTGGATTCAACTCCTACTCCACGTTTGGCTCTGGCCTGGACTGGAAGTTCACACGAAAAAATCACTTCCTGCTCGACTTCAGCCGATTCAATTCCTCGCATGAGACCGTTCTCCAACGAGACATAACGTTCCAGGGAACGACCTTCGAAGCCGGCCTGCAGACCCATGGAGAACTCGACGCATTGTTCTTTTCTCCGGGCTATCAATACGACATTATCCGGCGGAAGCGCGGACACCTCGGCATCGGCATTCACTTCAACACGTTTGATACCTCGGCAAAGATCAGCGCGGATGCCCAGGTGACCGGCGATGGAACTCACTACGCCGCCAAGTCCGCCAGCGGATCCTTTATTGCGCCGATTCCGGTCGCAGGACCTCAGTATCGTGTGTACCCCATGAATTCTCCTCGCCTGTTCGTTGAAGGAGAAGTGTATGGGATGTACTTCTTCGGCTATGGAAACTATCTTCAACTGGCGGATAGCGTCGGCTATTCCGTGGGCAAACATGTCAGCCTCAAGGCCGGTTATCAGCTCGCATCGCGGTTGATCGTGAACGCACAGACAGACCGAATCGGGATCCATATGACTCAGAAGGGCGCGACCGCCGGGTTGGAATTTTCTTTCTAGTCGGTCGCAGTTGACCTACAATACCGGTCACAACCCTTCGAAACGCGAACTTGCGAAATTGACCTGCCGGTGGATTCGTTGGCACTCCGCCTAGGCACCTATCCACCCCAACCCTCAAAAGGAGATTCACGATGGCTCTTCATAAAAACAAACTCAGGGCAGTGCTGGCGGGATTCATCGCGATTGTCATCACGATTGGATTGCACAGTGCGGTCGCGCAAGATGTGGTGCATGGTATCAGTGGCGTTGTGAAAAGCGTCGACAGGGGAACCAAAACCTTCGTCGTCAAGTCTGCCGACGGTACCGAGCACACCTTCAAGTGGACCGACAAAACCGTGGTGAAGGGAACCAAGGACACCGGTAAAGGCATCGCCAAGGGCACCGAAGATACCGGCAAAGACGTTGCCAAGGGCACTGAAGATACCGGCAAAGACATCGACAAGGGAACAGTCGACACCGGCAAGGATATCGACAAGGGTAGTGTCGATACCTACATGGGCGCGAAGAAGGGTGCCAAGGTCACGGTCAAGTACACCGAAAAAGGTGGCGAGAAGACCGCAGTCGGCGTGAAAGATGCCGGCAAAGCGACCGGAAAAGCCCTCGCGGACTAATCGCCCGTAGCCAGTTGTTTTTGCAAATTGTTTCTCAGGGGGGAGCGTCGTGGCGGAAACGCCGTATCGCTCCCTTCTCTATTTCTTCTTCGCCGAAAAATAGAGTTGCATGGCAACGTCGATGTAGTTCTTGGGCTGGTTCGGACTCTTGCCGGTATTGTTTTCGTGGTCGTAATAGCCGTTGAATTGCACGTGCTTTCCTACCGGAAACAAGCCGCCGACATAAAGATCGGTCGTGCTCCATTTGCTGTACTGGCTGGTGTAGTACGGTTCGGCCGCGACATACGGAATGAAGTGATAGCCGCCAATTTCCACCGTGCGTTCAATCGTCAGCTTGTTGCGATAACGCCAGGTGAACACTCCGCTCTTCCAGTCAAGATCCGCGCGGTTCCGATCGCTGGCTAGAAATCCAGCCTTCAAAGGAAAGTGTGAGGTCGCCATCGGCTGCATCCGCTGCGTGGACGGCTCACCCGGTGAAGTCAGGTAGCGATACCCGTCTTCCACCACCAGCGGCCGCGACTTGGCATCATCCAGATCGAACGACGTAATCCGCTTCATCCGTACCAGAGGCTTTACATAAAACTGCAGGCTCGGCCCCACGCTGAACTGGCTGGACGCGCCCGCATCGCGATCGTCTTTGGTCACCAGGTAGGTTCGCATGTAATGGTTCAGCGTCACGTGCGTATCGATCTCCGGCACAAATTCCGGCGATTGAGCTCGGACGCAAGCGCACGCGCCCAACAAGAACAGCGTCGTCGCAGCCAGACGGTAAAAGCGCGTCACCATGAACTCCCACCGACTGCATCCAAGCCGGTATTTCCCATCGCATCCTCAATTCTGGTTTTTCGCGGCATATCGGATCAACAGCGGACGCTATCTGCGAGCTCCGCCTCCCCAGCTGCGTCCGCCTCCGCCGAAACCGCCGCCTCCTCCTCCCCAGTGCTGGCTTTGTGCAGCACCGGTCATCCGGCTCTGACGGTCGGCATCCAGGCCTTGCATGGAATTGCCGCCCGCGGATTGAAATTGGCCGCCGTTCTGCTGCGCCCGTTGCGCGTTGGCCTGGCCGTTCGGATGCTGTTGCTGATAGCTTTGCGCGTTGGCCTGACTGTTCGGATGCTGCTGCTGATAGCTCTGCGCATTCGCCTGGCTGTTTGGATGTTGCTGCTGATAACTCTGCGCGTTGGCCTGGCTGTTCGGATGTTGTTGCTGATAACTCTGCGCGTTCTGTTGCGCCTTCTGTTGCGCCTGGGCTGTGTTTACGTCGCTCCAGCCACCGTTGCCATCCGACTTTTGCCAGCCAGAGCCGGTGTTCTTATACACGTTGCCGTCATGGCCCGCATACATATCGCCGCTGGAAGTCTTGCCTACTGCGGTATTTCCCTGCGCGGTAGACGTACCATACGCCTTGCCACCCTGCGATCCCTGGGCCGAAGCCGTGGTTCCATACGCGTTCGTGTAGTGCTGCGTGGTGGCGGATTTGTTTCCGTTTGAAACGTACGATTGTCCCCACTGTGCGTTCGGACTGGATCCCTGGTGAGTCGCGCCGTAGGTTCCTGTGTACGGGTTATACGCCTGGCCGACGGTCTGCTTTCCGTAGGGAGTGGAAGCCGATGCAGTTCGCGTCGACGTCCCCGTATAGGGGTTGTACGATGCGGTGCGAGTTGCCGACCCATACGGTCCATAGGCAGTCTGCGACACACCATACGCGCCGTTCGCTGTTCGATAGTACGAAGTGCTGCCATACGGCATCGGATAGGGCCGATAGATGGGATATCCATGGATCGGGTAGCCGATATAGGGCGGATAGTAATATCCAGTGCCACTGGCCACAATCGCTCCCACGGCCGCTCCCATAATAAACGCGCCCATATACCCCGCCGTGTAGCTGGACTGGACATACCCGTTCGTCGTCGTCACCTGGGTCACATAAGTCACGTTGTAGACCGGCGAACTGGGCGGGATGGAATAAATCACTTGCGGAACAGAGCTCGCCGTAGTCCACGGACCATTCGGCGTTGTGGAAATGAACCACACTCCCTGCAGGCACAAATAAAAAACATCACCCACCTGGATCACTTTGTCCGCCGTGTTGGTTGCGTACTGCATGCTCGTGCCTTGAATAGGCGCGAACTGTGGATTGCCGGTGTAACTCACCTTGGCCTGCGCCGCTGCCGTCGCCGGGTTAATCACCATCGTTGTTGGAATCTGAGCGATCAAGACCGCGTCCTTGGCCTCGCTGGTTCCGGGTACAGAAGAACGAATCGCGCTTGCCGGGCTCGACAAAGGAATGTTGGCGAAGTCCGGTGGCAGGCTCATCGTTGCAAATGTCCACGGTCCGTTCAGAGTCGGCGCGCTGAACCAGCGTCCCGCTGTCAGGTAGTAATACGTCTGCGTTGGGCTATAGACGAACACCGCGCTGTCCGTGTTGTCGGCGTACACCAACTGCGTTCCGGGTATGGATGTGTAATTCGGCCGCCCGTCGAACAGGATCACATCAGAAGGTACGGTGCTGTAGAACACTGCAGGAATGATTGGATTGGCGACGGCGCGCGGTGGAATCTGTTTCCAGACATCGGCAAATTCCGGGGAATAGGGCATAGTGCTGAACGCATAAGGTAGCGACACCACGTGCGTCCAAGGACCGTGCAGATCGCTCGCGCTCAACCATATCTTGTCGACCAGCAGATAATATCGCGCCGTCGATTGCTCAAGGAACAAGGGCCACTGCGTGTTGACGACAAACTTCACCGTAGTCTTCGGAAAATCCGCAAGCACCGGCTCGCCGTCGACGCCCAGCAGAATCGCCGGCGTGTAGCTGACGAAAATCTGCGGCGGATCATTTTTGATTGCCACCGGCTGCAACGCTTGCGGCTTGGGCATGTAAGCCACGATGCGCTCCAGGGAGACATTCAGCGTCGGTGGCATGAAGGATCGAACCAGCTGATCCAGCTGCGCCGTCGTCGCTGGACTCTGCCCGGGAAAATACGTGTGATCAATGGTGATGTTGTAGAGGAACACCGTGTGTGTGTCGGTGTTGGCCTGGGTCGATGCCGTTGCCGACAATGCGCCCACCACCGGCTTGCCTCCCGTGGGTGTCAACTGAAACGCCATCCGCCACTTCAGCACGGTGTAATTGCTCCATTCATCCACCTGCGGTTGGTAGACGGTCAGCGCTCCGCCGGGCCGCGAGAATTGCCGAGGCCAGCCCGGGTCCTGCGCCAACGCGGGCGCAATCGCTGAGAAGAGGAACACAAGGCTGATACACGTCGTCCAGATTTTTAAGGTTCGCATTCCCGCTCCTTCACCGTATGCGCGCCAGCTGCAGGCGCAGCGCCTCAATGAAGAAGGCACGCCAATGTCCGAATCGCCTGGAATTCAGCGATGGATACAAGTCTTTCGATACCAGACGCTTGCAGCGGGCTGCGAGCGCACTCCGGCAATTCATGCAGCCGCCGCCCACCCGATACATTGGAGGTCCTCCGAAATGCCGGAGGTCGCTTTCCAGCGATGGAGGATAGTTTTACGCGCAGGAATGCAATGATCCCGCCCGTGACATCACTGATCATATCAAGAATGAGGGAAGTGGGATCGCTACTTCCTGACGATCCCGAGTTTCTTCATGCGAGCTTCCAGCGTAGTCGGCTTCAGCCCCAGTGCTTCGGCTGCGCCTCCAGGCCCACGAACACGCCAGCCGGTGCGCTCCAGAATGCGGAAAATGTGATCGCGATCGACTTCCTCGATCTTCGTTCCCACCACGGAAGAAACCCCTGCGCCCTCCGGCAAGTCGGCTTCGAAGATCGGTCCCTGGTGAATGATCAGGCTTCTCTCAATCACGTTGCGCAGTTCCCGCACATTTCCCGGCCACGCGTAAGCCTGGAATGCCTTCATGGTGCTGGCTCTCACGCTGCTGACATCGCGCCCCATGCGTGCGCCCAGCATTTGCAGAAAATGCCACGTCAACATGGGAATATCATCCCGGCGTTCGCGCAACGGAGGCACTCGGATGGGAAACACATTCAGCCGATAAAACAGATCTTCGCGGAATTTGCCTTCGCGCACGGCCGCTTCCAGATCGCGGCTGGTAGCGGCAATCAAGCGTACATCCACATGGATCGTTTTCGAGCTGCCCAGCCTCTCGAATTCGCCTTCCTGCAGCACTCGCAACAATTTTGCCTGCAGTTCGAGCGGCAGTTCTCCCACCTCATCCAGAAAGATGGTGGAGTGGTTCGCAAGCTCAAATCGCCCAATCTCCCGCGTCAGCGCACCCGTGTACGCTCCGCGCTCGCGACCGAACAATTCATTTTCCACCAGCGATGCCGGCAACGCGGCGCAATTCACGTTCACGATCGGCCGGGTTCCGCGCTTGCTGTTTTTGTGGATGGCCCTCGCAATCAACTCCTTGCCGGACCCTGTCTCCCCCAGCAGCAGCACCGCCGAGTCGGTAGCGGCCACCTGCTCTGCGCTCACTAGTACGCGCAGCAGTGCCTGGCTTCGTCCCACAATTTCGTCGTGGCTGGATTCGAGCTTGACCTCGTGTTTGTACGAAACATGCTCTCGTTCCAGATCTTCCTTCATGGTTCGGATCTGCTCGTTCGCCGCCAGCAAGCGCGAGTTCAAATCGACCAGGGCTTGCTCGGTAATTTTGCGATCGGTCACATCCGTGATTGCGCTCAGCACCAGCATTCCATCCTGAGATGGCATCGGCGACAGCGCAACATCCACTTGAAACTCGGTCCCGTCTTTGCGCAGGCCGAAGAGTGCCTGACCCGTCCCCATGAATCGCATGCTCGGGTGGGCAGCAAACGCGGCCCGATTCTCACCATGCTGGCCGCGGAAACGAGCCGGAATCAGCATCTCCACCGGCTGACCCAGCAGCTCCTCCTGCGCATATCCAAACGCCAGTGAGGTCCGCGAATTCACTCGAATCATCGACCCATTCTCATCGGACAAAATGGCCGCCATTGGAATCGATTCGATCGCCAGACGAAAGCGCTCATCCGCCTCCAACAGTCTGCGTTGCTGGCTTTGCACCAATTCATCTTCAGTGCGATTGCGCGCCAGTCGACTGGCGAAGACATCAGCAATCACATGCAAGCGCTCTCCAATGTTCTCGGGCCACTCGTGTTCCACACGCGAGCAGGCAAAGCACACAAAGCCCAGCACCTGATCGTCAGATTTCAGCGGTAAGAAGAGAGCGGATTCTACGTTGGGGTCACAAACGGCTTCCACATCTTTGGCTGCTTCGCTGGAGAATTTGGAGGCGCGTCCAAACTGAATGGACTTCCCCCGCAGGATGGAATACGCCAGCCAGGGAACTTCGGCCTGAGAGAATCTCCGGCCCAGCACACTCCCATTCGCAGCCCAGGAGTGAGTGACAACGAAAGATTCACTGGCCTTCTCCCATTGGGCGAGGGCACTGTGATCCAGGTGAAGGGAATGGCAAATCGCCTTTAGCGCTGTCTCAACATTGGAATCCAGATGAGCCCCGCTGGAGTTCATAAGCGGCAGGGAAACATCCGTGATCAGGCGCTCAAAGTGGCGTTGCTCTTCCCCGGTCGAGATTGGGTGAGCACTCATATTGTTGTGATCCTTTCAGCTCAGCATGTTGGTTACGTACAGGTCAACGCTCCACTTGGTCGAATCGTTGCGTTCGATGCGTTTGCGCTTGGCTTTTGGCAGAGAATCGTTCAAGTCAAGCAGGGGGGTGCAAACAAATATACGCTTTGGTTAGGTTACCGGCGTAAATTTTTTTTGAATTCTCCCAAATATCGTGGGCGCTCCGAAATCTTGGATAACGCTGCCCCAACCCCGTCTCCGAAATCACGCCAATACGTTATAGCTCATCGTCTTGCAACTCCGCGCACGGCTCCCAAGTTTGGACTTCGCCTTGCCTATAGACACGCTTAGTCAACTCCGTGCATGTCGAAGAGGGCAGTGTGATCATGGCCGGCGAAATTGCGATCATCGAAGTCGTAGACATCAAGACTTCCCCTGAAAAGCGCGAAGAGCTGCGTCGTGCGCTTGCTTCCTTGTCCGGGCCAACCGAAGCGGAGCCGGGTTGCGCCAGCTGCCAGCTGTATCAGCCGCTCGCCGATCCAAGCATCGTTCGCGTGGAATCTCACTGGAAGACGCAGAGTGATTTTTATCGCCACATCCGGTCGGATGCTTACAAGAAGTTTCTCGTGCTGATGGAACTGGGTTGCGAACCCCCTACCGTCGAGTTTTATACGGTTTCTGAGTCAAGGGGACTTAGCCTCGTGGAAGCTGCCCGACAACTCGCGGAGTAGAGATCTGGCGTGTCGAAAAATCCGAAGACTCCGATCGATCCGATAAAATCCAACTCTGGCCCCGATAAGATTCATTCATCCGCTCCCAGCGTCCTTCCAGCGCTAGGATGCGCGTTCTGCCGGGATGAGGGGTCTTGAAGGGAGCCAGTCAGATGAGGATTTTAAATCGTCGCCTTCGCGTCCTCTTTTGCCTGGCCCTTGGCGCGTGGATGATGTTGCCACCGCTCGCGACGGCTGCGAAAGCTCCCGAACGCCGCGACGTCGTGGTGATGAAGAACGGCGATATCATCACCGGCAAGATTAGAAAACTGGATCACGGCCAACTATATATAGAGCCGCCCTATGTAGTCTCTCCAATCCCCGTCGATTGGCTGCAGGTGGAGCGGATCGAGAGCACCGCGAAATTCCAATTGGAGATGTCTGGCGGCAAACGTCTGGTCGGCACCATTACAAAGGTCTCCACCAAAGACAATCCATCCCAGGACTTCGTCATCGACAACGGAGGCGTTGAAACTCGCGTCCGTGCCATCGACGTGGTCGCCTTCCAATCACAGAAAAGCAATTTCTGGCGACAGCTCAAAGGTTCGGTCAATCTTGGAGCCAGCTACGTCAGCGGCAGCACTGCAACCTCCCTCAATCTGGATGCCGATACTTCCTATAGCTCAACGAAATATCAGATTGGCGCCGCCCTGAGTTCCAACTACAGCAATCAAACCGGCGCGACCAGTTCAAATCGTCAGGATCTGTCCAGCACATCCCAGCTCTATCTTTCACGTCACGCCTTTGTCGGCAGTTTTATGGACTTTCTGACCAGCGACCAGCAGAGCCTCGACCTTCGCCAGACCTATGGCGGCGGCTATGGGCGCTACTTCATCCGCACCAACAATACCGAGTTCTCCTGGCTGGGAGGATTGGTGTTCGTGAAGGAAGCATACACTCCAGAATCTGGAATGAACCCCAGGGACCAGAACCTGGAAGGACTGCTGGAGTTGAACTACGACTGGTTCCGCTTCAACACATCCGAGATTTCTACCAACTTCCAGTTGTTTCCCGGCATTTCCGATGCGGGCCGCCTGCGTTCCAATTTGAACGCAACCTACTCCATCAATTTCACCCACGACATCGTCCTGCGTCTGAACTTGTTTGACACCTTCGACAATCGACCGCCGGAGAACGCACTGAAGAACCAGTTCGGCATCAGCACCACCTTCGGCCTGACATTCTAAAGTGCGAAGGCTGCCTTCATCCGATTTAAAATTCTGCACTGCAGCCGGTCCGTCGCGACTGCAATACAAAAGCCCACATCCATCTGGATGCGGGCCTTTGTGCTGACAGTTAATGTGCGATCAGTTCGAAGAAGCTCATTCGCGATTAGTGGTGTCCACCACCTTCATGTCCACCGCCGCCGCCCTCGTGTCCGCCACCACCGCTCGGATGTCCACCGCCGCCTTCGTGACCGCCACCGCTCGGATGTCCTCCACCGCTCTGGTGCCCACTGTTCGACTGAGGATGACCGCCCGAATTTCCTTTGTAGCTCGACTGCTTCGGCTGCGATCCATTGTGGTTTTGGTTCTGCGCTGCGTTGCCATGGTACTGCTGGTTGTTGGCGTGGTTTGGTTGATTGCCATGGTTTTGTTGAGCGCCATGGTACTGCTGGTTGCCATGGTTCTGCTCGTTCCCGTGGTATTGCTGGTTGTTGCCGTGGTAAGGCTGCCCACCATGGTTGTTGCCGTTGTTGTAGTGGACATTGTGGTTGTAATACGATCCTCGGCTGCCCGGATAACCGTGAGGACTGCCCGGCCGATTGTAGCCGCGGTTATACACGGTCACGCTGCGAGTGTAGTAACGGTTCCCGCCGTAATAGATCGCGCGGTGGTTCCAGTCAGGATGCCAGCTGTGCCAGCCCCAGCCCCAGTGCGACCAGATCCCAATCCCAATTCCAATTCCAAACCCAATCGCGAGTCCGGTTCCAAAGTACACGCCGGCAGGCGGTCCGTAGTAGTAGCCCGGAAATACTCCAACCGGGGCACCGTAGACGCCCCACGGGTTGTAGACCGGGACGTAGACCACTTCCGGGTTCGCAGGCACGATCACGATGTTTCCGCCGTTGTCGGAAACCTGCTGCTGGGGAGTGTTATGTAGAGTTCCCGCAGCCTGGGCGCGTGCGCGCATGCTTTGCACTGCCGCCATCACATCGTCCGGCTGGTTGTAGTACGCGTTGCCCAGGTCGGTCGTCCACTGGATGTTTTTATCCATCTGCGCCAGAACCGACGGGAACGCGATCAACGCCTTGATGCTGGGATCCCAGTTTTGCTGGTTGGCAGCAGCGCCCAATTGATCCGGCGACATATTTCCCTGCGCCTGAACCCAGCGATCTGCTTCCACAATCTGAGTTGGATACGTGGAGGCGGCCAGAACCTGCGCTACCAGGGCGTCTGGATAAAGCGCGATCGGCGCCACCATTTGTCCCAGCTCTTCAGGACTTAACGGCTGTCCCTGGGGAGCACCCTGGTCCGGCGGCGGCCCGCCCTGGTCTTGCTGCGGAGCACCCTGATCCTGCGGAGCACCCTGATCCTGCGGTGCGTATTGATCCTGTGAACCATTCTGGCTCGGCGGTGGAGGCGGCGGTTCCGCTCCGTTATATTGTTGCTGCTGCGCCGGGGCTGTCTGGGCAAACAAAAGTGCGCCCTGTCCCATGGGCACAATCAGCACAATCAGGACAAGAGCGAATGCCTGCCGAGCCAGCAACGCCGCTCGCCCAATGCCGCTCCAACGCGATGGAGAGGACGGCAGCGTGCCGCTCAAGCCCTGCAGGAACGAGGTCGCCGGAGATATGTTTTGCTTTCTGGTGGATTTCATTTTCCCTCTCTTACTGAAGGCAAACTGCCTTGCTAGTCCGAACAAATGCTGCAACTGTTAAACCAGGTGACTGGTATGGATGGTAACCCGTGCCCGGCTCGATAGTTGCTCCAAAAAGGGTGTTGATTTCAATACCCCTTGCCCCCGCAGTAACTGGAAAACACCTGCATTTTCCCGCCCTCTTCGCTGTTACCGCAGAGAATTCCTCGTAGTTTGATGCAGCCCGCATCCTTCGACTCGCGATACCCTTGTTGCATGAGCCAGTCCATGCATTCTTCTCCAAATATCAACATCGTCCAGGCGCAGGATTATCGCGACGGCTATGCCAACAGCGTCCAGGTACGAGCCAGCGTTTGGGACTTTATGTTGATCTTTGGCGCCGCCCGCCAGGATTCTCCCGAAGAAGTTGTCCTGCGAAATTTTCAGGGTATCTATATAAGTCCGCAGCAAGCCAAGGCCCTGTGGAATCTGCTGGGACAAAACCTGGCGCAATATGAGCAAGCCTTTGGTGCTATCAATCTGGAGCCGACGCAGGCTTTTCCCGCCGCGGGCCCGGGCAACGGTCCGATACACTAAACCCGGGTTGGTGCGAGTCAGCAATTGGAAGGTCCCCCAGTTATCCCTTTCGACTTGTCAGGAGCGATGATTTGCCGGCCACGAATCCGTCTTTGAATCCAGCCCCCGTCGCACCGCCGCATTCGCTGCTGCAGCAATTCCTTCTTCGCGGACATCGCGACGAACCCGTTCCCACCTGGATTATTTTTCCGGTCATCTACGCGTTCGTTCTGCTCACCCATCTGCCGCTGATGCGGCTGCCCTATTTCTGGGATGAGGCGGGCTACTACATTCCCGCTGCATTCGATTTCTTCCGTACCGGCTCGCTGATCCCGTATTCGACCCTGACCAACGCTCATCCCCCATTGCCCGCAATCTATCTGGCTACCTGGTGGAAGATCTCCGGCTTCACTCCCGTGGTCACGCGACTGGCGACCTGCCTGGTCGCTGCCTTCGCTCTGACCGCAGTATTCGCGCTGGTGCGCCGCTTGATGAACACCACCGTGGCCGTCGCAACCACATTGCTGACCGCCCTCTATCCCGGTGTGGTTCACGCAAAGCACGCTGGCCCAGGCCGACATCTATGCCGCCGCTGGAACCATGTGGGCACTGGTCTACGCATTGGACGAGCTGCCCTCTGCGCGACGAGGATGGATCGCCGCCGTATGGTTCTCTCTGGCCGCTCTCTCGAAAGAAACTGCCATTGTGATGCCATTAACTCTGGCTGCATGGCACGTGTGGGAGACCCGCCGCAAGCCTGCGCAGTCCCGTGGACATTGGCGCGCCGCGTTGCAATTTATCTTGCCGGCGCTGCCGTTGTGCGCCTGGTATGCCTACCATTTTCATAAGACCGGATATATCTTCGGCAACCCGCAATATGTGCGCTACAACGCCGTGCGGACCCTGCACCTGTTCCGTTTTTTTCTGGCGCTCGGTCAGCGGCTGATGCAAGTCACCATCTACATGAATCTTTTCGTGCCCATCCTATGTATGGTGGCTGCAATGTTCTTGCCGGCGCTTCGCAAGGCCGACGGGACCAAACGTCCTCGTGTTTCCTGGAATGTGCAAGCGCAGATCGGACTGCTGCTGCTGGTGAACCTGATCTTTTTCTCGATCGCAGGCGGCGCTGAATTGGCGCGCTACCTGCTTCCGCTCTACCCGCTGATTCTTCTGCTCTGCGTTTCTACCTGGCGTCGTCGCGTCGAGCAGTGGCCGTGGATTGTTGCTCTCAGTACCGTCGCGTTTCTCGCAGGATTGTTCGTCAATCCGCCCTACCGGTTTACTCCGGAAGATAACCTCACCTATCGCAGCCTGATCATCATGCAGCAGCAGGCGATTTCCCAGGTGATCCATCGCGCCCCCGGCGGCACCGTACTCACAGCGTGGCCCGCTACCGACGAACTGCGCCGACCCGAGCTGGGATATGTTCGCAAGCCGGTGCATGTAGTCGCGATTGATAATTTTTCCTTGCCGCAAATCGAAACCGCATCGCAACTTCACAATTACGATGCAGCGCTAGTCTTTGCGACCAAGTACGAATTGCCCGACAGCCTCCGATGGACCCACTTTGGCGATGAACAGTGGAACAAAGAATATTTCGGCTACCACTACGACCTGCCGCCCACGCTGATTGCGAAATTGCTGCACGGAGATGTAGTTTGGCTCGCCAAAACGCGCGGCCTGTGGACCGCCGTGCTGCTGTTCAATCGCCCGCAACGAGTCAGCCTGCCTGCAAAAGTGGCGCCACTCCAGACCTACGCCGCGAGCCGCACAACGCTCGACGCGCAATCCCTGCAGCCCGGAGTTTCCCGCTGAATGTATGCTGAACTCTAGTATCACGAGTGTCGTGAAGAAAATCAGAACCATGAACTGTCTTCGAATCTGGCGGGGCTTGATCCTTTGCGTGGTCGTCGCGCTGGCGGCACTGCCTTCATGGTCGCAATCTGCGTCGGCCAATGAAACCGACTGGGATGGTCACCTGGTCTGGGTGCTTCCATTTGAAAATAATTCCACGCAGCCGGGTCTGGACTGGATTGGAGCTTCCTTTCCCGACATCCTCGATTCGCGCTTGAGCTCCGCCGGTTTTCTCACCATTCGTCGCGAAGATCGCCGCTATGCCATGCAGCATCTTGGCCTGCCCGCGGATTTTCATCCCACCCAGGCCACCGCCTATCGCATTGCCCAAACTCTCGATGCGGATTATGTCGTCTTCGGAAATTACACGGTCGCGAACGGCCGCATTCAAGCCACCGCGCGAGTGCTGGATATGCATGGTCCCAGCATGGGGGCCACGCTGCAGCAGGAAGGCAATCTCGATCAGCTGATCAATATTGAGGATTCGCTGGCCTGGAAAGTCGCCATGCAGATTGATCCCAATCTCAACTTGGATGAGCAGACTTTCCTCGCCGCCAGTCGCGATCTCCGCCTGGATGCGTTCGAAAATTACATTCGCGGATTGGTTGAGCCCGGAGTTGAAGAGCGCATCGGCCATCTGACAAAAGCGGTTCAGCTGAGCCCCGGCTACATCCAGGCATGGTTTGCGCTCGGGCAGGCGTACTTCGACAATCAGCAATATGACCAGGCGCAAGCCGCCTTCGCCAGGGTCCCGAAGGGTGGACGTCTTGTCGCTCGAGGCCATGTTCTATTCCGGTCTCAGCGATCTTTATACCGGGAACTACACCAGCGCACAGACTTCGTTCGCCTCCATCGCTTCCGTGTTGCCGCTGCCGGAGGTATTGAACAACGAGGGCATTGCCTTCAATCGCCGCGGCCAGAATGGCACCGCATTTTTCAAGCGCGTGGTCGAGATGGATCCGCAGAGCGCCGATTACTGGTTCAACCTGGCTGTCTCTGAGCGCCGTCAAAAAAATTACACGTCCGCGCTGAATGCAGTCGCGCACTGCCTCACCATCCATCCGCAGGATGAAGAAGCGCAGAATCTGCGCAAGAATCTGACCATGCTGAAAAGCGGCCAGCTCACAATCACGCCCGCAAAGCCCGCGGTATCCAATACCGATACATCCACGGATCAGGCCTCCGCGGACGATCAGTCTCCCGCGGACGCGGCCGAAGATCTGCCGGACACCGACGAGCTGGCAAGAGACAAGCCGCAAGCCAAGAAACCACAGAGCGCATCCAGTTCCACGTCTGCGTCCTCGGGTTCCGACGCGACCAGCCCAGACTATGAGCCGCTGGAACGCATTGCGCGCACCTACGATGAGAGCTCGCTGCGTCAGGGCGCCTTCGCATTGGAACAGGTGAATGCGATGAAGCTTCGCTCCTTGCCGCCCGCCCAGCGCGCGCAGAGATTATGCCAGCAGGGAAAATCCTATGTGAGCGACGGCTTGCTGCTGGAAGCCGAACGGCAGTTCCAGCTAGCCCTGGCTGCAGATCCCAACAGCTCCGCCGCGTACGCTGGACTGTCGGAGGTGCACGAGTACGCGGGCAGCATAAAAATCGCGCAGCAGGAAGCCAACAAGTCTCTCCAGTTGCAACCCAATGCTGCCGCCTATCTGGTGTTGGCCCGCATTGCGCTTAGCCAGCATGCCTTGCCAGATGCGCGCAGCAACATCGACAGCGCTTTGACGGCTTGAGCCGAATAACAGTGCTGCAAAGGGAATTCTGCAGGCGATTCAGGCACAGCAAGATCAAACGAAGTAGTGTGTGGGAGCGGCTTCGACATGCACACAACACGCAAATCTCCATCCAATTCGCCTCGCTTCCGTCGCTTAGTACTGCAGTTGCAGATAGCGATTTCGGAGGGAGCAGGGGGTTTCAACCCCCTGAAACATGGCGCGAAAACAAGGGCCTTTAGGCCCGGACCGGAAATATTACGGCTTGGTTTCTTTTTCGCGCTCCTGGTCCTCGTATGCCTCTCGTCTGCAACGGCCAAGGCCGCCGACTCGCGTCCAGTCGTCGTCGAGTTGCCGCTGCACGATACCATTCAGCCCATCAGCGCAGCCTATTTGAAGCGCGGACTGCGCCATGCCGCCGACATTCATGCGCAAGCCGTGTTGTTGGAACTGGGAACTCCCGGCGGCCTGCTCACCTCAACCCGCGTCATGGTCACCGCCATCGAAGAATCCGAAGTTCCCGTTATCGTGTATGTCGCGCCCTCCGGCAGCCGCGCCGCTTCCGCGGGATTTTTCATTCTGGAATCTGCCGACATTGCCGCCATGGCTCCCGGAACCAACACCGGCGCTTCGCATCCGATTCTCGAAGGCCAAAAGATGGACCCGATCCTGAAACAGAAGATCGAGAATGATGCCATGGCCTTCCTCCGTTCCTACGTTTCGCGCCGAGGACGCAACGTGCAGGCCGCGCAGGATGCGGTGTTGAATTCGAAATCGTACACCGATCAGGAAGCCCTCAACCTCAAGTTGATTGATGTCATCTCGCCCGACATTCCCTCGCTGCTGAATCAATTGAACGGCACCACGGTCACGCGCTTCAGCGGCGCGAAGCAGGTATTGCACACGCAGGATGCGAATGTTGAAGTATTACCGCCCAGCACGCGCGAACGAATTCTAGGCGCGCTCACCGATCCCAACCTTGCAGTCATCCTGCTGATTTTCGGCGGCCTGCTCATCTATATGGAGTTCAACGCACCCGGCACCATCGTCCCCGGCGCGCTGGGAACTCTGCTGGTTTTGATTTCTCTTTTCGCTCTCGACCTGCTGCCGCTGGAATACACCGCAGTTGGATTTTTAGTCGCCGCACTTGTCCTGTTTGTTCTGGACATAAAATTCACAACGCACGGAATTCTCGGCCTAGCCGCCATCGGCTGTCTTGTCTTCGGCCTGCTGACCCTGGTCAATGGACCCATTCCGGAAATGCGTGTGCAGTTAGGTACAGCTCTCGGCGCCGGCATCGGCTTTGGTTTGATTACAATTTTTCTTACCACCATTGCCGTGCGTGCTCGTCGCAACAAAGTGCAAACCGGTGGCGAAGCTCTTCTCGGTACGATTGCGGTCGCACAAACCGCATTAAATCCGAACGGACAGGTGTTGGTGCGCGGGGAACTTTGGCAAGCGCATTCCCGCGATGCGATCGCAGCCGGCGAGCCTGTTCTCATCCGCGATCGCAACGGACTTCTGCTGGAAGTTGAACGTGACCTGCGAGGTTCCTGAATGCCGTTTCGCGCCCATTTGACGCGCGGCCCATGCTATACAACCTAAGGCGAGTGTTCCATGCTCGGGGAGAGTTGAACATGCCATCCACAGCAGTTTTGGTCGTCATTGTTATTGTGGCGTTCTACATTTTTAGTTCCATCAAAATTTTGAAAGAGTATGAGCGCGGCGTGATCTTCCGCCTCGGTCGCCTGCTCAGTTCTCCCAAGGGTCCCGGCATCGCACTTGTCTTCCGTCCGTTCGATCAGATTGTGCGCATCTCCCTTCGCCAGGAAGCGATGGAAGTTCCTGCGCAGGACATCATCACCCGCGATAACGTCACGCTGAAAGTAAATGCCGTCATCACTCTTCGCGTCATCGATGCCGCCAAGGCCGTCGTCGAAGTTTCAAATTACGTGTACCAGACATCGCAATTCGCGCAGACAACCCTGCGATCAGTATTAGGAGAAGTCGAACTGGATGAGTTGCTGGCGCACCGCGAGAAATTGAATCTGAAAATCCAGACCATCATCGATCAGCACACCTCACCCTACGGATTAAAAGTTGTCAGCGTCGAAGTGAAGCAGGTGGATCTGCCGGAGTCGATGTTGCGTGCCATGGCGCGTCAGGCCGAAGCAGAGCGCGAAAAGCGCGCCAAGATCATCAATGCTGAAGGTGAGTTCAACGCGGCGCAGCGACTTGTCGAGGCGGCAACCTTATTGGCGCAGCAGCCCATCACCATGCAGTTGCGCTACCTGCAAACGCTCAGCGAAATTGGCGCGGAGAAAAATACCACCATCGTATTTCCGCTGCCGCTGGAATTGGTCTCGCTGTTAAAGCAAGTCGGTCAAGCAGTACAACCTAAACCTGGCGGAGACGTCGAGCCATGACGGTTTTGTTCGAAGACAATTTTGATATTCACGATCCGGTAGAAGTCCACTGGAGTTCCAGCACGATTCTTGCCATCTTTTTCGCTGCTTCTTTGGTGTCCGCGGTGTTCTTCGGTCTCGGATATTCCTTTGGCGGCGCCGGCACCAGCAAGCATTCGCTGACATTCAATACGGCTCCGGCGACTACCAGCGTTGCGACGCCTACAGTGCAGCCGGCGAAGCCCACTCCGCTGACCGCATCGACTCAGCCCTCCCCCATCACCAATCTTGCCAGCAGTGGCAGCGCCCATGCCGCGGCCACCATTCCATCCGCCCCCACGGCTGCATTGCGTACGGTCGCGATGACCCCGATCGTTCATGCAGAGACTCCTGTGGTGGAGAAAAAGAGCGTGCCGCCGCCTCCCGTGAAGCATGACAACGTGACCGCTAGCGCTAAAAGCAGTGCGCACATCATGGTTCAAGTGGGAGCGATCGGCGATCGCAAAGATGCCGAGCGACTGGTCGCCGAGCTGCGCAAGAAGGGCTTTCACGCAGGAATCTATCAGCTAAAAACCGACAAGTTCCTGCACGTGCAGATCGGCCCGTTCAAAGATGCTGCGCAAGCGCAAAGCAAGCGCCATCAGGTAATGGCGAGCGGGTTCCACGCAATTCTGAAGAGCTCGTAACCGCTAGCCGAGCTACTCGCGCATCCATTCCGGCAGTCCAGCAGCAATCGATTCGCGCACCGCATGGATCAACTCTTCGCGCGTCGAGAAATCCGCAGCGTAGATCGCCGGATGCAAATGAATGTGCGCCACGCCAGGATAAATCTTCAGACTGCCTTTTCGCATCATGGTTTCTGTGCCGAAAATCGACACCGGAATAATCGGCGCGCCCGTTTGCTGGGCTAAATAAAAAGGCCCCTTCTTAAATGGCAGCATCTTTCCGGTTCGCGAGCGCGTCCCCTCTGGAAACGCGGTCAGATGCACGCCAGACTCCAGCACCTTGGACGCCGCCTCGATACTCTCTCGCGCATCCTCGCGATTTCCTCGACGCTCCACCGGCACAAAATCCGCCATGCGCATCGCCATTCCCACCACTGGAATTTTCATCAGGGATTTCTTCAGGAAGACAGCGGAGCGGCCCGGAATTGTCGGCATGAACAATGGCGGGTCGAGATTTGAAACATGGTTCGCCATGAAGATGCACGCCCTTCCCGGCGGAATATTTTCATATCCAGACGGGTCGATGCGAATGCCTCCCAGCCGCAAACCAGACGCCGAAATCCACATGGAAAAGCGATAGAGAAAAGTGACGTCTCCTGTAATCCAGGTCCACGGAAAACCCAGCAGCGCGCCGATCGGCACCAGCAGCACGTAGTACAGAAGAATGGTCAGCGAAGAAATCACGGGGCGACTTCGCGCTGTGCGCCACGGCGAAGCGCATCGGGAAGTTTTTGATAGATGCCGTCGAAGCCGCCGTTCGATAGGATGGCCACAACGTCTCCCGATTTCAAATTCGCGGCGAGGTGAGCGACGATTGCATTCACGTCCGGCAGTTGTCGCGCGGAGCGCCCACGAGACTCGAGCGCTTTCACAATGTGTTCCGGATGCAGAATTTGATCGGCCGGAATATTCGTTGCCTGGTACACCGCAGCGAGAATAACTTCATCCGCCAGCGAAAGACTGTCCGTTAGCTCCTGCTCAAAAACATTGCGGCGCAGCGTGTTGGAACGCGGCTCGATCACCGCCCACAACCTCGACTCCGGATAGCGAAGGCGCAGCGCGCGCAGTGTTTCTCGTATGGCCGTAGGATGATGCGCAAAATCATCGATGACCGTCACGCCGTTCACTTCCGCAATCACTTCCAGCCGCCGCTTCACGCTGCGAAACGTTTGCAGCGCGCGCTGAATGTCTTCGCCGGGAACGCCCTGCCCAGCCGCCAGCGCCGCCGCCGCGGTGGCGTTCAGCACATTGTGCTCGCCAATCATCGGCATCTCGACCTGCAGCCAGGGCGTTCCATTTCGCTCGATGCGCCAGTGGCTCAAGTTGCCTTCGATGGAAAGGTCCGCGATGCGCCAGGCTGAATCCTGCGCAAACCCATAGCGTTCGACAGCGCAAAACGCGCGAGCAACGCACTCCGTAACATTTGCCGATCCGTCAAACGCGACAATGCGTCCTCGCCGAGGTACCAGGTTCACCAGCCTCTTGAACGCTGTCTTCACAGATTCCAGATCGGCGTAAATGTCGGCATGATCGAACTCGACATGCGTAAGGATTAACGCATCCGGAAAATAGTGGAGAAACTTCGGACCCTTGTCGAAGAAAGCAGTGTCATACTCGTCGCCCTCCAAAACGAATGGCCGCGTCGGCCGCAGCGCAAAGCTCGAACCGAAATTCTCCGCGATTCCGCCAATCAAAAATGAGGGAGCCAGCGCCGGATTCTTCGCTGCGGCAGTCTCGTAGATCCACGCCAGCATGCTGGTGGTCGTGGTCTTGCCGTGCGTCCCTGCAATCACCAGCGATTCGCGATCGACAAGGAACTCTTCATGAATCAACTGCGCCAGCGAACGAAACGGAATGCGCTGATCGAGCACATATTCCAGCTCCGGATTGCCGCGCGAAATTGCATTGCCAACAATCACCAGATCAGGTCGCGGCTCCAGATTTCCCTCCGCGAACGGCTGTGCAATCGGAATATGCAGCTGTTCCAGCAAATCCGACATGGGCGGGTACGCAGCCTTGTCCGACCCGGTGACACGCCATCCCTGCAACTGCAACATGCCCGCCAGCGACGCCATCGCACTGCCGCAAATTCCAATCAGGTGTACGTGTCGCGCTTGCGCAACCTTTCCATCGCGGCTCGTCTGTTGAATTTCGCTCATCGTGATCCTTGCTTGCACACCACCGATGGCTGAAACCGCAGCATCGGCGCATTCGTCAGGTCCAGTTCGCTTTCGACGCCAATCGGCACCGTAATATTTCGTTCAAGCACGTGTCCCGAACGCAGCCCAATCGCGACCGGGCCATGAAAATCGTCCAGCACACGCAACAAAACCGCATCCAGCAATTCATCCGCATTTCCCGGCTGCACGCAATCGCGCATGGGCCCGAAAACAATGCCGCGCACCTCGGCGAGTTTCCCCGCCAGTCGCAACTGCAGCAGCATGCGGTCGATTTGATACGGCTTGACGCCGATATCTTCCAGGAACAATATCGTCCCAGCCGTTTGAATTTCGTACGGCGTACCCAGTGACGCGACCATCATTGACAGGCATCCGCCATAAAACTTTCCCTGCGCGCGACCGGCTTTCAGAGTGCGCAAGCCCCCCTCAGCCCCGACTTGCCAGGGATTTTCCTGTGACAGCGCAGTCTGCCAACTGACTGCATCGACCCCATTGGGCCGAGCGAAATCTCCAGCAGCCATCGGTCCATGAAACACCACCAACCCCGTTTGATCGTGGATGTAGGTTTCCAGGCTGGTGATGTCGCTGCAGGCTACAAAGATTTTCGGATTGCGTTCGATCAGGTCTAGATCGAGTCCAGGCAGCATTTCTGCCGATCCGTAACCGCCACGGTTACAAATGATCGCTTTGACGGAGTCATCTGCAAATGCAGCGTGCAAATCCTCCAGTCGTTGCTCCGGTGTACCCGCAGAGTACTGCCCATAACGCGCAAGAGCATTCGCACCGAGCTCCGGCTGCAGGCCCAAGCGCTCGCAACGAATCCATTCCCGTTTGTACTTTGCCCGGATCAAACCAGCTGGCAGGCGAAATCAGCCGTACGCGATCTCCCGACTGCAATGCCGCCGGAAGAACCGCCGGCTTCCGCACTGTCGATGGCGCGCTCATACCAGCAGGCACTCCCCTTGCGCAATGATTTCCGCAGGCCCCGTCAGCATCAGGCTCGATTCTTTATTCAGCCATTCGACCGTCTGCGCGCCGCCCTCCGCAACCACGGTCAGCGTGCGAGCCACGCCTTTCAGCTCCATACTTGCCGTCGCGGATGCGGACGAACCAGTCCCCGAGGAGAGAGTCGGCCCCACACCGCGTTCGAAAATGCGAAACTCAATCCTATTTGTATCCGTCACACGCACAAATTCAACATTGGTGCCTTTGGGAAAGTCCGCATGGGTGCAAATCTCAGCCCCAACCTGCTGCCACGGCCGTCCCGCGCACGCAAAATCCGGCGTGTCCACAAAGGTGACAAAGTGTGGATTGCCAATCGAAACATCCGCACCCACAACCGCAGTTCCATCCTTCAACCTAACGGTGTGCGCCTTCAGTGTCGGAATCCCCATCTCTGTCGAAATAAGATATCGCGGAGCGCTGCGCTGCAGAATCCGGCAGCGGCGCAGTCCAGCATGAGTGCGAATGGAAAATTCACTCGCATCGTCTTCCTGGGCCAGATAAGCCGCCACGCAGCGCGTTCCATTGCCCGAAATTTCTCCCTCCGAGCCATCCGCATTGAACAGTCGAATGGAATATCCGCCATTATCCCCAAGCGAGAGATATTCCACTCCGTCCGCACCCACACCCATGTTTCGCTCGCAAAGAATTCGCGCGACTTCGCCCAGGTGATGCTCCTCGACCGCTTCGTCGACGATCAGAAAATCGTTCCCGCAGGCATGCGCTTTCACAAATCGGATCACTTGGCTTCCTCGATCAATGTCGCATTTTGCGATGCCCGCGCCACATAGCGCCGATCTACAATCGCGTAATTTCCGCTCAGCACCCTGGCAATCGCTTCCGGGTACGCAATATGTTCCTGCTCCAAAATGCGCGCTGAAAGACTCTCTTCATCATCGCCCTGCAGCACCGGAACAGCTCGCTGCAACACGATCACGCCATGGTCCAGCTGTTCGTCTACAAAATGTACCGTGCAACCCGAAATCGCCACGCCATACGCAAGCGCCTGCGCCTGCGCATCGAGACCCGGAAACGACGGCAACAACGAAGGATGAATATTCAGGATTGCATTCGGGAAAGCCGCGATAAATTCCGGCGACAGCAAGCGCATGTATCCGGCCAGGCAAACCAACTCCACCCCATGTTCCTGCAGGCACGCGATAATCTCAGCATCCTGCTCGGCACGCTTTCGCCCCCGCGCCTCAATCACCTGAGTCGCCAGCCCACGCGCTCTGGCAGCCGCAATTCCAGCGGCTTCTGCGCGATTTGAAATGACAATGGAAATTTCCGCGTCTTCAATCTGGCCGCGATCAATGGCATCGGCAATCGCCAGAAAATTGGAGCCACGACCGGAAAGAAGAATGCCGAGATGCTTCATCTGGTCAGGGCCTGTTCACGCTACTGAGGTGGATGGCGTTGCGAGGGAAAATCCGGTCAGACGAAGCCGAGCCCGAAGGCTGTGGCGGGTCCACCGTCGAGGGCGAGAATGAAGTATGGCCGGAGTTTCGCCGCAACCCAAAGGGCCGGGGCCAATTTTCCCCACTTCGTTGTCGCTCGTCGCTGGCAGACACCCGGTATGCGTCACTCCTCGCTCCTTGAACTCAAAAAAATTGGCTCTCGGCGCCACCGCCTCAGTAGCGTGAGCAGGCCCTCCTAGTTGTACAACACCCGGCGGTCGCCCTTGATAATTTTTCCAATCACCGCATGCGGCTCGTTGGCGCGGTCCAGCAGCGCCTTCACTCGCTTGTACTTCTCCACCGGCACCACGCAGATTAACCCGACGCCCATGTTGAACGTCCGCAACATTTCGTCGCGCTCCACATTGCCCAGCGATTGCAGGTGATCGAAAATCGGCAGCACCGGCCACGAGCCCAGTTCCACTGTGGCGGAAACATGTTTCGGCAGGATGCGCGGCAAATTCTCCGTGATGCCTCCGCCGGTAATGTGCGCCATGCCCACCACCAAATCCGCAGCCGTCAGTTTGCGAATGATGTTGAGATAGCTGCGGTGCGTTTTCATCAACGCAATGCCGGCTTTTTCGTGCAGCTCATTCACGTACTGATCGGGCGTGTACTTGGCCACCTGAAAAAACAGCTTGCGCGCCAACGAATATCCATTGGTATGCAGCCCCGTGGAAGGCAAGCCCACCAGCAAATCTCCCGGCCGAACTCCCGCGCCAGTAATAATTTTTTCCCGCTCCACCACGCCGACAATAAATCCGGCCAGATCGTATTCGCCGTCATGGTAGAAGCCCGGCATCTGCGCAGTCTCTCCGCCAATCAGCGCGCATCCGTTGGCGCGGCACGCATCGGCCATGCCGGAAACTACCTTCTCCGCCACGTCGCCATCCAGATTGCTCGATGCCAGATAGTCCATAAAAAACATCGGCGTCGCCGCCTGCACCGCAATATCGTTCACGCAATGGTTCACCAGGTCCGCGCCAATGGTGTGGTGCATGTTCATCTGGAACGCAACCTTCAACTTCGTCCCCACGCCATCCGCGCTCGAAACCAGCACAGGATTCTTATATTTCGCGGTATCCAGCTTAAACAGCCCGCCAAACCCGCCAATTTCGCTCAGCACCTGCTTGTTGAAGGTTCGCTGGGCAAGATATTTAATGCGTTGTTTGGTGCGGTCGCCACTGGAAATGTCGACGCCAGCATCGGCGTACGTGATCGGGGAGGTTGGCTTGGATGAAGGCTTACTGGGCACAGGCGTCGCGTTCCGGGGAAGAAGGATGTCGGCGGGCAATGTTCTGAAACTGTACGACCCTTTCGCCCGAACTCTGCGGAATATTGGGGCAGTTGAAGTCGCGGAACACAACCATACCGGGAAGGATCAGTGTAGCATCGCAAGCTGCTCTCTTCGGAATTTCGCGGCTCCTCCTATACTGAATATCGATGACTCCATCTGTGCGTTCCATGCATCTTTCCCGCCAATTGCAGCAGCGCGCTGAGACTCTCTTGCCAGGCGGCGTCGATTCTCCGGTGCGTGCATTTCGCGCTGTCGGCGGCGAGCCCCCATTTGTCGTCCGCGCCGAAGGCGCCTATCTCTGGGATGCCGACGGCAATCGCTACCTCGACTACTTCGGCTCCTGGGGCCCCATGATTCTCGGCCACGCCGCTCCGCAGGTGGTGAAAGCCGTGCAGGAAGCTGCAGCGCGAGGCGTCAGTTTCGGCGCCTCCACACCCACCGAGGCCGACCTCGCCGAGTTGGTCCGCCAGGCCTTTCCATCGATCGAGCTGATGCGCTTTGTCAGCTCCGGCACCGAAGCCACCATGTCGGCCATCCGACTCGCCCGCGCCTTCACCAACCGCAAATACTTCATCAAATTCGAAGGTTGTTACCACGGTCACTCCGACGCGCTGCTGGTCAAAGCCGGCTCCGGCATCGCCACCCTCGGCATTCCCGGTTCCGCCGGAGTACCGGAAGAAACCATTCAGCACACCCTCGCGCTCCCTTATAACGACATCGCCGCCATCGAGCAGGCCTTCGCGCGATACAAGGGTCAAATTGCCTGCGTCATTGTCGAGCCCGTGGTCGGCAATGCCGGCTGCATTCCGCCCAAACCCGGCTACCTGAAGGCGCTTCGGGCGATCACCGCGCAAGAGGGAACTGTCCTGATTTTCGATGAAGTCATGACCGGCTTTCGACTCGCCCTCGGCGGCGCGCAGGAGCGCTACAGCATTTGTCCCGATATGACCTGCCTGGGAAAAATTCTCGGCGGCGGTCTGCCCTGCGGAGCCTTCGGCGGTCGTAAGGAGATCATGCGGCTTCTCGCGCCCCTCGGCCCGGTCTATCAGGCGGGCACGCTCAGCGGCAATCCGCTCGCCATGGCTGCCGGAATCGCCACCGTCGGCACCCTGATCGAGCAGCGCGATACCATCTATCCGCAGTTGGAGAGGGTTTCCACCGCCGTCGCCGATGGCGTAGCCGGCCTCGCCCGCGATGCTGGAGTTCCCGTCACCACCAACCGCGTCGGCTCCATGTTTACCTGGTTTTTTTCCGGCGATGCGGTCACGGATTACGACAGCGCCGCCCGCTCCAACACCAAACAATTTGCCGCCTTCCACCGAGCCATGCTCCAGGCCGGAGTCTGGCTGCCCCCCTCGCAGTTTGAGGCCGCCTTCCTCGGCACCGCCCACGGCGAACAAGAAATCCGCACCACCCTCGCCGCCGCCAAAACGCCCTCTCCGCCGCCCAGTCCGCGTAACCCCGCGTGCCCCATTCAAGCGTTCTTCGCTTGAGTGGGAGTAACATTCGTCCAGTTGCGCGCTTTCAAAGTTTCTCCCGGCCGATGCGAATCCATCAGCCTCCCGTCGATACGGCCATACACCTTACCGATCAAGAAACGCACACCTGACATCCGGCAACCGGCAATAGTACCGCTGTATAATTGCCTGCACTTGGAGGGTCAACGATGAGCAAGTTCGCAAGCATTACGGAAACCGTCGGCAACACCCCGGTAGTCAGGATCAACCGGTTGGCACCCCAGGACGTGAACTTGTATGTCAAGGTGGAAGCATTTAATCCACTGGGCTCGGTCAAGGACCGGCTCGCCCTGGGAGTGATTGAAGAGGCAGAGCGGACCGGAAAGCTGAAGCCGGGTCAGACCGTGATCGAGGCGACCAGCGGAAATACCGGCATCGGGCTTGCCATGGTCTGCGCGGCCAAAGGCTACCCGCTGGTGGTCACCATGGCGGAGCCGTTCAGCGTTGAGCGGCGCAAGCTGATGCGCTTCCTGGGCGCCAGGGTGATCATCACGCCGGCAGCAGCGCGCGCCGTGGGAATGATTAAAAAAACCGAGGAATTGGCCGAGAAACATGGATGGTATTACACCCGGCAATTTGAAAACGAAGCCAATGCCGACATGCACTCGCGCACCACCGCACAGGAGATCCTGCGCGATTTCAAAGATGAACGGCTGGACTACTGGGTCACGGGATTTGGCACCGGCGGCACGCTGAAAGGCGTGGCGCGCGTGCTCGCAAAAGAGCGGCCAGAGACCAAAATTGTAGTGTGCGAGCCGGACGATGCACCCATGCTTTCCAGCGGCATCGAGCAGGAGCGTAATCCAGACGGATCGGCAATCGGTTCTCACCCGAGTTGGAAGCCGCATCCCATGCAGGGCTGGAGTCCGGATTTCGTGGCCAAGCTCGCTGGCGATGCGGTGTCATCGAAGGCGATCAGCCAGATTCTGCGAATCGCAAACGCCGATGCCATGCGCTGCAGCAAGGAGCTGGCTAAGAAAGAAGGGATTTTTGTCGGCATCACCTCCGGCGGCACCTTCGCCGGCGCGCTGCAGGTGGCCGCCCAGGCGCCCAAGGGTGCGACCATTCTCTGCATGCTGCCGGATACCGGCGAACGTTACCTCAGCACTCCACTGTTTGCCGATGTATCGCCCGACATGAATGAGGAGGAGTGGCAGATCGCCCGTTCCACGCCGGGATGCATTCTCGAACAACCAAAGTAGTCCAGAGAATCGCCAGATCAACCCAAAAGCCACCGGGTGCCCCATTCAAGCCTTCTTTTGGCTTGAGTGGGGATGAAATAAGCACCGTCATCCCGCCCGCCGCGAAGCATCTCCGCATTCCATCGCCACGGGAAAAATGTTTTGTCATCCGAAAGTCCTGTATCAGGGCACGGCTTCAGCCGTGCCAAAAAATATCCCATCCCCCGGGCTTCAGCCCCTGAAACATCGCCGCAGTTGCAGAGAACAATCACGGAGGCAGCAGCGACTTTCCCCCCCGCGAAACGCCGCCGCAATTGCAGATAACAAACCACGGAGGGAGCAGGGGGTTTTAACCCCCTGAAACATGCCTCAAAAAAGCGGCCTTCAGGCCCGGATCAGAACCAATCCTGGGTGCCCCATGTCTCGCCTCTGAGACATGGGATGAAAAAGCGCCGTCATCCTGACCGCCGCGAAGGATCTCCGCATTCCATCGCCACGGGAAAAATGTTTTGTCATCCGAAAGTCCTGTATCAGGGCACGGCTTTCAGCCGTGCCAAAAAATATCCCATCCATCGGGCTTCAGCCCCTGAAACATCGCTGCAGATGCAGAGAGCAATCACGGAGGCAGCAGCGACTTCCCCCCCCGCGAAACGCCGCCTCAATTGCAGATAACAAACCACGGAGGGAGCAGGGGGTTTTAACCCCCTGAAATATACCTCAAAAAAAGGGGCCTTCAGGCCCGGGTCGTAAAGAAAGCCGCGCCCCCCATTCAAGCCTCCTCTGACTAAGCGGAGATGAAAAAAGCGCCGTCATCCTGAGCGCCGCGAAGGATCCAGAGAATCATGGCTCAACCATGAACCGCAGAAAAAAATGTAAACAATCCTGCCATTCCCGCTGGCCGCGCCACCCGGCCAAAGTGAAGAGCCTGCCCTGAGCGAGACCGCCGCATCGGGCGAGTCGAACGGGAACCTGCTGTCCCTCCCCGCCCCACAAACATCCGGGTGCCCATAACCTGCCCTGAGCCTGTCGAAGGATCTCTGCATTTCACCTTCATCTGGAATAAAGCCCTGTCTCCCGACCGAATATCCTCGATCGCGTTCGTTCGGTTCTCCATTGCCGGGCCGCTTCTCTATTTCGCCAGTCGATAAACAACAGCACGTTTTTCGTTTCTCGTCCGGGCGAACCCACAGATGTCGATTTCGCACTTGAAATCACAGGGCGGTTTATCAAAAGCGACAGACCGTCTGGCGACGGTCTGTCAAAGATGCAGAAGTCTCTGAATCACACTCGGCTGTTTAGTTCCCTTGAATTGCTTTTGCCGCCTTGCGGATCACGTCGATGACAACGTCCGGCTTCGAGAGCATTGGAACGTGGCTGCTTTCCACCTCGACCACAGTCGCTCCCATGCGCTTCGAGACCCAACGTTGGAGATCGGGATGCACGGTATGGTCTTGCGTGGCCAATATGTACCAGCTCGGCTTCGACTTCCACGGGGTGCTCTTGATCTTCTGTTGCTGGAACAGATCGGCAGACAGGCGGATAATGGGTCGCCCAGACGAGCTTCTGCTCCTCCTCCGAAAGGTCTCCGCAGAAAAACTCAGTCCCGTTCGGAAGCATCCAGGCGCACCCGTCCGCGACCTCGACGCGAGAGAAGATATCCGACGGATACTTGTCGAGTTGCTCCTGTACGGTCTCGCCGACATCCGGGGCAACCGCTCCGATGTAGACGAGGCCGGCAACGCGATCATCGACTCCCGAGGCTGTAATGGTAGCGCCGCCGTAGGAATGGCCTACGAGGAGGACGGGGCTGCCAACGCGGTTGAGCGTGCGCTTCACCGTAGCCACGTCCTCTTCGAACGATTCCAGACCGTATTGAACCGCGATGACCTCGTGCCCGTCCGCCTGCAATGCGGGGATGACCTTGCTGAAGCACGAGCCATCGGCCCAAATGCCGTGGCAGAATACGATGGTTGGTTTGCGTTGTGATGACATATTGATACTCCTGTGATTTGGATTTCGGACAGCACGAGCGTTATCCGTTGGCTTATAGGTTCCTCCGCATCAGGTGCTTGCACAAATACTTTGAATGATTTATCTATGCTTAAAAGCATAGAAGGAGGACTCGATGGAACTTCGTCATCTGCGGTATTTCATTGCGGTCGCCGAGGAAGGCAGTCTTCTGCACGCCGCAGAGCGGCGCCTCCATACTGTCACAGCCGTCGCTGAGCCGCCAAATCCGCGATCTCGAGATGGAACTAGGCGTAAAGCTGCTGGAGCGAAAAGCGCGAGGCATTGAGCTCACTGCGGCTGGACGGGTATTCCTCGATCATGCACGGCTGGCGTTGATGCAGATAGAGGTAGCGTGCGAAGCTGCACGAAACACCGAGCGACCTCACAAGCCGGGTTTTGGGCTGGGTTTCTTGCCCGGACAGGAAGTGATCTGGTTGTCAGAGGCACTGCGAATCGTGCGCGAGGAGGCGGCTGATGTCGACGTTACGATCATGACGAAATCCTCACCGGAACTCGCCAATGCCTTGATGCAGGGCGAAATTGATGTGGCTCTGATGAGGCGCGAGACGCGGACTGCTGGCCTGGATTTCAAATTTCTCGTCAAGGAGCCTCTGATCGCGATCCTGCCTTCTCGCCATCGCCTGGCTCGGCACAAGGCAGTACGGCCAGAGGACATCTGTCGCGAGGACTTTATCAGCACAGCACGTGCCGCACCCGTGCTCAAGACAGTGATCGAAGAGTACGCGGCGAAGATTGGCATCAAACTGAAGCAGATCTACGATGCTGAAACTCTATCGGCAGGAATGTCGCTGGTCGCCTCCACGGGCGGCTTTACTTTATTGCCAATCTACGTGCAAAATTCGCTGCTCCCTTCGGTCGTCGCCCGGCCTTTGCACGGCGAGGTCCCAACCATCGATCTTGTGATGGGATATAACAAGTCGAATACCTCTCCGTTGCTCAAGAAATTTTTGCTTCGGGCGGATGAGCTGGCCTCATACGGACCTCGGGCACAAAGAAGCTCATTCAGCAAGGCCGAAAACCTCAACCGAAGGCGGTAAGACTCGGCCGGTAATTCTGGTTAGCGATGAAGGAATTCTCGGATTCCTCACCGAGACAGCTGCTGTTCGCCAAAGTGCTTACTCAGAATTGATTTCAAATCGCCAGGCGACCCACTGCAACAGCCGCTACCAGCAAGTCGCCTTGTGTTGATAGATTGCTGGGCGACCCGCACCGGTCGCGTTGCTTCCGCTTGCGGTGGATACTGTGCGCCGCACAGTATTCCTGCC
>CAVZFK010000022.1:0-78384 GCA_963774515.1 uncultured Acidobacteriota bacterium | reverse complement strand
GCGCCTCAGCACGTGCTTTTTCCCATTGACATAGCCTACCTATGCCAGTAGACTCACTCGCATAGTTTATCTATGCTAGGGAGGCCAATCCATGGACCGCGACGAAATTCCACCCGGAACCTTATATCTGCTGATTCTTAAAACCCTCGCCCGCCACGGCGAACTCCACGGCTTTGAAATCGCCGACTCCATCCAGCGCACCACGGAAAATGTTCTTCAGGTGGAGGAAGGCTCGCTCTACCCCGCGCTGCAGCGCATCCTCCTCAAGGGCTGGGCCACCGCCGAGTGGGGCACCACTGCCGGCAATCGTCGCGCCCGCTATTACAAAATCACTGCCGCCGGCCGCAAGCAGCTTGCCCGCGAAATATCGCAGTTCAACCGCGTCATCGGCGCCATCCACCGTGTGATTCAACCGGCATGATTCAACCAGCTTGACCCACATCGCCTGATCGCACTTCGGAGCCATCATGGACCTGCTCGCCGAATTTTTCCGCCGCCTCAGCACCCTCTTCAACGGTCGCCGCCTGCATTCCGACCTCGACGAAGAGATGCGCCTCCACATCGAACTCCGCGCCCAGCAGCATGCCGCCTCCGGCCTTCCCGCGGATGAAGCTCGCCGCGTTGCCCATCTCTCCTTCGGCAATCCCACTCTTGTTCGCGAGCAAAGCCATCTCGCCTGGGGTTGGGGCTGGCTGGAAACTCTGCTGCAGGATGTTCGCTTCGCCCTGCGCCAACTGTGGAACTCTCCGGGGTTTACCATCACCGCGGTCCTCACGCTGGCGCTGGGCATAGGCGCGAACACGGCCATCTTCACGCTGGTGCATGCAATTTTGCTGAAGGATCTTCCCGTGGCTGATCCTAAGTCGCTGGTCCGCGTCGGCAACTATCAAGACTGCTGCATCTTGAACGAAATTTCCTCTTCCCGGAACGATAGCTACTCCATCTTCCCGTACGAGACCTACAAATATCTTCGCGACCACACGCCGGAGTTTGAGCAGCTCGCCGCGATGCAGGGCGGACTGGCAGATCTCTCGGCCCGTCGTGCTTCCGGAGATGGCGTCTCTCATTCCTCTTTCGGAGAGTTTGTCTCCGGCAATTATTTCGACACGTTTGGAGTGAAGCCATTTGCCGGACGCGCTTTGACGCCCGCGGATGATGACACTGGAGCCGCTCCGGTAGCCATGTTGAGCTATCAGGCGTGGCAGCGGGATTATGCGGGTGATCCATCGATTATCGGAAGCAGCTTCTTCATGAATACGCACCCCATCACAATTGTCGGTGTCACCCCGCCCGGATTCTATGGCGACCGATTGTCCGAAAATCCCCCGGATTTTTATCTCCCCATCTCGCAGGAGCCGACGCTAGGTTTTTATTCGGCGCGAAATAAGCCGCAACTGGGTTGGCTATTTCTGGTCGGCCGCGTAAAGCCGGGTGTGGCGATGGGATCGCTGCAGCAAAAGATGAGCGGTCTGCTGCGGCAGTCGCTTGGGGAGCTGGAAGACTTTCAGACGGTACGCGGCAAGCAGCTGCTGGCCAAGGCCCATGTCGTGCTTACCCCGGGTGGTCAGGGTGTCGTCAACCTGCAACAGCGTGTTGCCAGCAGCCTGTATCTGCTCCTGGGGCTCGCCGGATTGGTGCTGCTGATTGCCTGTGCAAACATTGCGAACCTGATGCTGGTGCGCGGACTCGCCAGACGAGCGGAGATCTCGATTCGCATGGCGCTTGGCGCGGCCAGGGCGAGAGTGATTCGGCAAATGTTGACGGAGAGTCTTGTGCTGGCTTCGCTCGGCGGTGTTTCAGGCCTGCTGCTGGCCTACGCCGGCGCAAGGCTGTTGTTAGGGCTCATGTTCTCCAGTGCCGCTCAGGTGCCGGTTCACGCCACGCCGTCCTTGCCGGTGCTTGGCTTTGCCCTTGCGGTCTCCCTGGCCACAGGCTTGGTCTTTGGCGTCGTTCCGGCGTGGATCGGTTCAAATGAGCAGCCCGCCAACGCCATGCGAGGCGTCAATCGTTCCACTCGAGATCGGTCTTCGCTGTTGCAGCGATCCCTGGTGATTTTGCAGGCTGCTTTGTCCATCGTGTTGTTGATTGGCGCTGGATTACTGGGCAAGAGTTTGAATAAGCTCCAGCATCAGGACATGGGTTTAGAAGCCGACAACCGCGTCATCGTCAACTTGAATCCGCTGAAGGCCGGCTATAAGCCAGGTCAATTGCAGGGACTCTACCAACAGATAGAAGACAAGTTTCATGCCATGCCGGGGGTGCAGAATGTTGGACTCACTCTCTACACGCCGCTCTACGGAGACATCTGGAGCTTCTTTGCGTATGTCCAGGGCCACCCAGCGCCTCAATCCCGGACAAGATGCAGAGCACTCTTTTCAATCGCGCCAGTCCGGAATATTTCCAAGCGGTCGGGCAACGGCTCCTGCGAGGACGCACTTTTACACCCGCAGATACTGCGAATTCACCCGGCGTCGCAGTGGTCAATCAGGCGTTCGTAAAAAAACTTTTCAAGCCTGGTGAAGACCCGATTGGCCAGCATTTTGGCGTGATTGACATCAAGAATTCCGGCGACTTCGAGATCGTTGGCGTAGTAGAGAACACCAGGTATCAGAGCGCTAGAGATCAGCCGGAAGCGATGTTCTTCGCACCCATGCTGCAGTCGGCGCACATGAGTCCGCCAGGGGAACTGGACGCGTCACTCTATGCGGGACAACTTGTTCTGCAGATGAAGGGTATGTTTCCAACCTTGGAGGAACAGGTGCGGACGACTCTGGCGAGTATCGATCCCAATTTGTCTGTCGATCACTATCAGACCTTCGAGCACCAGATCGAAAGCAACGTCAGTGAAGAGAGAATGATTGCTCGACTCACTCTGCTTTTTGGACTGCTCGCCTTGGTATTGGCGGCTGTGGGTCTCTATGGCGTCACCTCCTATACCGTGCAGCGACAGACGCAGGAGATTGGTGTCCGCATGGCCCTGGGTTCCTCGCGCGGCAGCATTGTCGGCATGGTGTTACGCGGAGCCATGCTGCAGACTGCAGTTGGCATGCTCATTGGAATCCCAGTGGCATTGTTTTGCGTGCGCTCGATCAAGTCGATTCAGTCACAGCTGTATCAGGTCGTTGGTTGGGATGCCAGTGTCATCGCTGCGGCGGTTTGCACGCTGGCGGTCGCGGCATGTGTTGCTGGAATCCTTCCGGCACAGCGCGCAGCCTCGGTGGATCCTGCACAAGCCTTGAGGAAGGAGTAAACAACGTATCGAAAATTGCTGCTCATTCCGCTCCGGCTGGCTTCCCACCCGCCGCGCCTCCCACGACCGTTCTAGTTATTCGGCTCGAAGCGCGATCACAGGATCGACCGCAGCCGTGCGGCGTGCCGGCAGATAGCTTGCCAATGCCGCGGCAGCCACCAGCGCAATCGGTACCACTCCAAACGTGATGGGATCGAGCGGGCTGATGCCGAACAACAGCGTCCGCATCAGGCTCATCAGAACCGCCGCCGCGCCCAGGCCAAGCGCCGTCCCCACCCCGGTCAGCAGCAACGCGGAGCGAACAAACATCCACGTCAATTCGCTCTTCTTCGCGCCCAGCGCCATGCGAATGCCAATCTCGCGCGTACGCTGCGAGACCGCATAGGAAATCACGCCATAAATTCCGAGGATGCCGAGAGCCAGCGCCATGCTTCCGGCAATCGCCAGCATCACCAGTGTGAACGATGTGCGCGCCATCGAGTCACTGTAAAGATCCTTCATGGTGCTGATGTCCGCAACCGGCAGATTCGCATTCACCGACCACACGGCCCGCTGCATTTCATTAATGAAGGCTCTGCGTCCCCGCGCGCCGCGTGCGCATCGCAAAATAGACAGTGCGCCATGCTCGCTGTTTCTGCGGCGCGGAAGCATCGCCCATCAACGAAGGCCAGTACACGGTTGCCGGCGATACCTGATCCACACCGTTTTCGCGCACATCCTGGACCACCCCCACAACCTCATTCCATGGCGTGCCGGTAAATTCCTGGAAGTGCTTGCCGATGGCGGCGTTCGGCGACCCCCACAATTCGCGGGCCAGTCCCTCAGAGACGATTCCAATTGGTCTCAACCCGTAGATATCCGTCCAGGTGAAGTCGCGGCCGGCGACAAGCCGTGTGCCCGCGGTATGAAAGTATCCCGGCGAAACATAGTTATAGAGCCGCATCGGCAGATTGTCGTCGGTGTTGTAGTCCTTTCCTTGAACCCGGATCTCGTCCCAGCTCGGTTCGGCTCCGCTCATGGGAACCGACGCAGCAAACCCAGCGGACGAAACGCCGGGAATCGCATTGAGCTTATCGAGGATGTTGTTCTGCATGCGCACCACTGTCGAGGCGTCGCTTACCAGCTTGTCCGGAATGGAAAGCCGCATCACCTGCAGCGATGCAGGATCGGAGAAGCCGGGATCGACAGTACGCAGCGCAAAAAAAGTGCGGATCATCAGCACCGCGCCGATCAGCAGAACCAGCGCCATCGCGACCTGCGCAACTACTAACAGGTTGCGCGCATGCTGCCGATCGCGGCTCACGCTGGTTGTCCGCGTCGCTCCCAGCAATGTCTGCCGCTGCCGCGAAGGCAGATACCGCAATACCGGAATAGCGCCGAAAAGAAGGCCAGACAGCACAGAGAGAAGAAGTGTGAAGCCGATCGACCAACCGTCGAGCGAAATTTCGCTCAGCCGCGGCAGGTCCGCAGGCCCAATCGCAGTCAACAGTCGCAGACCCGCGTAGGCAACAACCACGCCCGCTGCTCCGCCCAGCAGACCCAGAGTTACGCTCTCCAGCAACAGCTCACGCGCAATCCGCCACCGCCCTGCACCCAGTGCCGCGCGAACCGCAAGCTCGTGCTGGCGTATATCGGCGCGCACCAGCAGCAGGTTGGCCACATTGCTGCACGCGATCAGCATCACCACACCAATCATCGCCATCACCACCCAAAGCATGGTGTGGATGCTGCCCACCACCGTATCTTTCAGCGGCTGCAGCGCCGGCGTGATCCTCCAGTTGAGATACCAGTGCGGATTGCCGCCCAACGGGTTTGTCCAGGAATCCATCCACACATTCAGCAAGCGCGCCACATCTGCATTCGCCTGCGGAATGGTCACCCCCGGTCGTAGCCGCGCAATGCCGCGATAGGCGAAGCCGGCCAATATCTCCTTCACCGGATCAAGACCCATCGGGATCAGCAGATCGAAGTCATAATTCACGATCTTGAATCCGCGCGGCATCACTCCCGCGATCACTCGCGGCTGCGAGTTGACGCTGATCGTGCGCCCCACCACGCCAGGATCACCACCGAAGCGGCGTTGCCAATAGCCATAACTCAGCATCACTCGTCCCAGCCCACGCGGGTCCTGATCGGCTGCCGTCAGCCATTGCCCATGCAACGCAGGAACATTCAGCGTCTCAAGAATCCCGCTCGAAATCATCGCCGTGTTGATCTGCTCCGGCCGCGCGATGCCGGTGATGCTCGCCGTTCCCGGTCCCCAGATACCCAGCGACTGAAAGCTGCGATTGTGTCTGGCAAACGTGAAATACATCGACGGCGAAAGCCGCAGCTCGCTACGAAACTCTGCCAGCCCCGGTGCTCCCGGCGCGTTCAGATGCAGCGACACCAGCTGTTGCGGCTCGGGATACGGCAAGCGGCCGCAGCAGCACGCTGTTGATCACGCTGAACACCGCCGTATTCGCTCCAATGCCAATCGCCAGCGTCAGCACCACAGTGATTGCAAATCCCGGCGAACGCCGCAGCCTTCGGCCAATATGTTTCAGATCGATCAGCAGCGATTCCAGTCTCTGCCACTGCCACACTTCGCGGCTCCGCTCTTCCAGCAACGTCGCATTGCCGAACTCGCGGCGCGCCATGCTCTCCGCCTCTGCACGCACATGCCCTTCCTCCACCAGCTCATCGATCCGCTCGTCGATATGCTCCTGAATCGACACAGAGATGTCGTCGTATCGCTCTTTCCGAAAGAAAATCCGCGAGAAATTCACCATGGCAATTCCTCCTTACGCTTCCGCCGCAGCCAGCACGCGGTTGATCCCGGCAAACATTTTCTCGAAGCTCACCACCTCGCGCTCCAGATGACGCACGCCCGCCGGAGTCAGCCGATAAATCCGCGTCGGCCTGCCCTTGGCAGAAATTCCCGCTTTCGACTGCAGCAAGCCTTCCTTCAGCATTCGCTGCAGCGCCGGGTAGAGTGAGCCTTCCTCCACCTGCAGCAAGTCATCGGAAACCTGCTTGATGTGCTTCACCAGCGCATATCCGTGCATCGGCTTGCGTCGCAGCGATTGGAGAATCATGATCTCCAGTGCGCCAGGGAAAAGGTCGCGATGTTCAGAATTCTTCGCCATGCTGCAACCATAGCATCAACATACCTATTTTGGAAATAGGTATTTTAACCCCACTTACCCACCCCCTCCTCTCCACGAAAATTTCATCCGCGAAAACACTTCCCACCCCCTCGTCCAATCCGCGCCGCACCTCATACACTGATTGCAGACAAAATCGCATCGCACCCATCCCATTCCCGCGTCGAGGTACCCAATACCCATGGATCGCAGAGCCTTCCTTCAAACCGCCGCCGCAGCCGCCCTCACCGCCTCTCTCCCCGAAACTGCCTCCGCAGAGTATGCCCGTGCGGCCAGCACCGCCGCCGCTCCCCAATCCACCGCGCCCGCAAACTCCCTTACCTCGCAGCCAGCCCACAGTATGCCCGTGCGGCCAGCACTGCGGCCAGCACTGCCGCCATCATCCACCCGCCAACCCGTGCCTCCTTCCCCAATAAAAAAACCATAGGCATCCAGGTCGGCGCCGTCTCCTTCGTCGATGAAGGAACAGAAAAAGTTCTCGACAACTTCCAGCAATATGCCGACGTCAACACTCTCTTCCTCGCCACCTTTACCTACGGTCGCGGCATCGCCGGTCGCCAGATCCCCGGCCAGCCCCTCCCCGACCACGGCAAGCAGCAGTACGACACCAGCACCTTCACCGGCGGAAATTACGCCACCATCCATCCCCAGTACTACAAGAACACCGTCTTCCACGGCACTCGCGCCACCGAGCTCGGCAGCTACGACGTCCTCGCCGACGTCCCCGCCGCCGCCCGCAAACGCAACATCAAAACTATCTGCTGGTTCGAGGATGCCTTCCGCACCGACATCCCCAACGTCTCCGCCATGCAGGAAATCGATCTCTCCGGCAACCACGCCGACACCGTCTGCTTCAACAATCCCAACTATCGAAATTTTCTTCTCGGCATTGTCGAAGACTGGTCCCGCTCCTACGACATCGACGGCATCATGTGGTGTTCCGAACGTCAGGGCGCCTTCTCCAACGCTCTCGGTGCGGAGCAGGAAGGTCGCGACATCAACCCCTACCAGGTCACCTGCTTCTGTCCCTTCTGCATTCAGAAAGCGAAAGCCCGCGGCATCAATCCCGACCGCGCCCGTCAAGGCTTCCTCGCCCTCGCCGCTTTCGTCCAGGCCGGCCGCAAATCCCAGCGCCCCGTCGACGGCTACTATGTCGAGCTCTGGCGTCTCATGCTCCGCTATCCCGAGCTCCTCGCTTGGGAGATGCTATGGACCGACAGCCTCCGCGAAACCTACGCCGCCATCTATCACCACGTCAAACAAATCAATCCCGCCCTCGGCGTCGGCTGGCACATCTCCTCCACCAACTCCTTCAACCCCATCTACCGCGCGGAGCAGGACCTCGCCGCCCTCGCCCCCATCTCCGACTTCATCAAAATCGTCATGTATAACAACTGCGCCGGCGAGCGCATGGCCGGCTACATCAGCAGCGTCTCCCAAACTCTCTATGGCGATGTCCCCCCGCAGCAGCTCCTCGAGTTCCACTACCGCGTCCTCAATTATCAGGAGAAGCCTCTCGCCCAGATTCCCTTCACCGGCTTCTCTTCGGATTATGTTCTTCGCGAAACGCAGCGTTCCCGCGCCGGCCTCGCCGGAACCAACACTCTTCTCTGGTCCGGCATCGACGTCGACATCCCCACCGAGCCCACCCACAGCAAGTGCTCTCCCGACGGCGTTCGCGATGCCGTCCTCGCCGCCTTCCACGGCAATGCCGACGGCATCATCCTCTCCCGCAAATATTCCGAGATGAAACTCACCGACCTCCAGGGCGCCCGCACCGCCCTCCACCAACTCAAGCTCTCCACCTAGCCAACCTCGCGCCTCGCGAAGCAACCTTACGATTTTTCTTGACAATAAGTGATCACTTATATAAGTATCTTCTTATGGTAACCATCTCGAGTCTCGATGCCTCCTTCGCCGCCTTAGCCGATCCCACACGCCGAGCCATTCTTGCTCGTCTCGCGCAGGGAGAGGCCACGGTGATGGAACTGACCAAGCCATTTGAGATGACTCAGCCGGCAATTTCCCAACATCTCAAGGTGCTCGAAGATGCCGGCCTCATTGTTCGCAGGGTCGAGGGCACCAGGCGCCCCCGTCGCCTCGCGGAGTCTGGCATCGCTGCCATGGATCAATGGCTCGCCATGCTGCGCGAAGCTCTCGAAACAAACTACGACCGGCTGGATCAGGTTCTGGCCGCAACACAAAAACGCAGGAAAGGAAAAAAGCCATGAGCAAAATGACACTGAAAACTGAGGGTGATACACATGTCGTCGTAACCAGGCACTTCGCTGCACCTCCCGAAGCTGTATTTCGGGCGCATACAGATCCCAGCCTGATTCAGAAATGGCTGCTCGGCCCCGAAGGCTGGACCATGCCTGTCTGCATCAACGATCCAAAACCAGGCGGCAAGATTCGCTATGAGTGGTCAAACGGTAGAGGTGGCGATTTCTACCTGACAGGCGAATACATTGAACTCGAACCGTTCAGCAGGATTGTTCATGTCGAGCGCATGCACCTCCCGGATCCCACCCCGGACAATCGCGTCGAAACCAGATTTGATGCGGACGGCACCGGTACCTTGATGACCATTCGCATGACTCTACCCGATGCGAAAACCCGCGCAACCATGCTCGCCTCTGGCATGGAGCACGGAATGGAAGCCAGCTACGTTCGCCTGGAAAGCCTGATCTAACTCCGCCCCGCAGCCCACTCAAGCCCTCCTCCGGCTTGAGTGGGGATCAAAAAAATGTTTTCTCATCCGAGAGTTCTGTATCAGGGCACGGCTTTAGCCGTGCCATAAAACATTCCATCCATCGGGCTTTAGCCCCTGCAAGAAACCAGCCCAGCGCCTTCCACTCGCACCATCTAAATCGCACGTGAAAAAAAATTCGTCATCCCGACCGCAGCAAGGTAGACCCCGGACTTTAGTCCGGGGAAACAAGTCCAAATCCCCACCGCGCCTTTAGGCGCTGCGGTCACCTGGGTGCCCCATGTCTCGCCTCTGAGACATGGGATTTGTCTTCACCTTCGCGATGCCATCCTCGCCGCCTTCCAGGGCAATGCCGACGGCATCATCCTCTCCCGCAAATATTCCGAAATGAAACTCACCGACCTCCAAGGCGCCCGCACCGCCCTCCACCAACTCCACCTCCCCACTTAGCCACCTAGGTGAATCTCGAAACACCGATTGAGCCGCACCAAACCAGACCGCCGAACTCCGGGTAGCAGACAAACGAGCAGCACGGACTTAACGGAGTCGGTAAACCCATAAAATCGTGTTTCCTGCCGCAACTTCCACAATGGTGCGTCGGTGAATCGCATTTTGTTTCAACGTAACCCGGGTTTTTCGCCTGACTGGGATGTTTGTCCATTGTTCCCTCTCTCTTTGCCGCAAAAGAGTAGCACACTTGTGAAACGGACTGTGAACTGAACGCGCTCAGCAACACTTTTGAGACAAGAGATTGCGTGGCCTTCGCACCTTCTAGGATTGCTGGTCCATTAGCCTTGTGCTTCACCGGCTATTGGATCGCTGATTTAGTCTGTAGGTGAAAGAAGGGACAACAGCCGATGTCGAAGCAAAGAAACGAAGGGCCTGTTCAGGGCCAATTTCGTCAGATCGAAAACACCGTGACAGATCTCCGAGGTTCAGACATCAACAGCTTCGACCGACATATCAAGAAATTACAGCGACTAATACATTCGCCAGACCTTGATGTTATTAGTCAGGAACTAGCCGCGCCGGTCGAATTAGACAGTTGGCTCGAGGGCGGCCCTTACCCCGATAGCAATATGGTCGGAAGTAAAAAACTCATATGGCCAAGCGATCCGAAACAAGAGATGGGATTAGTGGTGCAACTGATAGATCGCTTCGCAAAAGACCCGGATATGGCGTTAAAGTTCTCGATTTCCTATTACGACGGCGGCGACACGATCACGAGCAATCTTCAACACCTAGTCGCACAGACCATCGTGCCTTTTGCGCGAGATTACATACATTATGCAGAAACCGCATTGAAAATTAGTGGCAAAACCGCACTGCCGAAGTCGGAACCAAACCTCGCGATATTCATTTCGCACAGCAGCCACGATGAGGTCGTGGCATTCAAACTAGTCGAATTATTGCGATCTGCGCTAAATCTAACCGCAGACCAAATCCGCTGTACGAGTGTCGATGGATATGGATTGGAACCCGGAGCACACTCTGAAACCAAAATTCGTGAGGAAGTACTTTCTGCCAAGATCCTCATCGGCTTGATCACGCCAAGTAGCGTTTCGTCGGCCTACGTGTTGTTCGAACTCGGTGCGAGGTGGGGAACTCGACAGCATCTGGTTCCGCTACTTGCCGGGATCGAGCCGAAAGATTTGCGTGGTCCACTTAAAGCCCTCAACGCGATACCCGGCAAGAGGGACCAGCTACTTCACGTAATGGTTGAGGATATCGCGAAAATCCTCGATCAACCTATTAAAGGCGTCGGGGCATACTCAAAGTACGTGTCACAGTTGGCAAACCTATGTGAAGCCGTAGTGGCTCAGCATGAGCCAACCGCCAGCACTCGGCAAGCCACACCAAATCTCATTTTCACTGGTTCCTACGAAAACCACCATTTGGGGCACTGGCGTAGGTTTGTGGAGTGCCGACCTGGACAGATTTGAGAGGAAGGCGCTCATGCAACAAGGCCATTCAGCTCTCGTCGCTCGCTTCACGAACGAAGCGCGGAGCGGCGGCCGAAAACGCGGGCGCTCTTAGTAAAGGCTCACCTGGTTTACCGAAGCGATGGACAAGAAATACGGCGAATCGGAGGCTGCTGGCTTGACCTACCAACGGATTTTGTAGCTTTTCGCGTCGACGACACCCACGAATTAGTCGTTGCAGTCATCCTCCCCATGGGATTGCACGCAGTCGGAAAATGCCGCATCGGGGCGAACGCGAACACTGAAGTGACGAAGACGGAGGAGTTATCCATAGCCCTGGCGCCCGATGCAAGAGCAACCGTGACCATTCGCCTGACCAACGCGAACACCGGCGAATTTCTCATCGAACGGGAATTCCAGTTCAGCGCGACTCCGCTTCAGCTCACAGAATCTGATTAGTTTTGCTGAGACATTCGCGCAGAGTCATCCCGTTTCCCCAAGGTCATCGAAATCGCAATAGGGGCAGCGAAGAAGCCGACTCACTTTCGCCCTTCCCGACTCTTCTACAATAACCTTCAGACAGAGTTCATTGACTGCCTTCCAGCCAACGAGTCTGCCATCGAACCATAGTTGCCTAGTCGCACGCAGAAGTGCTCTTTCCTGTTTCAGACTCTCGGACGGCAAAACCACAACTAGACCATGCACCTGTGTGCAGCCGAACCTCTTTTTTGAGCTGGAAGTAATTTTGTTACGCACTTCGAACTCGAAATCCCGCCGATTGTTCGTAACGATAATAAATTTTCCTTCTGACGCGACCGCGACAATATCTTCGTCCGAAGCGTCGCGGCTCAGTCCAACCTCCTCGAGTTGAATCGTCTGCTTGCCTGGGAAGCACGCAGCGAGGTGGCGAACATCGTTGTCGAAAATAAATTTCTGGCCAGCCATGGAACACCCGCCTCAAAGAATCCCTTTAGATCTCGAACGTCTAGCCTCGTTTCGCCGATCCACGCTTAGGCGAACGACATTTCTTTGCCAAGAATCTGATATTCACCCGATTCTTTGTATGCCCAATAAAAGAAACAACTCGCTTGCTCTTACACTTCATGTCCCGTCTCCAGAGAATGAACACTCATCCCATTTTCAAAGCTACCACACTCCGTGGGGGTTGTCAAGCGGGCTACACCATTCCGACGGCACCTACCCCATATCGGGTCACTAAGTATTTCCAACCCGGGCCAACCTATCCGAGTGCCACCCGCCCCTTCACCTTGCTTCATCCTCTCGATAGATCGTTCTCCCATGCCTTCACCCACGCGAGCACGGTTCCTGATTCCCCTCCCCCCCTCCTCCTCGTCAGCGGAGCAGCCCCGCCCCCTCCCATCAACGCCGGCCCAAAGTATGCCCGTGGAGTATGCCCGTGCGGCCAGCACCCTGTTAGACGCCGAACTGTCGCAGGTGATGGTCGACGTGTTTGTACATCAGAATCGCCCATTGTTGCGGTTTGAGCGGACCAAAGAAAGGATGTGGGTGTTGCGTGCACCCAACTGCGCCGGCCGTCGCAAAGCGATCGATCGCTTGCATCAACTGGGCGCGTTCGCGCTCGAAGTCGCACTGTGTGGGGTCCGCCATAAACAGTTCTGGCGAGGAGGGTGAGTTGCGGCGCATCGGTTTGTCGTCGCCGAAGACCAGCGGCTTGATCAGCGCGCCGATCAGGTTGGCCGGAAAGGAGGCACGCTTGGGACGGAGGCTACCCATGGCCATCTGAAAACCAGAGGTGCAGTGCGCCAGCATCAGGGCAACGGGCATTGTGCCCCACTGCCGCTCGCTCTCCGGACCAAGCCGCAGGATGCGCCGCCGTACGTCTTCCGCCATTGTGGGGTCAAACAAGTTTTTCGCCATCATGAGTCACGTAGTTCTCTCTGCTGCTTGCTGACGAGTGTACCGTCAACACATTCGTGCACTTCCCCAAAAGAGTGATTGGACAATTTCGAATGGCCCCACCCCCACCCAGCAACGCCGCCCCAAAGTATGCCCGTGCAGTACGCCCGTGTAGTATGCCCGTGCGGCCAGCACCCAGCTCCCCGTGAGCCCCGCACCTGATACTGTATGCCGCACAGTAAATACGCGCCCCGAGGCCCGACGCCGCATCATTTATACTGTGCGTCACACAGTATAAACGCCGCCCACTCACCCCCAGCAAGACGTTTCCAGATGGCGCTTGGACTATTCCGAAATTGATAGAATAGAGATGAGCACCCTCCAACCTTGAGTCCGCCTTCCTGAAAGCAGTGTTTCTTCCGGATCGCACGGGGTTTTCACCATCGGTTTTTCGTTTTTTTGCTGAAATTCCGCCGCGAAAGCCCAATGAATTGGGCATTTTCCCTCCATTCCGCTGCAAACAAAGCACTTACCCCAAAAGCCGCTCTGTATAATCCTTCAAATAGCCTGCACAATCCTTCAATTAGCCCGCACAATCCTTCAATTAGCCCGCACAATCCTTCAATTAGCCCAGCCCTCCCCCAAAACTATGCCCGTGCGGCCAGCACCCCGTGCGGCCAGCACCCCGCGCGGACAGCACCCGCCAGCCCCCGTACACTATCCTCATCTATAGATAGGATAGGAGTTCCAATGCCCCGACGAGTGATGACCTGCGTTCTCTTCCTCGCCTGCCTCCTCGCCCTCGCAACTCCCGCCCGCGCCCAACAATCCCCTCGGCCCACGGCATCCTCCCAACAGGCAATGCCCGTGCGGCCAACACCCGCGCAAACACAGGTGTATACCCTGCCGCCTGCGCTGCTCGCCAAAGCCATTGTCCTCACCCGTATCCGCACCATTCTCGCCTTCGGCGGCACTGCGTGGACGATCCTCGTCCTGCTGCTCATCCTTGCCTGGCGCTGGCCCGCCGCACTGCGCAACTGGGCCGAGCGCATCACGCGCCAATCGCTGGCTGCAGGGATTCATCTTTCTCCCCATCGCCATCCTGTTTCTCACTCTGGTCTCGCTTCCACTCGACATTTACAGCCAGCACATCGAGCGCGCCTACGGCCTCTCCGTTCAGTCCTGGCCCAGTTGGTCGCTCGATCAGCTCAAGGCCCTCGGCCTCTCTATCGTTGTGATGACGCCGCTGCTGTTCCTGCTCTTCTGGGTCATCCGCGTCGCCCCGCGCAAATGGTGGCTCTGGTTCTGGCTCTGCACTATCCCCGTCATCGTCTTCGCCGTCTTCGTCTCGCCTATTTGGATTGATCCCATCTTCAACCACTTTTCACCGCTCGAAAAAAGCGATCCCGCGCTCACCGCGCAACTGGAGCAACTGGCGCACCACGCCGGCCTCGACATTCCTCCCTCGCGCATGTTCCTCATGAAGGCCAGCGAAAAAGTTACCGGCCTCAACGCCTACGTCACTGGCATCGGCGCCACCACCCGCATCGTCGTTTGGGATAACACCATCCAGAAACTTCCGCCGAATCAGATTCTCTTCGTCGTCGGCCATGAGATGGGCCACTACGTTCTGCACCACATCTACAAAGGCCTCGCCTTCACGATGGCCGTGCTGATTGTTCTGCTGTGGTTCGCGTATCTCGCCGTCAACGCGCTGGTTCGCCGCTTCGGCGCGCGCTGGCAGATCCGCGCTCCCGGGGATTTTGCTGCCCTCGCCGTCCTGCTGCTCGTCTTCACCGGCATCAACTTTCTCTTCTCCCCGATCGCCAACGCGTTCAGTCGATGGGAAGAGCACCAGGCCGACGTTTTCGGACAGGAAGCCATTCACGGTCTCGTCCCCGATCCTCAGGTCACCGCACAGAAAGCCTTCGTCGCCCTCGGCGAAAACTATCTCGAAGCGCCCAACCCTAACCCGTTCGTAGAATTTTGGCTCTACTCCCATCCGTCGATTTCCCAGCGCGCCAACTTTGCCGCCCACTACGATCCCTGGCTCCCTGGCCACCACCCCAAATATTTCCCGCGCTGATTTTTATGCGAAACTCGAAGGCATGAACTGTCTATTTTGTCGGATTGTTTCGGGAGAAATTCCCGCCAAAAAGATTTTCGAAGATGACGTTTCCATCGCCTTCGCCGACATCCACCCGCAGGCGCCGACGCACTTTCTCGTCATCCCAAAAAAGCACATTGACTCGCTCGCCCACGCGTCCGAGGCCGACAAAGAAATGCTGGGTCATCTGACATTGGTCGCGACCGAGCTGGCGAAAAAAAGCCTGTCAAAAGGTTTTCGATTGTCGTGAATACTGGGGAGGAAGGTGGTCAGACCGTCGACCATTTACATCTGCATGTGCTCGGCGGACGTGCCATGCACTGGCCCCCGGGATAACGAAATCGCCAGTGATGATGGGGATATTTCGCGGCCGCAGCGATTGCAGGAAATCGTACGGCCCCTTCTACTGTGTCGAAATTCTCGGCAGAATTTCTGTGCCGGCCAATCAGGCTTCGATCACCTGCGCCTGATCGTCTTCGATCTCGACTTCAATCCCATAGCGCCGCAACAGGTTCGGCAGCGTCTGCGAAAATGCCGAGCGCGGCATCACCGTATCGCATCCCGCCTCGATCGCTTTCGCCTTTAGCTCTCCCTGCAGGTGCGACAAAAATCCAACAATCGATGTCGCCCGCTTCAACTTCGTTTTCAGCTTCGGAATCAACGTCAACGGCTTCGCGGTGGCACTGTTCAGATCAAACACGATCAAAGTCGGCCGCGCTTCTTCCGGCAACGCCAGCAGATCCGCAATGGTGTCCTTCTCATTTTTTACGAAACGCAACTTTAATTCCCAGCTTGCGTGCCGTCTCTTGAATTTTTGCGATGAAGAATAAATCGTCGATGAAGCAGTAGATGCGAACGGGAGAATTCTCCGATGCAGTTGCGGCGCTCGCCGAGCCTTGAATGTCGTCGACGGAGCGGCCACCATTCACCGGGCTGGAATAGTCGGCATTGAAATTTCCGTTGCCATTGCCGTTGTAGTGGGCGTTGGTAAATCCACGCTGCAGTTCAATTGTGGAAGGAGGCCCGTCAGAGTAATTCCCGTTTACCGCGCGATAGCTATGATCCATGGGGCCAACAAAAACTTTTGGCCGGCGCTGCTTGCTGCCGCGACGTTGCTGCTGCTGGCCATTCGAATTTCCACGCGAGTCGCCGCGAGCGCCACCGGCATTGGCCTGACTCTGGTTCTGGCCCTGGCGCTGATTTTTCTTGAAGAAGCGCTTCTTCTTGCGGGGCTGATTCTCATTGCGGGGAGCATTGCCCTGGGGCGCGGGAGTTGCGGCACCGTTGGCCTGACCATTCGCGGCAGCCTGTCCCTGGTTCGCACCTTGACCGGGATTGCCACCCGATCCGCGGCGTTTGCGGCGACGACGAAAGCTTTGCTTTTGCCGGGGACCATTTTGTCCAGCGGCGGAGGGATTCCCTTGAGGAGACGGAGAAGAGCTCTCCGGTTGCGGCGTTGAATCTTCTGTCATTCAAACACTTCCTTGTACCTTGCGTTGACTTGAACTGCGCGAGTCGCGATACACGACAACTGGAATGATCTCAGTTCCGTCCGGCGAGGACGCTATCGAGCAGCATGATGGAATTTTTGTCTCAAGCTAGTTTCATTTGCCTAGCAGAATTCTGCCTCTGAGCCATCCGGCAGCCTGCTGGCGTAACAGTTCCTACAGCGTTACCGCCATGGGAGCGCATTCTTGAGGCGCTTCCGAACTGTTCTGTATTATTCCTATCCGTAACATTGGTATCGGCGAGCCGCGTGTCCCAGAAGAGGTATGCAGCTTCAGCCAAACGATGAGCAAGACTGATGCTACTCCGGAGAAACAAAATCGGCAAGTGGCGCGCGAAAAATCCTGTGTATCAGTAACTGCCGAGCGGAACTTGTTCAATTGATTCGTCTTGAAAATTGGCTTCCGCCGGTCTGTCACTCGTCTGTTGGTACACTCTACCCTTTGCAACCTTGGCTCTCTCGCCGTTCGATGCGCACGTGAGCGTGCGGATAAAAAAGCTGACCAATTGGAAGAGGGGCTCTTTGGGGGATAGGTAGACTCAGACGCTACACTCGCAACTAGAATCGGGTCACTGGCCTCCCGGATTTGGGTGGACCCGTTTCGTGGTGCGTATTACCATTCGGTTCGGGTGGAGCCGACTGGTTTCCTTGTAGGATCTCTGGAAACTCTGCTGACGGCTCTCATTGCCTGAACTTTTCTGTCTTTTCAAGCCTTTCGGCTTAATGTGCGTTCACTGGCTTGCCCTAATACAGTGCAACTTTGATACCAAAGTCCCTGCTCACAAAGCAAAGGAGTTACGAAGAAAAATAATATCGATTTTCTGCAATTCCATAGGAAAAGTAGCGATCTCATCCACAAATTCATAGATCGACCTGGCCTTCAATGCGAAATCATCCCGATTGTCACCAGCCAGGTTTCCACTAACGCAGGCCATGCGGTAATTGGCTGGCTCGTACGCCGCAATCCAAAGGCATGACCGCCATGTGCAAATAAATGCATCTCGACCGGGACCCCAGCGTTCTTCAGCGCGATGTAGTACGACAGCGCGTCGTCGACATTGTCCACGTGATCGTCCTCTGCCTGCAGCAAGAAGGTGGGCGGCGTTTCACGGGTGACTGGGATCGCCGGATTCAATGTGAGTTCTTTGTCGGCATTTGCCGCGTGCGGAACTACGAACTTCCGGCGGGCTTGTGTCGCATCCCACTCCGCTGCAGAAAGCGACAGGTGCCCGGGATACAGCGCGACGGCAAAATCAGGACGACAGCTTTCCTGATCGGCGGCATCTACGGCCGGATACAAGCGCTTCGCGTAATGGGTGCTGATCGCCGCTACCAGATGGCCACCGGCTGAAAATCCCAGCACGCCAATTTTATGCGGATCGATATGCCATTCTGCCGCGTGCAACCGAACCAGCCCCATCGTCCGCTGCGCATCTTCCAACGCGATTGGCGTTTCGGGATACGGCCCCGACTTTGGATACAGAGCAGGCTTCGGATATCCCGCGTCGGGAGGCACGCGATACTGTAGCAGGACACACGTGATCCCTTTCGACGTCAGCCAATCGCAAACCTCTGTCCCTTCCAGATCGATCGCCAATCCCTCATAGCCACCGCCTGGAAATACCACCACTGCGACGCCAGTGTTGTTTCCCTTAGGCGAGTACACCGTCATCGTCGGCTTGGAGACGTTGTTGATAAACAACCACGGCCGTCCGGCGACCAGATCTTTCGTATCCGTGACCGTCTGCTCCTGGCCTGTGGTTGGCAGCGCATCCGGAGGGGCTCCGGGCCAAATTGCGATCTGCGTATGTCCGGGGGAGGGTTGCCAATCGGCCGTCTGCGCCCGCAGGCAGCCGACCGCGAACACAATCCAGACTGCCAACAACAGTCGCTTCATCCCTCAATCCCCTCTGCATTTTTCTCGCCAGCGCATGCCCGGCTACGCCGAGTGTACGGCTCTCGACAACGCAGATTTTCCATTGACTGGAATAGGAATCGATTCAGGCAATAAGAATCTTCGATACGAAATTCGGTGATCCGCAAGGGATGTTGCGGCCAATGGCTCGATAGAAGAGTCGTCAATTCGCACTGCCGCGGTTTCAGATGGAGCTATATTTTCTACCGCGAGTTCACCGGCGACGAAACCCGCACACCCGGGATACTATATCGCTCAGTGGCGTCCCCTAAAAACAAGCGTCGAGCTGTCGCGATCGTCATTGCTTTGGTGCTGGCTGCACCGTTGATCGCTGAGCCAGGCGGGCAGAATCCATCCACCGCGACGACGGCCGCAAAGAGCCACGCGCGCGATGGTTACGTTGGCGATGACGCCTGCCTGAAGTGCCACGCAGAAACGGTCGCCTCATTTCACCACACCACGCACTATCTGACATCCAGTGAAGCCAGCGAAACTTCCATCCTTGGCAAGTTCACGCCCGGCAACAATATTGTGAAAACGGTGAATCCTGGACTTTATTTCAGGATGGATGAGCATCGCGGGGATGGGGGCAAACTGTCATTTTCTCAGACTGCAGTGGAAGGAGACGCGCCCGACACCACCACGCAGACAGAGCCCTTTGATGTGGTGATTGGGTCCGGGGAAAAGGGCCAAACGTATTTGTACTGGAAGGGTGATCGGCTATTTGAGCTGCCCGTCTCCTATTGGGCGAGCCTGGGCTGGGTGAATAGTCCTGGCTATCGTGATGGATATGCCGATTTTGACCGGCTGATTATTCCGCGGTGTCTGGAGTGCCACGCAACTTATTTTGAATCGCGTCAGCCGCCCATCAACCGGTATAGCCTTGCCAATTACTCGCTCGGCATCCATTGCGAAGTGTGTCACGGGCCGGGACAAGCACACGTGGAACTAGAGAAATCAAAGTCGGCGCGTGGCTCAAGCAGTCCGGCATCCTGAACCCGGCGAGATTCTCGCGACAGCGCCAAATGGATCTGTGCGCCTGGTGTCATGGCGGACTTGGCTGGCCGCTGCAGCCGGCGTTCTCTTACCGTCCCGGTGATGCGCTGAATCAGTACATTGATCTTCCGCCCTTCAGTCCCTCCGCCCCGCCGGACGTTCACGGCAACCAGGTGGGGATGCTGGAGCAGAGCGTCTGCTATCGCTCGTCGAATATGACCTGCATGACCTGCCACGATGTTCATGTCACCCAGCACGACGCGGCCTATTTTTCCCATAAATGCCTGACTTGCCACAAGCCGGAGTCTTCGACCTTCTCAAAACCGGGCCACCCGGTCACCAACAACTGCATTGATTGCCACATGCCCAGGCAGCATACCAACCAGATCATCTTCAATTCTGATGGCAAGAGGATGACGCCGGAGATGAGGAACCACTTGATCAAGGTCTACGCAGCGACCGAGACCTCTATTGCGAATCGCTAAATTCGGGTTCAGCGCTGGCAGTGGAGGCAGAAATGGGTGCCGCGGCCGGCGACGAGGATGCGGCGGATCGGCGTGCCGCAGACCAGGCACGGTTCGCCCGTCCGGAGATAGACCTTGTGTTCCAACTGGAAAAAGCCCTTCTCTCCAGATGCGTCCACGTAATCGGAGACGGACGAGCCGCCCAGTGTGATCGCTTCGCGCAGCACTGACTGGATGGAGGTGCGCAATCGCTCCAGTTCTGCAGCGGTGAGGCGGCCAGCCTGGCGTCGCGGACGAATGCCGGCGCGAAACAGGCTTTCATCCGCATAAATGTTGCCGACGCCATGGAGAAGCTTCTGATTCAGCAGCGCGGATTTGATGGGGGTTTTGCGCCCGCGAAAGAGTGCTCGAAACGCGTCTGGCTGGATGTCTAATGGCTCTTTTCCGGGCCCGACGAAACCTTTTGCGGCAGATCCCGTTCCCTTCTCTGGCTTGCCAGTTTTTGGCGCGCTCGCGGCGGAAAGATCGAGCACAGATAGCCGCCCGAACCGTCGCGGATCGACAAAGCGAACTTCGCGATCATCATCGAGTTGCAGGATGGCGTGGGTGTGTTTCGGCGTTGGCTCATCGGCGTGACATACGAGGAGACGGCCGGTCATACCGAGATGAACGAGCCATTGCCCGCGCCACGGCTTTGCTTTTTGCGCTGCGGCCGTCGAGCGACGACGGCTGGCGGCAGAATCTCGCGTCAGATCGACCACGATATGTTTTCCAACGCGACGGACATGTTCGATGGTGCTGCCAGTCAGTGCTTTGACCAGCTCAGCAGGCGTCGAGCGGAAAGGCTCCGGCTTGGAGCCGAGCCACACAGAAATGACCGTGCGTCCTCGCACGCGCGCATCGACTCCATTGGCAATCGTCTCAACTTCAGGGAGTTCCGGCATCGGTACACTTTTTCTTCCGCACCAAGGTTCCGGGTGCGTCCGCTTTCTGCTTTGATCGTGTCTCTCGGTAGTATAGGATTCTTACTTGAGTACATGAAGCGTTGGCGAATCGCCAGCAACCCTCCTGCACAACATTTTTGCCATACCAATCGTGGCCGGACGCAGTTGGAGCCGCCTTCTGAATCATGGAAGCCTCCGCGTGCCCGGGCCCCGGAAACGAGCGGAAACGAGTCGAAATGCAAGCGAAGACTGCAGTGGTTTTGGGCGCCCAGTGGGGTGATGAAGGCAAAGGCAAGATTGTCGACGTCCTTTCCGGACGATTTTCCGTGGTGGCGCGCTATGCCGGCGGCCACAATGCAGGACACACCGTCATTATTGGCGGCAAGCGATTTGTGTTGCAGCTGGTGCCGTGCGGAGTGTTGCGGCCGGATTGCCGCGCCGTCATCGGCAATGGCGTTGTGCTGGACCCGATGGCGTTTTTGAGCGAAGTGGCCCGGCTGAAAGAGCTGGGAGTGGATGTTGCCGGACAGCTATTTGTCTCTGACCGGGCACACGTGATTCTGCCCTATCACCGCATGATTGAACTGGCGTCGGAAAATGCTCCGGGTCGGATGAAGATTGGCACCACCAGCCGCGGCATCGGACCAGCCTACGAAGACAAGATGAAGCGCGGCGGCCTGCGCGTCGTCGACCTGCTGAATCCGGAGTTGCTGCGCACCCACATCAAGAATGCCTGCCACGAGAAAAATACCATCGCCAAGGCGCTGTTCGCGAGCGAGCCGATCGATCCCGAAAAGATGTACGAGGAATATGCGCGCGCGGCGGAAGCACTGGCGCCGTTTGTGGCGGATACCTCCCGCATGCTGAACGATGCGCTGAAGGCGGGCGAAAGCATCATGTTTGAGGGCGCGCAAGGCACCCTGCTCGACATCGATCATGGAACCTATCCGTTTGTGACTTCATCCTCGGCGACGGCAGGCGGCGCGGCCACGGGAACAGGCGTAGGGCCGACGAAGATTGGTACTGTGATCGGCGTGACCAAGGCGTATGTGACGCGTGTGGGGGAAGGACCGTTCCCGACTGAAATTCACGACGCTCAGGGCGAGCTGATTCGCGCGCGCGGGCAGGAATATGGCGCAGTCACAGGACGGCCGCGACGTTGCGGATGGCTGGATCTGCCGCTGCTGCGCTACTCCACCCAGATCAACGGCACGGAGTGGCTGGTCGTAACCAAGCTGGACGTTCTGGACACGCTGAAGGAAATTCCCGTGTGCACCGCTTACAGAATTCACGGAAAGATTACCGACACCATTCCGGCGGATGTGCGAGGCTTGGAAGCAATTGAACCCATACTCACAACCATGAAGGGTTGGGACGGAGCCACCGAAAATGTTCGGAGCTTCGATGCCCTGCCGGCTGCGGCAAAAGAATATTTGAAATTTCTGGAAGCGGAATCCGGTGCGAAGATCGGAATGATTTCGACTGGACCCGACCGCGACCAGACAATTGTGTTGCCGGAGTTCGCGGCGACACTCGACCGCATGTCCGCGAGCCCAAAATGATCGACCCTGTCAAAAAGGATTGCAATTTCGCGCTGTGAGATTGCAATCCGCAGAGGCCTTGTCGCCAGTTCGCCTGCGACGCGATCCCCACATAACGACAGACGGGAAGCATATCCCGAGGAGAAGCTGGAATGATTTCATTTATCGTGCGCATGCGGTTTGCCCAGGAAGATCGCAAAGAGGTTCTGGAAGCCGTGCAACAGCTGGCGGCCGCATCTCGCCAGGAACCGGGATGCATCAGCTATATTCCGCATGAGTTGGCGGGCGACTCCAGCCTGGTGATGATCTACGAGCAATATCGTGACGAGGCGGCACTCGAAGCCCATCGTGCCTCCCCGCACTTTCACAAGTACGCCATCGGCGGACTTTTTCAGTGGATGAAAGAACGCAGTGTCGAGGATTTGAACGCACTGGCGTAAATTGAATAGTAAGTAGCCGGAGACATCGTTCGAAATTTTTGCGAATTATCCTTTGACTCCGGCGAAGGCTCGAACTAACATCCCGATACAGCCATGCCAGCGCAGTGTCACTCCACGATTCGATCCTCCGAAGCGCAGAGCCTCGCACGCGGGAGCGTAGGCGTTCTGCTGCTGCTACTTTGGTTTCCTGCCGCGAATGCCACGTCCATACCGCATCCTCACCCGCAACCCAGGCAGATCGTCCACATTATTGAGAAGCTGGAGAGCATGTGGCAGCAGGCAGAGTTGACCGGCAATACGGCCACCATGACGACCATGCTTTCCGACGATTATTTGGGAATTTATGGGGATGGCACGCTGGCGACCAAGGCAGAAACCATTGACAGCTTCAAAAAAGGCACGACAAAGTTTACCCGCATCCATACCTGGGATCGCAAGATCCGCGTGTATGGCAGCACCGCTGTCGTGGTATCAAAGGCGCAGGTCGCTGGCGAGCACGATGGAGAAAGCCTGAACGGCTACTATCGCTACACGCGCGTGTATCACCGTCACGATGGAGTATGGCGGATCGTAAGCTTTGAAGCCAGTGCCAGCCATCCGCCTAAGCAAGCTCAAAGTGCAACACCCAGCCCGGAATCAGCGCCGCCGACAACGCCTGTGCCAGCCACTCCATCGCATTGATGGGATGTTTGCGCGTCAGCGCGGTTCTTCCAGCAGCGCCGCGTGCAAACGCTCCCAGGTAATCTCCAAAGGCTCCGGTAGGACGCGAGTCTCGCCAATCACCGTCATAAAATTTGTGTCGCCGGACCAGCGGGGCAGCATGTGCATGTGCAGATGGCCCGTCACTCCCGCGCCGGCGGCTTTCCCCAGGTTCATGCCGAGATTGATGCCTTCGGGACGGTAGACTTTTCGAAGTACGCGCTCCACGTGCTGCGCCATCGCCATCATCTCCTGCGCTTCCGCGGGCTCCAGCTTGCCCAGCTCCGCGGTATGGGCATAGGGCAGAATCATGATGTGGCCGGAGTTGTACGGGAAGGCGTTCAGGCAGATAAAGCAGCGCTCGCCGCGCTCCACGATGTTGGCGGCGCGGTCGGCGTCTGCGGGTGACAAGCCGGCGGCCACAGCATGGGCGGAAGCCCCCAGCAGATTACAGAAGACGCAGCCGGTATCTCCGGGCCACGCTGCCAGCTCCGTCGGCACGCCCTGCCGGGTGGCAGTGTCCACCGTACTGACATAGCGATAGCGCCACGGAGTCCACAGAATATCCATACGGGGAAGTATAGAGCGGAATTCCCTATTCCAACTCTCACCTTGATTTCAAAGGTGCGCGGCTTCGTTCAAGGAAATGCCGCAAAAAGCCGTTTCGCTCGGATCACATCCATAGAACATTCGCCAAACAACGATGAAGCGCGATGTTCAGACGTGAATCACAAGCTTGCCGATGTGGGCATCTCCCGGTTCAAGAAGAGAGATGAAAGCGTCGGGAGCCTTTTCGATGCCATCGAGAACAGTTTCCTGATGCAGCACCTTGCCGGCGCGCAGTAGCGGAATCATTTCCGCCAGAAACGCGGGCATGCGATGCAGATGATCTGCGACCAGCAGGCCCTGCATCCGCAAGCGCCGAATGATGACCTGATGCAGATTTTTCGGGCCTGGCGAGGGCGAGTTATAGCCTGCGATCGCGCCGCACATCACAATGCGGCCATGGTTGCGCATGGAAGCCAGAGCGGCTTCCAACTGCGGTCCGGCAGTGTTGTCGAAGTACACATGCAAGCCGTCTGGGGCGGCGATTTCTAGCTGGCGCAGCGGCTCTGTTTCGCGATAGTTAAAGGCGTAATCAACGTGCAGCTGCTTTTTCAGGAACGCCACTTTGGCCGCCGAGCCTGCACTGGCGATGACCTGGCATCCCTGCAACTTCGCCAGCTGACAGGCAACGCTACCAACGGCTCCGCCTGCCGCGGAGATGAAGACGAGTTCCCTCTCTTTAATTTTGGCAATGTCATTGAGCCCGACCCACGCGGTCAGACCAGTGGCTCCCAGAACTCCCAGGTAGGCGGAAGGCGGCGCGACCGTGGCATCGATCTTGCGCAGCTGCGATGCCTGCGCGATGTAGTAATCGCGCCAGCCGCAAAAACTTAAGACCCAGGTGCTGGGGCGAAATGCGGCGTCTCGCGATTGCACAACCTGACCGACCGCAGCTCCATCCAGCGCTTTGCCCACGGAGAACGGCATGATGTAGGACTTGCCCTCATTCATGCGGCCGCGCATGTAGGGATCGATGGAGAAAAAAGAATTCCGGACGAGGACTTCTCCCGGTTGCAGCTCAGGCAACTCAACGGTAGTGAGCGCGAAATTATCTCGTGTCGGCTCACCCTGCGGACGAGAGACAAGACGTATTTCTTTTGCCTGAATGTTCATGGCCGGCATGTGAGGCACCTTAGCATGCGATGATCGTGGGGCGAATCGGATTCGCGGCAATGCATTTCTTGTACTACCGCATTATCCGCTGTTCGCTATGAGCATGGAAACCGTGAAGGCGAAATTTAAATCGACCGATATAGATCTTGCCTAGGATTGTTTTTTCTCGCTATTGCATCGATGGGACCTTTCCCATTTCTCCAGTGAGCCGTCCAATTTCGAGCATTTTTTGCTTGCGCCGCATAGTCCGCATGTCGACAGGATCAACATGCGTTCGTTCTCTGCGATCATTTTGTACGTGAACCTGGACCGCGAATTGGAGTGGCCTGATGACATAGAACGAGAATTCCTGGAAGGGATGCCCCTTGGTACCATGTGTAAACACACGCTTGTGGCCAAGTCTGTGACACGAATCACGCACAATCGCGTATATTTTCCAAATTTTCTTTGTAGATCGATCTCAGAAGCGCAGTTCTCGTTGACACTGTTTTCCACCGGTTGATATAGTTTGAGTTGGGAGCGAAGCGGCCTAGGACTCACGCGCTCTGTTTCCCAATCCAGGGTTCCTTTTCTTACCCGGCTCAAAATCTCGATCATGCCTGTTTTTCGGGTACCACCCAGGGAGTCGTTTTCTGACTTTCAGGTGATGGCGCCTCCAACAGCATTTCGAGGGAATAGCTGGCGAGAGAGATCCCCAGATTTCACGTCCGGCTGAGATGCAATTTCGAAAGCCAGTCGCTGCGGCGACCGAAGCCGGCTTGAATGGATAATCTTCGGTTTTCGCTTAGAAACCCGGCGGTTACCCGATACGACGTGCCCGTCACGCCGTATGAGTCCGGAGCCCCCTAAGTCTTATGGTAGACGTCCTCAATCCCGAACACACTGCGAGCAAAACCCTGAACACTACATTGGAAGCCAACGAAGTCACAACCCTCGAGACGCAAAACGACGCGCCTGAAAACAACCACCACATTTCTGCTGTCGCAGAAACCCAACCAGCCGAGCCCAATTCCCAGACATCTGAGCCGACGAGCGACGCCGAAAGTGCTGCGCCCGTGAGTGAGCCGCAAGCGGCTGCACCCCACGTGGCGGAAGCGCACGATGCCTCTTCGCACGAGGAAGAGATGGACTTTGGTGCCTTGCTGGAGTCATTTGAGCACGAGCAAGCGGCACAGGAAGCCGCGCAGGCCGTCGACGGCAACGTCGTTACCGGCACCGTGATCAAACTGACCGACAAGCATGTCGTGGTCGACGTGGGTCTGAAATCCGAGGGCTTGATTCCGATCGAGCAGGTGCTGGATCACACTGGCCAACCAAAGCTGCAAGCCGGCCAGACGATCGAAGTTGTGGTGGAGCACGAGGAACCCTCTGGCGGCTACCTGCTGAGCTACGACAAGGCACTCCGTCACCGCGTCTGGGACACGATTGAGAAAGCCGCGAACGACAAGACCCCTGTGAGCGGACTGGTTGTCAGCCGCGTCAAGGGTGGTTTGACGGTGGATATTGGCATCAAGGCATTCCTGCCGGGCTCGCAAGTGGAGATTCGTCCGGTTCGCAATCTGGAATCCTACATTGGCCAGACGATTGAAGTTCGCGTCATCAAGCTCAACAAGAAGCGCGGCAACGTGGTTGTTTCGCGCAAGGAATTGCTGGAGAACGAAGCTTCGGTAAAGCGGTCGTTGACGCTGGACCACCTGGAAGAAGGAACCATCCTGACCGGGACGGTGAAGAACCTGACCGAGTACGGTGCGTTCGTTGATCTGGGTGGTATCGATGGCTTGCTGCACGTGACCGATATGTCCTGGGGACGCTTGACGCATCCTCGCGACCTGGTGAACGTGGGCGATGAGATTCAAGTGAAGGTGTTGAAGTTCGATCGCGAGAAGCAACGCATTTCGCTCGGATTCAAACAGCTGACACCCGATCCGTGGCTCGACGTTGCGGAACGCTATCCCATCGGCGCGCGGGTGCGTGGACGTATTTTGAGCGTGACTGACTACGGCGCATTTGTGGAACTGGAACAAGGCATTGAAGGCCTGGTCCATGTTTCCGAGATGACATGGTCGAAGCGCATGAAGCACCCGACCAAGCTCGTGAAGCCGGGCGATGAGATTGAAACCATCATTCTGAATGTGAATCCGGCGGATCGTCGTATTTCACTCGGCATGAAACAGCTGCTCGAGAATCCGTGGGAACATCTTTCTGAGCGCTACACAACTGGAAGCGTGGTTGAAGGTCGCGTTCGCAACTTGACCGAGTTTGGCGCCTTCATTGAAATCGAAGATGGAATTGACGGGCTGGTTCACGTCAGCAACATGAGCTGGACCAAGCGCATCAAGCATCCGTCTGAAGTGGTAAAGAAGGGCGACAAGGTCAAAGCGGTTGTGCTTGGCATTGAGGCGGAACATCGCCGTCTGTCGCTCGGCATCAAGCAGCTGCAGCCGGATGTGTGGGAGTCGTTCTTTGCGCAACACCAGGTGAACGATGTGGTGCATGGCAAGGTACTCCGCATGGCACAGTTCGGGGCGTTCGTGGAGTTGGCGGACGGTGTCGAGGGCTTGTGCCACGTTTCCGAAGCCACCGACCTGCATGGCGTTCCCATCAAGCTGGACGTTGGCCAGGAGCATGACTTCAAGATCATCAAGATGAACGCGGAAGAGAAGAAGATCGGCTTGAGCCTGCGCGCCGTTGGCGATGAAGCCACGCGGGCAGATGTGGAGCAATACAAGGCACCACATGCGAAGGAGCATGGACACGGGCATTCGAATTCCGGCGGCCCGCGCGAATCTTCCTCCTCGCAATCTTCCTCGTCCACGACGCTGGGTGATCTGATCAACTGGAAGAAGCGCGAACGCGAAGAGTAGTCTCTTACGCATCGTTGAAAAACAGAAAAGCGCCGAATGCAATGCATTCGGCGCTTTTCTGTTCTGATCCCTATTCCCTGTTCCCTGCCCCTTCAATCCTACTTGCCGGTATCGATCCGGATGATGACGCGAAACACGGTGCGATCGTCGAAGGAACTTAGGATTTTCGGCTTGCTGGTTTTCCCATCCACCTTTGCCCAAAGTTTGTAATCGTCATTGGGCGAGAGCTGCTCGAAGCGGTACGCTCCATCTTCCTGCGTGATGTAACTCTCCACAGTCATGGTGTGCTGGTCGCTTAGATACACAATCGCACTGCGAATGGGGACGTCGTTCTGGTTCACCACACGGCCCTGGACAGAACGCTGCGTGGTCTGGGCGGCGACCGGTTTTGTGTTGCCAGAAATTCGTGCGAGGCAGGCGACAAAGAGAAGAAGAACTGCAACTGTCAATACGCGTGTTCTACCGGAGAGCCCGGCGTTCATACTATTCATTCAATCCACACCTGTTTATTCTTCCTCTTCGTCATGAAAGACGATTGCGCTTTCGTCGTATCCGGACTCTTCCACTTTACTCAATTCCACCGGATCCGTGTTGACGACTTCATATTCTGCACCGCACTCTTCGCAGAGAACGACTTCGCCTTCTTCGACTTCATCTTCTGCGAAGGTCAGGGTGTTTTCACATTCGGGGCAAACTTGCATGACCGCTCCTTCAGCGTCGCTCAATGTTGGTTCATGATTACACCTCCGCGAAGGTGTAACGAAGCTAGTTTAAGGAAATCGTTGCGTACGTCAAGTAGGAAACGATTCCGTCAACATCTTTCGATTCTCTCGGCCAGAGTCTCCATAAAGAATACCGGAATGCCGGGAGAGCCTGCGGTTGAAAACCTTTCCTATGTTGACGTACGGATGGCCTTCGGGGTTACCCGGGAAAAACCAGAAATTTTTTCGTTGCGACACGGGCTGCAGGAGTGCCGGAATATTCCGCTTGCCCACTTTTCAGGGCAGTTGCACGACGACAGACACAAATCGAAGGAGATGGCTAGCGCTGTAGCGCGGCTGGTCGTAGGCTTGTAATGTATGCCGCGTTCGAGTCCGATGACATTGTCGTTTCCGCCGTTTGAGGGAATGATCCGCAAGATCATTCTGATCACGCTTGCGATTTTCTTTTGTCTGCAATTGTTGCGCTGGGTCGCTCCCGGAGTTGCAGTGACCATTTTTGCGCTGGGCGCTTTGACCCCAGTGATGGTGCTGCATGGAGCCATCTGGCAGCTGGTCACGTACAGTTTTTTAAGTGGCGGAATCTTCCAGGTTGCGTTCGACATGTTGTCGCTTTGGTTTATTGGTTCTTATCTGGAGACGACGTACGGCACGCGCTGGCTGACAGAGATTTATTTTTTCTCGGTTATTGGAGCCGGCCTGACAACGATTGCCGTGGCGTATACACACGCTTTTCATATGTCGCCGGTGCAGAACACCTATGGCGCCCTGGGCGGCATCTTCGGCCTGCTGGCTGCGTGGGCGGTACTGATGGGCGATCAGAAATTTTTGATGTTCCCGTTGCCGATTTCCATTCGCGCGAAATACCTGGTGATCATCTTCATCCTGATCGCGCTGGCGAGCGTGTTTGAAGGGCCGAACGGATTTCTCTCACTGGCGTCGCTGGGTGGAGCGCTGTTTGGATACATCTACCTCAAGGTAGCTCCGCGGCGTGGGTATGCGTTTGCGGCGACGGAGCGCGTCTTCTCGCTTCGCAATGGATACTATCGCTGGAAGCGGCGGCGCGCGGCACGGAAGTTCGAAGTCTACATGCGCAAGCATGACCGCAATGTGAAGTTTGATGGCCAGGGGCGATACATCGACCCCGATGGCGAGAAAGATCCTAGCGACAAGCGCTGGATGAATTAGAGTCTTTCGCTACTTGCCGGGCCACAGCGGACGGAGAAACGTAAATCATCCAAGAGGATGCGTCTGCTCTTGGAACTGAGCTCAAGACCATGAGAATTCCCTGCAGCACGACCGCCGAAGCGATCACGAACACGAAACCCTCAAAGTGAGCGGCGCGGGCATTGTGAAGAAAGGCCTGTACGCCAATCCCCACCAGAACAATTCCTCCGACTGCATAGAAACCGCGTTTGGGGCGCATCCTACCGTGAAGCATGGGTGACAGAAACGTCGCCGCGCTGACGGCGGCAATGCAAAGTGCTACGGCGATGCGCACAACAAATCCAGGATGCCGCAACACCATTTCCATCAGTGCCAACCAAACTGCGGCGAGCAGTGTCAGAAACGAAACGGGCAGCAGTGCTTTTTGCATAGGCCCTCCAACGCAATCCTCTGGAACCGTCAGTCGTTTCTAAACGGCGACGGTGAAGGTGTCGCCACTGCGCTCGACGGCGCGATAGAGTGTGTCGCGCTCCACCGGAATGCGTCCGGCCTCTGTGATCAGACGAACCAGATCCGCACGACGCATGCCCTGCGGCGTTTCCGCGCCGGCATCGTGATAAATTTTTTCTTCGATCACGGTGCCGTCGATGTCGTCCGCACCGAAACGTAGAGCAATCTGGGCGATCTTCGCCGTCATCATCTGCCAATAGGCTTTGATGTGGCCGAAGTTATCGAGCATGAGACGGCCGACGGCGATCTGGCGAATATCTGTCATGCCGCTGGTGCGCGGCAGATGATCGAGCGCCGTGTTGTCGGGATGAAAGGCCAGCGGAATAAAGGTCTGAAATCCGCCGGTTTCATCCTGCAATGCGCGCAGACGCATCAAGTGATCGACGCGGTCTTCGTCATTCTCCACGTGCCCGTAGAGCATGGTCGCGTTGGAGCGCATGCCGAGCTGGTGCGCAATGCGCGCCGTCTCAAGCCATTCTCCGCCGTCAATTTTGTGATCGCAGATGATATGACGGACACGGTCGGCGAAGATTTCCGCACCGCCTCCCGGCATGGAATCCACGCCCGCGGCTTTCAACTTCACAATCGTCTCGCGAATGCTTAGCTTGGAGCGCTTTGCCAGGTAGGCAATCTCCACCATGGTGAAAGCTTTGATATGCACCTTAGGAAAACGCTGCTTCAAACCGCTAATGAGGTCGAGGAAATATTCAAGCTGCAAATCCGGATGAAGACCGCCGACCAGATGAAACTCTGTGACCGCCTCGGAATAGCCTTCGGCGGCACGCTGCCATGCCTCTTCGAGTGCCATGGTGTAGGCGCCGGGTGCATCCTTCTTTCGTCCGAAGGCGCAAAGACGACAAGCGGCGACGCAGACATTGGTGGGGTTAATGTGGCGATTCACATTGAAGTAGGCGATGTCGCCATGCATCTTTTCCCGCACCCAATTGGCCAGCCAGCCGACGGCAAGAATATCCGGCGAGCGATATAGGGCGACGCCGTCGTCGAAGTTGAGACGTTCTTCTGCAAATACTTTTTCGGCGATCGGGGTCAGGCGAGCGTCATCGGTCTGGAAGGAGTGGCGGGATTTCTTGATTTCTTCCACAGTTAGCCCCTGTGTCTATGATATCTGACCGTGGCGACCGCGAACAAATGAGTTCGTTTCGTTGCCGCTTGCCGCTGAATTATCCTTTTACCTGTCGATAATGCCGCGTTCGATTGGACTGAATCACATGATCACCAGGGTCAAGCGCCTCGCGCCGGCAATTCTCTTTGTTCTATGCGCAACTACGGCTGTCAGTCACGCCGCAGATACCACGCAACAGAAGATCAAAAACACCGTCGACGCGGCTATACAGCCGGTGATGGCAAAATACGGGATTCCCGGCATGGCGGTCGGGATCACCGTCGCGGGCAAGCCCTACGTGTTCACCTATGGCGTGGCATCCACTGCAACTCACAAGCCGGTAACGCGCGACACATTATTTGAGATCGGGTCGATTAGCAAGACATTCACAGCAACGTTGACATCCTACGCACAAGTGATGGGCAAGCTATCACTCTCGGACAAGACGAGTAAATGTTTGCCGACGCTGCAAGGAAGCCCGTTTGGGAACGTCAGCCTTCTCAATCTCGGCACGCATACGCCGGGCGGACTTCCGTTGCAGGTACCGGACAATATCAAGAACAACGAGGAGCTGCTGCAGTATTTCAAAAATTGGCGACCCTCCTATCCCGCGGGAACGCGTCGGACTTATTCCAACATCGGCATCGGAACGCTCGGCTGGATCACCGCGAAGAGCATGGGGCAGGATTTTGCGACGCTGATGGAACAGCGTCTGTTTCCAGGACTCGGCTTGAAGAACAGTTACATCCATGTTCCAAAGTCTGACATGGAGAACTACGCCCAGGGATATACGCGGGAAAATACACCGATCCGCATGGATAGCGCGGTTCTGTCCGCTGAAGCCTACGGCGTTAAGACGACAGCTCCGGACATGATCCACTTTTTGCAGGAGAACATAAAATCCACCAGCCTACCCGAGCAGCTGAAGCGCGCAATCGAAAATACCCATACGGGGTATTTCAAGGCAGGGCCGATGACGCAGGATCTGATCTGGGAACAATATCCGTATCCGGTGACGCTGAATGCGCTTCTTGAAGGGAACTCTTCGACGATGGCGTTTGACGCAGTACCGGTGACCGAAATCGAACCGCCAGAGAAGCCACGCGAAGATGTCTGGATCAACAAGACCGGCTCAACCAACGGCTTCGGAGCCTATGTGGCGTTTGTTCCGGAGAAGCGATTGGGCATCGTCATCCTGGCCAACAAAAACTATCCCAATGACGCGAGGGTCACAGCTGCATTCAACATCCTGACTGCGATCGCCAATGGGATGGAACCAAATTCCAAATAGGGCGACCGGGACTTAGGCAATCGCCAACGGAACAGCAGGCGCGAAGGCCGGATGGCGCAGAACGCCCAGCGTCTCGGTTGCGAGGAGACGTCTTCAGCCAATCATGGAAGGGGATGCCACAAGGGTCTACGTGGATACCGGAAGGTACCCAACTCGTCGCAAGATGTCGATGTCAATGCTGCCTAAAAGGAGTGCCGCCCATGGCGCCTGAACGCTCCCCGGCCGACCAGTATTGACGGGTCGCAGGAGTGGCTCATTTCATGGTGAACCAAGGCGGCTTCATCCTTGGTCTTCGCGATGGTCATGAAACATGTTGTACAGATCGATTCGTACGACCCATCGTAATTACGCCTGTGCGGAAAGACAGCTTTCCTGGAAGTATTCACGGTACGCCCCAATTTCTGGGAGAGAGACCCAAATTATAAAGCCGAATGAGGCGACTTTGTCAATTTTTTGTTAATTCTCGAAGCGATTTAATATCTCTATGATAAGAAAGAGGAAGCACCCATGAAATCGTAGTCTCCGGCGGAAAACGTTAGCCAATCCGCGTATTTTTTCTGCCGTTTCAAGGGTGCTGTTACGCTGGGACAGGAACAATTGCTTAAACCTATGCGTCCTCGTACTCTGCCTGAACGTCTTGCTCTTGTGGTGCCCATCCTATGGATTCTTGTCGGCCTGCTGGCGCAGAGCGCGACAACCCCGCCGGCACCGGCTCTGGGGCAGTTTCCGCCGATTCAGGCCACCAGCCTGGATGGTACCCACCTGAACCTGCCGGCAAACTTCTCCGGGCAATTGAACCTGGTCATCATCTCCTTCGCGCGCGAACAGCAGCAGGAAGTGGACAGCTGGATTCCAGCGGCTCGGAAAATTGAGGCGACTCACAGCCAATTTCGCTACTACGAATTGCCTACCATGTCGCGCGAGAACCTTTTATATCGCTGGTGGTTCGATGAGGCGTTGCGCAGCAATACGACGGACAAGGATTTGCGCGGCAGGATACTGACTGCATATGTCAATAAACACACCTTCAAAAAATCCCTCGATATCGACGGTGAAAAGCGAGTGGTGGCGATGGTTGTCGATCCGAAAGGCCATGTCTATTGGCGGGCAGATGGAGCGTACAAAGACGCGGATATGGCGGCGATATTGTCTGTACTTGCGGCACACGGTGATTAAGATTCCGCGTTGAATTCTTCAGGTCGCGCGATGACCACGCTGCGACTAGAGCAGGTCTTTTTCCATTTGCCACGCATCGATCCTGTGCAAGTAATAATTCGGGACGCGATCGATGACGCGGAACCCGAGGCGCTGATAAAACGCAAACGCATCGGTGTTTTCAACGGAAACATGCAGATGGATGCTGCTTCCTCCCCACTCGCGCAAACCAGTCTCCAGTGTGCGGTAGAGCGCGTCTCCGATCGATTCTCTGCGGAACTGCGGAAGAACTTCGATGGTGACAAGTTCTCCGTAGCGCGGCGTATGACGGGTACGACGGCGTCGCTCCAGCGCAGCTAATCCGACAATGACGCCGGAACGCTCCGCCACCAGAGTGATGACTGTGGGATTCAACAGGAGGAACGCGATTTCTTCGCGAGGATAGGCGATGCCGGGTGGAAAGCAGAGAGCGTCAATGGCTGCCAGCGCATCCAAATCGCGCGAAACTGCCGGACGGATCGAGAACGAACCCTCCGGCAGCTTCGTCATTGAAAGGTCTGGCGACCGAATTAGAAGCTGCCAGCGGCCAGCTGTTTTTGCTGTTCAACGATCACGCCATGAAGCAACGTTGCAGCCACCAGGTGACCGTTGGACGAATCCACAATGTGAGTGCGCCATCCAGGGTTCCAATAGGTCCAATGCTTGGCGGTAGCGTCGATGCCAAAGACCAGATCGGAGTCGTAGGAAGTGGTGACAATGCGCTTCAGCTGCGGATCATATCGGAGGCCGCTGATGTCATTGATCGGGACGTCGACGGACTGCCAGCTTTGCCCTTGATTGCTGCTGAAGGCAACTCCCAGCCGACCACCGAGCCACAGATTGCCACTGTCATCGACAGCGACGTAACGAATGCGACGCCAATTCGCCGGTGAAGCCACGGACTGCCATGTCTTCCCCTGATCGGGAGAGTAGAAGAGTCCCGCCTGGCTATTCGCCAACACAGAATTTCCGTTGGCCGCTACCCCGTAGAAGGAAATCTCGGAGCGTTTTGCCGCGCTGCTTTCGTGACCTTTCTCAGCGGACTCCGGATAGAGGACGGCGCCGAGCCAGGCGAATTTAGGATCGTCGGCGGAGTAGAGACCTTCTTCCGTGGCGGCATACCACTTGCCACCGGAGAAAGCGACTCCGCGGACGGCGTCTTCAATTTTGCCGTCGGGAACAGGAACGTACTCCGTGGTGTAAGTTACGTGATGCTTCTTGCTCACGTGCCGAACCTTGTGCGCCGACTCGATGACGCGCGCGTCGACGATCTCCCACCTGTCATTGCGTAAGCGGAATGCTCCATGATTCGTGCCGGCCATCAGTACGCCTGCAGGCGACATGGCAAGCGAGAACACATCATTTCCATTCAAGCCGGCGTTGATCTGCGTCCATCCCTGGCCGCCATCTTTGGAAACGAACACGCCACCAAATCGCTTATCGTTGAGGACGCCGACATAAAGAGTATTCGGCGAGCTTGGATCGGCGACCATGGAAGAAACCTGGCGTTCAGAGAATCCCTCGTTGGCGGCATGGAAACTGACGGAACCGTCATCGCTGGAAAGCACCCCGCTGCGATCGGTGGCCATCAGAATGTGCTGCGAATTTCTTGGATCGACGTAAATGTCATTGATGATGATGTCGCTTGGTGTCATCAGCGACCATTTTGCGCCGGCATCCAGCGTGCGATAGAGACCTTCTGTTGTTCCCGCGTACACAATGTTGGAATTATTCGGATCCTGCATCAGCACTCGAGTGCGGCGAGCGGCGCTGGGAATGCCTTGAATTTTTTTGAAGCTCGCGCCGGCGTCGATGCTCTTATAGATCCCGGAGCATGCGCTGGTGTATACGGTGCTGGGCGCTTTGGGATCGATGATGATGGAGAAGACATCTGAGTCCACAATCAAGCCCTGCTTGATGTTCTGCCAGGTCTTGCCGCCGTCGACGGTTTTCCAGGGAAGATGCCAGGTGCCTGCGTAAATCACTTGCGGATTGACGGGATCGATGGCAATGGATTCGACTTCATGCAGTTCCGTGCTGCCCATGGGGCTGATCAGCTTCCAGGTAGCGCCGCCATCTTCGCTGCGATAGATTCCGGCGAGTGTACCGGCCACAAAAATTTTCGGATCCGACGCAGCTTGTGCGAGCGCGCGAACGGATTGGCCTTTCATGTCGCTGACGGCATTCCAGTGATGACCTTCATCCTCACTGATAAAAATTCCGCCATCCGGCTTATCCAATCTCCAGGCCCCGAGCAGAACGCGCTTGGGATTTGATTTATCGAAGACCATGTTGTCGACGACTAGCGAATCGTCGGCGGAGATCTTGCTCAACCGCGTCCAGTGCTGAGCATCATCACTCTCATACACCCAGCTGTTGGTGGTCCCAAGAAGGATATGGGAGGGGGCTGCCGGGCTGTACGCGAAGCTACGTGCGTCTCCGCCATAAGGGCCAACAGTATGCCACTGTTGCGCGTTTGCACCGGTTCCACAAAAACTGATTAGACCAAAAATGACTGCTGTAATCGAGGGGAATATTCGTTTCATGTTGTGAACCATCCGTGTGTATCGCTCTATAAATTTGGGGGAAAAGCGAAACTCACCCATCCGACTCTGCTGGGGTGATGCGTCACTGCTGCAGAACTCGAGTATGCTCCAATCTTTCCTTCAATGAAAAGGGCCAGCCGCATATCTAGCCGGCCGGCCCTGATCAAGCTTCCGTCAATCGTTACTGATTGGCAGGAGCTGCGGTAGTTGCACCCGCCGCCTTGTGATGATGGTGGTGGTGGGGTGCGGTTGAAGTTGCATGGCCGTGTCCGTAGGCATTCTTTGAAGCCTTGATGTCTCCGGATACTGGTGTTGTGCCCTGCACATCGTTGTCGAAGGTGGCGCCTGCAGGTACCAGGTAATTCTGGACGGTGTCAGAACCGGCGGTTCCGGTGCGGACATCGATGCGTGAAGGATCAATTCCCTTCTCGTTGACCAGGTAGGCCTTGGTATTGACGGCGCGCTCTGCAGCCTGCGTGTCAGCATGCTTCTCATTCGGAGCACTGCTGCCAACCAGAACTGCCTTCGCATCGGCGCTGCGCTGGAGGTTCAGAGCGACATCATCCAGGCAAGCCTTCGCTTCGTTATCGACGCGGACTGGGCGACGCTTCTCGCGGCCGAAGGTGATCGAGCACAGAGTCTCGGTCTTCGGTGCGGGCGGCGGCGGCGGCGCATTGATCGTTACTTCCGTGGTGGCGGATGCGGTTTGACCCTTATCGTCGGCCACGTTGCAAGTGACGGTGATGGCGCCAGGAGCAGCTCCTGTCGTGTTCAGAGTTGCGGTCGTGTTGGAACCACTGATCTGACCGGACGAAGCGCTATAGCTGTAGGTGAGAGGACGATTCTGCGGGCTGACGCCGTGAGCGGTAATCGTCGAAGAATCGCCAGGGTTGAGCGAGGTCGGATTGGCTTCGCAGCTAATCGTCGGCGGCTCAAACTGCTTGACGGTGAAGGTCGCATTGCAATCCGCAGACTGACCGGCCTTCGGCCCTTCCGTCACGTGACCCGCGACGGTATAGGTTCCGGGAGCCAGATCGGCAGTGTCCACCGTTGCGGTGGTGGAGGTGCCGCTGATTTTGCCGCCCGTGGAGGTCCAGCTATAGGTCGGCGTTTTCTTCGGATTCAGATTGGTTGCGTTGCCGGTGACTGTAATTTGGTCGCCAGGATAGCCTTCCGTCGGGCTGACCGAGCAGGCGTAAGCAACCGGTGGCGGCGGAAGAATGCTGCCGATGTGGTACACCAGACCGGTGCTCAACTGGGCTGCATTGATGTTGGCACGACCACCGAGGATGGCCACGGGATGCGCCGGGATCATTGGTGGAGTCGGCGGGCGAAGACCGGTGCGGCGCATCGGAACCAGTGACGACTGGCACGGCATTCGGATCAGTAGAAGCTGTTCGCTGGACCGAATGAAACGTGCATGTATTGATACTCGGCCTGGAAGACGCGCCATGAAAGCTTATGGTGCATGATCGGAAGCGGGAAATCCATACCACCGCCAGCCGTCAATGAAGTTCCCCAACGATATGGGTTCTTGAAATTGATCGGGCCGGCGCCATCAGATGTAATAGCCGACGTAGTTCGGACCGCCAATGCGAGTGGTTCCCACCAAAGCGTGGATGAACGGCGTAAGACCATCCTCCAGCGGAAAGCGAGCGATAGGACCGGCATTGATGGTGGTAAAACCATCGCCCGGACCATCCGGATGGGAGGCCAGACCGACCTCGAAACCCAGGTTTCTCGAAAAGTAATATGCCCCGCTGCCAATCGCACCTAGATTCACAGCTGCATACTTTGCTCCATTAACATAAGAGTTGGGTGCAAAGTAAGAGTAACCAAGAAAGACGTCAGCGCGCGACGGATTAATTGTCGTCGACGGCGCGGGCGCATTCGGTGCAGCCGAGCTTGACGAGGTGGCGGCATTTTGCGCCATCAAAGTCGTTCCCAGCCCCAATACGCAAACAGCTGCTATCCAGCGGCCCTTGGTGCGTAATTTTGAGTATTCCATCCCTATCTCCTCCGCAACTTTGTGTAAACAAATCTAATTCATTTTTGTAAACTGCAAGCGCTTTGCTTTGTTAAATCCCAAGCGCCGGACGCGTCAAGACGCCTCGTGGTCCCGTCTTACGAATCCAATGCAAACGATACCAATCCACAGCAATCGCTCATTCGATTAGAGCACAAGACTGAATCAAAAGGTCACCCCATTGGTACGGGGCTAGTCCCAAGGTATACCAAGAGATACCCGAACGCCAAGAATTAATATAGAAATGATGCCGTGGGTGTTATGGGTGCTCCTCACCGAGTGCGGAGGGCAGTTATTCGAGGTTGAGAACTTTCCTTACGGTTCCCCGTTCCCGCAGGATCTTTTCCTGGAGCAGGGTGATGGCATAAATCAGCTGTTCCGGACGAGGCGGGCACCCAGGAACGTAGACATCGACCGGAATGATCTGATTCACTCCCTGGACCAGGGCGTAGTTATTGAAAACTCCCCCGGAAGTAGCGCAGGCGCCCATGGAAATAACCCATTTAGGGTCGGGCATCTGGTCGTACAGGCGGCGGATGACTGGCGCCATCTTCACCGACACGCGACCTGCGATCACCATCAGATCTGACTGGCGTGGCGACGGGCGAAATACCTCGGCGCCAAAACGGGCGACATCGAATCGGGACGCGCCCATCGACATCATTTCGATCGCACAGCAGGCCAGGCCAAAGGTCATCGGCCAGATTGAGCTCTTACGCACCCAGTTCAGCGCTGTATCCAGCGTGGTGAGGATGACCCCCTCGTTCTGGTCGTATCCATAGTTCACCTCGCGCACTTTGCGCTGATTCAAGGCGCTGCTTTCGAGGTTTCCGAAAAAGTACCTGTCTTTCGCCGGGTGTGTCTCTGCCATAGGAATCGATATCGCTCTCTTACAGTATCTCGCATTTTTCTCCGGAGAGCACTGTCCTGGTTTCCACCTTGATGAAAACGCTCGCGGCGAAGTTCTAGTTCCGGAACATTGCAAAGTAGTTACAACGGTCAAATTCGTAGGACAAGGCGCTTCGCTGGCGTCGACATGAAAGAACGAATTGCCCTCTCAAACGTCGCTGAGGTAGAAGTACGTGACGATCTTCCTCGCAGCAGGACAGTGCCGGCACAAAAAGTACCGGCAGTCGTCAAGCAGTAGTTCCGTCGACTTGCAGTCGTGGAAGCGCCAATGCTAGACTCCGTAGTCCTTCGAAGTGCTGGTTGCAGCGGTCGCGTGTGCGAGGGCCTGTACCGGCATTCGATGCAAGTTTCGAGCGGAAATTGATTTCTATCTGCAGGATGGTGTGAGGAGCGCGAGACGGTATCTCGGCGCCGACACTGCAGATTGAAACCGCCGCTCCCGGAGAAGGTGTGGTTCCAGCCCCCGGAAATACTGGGCCATCCGTGTCTTTCCTCACGTGCATCCTTCTCTAGTATTGCGGCTCTGGAGGGACTGGCATGAAGACGTACCTGGGCAATGAGATTCGCAACCTGGCCTTTGTCGGCCATTCGCACTGCGGAAAAACAACACTGATTGAAGCCTTGCTGGCGACCGCCGGCACAATTCCAGCCATGGGTAGCGTCGAGGATGGGACAGCCGTTACCGCCTACGACGAAGAAGAAGTGACGCGGAGAGTGACGCTGGCGAATGCGGTCGCGTTCTGCGAGTGGAGCGGAGTCAAGGTCAACGTGATCGATACTCCGGGATTCAACATGTTTGTCCCGGAAGCGCGTTCGGCGATGTTGCCGGTCGAAGCGGTAGCGGTGGTCGTCGATGCAGTGGAAGGCCCGCAGCCGATGACGCAGCGCGTGTGGGACTATGCGGAAGAATTTAAGCTGCCGCGCATTTTGGTCATCAATGCGATGGACCGCGAACGGGCCAAGCCGGACGCTGTACTTGAGAATCTGCGCGCAACATTCGGACGAACGGTCACGCCGGTCGCGCTGCCGATTGGAGAAGGAACATCATTTTCCGGCATCGTGGACTTGATTGGGATGCAGGCCTATGACTATCGCGCCAGTTCCAAGGGTCGCGGCCAATCCATTCCAATCCCGAAGGAGTTACTGGAGCGGGCGCAAGCGGGACACGATGCTTTGGTGGAGTTGGTCGCCGAGGGTAAAGATGAATTGATGGAAGAGTTCTTCACGGAAGGAACACTTTCAGAAGAACACCTTGTACCGGCGCTGCATGAAGCCATTCGCGAAGATCGCATTTTTCCGGTGATGTATTCTTCCGGTCTGAAAAATATTGGGACCGATCGGCTGCTCGAATTTTTCCGCGTGTATGCACCCGCGCCCATCGAACGCTTGCCCGTGCCCGCCACCATGTTGTCGGCGAAAAGCACGAAGAGCTCGAATGGCACTCGTGGCGAATCCGCGCCAGAAAAAGAGGATCAGAAAGTAGTCGATAACGGACCGCTTTCTCTATTCGTGTTCAAGACGATTTCCGATCCATTTGCCGGTCAGATTTCCTTCTTCAAAGTATTTTCCGGATGCGCCCACGATAATGATTCTGTCTTCAATTACAAGCAACAGGCGCAGGAAAAGCTGGCTCATCTTTCCATCATGCAGGGCAAGAAGCCGTTACCGGTGACGGAGCTACACGCGGGCGATTTGGGCGCCGTCGCAAAACTGCGTAGTACGCACACCGGCGACACGCTGGGCGACAGCCGTCATGCCATCTTGTACGAACAGGTGCAAAATCCCGAGCCGGCAATTGCGTTTGCGATCGAACCAAAGACCCGCGCGGATGAAGATAAGCTGGCGAATGCGTTGCATCGCATCATGGAAGAAGATACGTTGATCCGTTTTTACCGCGATCCGCAGACCAATGAATTTCTGATTGCCGGCACAGGGCAGCAACATATTGAAGTCGTGGTGTCGAAGTTGCGCCGCCGCTATCACACCGAAGTAACTCTGAAAGCGCCCAAGGTTCCCTATCGCGAAACCATCCGCACGCACGCCGAAGGACACGGGCGGCACAAGAAACAATCGGGCGGTCACGGGCAGTTTGGCGACTGCAAAATTCGCATTGAGCCGTTGCCGCGCGGCGGTGGTTTCGAGTTTGTGAATGACATCTTCGGCGGAGCGATTCCGCGCAATTATGTTCCGGCGATTGAAAAAGGTGTGCGCGAAGCGGCCGATCGCGGTTATCTCGCCGGCCATCCCATGGTGGATTTTAAAGTGACGGTGTTCGATGGCTCGTACCACGAAGTCGACTCGAACGAGATGAGCTTCCGCATTGCAGGGCGGTTGGCTTTCCGCGATTGCATGGAGAGAGCTCGACCGGCAATGCTGGAACCAGTGATGCGAATCAGCATCCAGACCCCCGATAATTTTGCCGGCACAGTGATGGGCGATCTTCCAGGGAGACATGGCCGCGTGTTGGGAATGGAGCCAAGTTCGGTTCCCGGGCAGACCGTGATCCAGGCGGAAGCTCCTATGGCCGACATGTTGACCTATGGCGCCGATCTGACCGCGATGACGCAGGGACAAGGCAGCTTCCACATGGAGATGGACCACTACGATTTTGTGTTGCCGCAAACGCAGGAAAAGCTTGTGGCCGCGGCCAAACAACATCAGACGGTACCAGACGACGAAGGATAATCTTCTTCGCTTTGGTTACAATCAGCCCATGCAACTGGCAGAATTGGCACGCCGACTGAACGCGCGTTTAGAAGGCAGCCCGGAAAATCCTTCGCCCGAAACCATCGAAGTTACAGGGGTCGCGGGCATTGAAGAAGCCGGCGCGCATCAGGTAACGTTCGTCGCCAACCCAAAATATGCAGCGCTGACAAAAACCACCCAGGCAGCAGCCGTTCTCGTCACCGAGGACTTCCCTGCTATCTCAGCCGCGACCTTGCGCACAGCCAACCCGTACCTGGCCTTCGCGCGCGCCATTGAAATCTTCTATCAGTCGCCTGCCTATGCTGTGGGCATTCACTCCACGGCCATCGTTGCTCCAACAGCGAAGTTGGGCCGCAATTGTCATGTGGGTGCGTATACGGTGATTGAAGACAACGTGGAGATTGGTGATGACGCGGTGGTGCTGGCACATGTTGTGATCTATCCCAACGTTCGCATCGGACATCGTTTTTTTGCGCATTCTCATTCTGTCGTGCGCGAGGGATGTGAGATTGGTGATGACGTCACCTTGCAGAACGGCGCGGTTGTCGGGTCAGATGGATTTGGATTTGCAAAAGATGATGTGGGACGGTGGCACAAGATTCCGCAATCGGGCCCGGCCATCCTGGAAGACCGTGTCGAGGTGCAGGCGAATGCGTGCATCGATCGAGCCAGCGTGGGAGAAACGCGAATCGGGGCGGGCGTGAAAGTCGACAACCTGGTGCAGGTGGGTCATGGATGCACCGTTGGAGAAAACACGCTGCTGTGTTCACAGGTGGGGCTGGCGGGTTCATCTCATCTAGGAAAAAATGTGATTCTCGCCGGCCAGGCAGCCGTCGCAGGGCACTGTTCGATCGGCGATGGATCGATTCTGACGGCGCAGAGCGCGGTGTCGCACGATGTTCCCGCCGGAAAAGTGATGAGTGGATCGCCGGGACTGGACAATAAACTTTGGCTGCGCTGCGTGGCCGCGTATAGCCGCTTGCCGGAGATCGTAAAGACGGTGCGGAAGCTGGCCGAGTCGAAAGAATAGCCACGCATCTGCACTTCTTTTTTTCTCGCCTACACTGGAGACATGGGGAAAAGGAATCGGCTGCGCGGATTTTTAGGACTGGCTGCACTGGCATGGCTTGACGCTCGTGGTTGGCTGCCGCGCTAAGCTGGTCGAGGTCCGCGTCGTCAACTCCGGAACAATAGATCTGCACAACGTCGAAGTCGACTACCCGAGCGCCAGCTTTGGCATGTCTAACCTCGCTCCCGGAGCGACGTATGTCTACCGCATCCAACTCCAGGATGCAGGCCGCATGAAAGTCGAGTTCTCCGACAGCAAAGAGCAACCTCACTCCGGCAAAGGTCCGTATGTGAAAGAGGGTCAGCAAGGAACGCTTACGCTGACGCTGGATGCAAGCGGCAAGAACCAGTGGGCTCCGCAGCTGCACCCCGAGGCAACCGCACCCGCGGGAGATTAGGGCATTTTCACAGGTACCTTCCGCAATTCCATTACTGACTCGACAAGGCCATCCCATACACGACGGCGTTCGACGATCCGTCGGTCAGGAGTGTAGCCGTGCCGTTCTTCCAGTAGGTCGCTATGGCGTTGCCCGATGCGCTGGTCGTGGTATAGCCCGCCACGTAGACATTCCCGCTGCTGTCGACCGCGATCGCGTCGGCATCCGCACCCGACGATCCGTCGGTCAGGTTGGTGGCTGTGGCGTTCTTCCAATATGTCGCTATGGATTGGTTATTTGATGCGCTGGTTGTATCGCCAGCCAGGTAGACATTGGCGCTGCTGTCGAACGCGATCGCCGAGGCAAGCGCATACGATGTTCCGTCGGTCAGGTTCGTTGCCGCGCCGTTCTTCCAGTAGGTCGCTATGGTATTGCTGGGTCGTGGAGGTTGTATATGTCACCTGCCACGTAGACATTGCCGCTGCCGTCGACCGCGATCGCGTTTGCGTCCGCATACGACGCTAAGTCGGATAGGTTCGTTGCCGCGCCGATCTTCCAGTAGGTCGCTATGGTGCCGCCCGTAGAGTTGGATGTGTCGCCCACCATGTAAATGTTGCTGCCGCCGCCGCTGCCAGTTCCGCCGCTGCCAGTTCCGCCACTGCCAGTTCCGCCACTACCGCCACCGCTGCTGCCACTGCCACTGCCGCTGCCGCAGCCGGCAAGTGAAAGCGCCAGAAGGAACGCGGTTGGTGGAAGAATCCTCGGCAGCGTAATCTGCCAGTGCCTTGTAGCTGTCACGCAGGTTTTAGATAGAGCTTGATTTTCCGAATCCTGAGGCATGGTGCGCAATCCTTCCGAAACGGAGATAGATTGACCCGCGCGTATCTGAGGCTGAGTAGACTGGCAAGTTTGGGAAACGTTAGCACGTTCTGCAAAACGAGTCGATTGAAAATAAAGCCCGATCGTTCGCCGGTAAGTTCCGGCGGATAAGCTCGCAAAAGCCCGCTCATGAGCGATCGCTTTGGATTGAGTAGCGCGCCCGCTAGATCGACTGCACGGGAATGAGTGTCAGGTCCTCGACCAGGCCAATTTCTTTTTGGACGAAGGGCTCGGCATAGCGCACGCCGCCTAGCATTCCGTAAAAGCGTGCCAGGGCGAAGGTGCGCTCGCGAATTTCTTCCTGCGGAACAAAAATCTTGCCGCCAGAGGCTTGATTTTCGTATTGCGAGCGGTAGGCCATCAAGGATTGAAAGCGCTGCTCGATGTAAGGTGTGATGTCGACGACGAAGGTCGGTCGCACATCCGCATACAGGCTTGCGTAGAGAATTTTGAAGGGACGATGCGGCGGCGCGTCCTGTTTCTACCTTGGCAAGCCCTGCGACAAAACAGGCTTCGTAGCCCAGCGTCGCGACGATGGCATGATCCGGGTGGCGTGCCTGCCAATACGGCAAGATCACGACGCGAGGTTGCGCCTGCCGCAACACGGTCGCAATCTTCAGCCGATTTTCCCAGGTGTTTTCCAGGCGTCCGTCGGGAAGATCAAGGGCATGGCGCCAGGACGCGCCCAGAATTTTTGCAGCCTCTTCGGCTTCCGCGGCACGTTCGGCAGAGGTGCCTCGGGTACCAGCTTCTCCCTGGGTCAGGTCGAGAATGGCGGTGCGCAGACCAATGGAAGAAGACTGCAGCAATGTTCCACCGCAGGTCTGCTCCACGTCGTCACGATGGGCTGCAATTGCGAGAATGTCGACGGGCTGAATCATGCCGGTGGACCATGGAACATGTTCAATGATGTCTGAATCCCAGGTCCCAAGGTCGAGACCTGGCGCAGCCATGTGTCGCTGGTTATGTAGCCTTCAGAACCGCGAACTTAATCCGACGCGTTGGTAATCGCATCCATATAGGCGACGTCGTACGCGGTTCCCTGCACAGTTGCATTGCCGTTGTACAACTCAGTTCCCGCCGCATAGGTTTGCGTGCTGGTAGTGATACCCACGTTGGTGGTGGCGTAAATGTGAATCTGACCGCCGTACGCGGTATACATTTTGTGCCACTGCAGAATGGCGCAGAGACCTGTCAAATCCCCATAGGCAGGCTCGACATAAGGGTTCCGGTTCGTGGGGTCCGTGTTCGCCGGAACATTCATGTTGAACAAGGTGAGGCAGCCGTTATCAATTTGCCCGGTGACTTGGTTGATCAGATTCAGAGCTGTACGCTCTCCAGTCGAGCACCGCTGAGACCCAATCCACAAGCGTATTGTCGTCGCCAAACAGCATCTTGGTATGGGTGCCGTCGGAGATAGGATAGGTCGCCGTGACTTGGTTGCTGGTCAAATTAATGACCGACAGAAATCCCTCGAACAAGCCATCCGTCTGCTTCTGCTGGCCGGAGACATATAAGGTCCCATTCCCATAGAGAGCCATGGTCGCGCCTCCAGGCACAGGTATTCGCTGTGACTCCGTGGGCGGCGCGGGATTCGCCGGTGGGGCTGGATAGGTGCTGCCCGGAAAGTTATAGACGTTCAGCACGCCCATGTTCAGAAAGCTGACGCTCGACTGCTGTCCACCGCATTCCGGCCCGCAATTCAAGACCCAGCCAGTGGTTCCGTCGGAAGAGAAGATGGTGTTAAACGGCCGATCGAAGACGATAGGGTTGCCATTCTGATCGAGCACTGGGACGACGCAATAAACCGGAAGATTAATCGGTTGACAACTGACGGGAGCAACGTCCTTGGGCCAGTTCGCCTCATTCGGAAAAGTCGGCACCGGCATGACATTTCCGTTGGGCTGCTGCAGGTGGATGATGCGGTATGCGTAATTGCTGTTCTGCACAAATGCCAGCATCACGGTGGCGCTGGGATTCACTGCCACCTTGTAGACATTGGGAAGATTCAGGTAGACAGTGACGCCCTGCACGCGGTCTTGTACGGTCACGTATTGCGCGGTTTGATTCGCGGCGATGACCGAATTTCCGCTGGAGGGTACAAAAATGCTGCTGGAAGGCCCTGGCAGTCCGCTGATATTCCCCGTCGCAGTTTCACTGGCATAGCTGACAGCGGTCACGCTACCGTCGCCGGAGCCATAGACATAGCCCTCAGACTGCTCGGGATAGTTGAGAATCATGCTGGGCAACGCGCCTTTATAGCCGCTGATAAAGAAGCTGGGAACCTTGCCGTTCTCGCTGTTGCGAATGTCGTAGCGGGCATCCAGAATCTGCAACTCGCCGGTTACAATTGGGGACGGATTCTGAATCGCCACCATGACACGTTCGAGGACAAGACTGGGCGGAACAGGGCGCCCCGCCAGGTAGGATCTCTGGCCGAGACAACCTATCATCCAAAAAATGCTTGTGGCGGTGACGACGCTGAGGACAACGCGGACAAGACTACTACGACTCATCAAAGCTCAATGCTCCAATTCCAGGGCACATTCATCGTTCGTGGCTGAAAGGCTAGTGTATACCAGTTGCCTAATTCTGGCGCTTCTGCGCCGCAGCCACTAGGATAATCAGACGGACCATTTTTCGATGCCAAACAGCCTGAGTGAACTGTTCCAAACACGAAGCGTTCTGTGCGACGGCGCCATGGGCACCATGCTGTACGAACGCGGTGTGTTTATCCACCGTTGTTACGACGAACTGAACCTGTCGCAGCCTGATCTGATTCGCACCATCCATGAGGAATATCTGCAGGCGGGCGCGGAGATTATCGAGACCAATACCTTCGGTGGCAATCGATTTCGGCTGCAGCGGCACGGACTGCAAGACAAAGTTCATGATGTGAATGTCGCCGGCGCAAAAATTGCGCGGCAGGCAGCGGATCAGATCCGGGACAAGCAGGCCACGCAGGCATATGTGGCCGGCGCGGTGGGCCCGATCGGAGTGCAGATTGAGCCGCTCGGCAAGGTTTCGTTCGAGGAAGCGCGAGCGGCGTTTGCCGAACAGATTCGCGCGCTCGCCGAAGGCGGCGTTGATCTTCTTGTCCTGGAGACAATGACCTCTCTGAACGAAGTGCATCAGGCGATTCTGGCTGCGCGGGAAGCAGCGCCGCAATTGCCGATCCTGGCGATGATGACCATCGATGAGGAGGGAAATACGCTGGATGGCTCCTCCCCGGAAGTGGCCGCGCAAAAACTGACGGAATGGGGAGTGGACGCGGTTGGCTGCAATTGCAGTGCGGGTCCGGCGACAATCTTAAGCGCAATCGAGCGCATGCGGACGGCGACCACGCTGCCTTTGGTGGCCATGCCGAATGCGGGCATGCCGCGCGCCGTCGATGGGCGCAATATTTATCTCTGCTCGCCGGAATACATGGCCAGCTTTGCGCGCAAGTTCGCGCAGGCGGGTGTGCAGTTTGTCGGCGGATGTTGCGGCACAACGCCCAGCCATATTCGCGCCATGCGCTCTGCGCTGCGGGCTCTGGATGCTCGCAAAAGCGGCCCGGTAACGTCCGCGACCGTAACGGTCCAGAACACCGTGACCGCGCCGCCGCTGGCGGAGAGATCGAAGCTTGGCGCCGACCTGGCTGCCGGAAAATTTATCGCGTTGGTGGAAATTGTTCCGCCGCGAGGAATCAGTCCGCATCGCGAACTGCAGGCAGCTACCCTGCTGGCACAGAACGGCGTGGAAGCGATCAACGTTCCAGATTCACCGCGCGCGTCGGCTCGCATGAGTGCGCTGAGCCTTTGTCTGCAAATTCAGCAGCAGGTTGGCATCGAGACCGTGCTGCACTACACCTGTCGCGATCGCAACGTGTTGAGCATCCAATCGGACCTGCTGGGAGCCGCATCCCTGGGGCTGCGCAACATCCTTTGCCTGACCGGTGATCCGCCTAAGCTGGGAAATTATCCCGATGCCACGGCAGTGTTCGATGTGGATGCGATTGGATTGGTGAACATCGTTCGCAATCTGAACAATGGCCTGGATATTGGCGGTAACTCGATCGGCGCGTCTACTGGATTTGCAATTGGTGTTGCGGCGAATCCCGGTGTGCCCGACCTGGATAACGAGGTGCGGCGATTTGCTTACAAGGTAGAGGCTGGCGCCGAGTATGCCATCACGCAACCTGTCTTCGATCTACGCCTGCTGGAAGCTTTTTTGAAGCGGGTGGAGCAATTTCATCTGCCGGTGATTGCCGGCATCTGGCCGTTGGTCAGTCTGCGCAATGCGGAATTTATGCGGAACGATCTGCGCGTCTTTGTGCCGGATGAAATCTTGCTGCGCATGCAACAGGCCGATACACCGGAGTTGGCCCGCGCGGAAGGCGTGAAGATTGCCCAGGAAATGCTGATTGCCGCGCGCGATATGGTGCAGGGCGTGCAGGTCAGCGCACCTTCAGGAAGATTTGAAGCGGCGTTGACTGTGATGGAGAGCGTGCTGCCCAACAAGTCCGGAAAGAACGTCGAGCCAACTGCGGCGGTATCAACAGCAAAAGTGCGACAGGAAGCGGAACAGGGAGTCAATCTTGGCAAGCTTTGAAGAATCTTTAAAGCAGTTGGAGACGATCATCGCCAAGCTGGAACGCGGCGACCTGCCGCTGGAAGAGTCTGTGCGGCTGTTCGAAGAAGGCGTCAAGTTATCGAACGCCTGCAAGGGAGATTTAGAAGCGGCAGAAGGCAAAATCCAAATCCTGCTGAAGCAGAAGGATGGTAGCCGCAAAGCTGAGACCTTCCCTGCCGCCGATGATTCCACGGGCGAGTTGAAATAGCCGCCCTTGCACGCCAGAATGTCTGAAGCTCGCTGAAAAGCAGGTCCCTCCACTTCGCTCGGGATGACAACTTTTCCTACTTACTTTGCCGCGGTACCCGATAGCTTCTGCATGCCGGCATTGCTCGAGAGACTTAGTAAGTTGACGAAAATCCGATAGGCTCCTGGAACACCTTCGGGTAACTGGCGATAGAACGCATACGCATCGTACACATAGAAACCTTTGCCATAGGGAGCTATCAGGAGTCCGCCCTTTTGCGGATCCTGGTCGGGATCGTGCGTCTCCGTGGGAGCAGTGTAGTGTGAGTCCCAACTACGCATGAAGCCGTGACCGCGCTCTTCCACCCAGCCAGTGAAATCCTGCTCAGTAATTTTGTTGGGCCAGGTCAACGCGGGATAATTCGGATCCAGAAAAGTCACATTCGAGTTTTCATCAATTACTTTTTCTGGATTGCCACCGAGTTGAAATGGATATGGACCCGAAGTATCGCCTAACTCCGTGAGATTGTATTGGACGATCAGAGTGCCGCCATTTTTGACGTAGTCGAGCAGTCGCGCATTGAAAGTTTTCAGCTCCGGTCGAACAGCATAGGCACGCACGCCCAGCACAATCGCGCGAAAGCGAGAGAGGTCGCCGGTCGCGATATCCTCCGCGGATAGAAATGTAGTTTGAATCCCTAATTGCTGTAGCGAGGCCGCCAGATCATCGCCCGTTCCTGCCACATAGCCCACAGTTAGACCTGACGGAATCTGGATATCGACTCCCGTCGCCTGGTAGGTCGCGTCGCGATAGTACGGATAGGAACGAAGCCCCGGATATCCGACAGACATTGAGCCCGAAGTGTAAGTGTGCCCCTGGTACGACGCTGCGGCAGTGATGCGGTACGGCTTGGCTTCCACCTGTTTCGGGGTCACTTCGAATTCAATATCCTGTTGACCGCCATTTTGCGGGGTAGCGAATTGTGCGTTCGCGGGATTCGATGTCCAGCCCTTGGGCAAATTCAGCGACACGCTCCCAGCTGCAGGACCTTCAACATCGCTGCGAACTTGAACATGAATTGTGAACGATTTGCTTGTCATTGGAACGATGCCGGCCTTTGGCGATACCCAAACCGAAATTGGCGGCGCCACCAACATGGGATCCAGCACTGGCCCATAGCCGTGCACGGAATGCACCGTCTGCACCACTTGATCCAGAACTATCTCCGCGCCGTGATACGTGAACGTGGCCCTGGCCGCGAGGGGATAGGGCATCCACGAACGATTCAGATATTCCGGATTCGAGACGTCGTAGTACGGCTGCTCCAGATTTGGGCGCGTGAAATATGGCTTGGTGATGGTGGCGTCAGCGGGAACAGTAACGGAAAATTTTGCTTCCACGGTATCGTCCGCATTCACAGAGATCGGCGCCGGCGGTAGCCACTCAAGCTTCCAGTCTTTGTCCGGAGTGGCGACCAGGCGGACATCCTTCACGTCGACGGCCTCAGTTCCCTGATCGGCAAGACGCACGCTCACTTGAAACGCTTGTCCTGGGATGGCGGATTGGAATGTGTTCAAACTGCCTCTGCCATAGTGCCCGCGTCCCGAACCGTCGCCGTTTGATACCACCGCTTCAATGCTGAGTCCAAGCGCCTGGGCGAGTGCGGTGTTGAATTGAACTTTCTTCACGCCAAGTTCGTGCAGCATGTTGTAGCGAGCATCTTCCGGCAGCGGCTTCTGTTGAATTTGTTTCATCAGCGCTTCGGTCTCTAGCAGCCCGCGCGCAAGTAGGGGCGCAATCTTTTCCGGCGCGTTGATGGAATAAGTCTGAATAGCCTGCTCGACGAGAGCATTGATAGAAGTCAACTTGTCACGAATCCAGCCAGCCTGGTCCGCGGGAGCGTAGTCCGCAATTCCCGCGAGCGAGGTATCGATTCCATCGAAGAAACCTGCGTCTTTGCCGTTTGCAGGAACCCGCGAAGCATACAGTCGATACGGCGACTCATCCGGGCCGGGAGAAGGAATTCCATAGCCACCGTTCTGCGATTTTTGCTGGCCCCAACCTTCTGTCGCAATCTGAGAATAGGAAAGTCCGGCCGCAGGATCATATTGGCCAGCAGGTATCGACAAAGTCGGGGTGGGCTTACCTTCAATCCAGGTGTTGTTGATGTAGTCATGAAAGCGCGCCGGAGCCCAGTGGCCAGTAGCGTAATCAAACACGCCTTTCGACGAGATAGTCGCGAACGGCGTGCGCGCATACATCTTCAACGGAGCCCAGGGACGCAGGCCTGCGCTGATTTGATCGGGAAACATCTTTGGATCGGCAGCAGCGTTGTAGACCTCCTGCGCCATCTGCCCGGCGACCTGATGCTGGCCGTGACCATCGGAAACATTGCCGGAGAATACCGACGTGACTACCAACGGACGCGTCATGCGAACGACTCGAACCGAGTCGTAGAGGACGCGATCATAGCCCCACTTTTGCATCGCCTCCTCTTTGGTTTTGGTGAATCCGAAGTCGGCTGCGCGAGACCAATATTGATGGACACCGTAGTAGCGATCGGCTTTCAACAGCTCTTCTGTGCGAAGAACACCTAACTCGTCCCAGAAATCCGACGACATCACATTCTGCCCACCTTCGCCACGATTCAGCGTGAACAAACTGGTATCAGCACCGACGTCGCGACTTTCATAGGTCAGAACGCCACCGTCTTCATCATCCGGGTGCGCCGTAAACATGATCAGACTGGCCCGAGTGTGCAGCTCTCGCAGCGTGCGCGCCAGGGCAGCCGCGCCGCGATTCAGCTGGATGGCGCGAGCGTTTGCATTGGGCTCAACTTGGGCGGAAGTCTGACCGAAAGCTGGTATCGTGATCCATGCCATGCATGCAAGCAGGGCGACGCCGACGGATTGTTGGGCAGAGCATCGATTCATTCGTATGACCTTTGAGGACGACACGGTGGTAGCGCTTCTATAACAACATGCAATGATGATTGGACACGGATCGAACGACCAACGATTCGCGGATCGGTTGATATCATCATCCTTTTCGCTCCTTCCATAATCTCAGACGCAGAGCAGTTTCTCTCATAGGACACCGACGGATGGCCAATGAATCTCCAAACAGCTCAGGTGCGGCACCAGTCGCGAACACGCCGACCGGGCTAGTACGCGGGATTGGACTGACCACCGCGATCAATCTGAACGTGTTGAACATGATTGGGGTCGGCCCCTTCATTACGCTGCCGCTGATGGTGGTCGCGCTGGGAAACCGCGCCATCCTGGGATGGATCTTCGGAGCCGCGCTGGCTCTGTGCGATGGAATGGTGTGGGCTGAGCTGGGCACACGTTTTCCAGAATCGGGCGGCAGCTATTTATATCTGAATCGTCTGTATGGCGTGCAGCGGTGGGGACGCCTGCTTTCCTTCCTCTATATATGGCAGCTGACATTTAGCGCGCCGTTGTCGACCGCTTCGGGAGCGGTGGGACTGTCGCAATACGCCGCCTACCTGTGGCCGAAACTGAATCTTGCCTGGTTCAACTACGACGTTGGATTGGGCGGGTGGTTCCACATTCACCTCGCCGTGACGCTGGGTTCCATAGTTGCGATGATGGCGTGCGGCCTGGCAACCTTCCTGATCTACAACGGCATTCAAGCGGTGGGGCGCATTTCGCGCGTGCTGTCGATTGGGGTATTGCTGGCCATCGTGTGGGTCATCGTTTCCGGACTGTCGCATATGGGTAGCGCGGCCCACGGCGGCGCATTTTCCGCGGAGCATGGTGTTGGCGGATTCAGCGCCGGCTTGCTGATTGCGATTTATAACTACGGGGGTTATTACAATATTTGTTTTCTTGCGGGAGAAGTGAAAGATCCGCGGCGCATTATTCCGCGCGCCATCTTCTGGTCCATCCTGATCGTTGCCAGCCTGTACGTGTTTCTGAATATCAGCGTGCTGCAGGTCATCCCCGTGCATGAGTTTATGAAGCCGGGCGCGATCGCCACGCGCAGCTCCGTGATCGCCGTGGTGATGCAGCGCCTGTATGGAGCCTGGGCCGGCAAGGCAATGGCCGTGTTGATTGTGTGGACCGCGTTTGCGTCTGTGTTCGCGGTACTGCTGGGATACTCGCGAGTGCCCTATGCTGCGGCGATCGACAAAAATTACTTTCGCAGCTTCGCCACGCTGCACAAGACGAAACACTTCCCCACCGTGTCGCTGCTGGTGCTGGGCGCTGTGTCTGTCTTCTTCTGCTTATTTCGGTTGCCGGATCTGATCGCGGCGCTGATCATCACGCGCATCGTGTTTCAATTTTTATTGCAGGCGGTGGGGCTGGTGGCATTTCGCAGTCGTCTGGGAGGACAGCCCAATCCTTTCAAGATGCCTTTGTATCCCATCCCGGCATTGCTGGCGATTGCAGGATTTTTATTTGTGTTGATTCACGGCAAGAATCTTTCGAAGGAAATCGAATTTGCCGCAGGGCTATTGCTGACTGGGCTGATGATTTTCGCGGTACGCGCGTTCATTGAAAAAGAATGGCCGTTCAAGTCGAGTGCTCCGTCGACATCTGAACAGATTTGATCGGCAGGCTAGTTCTTGTTGAGGATTTTCGTGCTCGCTTCCCACAGGCCGTTCAGGTAGACCGCGCCAAGCGCACGATCATAGAGCCCATAGCTGAAGTTGCCCTTTTCTCCCCAGATCATGCGACCGTGGTCGGGACGCGCGTACCCGTCGAATCCGATTTCAGCGTAGGCGCGAACAATCGCGGCCATATCGAGCGAGCCGGCCGAGGAATAGTGCGCGGTCTCCTGAAAGTTGCCGCGCTCGTCGACCTGAATATTGCGAAGATGGGCGAAATGGATGCGCTTTTCTCCGCCAAACTCCTTGACCATGGCGACGATGTCGTTGCGAATATCCGCACCCAGCGCACCAGAGCAGAGGGTCAAGCCGTTGGCGGGCTCATCGACCGCGTCTAGCACTCGACGGAGATCGTTGCGATTTTTTACGATGCGCGGCAGGCCGAAGATCGGCCGCGGTGGATCGTCGGGATGCAGCGCCATCTTGATTCCAACCGACGCGGCGACGGGAATGACGCGCTGCAGGAAATATTCAAGATGCTTCCAGAGTTCTTCTTCTCCGACAGAAGTGTACGCAGCCATCAGGGTTCGAAATTCTTCTGGAGTGTAAGCCGAATCCCAGCCGGGCAAGGTGACGCCTTTGCCCAGGTCGACATTGAACGCCACATCCACGTCGAACGCCGTGCTGGACGAGCCGTCGGGAAGCTTGCGATCGAGCGAGGTGCGCATCCAGTCGAAGACCGGCATGAAGTTGTAGCAAACCACCTTGACGCCCACCGCGGCCAGGCGCTGCAGGGTTTCGCAGTACTTTTGAATCCACTGATCGCGGCTGGGCCTGCCCAGTTTGATGTCCTCGTGAATGGGCACGCTCTCCACCACCTCGAACGCAAAGCCATGCTCGGTGATGGAGTTTTTCAGGTTGAGAATATTTTCGACCGGCCAGGTTTCGCCTAACGGCACATCGTAAATGGCGGCAACGATGCCATGCATGCCGGGAATTTGCCGGATGTATTCCAGCTTCACGGGATCGGATTTCCCGTACCAACGAAAACTCATCTTCATTGCGATACACTGTCCTGCGATGCGGGGTTCAGCGCTGTTCGAAATCCTACGCCGGAACACACCGCTGCTTTTGCCGTCCGAGATGCTCCATTTCCAGCTCGACAACATCGCCGGCCTTCAAATATTTCGGCGGTTTCATGCCGAGGCCAACGCCGGGAGGCGTACCGGTAGAGATCAGATCGCCTGGCTCCAGGGTCATGAATTGCGACAAATAATGCACCAGGAAAGCGCAATTGAAGATCATCTTGTCTGTCGATCCGTTCTGGCGTACTTCCCCGTTGACCCAAAGCTTCATCTTGAGCGCGTCTGGATTAGGAATCTCGTCCGGCGTGGATAGCCATGGGCCCAGTGGGTTGAAGGTGTCGCAGCTCTTGCCCTTTGTCCATTGACCGTTATGTTCCAGCTGAAACGCGCGCTCCGATACGTCGTGGGTCAGACAATACCCTGCGATATGAGCCGCTGCGTCGGCCGTTGAGGCGAGATAGCGAGCCTCTTTTCCGACCACTACACCGAGCTCGATTTCCCAGTCTGTCTTTTCGCCGCCGCGCGGAATCAAGACATCGTCATACGGACCAACGACGGTGTTCGATGCCTTCATAAATACGATGGGCTCGGGCGGAATCGGCATCCCGGACTCCGCCGCATGGTCGGAGTAATTCAGTCCGATGCAAATCACTTTGGCCGGGCGAGCGACTGGCGCAGCCCAACGCTCCGACTCAGGTACAAGTGGCAACTTCGCCGCGTCGCGTTTCACGATCTCGGCCAAACGATCGATATCATCCGATCCGAAGAAAGTCATGTCCCAATCTTTGAAGTGGGAAGATAAGTCGCGGCGGGAGCCAGTGTGGTCGATCACCCCGGGTTTTTCATTTCCAACGGGGCCGAATCGTATCAATCGCATGCGTGAAAATCTCCTTGCGGGCGCGAGCGCCGGCTATATTTCGATTAGTTTCGTTCTGGGCTTGGAAGTCAATCTCGTTTCGATTGTACGGTCTTCTCGAATCGTCATCAAAGCGACATGCCTCCGTCAATTTGAAATGCCGATCCTGTGACAAAGGAAGCATCGTCGGAGACCAGGTAGAGCGCGGCCTGAGCCATCTCCTCCGCATTGCCCAGGCGGCGCAATGGCTGGCGGGCGATAAATTTCTTCGTCATCTCCTCAGTATTTCCGCCGGCGCTCAAGCGACCCCGCAATGAGGGTGTATCTGTTGTTCCAGGGCAAAGGCAATTCACGCGAATATTGTCAGCGGCGTAATCGACCGCCATCGATTTGGTGAGCGACAAAATAGCGCCCTTCGTGGCCGTGTAGAGCGCGCGGTCCGGCGCAACGCGGAGCGCAGTCGTCGAAGAAGTATTCAAAATGACGCCGCCACCCTGCTGCAGAAAAGACGGGATCACGGCGCGGCTGAAAAGATACATGCTCTTTACGTTGATGGCGAAGGCGCGGTCCCATTCTTCTTCTGTCAGCGTGTGAACCTTCTTACCCGGAACGATGCCGGCGTTGTTGAACAGAATGTCCACGCGTTGCCACTTCGACAAAATCTGCTGAACAACTCGGTCTACATCGCTCGCGGAAGCAACATCCGCTGTCAGCGCTTCGGCCGTTCCACCCACGCTGCGAATTTCTTTCACCAGTTTCTCGTTGCCTTCGGAGTCGCAATCGATAGCGGCAACCTTTGCGCCTTGCTGCGCAAACAGCAGGCAGGAGGCGCGCCCAATTCCAGCTGCCGATCCGGTGATGATGGCAATCTTCCCTGCTAATTTTCCGCTGGTGCTCACTGTTTCCCTCCAGTGCCGATACCGGACTCCTGAAATCCCATGCCACCCGTCGGAACCAGCAGGCCGCCATCCACGATCAGGCTGGTCCCAGTGATGAAGGAGGCCTCATCGCTGGCCAGGAAGGCGACCGCGTTGGCAACCTCCTCTGGTCGGCCGATTCTGCCAAGAGCGTGCATGCGGCCAATCGACGCAAGCATTTCCTCGGGGGCGCCAGTTCTGTCTGCAGTGGCACGCAACATCGGGGTATCGATCGCTCCCGGGCAAATGCAGTTTGCACGGATGTTTCGAGACGCAAAATCCAGTGCGATGGCGCGCGCAATTCCCAGCAGCGCGTGCTTCGCCGCGACATACGCGACGGAATTATTGACGGCGGTGAAACTCTGAACAGAAGAGACAATTACGATCGCTCCGCCACCGGACTTTAGCATGGCCGGAATGGCATATTTGGTGGCGTGAAAGCAGCCTTTCACGTGGACATTCATCGTCTCGTCCCAAACCTCTGGAGTTGTCGTGACGACGTCGCCATTGGTCTGAACGCCCGCATTGCTCACCAGAATATGAAGCCCGCCATAGAGAGCTACCGCTGCGGCAATCGCGGCTTTCACTTCAGCCTCGATCGCGACATCACAAGGAAAAAAGCTGGCGGTATAACCAGACGTTTTGAGCGCGGCAACCGACTTCTCCCCAGCCTTCGAGTCGCGATCCAAAATCGCCACGCGGGCGCCTAATTCGCACAACTTTTGCGCGGATGCCCGACCAATGCCGGCAGCACCACCGGTTACCACAGCGACTTTGCCTTTCATCTGCATCCCAGTACCACCCGTCCAAGCATTCAGTATTTCAGAAGTTTGCGCGGATATCCGCGGCCAGCCGGTTGGAAGGGTCCGGCTCGGCGAGACGAGCGACTCGTTATTGTTCGGAATGCGACTTCTGGATGAGGAAGCAAATGGTATCTCGATACGTTCCGACATGCTTCTATTGACAGCTTGTAACAGGATAATTACATTGAATGCGTAAGCCTGTTCGACTTTTTGTATCGTTTCGGCCGGACCCAGTTCCCACGGGGTCTGCAATTCAAAACCTTCATCTGTGATGTTCGATACTGCCACACAGACTGGAGACAATTCCCCCTCGCTCGAACAGGTTGAATGCTCCCAGTGCGTAGTGATCACAGGCTGTAGCTAAACTGCGTTCGTTTCACTACCAAATGAGGAGCCCCAGAACCATGAAGTCCAAGTTCTACAAAGCCTTTATTTTGTTTTTGATATGTAGTGTCTTCAGCCTGGGAGCCTTCGCTCAGAACGCGAACTCTTCGATCAAAGGAACCATCCAGGACAACCACGGTGCGGTCGTGTCCGGCGCCACTGTGACGCTGATCAACCTCGGCACCAACCAATCTCTCTCGACTACCTCCAACGCCGATGGGTTTTATACGTTCGTGAACTTGGCCCCGGCAAACTACAAGGTCAGCGTCACAGCCTCCGGATTTGCCGGCTGGGTTGGCGTGCTCACGTTGCGGGTTTCGCAAGCCGCGCTGGTGGACGCAACCATGAACGCAGCCACCGTATCCACGCAGGTCACTGTGAGGGATGTCACGCCGGTCATCGATTCGGTGAACCCAACGATTTCTGACGTAAAGAACTCCACCGCGATCGAGACGATTCCAGTGGCGAACCGCAACATCCTGAATGTTCTGGCTTTCAGCCCGGGCGTCGTCGCGGGTAGCTATGGAGGATCGGGCGCAGGGAATACTCGCATCAATGGTATGCCGCCGGGTTCCGTCGATTTCCTGGTGGATGGTCAGAGCATGACCAACAGAAATACCAATGAGCTGCAGCAAAACGCGCAGCCCACTCCAACCTTCCAGGAAGTGAAAGTCATCACCGCGCAAGGGAACGCGCAATACGGTGCGCCGGGCGTAGTGGAGTTGGTGACTAAGAGCGGCACCAACCATTTTCATGGCCAAGTGTACGAACTGAACCAGAACAATCATCTTCAGGCGAAAGTATTCAACCAGCGGAATGCCGTCCCCTTCCTGCAACACAACGAATACGGTTTCCAAATCGGCGGACCGGTCTGGATTCCAAAAATCTACAACGGAAGAAACAAGACGTTTTTCTTTTTCGACGCCGAACGAATTCAGCAGAACGCGAATAAGGTCGAGCAATATTTCGTACCGACCATGAGCGAGCGGCAGGGGAACCTTTCTGACGTTCTCGCGAACACGACCGGCGCTCCAGTGACGATTTACGATCCGAACAGCACCAGTGCTGGCGCACCGTATACGCGCACGCCATTCGGCGGAAATTCCATTCCGTCGAATCGCCTGAATCCTGTCACACAAAAGATTTTTGGCGTCACGCCGGTCGCTGGCCTGGCTCCGCTGCCCGAGCCGAACATCCCCAACGCCCAGGTCTGGAACGGGCAGCCGAACTACGTTCCGGCGTCCAGCAAAGCGACCACGGACAACAAGCTCTACACGGTGAAAGTGGACCAGCTGTTTGGCCCGAACCGCCTGGCAGCGCGGTATACGTATACGGACAATAAGCAGCTGAGCCCGAGTATTATGCTCCGACAGAACCGGACCAGGCCGAATACGGCGGACACAACGGTTCGCTGACATTTACCCAGGTCGTAAGTCCGCGAGCCATCAATGTTGCACATATCGGCATTCAGTACGACAACCATGTGCACAGCGGACCTGTGCCGATTCCGAATGTGTCATCGCTGCTGGGTTTGCCCACCTACCAGACGAACCAATATTGGCCGCAGTTCTACTACAACAATTACGGTGGATCGCCCGATGGGTACTGGACGGGCATCGATCGCGACAACCCCAAGGATTATCCGGACCAAACCATTTCTGCCTCGGACCAGTTTTCCTACACCAAGGGAAACCATGAAATGATGTTCGGTTTTGACTACAACAACTACCGCGTTACGACGGATGAGATTGGTCAGCCCGGCGGCAATTATGACATCACCGGACTGACCACAGCCGTGCAAGACCCAACGCAGCCGGAGGGAACGCCTGTCACGAACACCGGCCTGGGCCTGGCTGATTTCTTGTTGGGGAACGTCGCTCAGCTGAGTGTGAATGTCTACCCCGTTTACCACACGCGGCAATCGGAGTACGACGGCTACGCGCAAGATGACTGGCGGGTCACGCAAAAACTAACTTTAAACCTCGGAGTTCGCTACGAATACTGGACAGCGTTCGCGGATGCGTCCGGGCTGACCTCGACATTCAATCCAAACGCCACTGGTTCCGCGGATGGCAATGGCATGGTGATCTATCAGGGTAGCGGAGCTCTGCCAGCGCAGACATCACAAGCGCTCTACAGTGCTTTTCAAGCGCAGGGATTGCCCATCGAGTCGGCCGCGACAGCGAATTATCCGCTCAGCTTGTTCAACATGCCCAGGAATAACTTCGATCCCCGCGTCGGTTTCGCCTATCAGTTGAATGACAAAACTGTCTTGCGCGGCGGCTATGGAATCTATCGCTTTGTGCTCCCGTTAATCGCGTTTCAACAGGCCACCCGCGACAACGCGCCCTTCAGCTATTTCGCGCAATACCAGATCGGAGAGGTGAGCGGCCCCGGCGGCACATCGGTTCCCAACCAGAACGCGGCTCAACTCGAATTTCCGAATGCGCAGGCGCAGTACGGCGGTACGCAGCCAGTGAATCAGTTCATGCTGGGCAACCAAAGTAATTGCTCGCCGGCGACGTTATGCAATCCTCCCGGACTTGCCATCAATCCTGGCAACGCTGCAGCGTCCATTACGCAGGGCAGCGGCTTTTCCGGAAACTACATGGATCCCAATTACAAGGTATCCATGGTTCAGGAATACAACCTGACCTTCGCGCGCGAATTGCCGTTCCACACCGGATTTCAGCTGAGCTACATCGGAAACCACAGCAGCAATCTGTTGATGCAGGATCCGCTCAACGTCGAACTTCCGCGCGAAGAGTGCGCAGCCGGCGTCAATTGCACCCGCACCCAGCGCAGTCTCTATACATCCTTCGCTAACCCGATTTACTACTACGAGTACAACGGCTACGCGAACACCAATGAATTACAGGCTCAGTTAACGCATACGTGGGGCAATAGCCTGACCCTGCAAACCTACTTCACCTGGATGAAAGCACTCACGACCTCCGAGTTCGGACTCTCGAATGCGGGCACACCGGCAGGAAGCGCAGGAGGACAGGCACACACTGATACCTTGATCCCTGCGGCGTTGACTCCTGGCTACGACGTGACGCAGATCGGCTCTGGCGCTTCCACCGCGGATCGTTTGCGCGCTGTCTATTCCAACGACCCCACCCTACCCACCAAGACCTTCCAGTTAAACGCGCATTATCAGTTACCGTTCGGTAAAGGTCAGCGCTACCTTGGCAATGCCCACGGCATCGTCAATGACCTGGTCAGCGGATATAACATTTCCGCCTTCTTCCTATGGCACAGCGGGTTTTACTTTTCGCCGTACTTTACCCAATTCAGTTCGGGCTCGGTATCTCCGGGAGGGAGTGGTCGGGCGATCAATCTGTCGCCGGGCAAAACCGGCGTCCTGCCACCGAACCAGCGAAACGCCGCGCATTGGTTTGACGCCAGCGTTTGGGATCCGACGACGGGTCCCTACGCCGGGCAAGCGTACACGTTGGGAACATCGCTGCAAGGTGACTACCGAAACAACATTCCGTCGAACTACATGACCGGCCCAGGATTCAACAATCTCGACGCCAACGTCTACAAACTGACTCCGCTTTGGAGAAATCTGGTCCTCGATATGGAGGCCCAGGTATTCAACATCTACAACCACCAAAACCTGGGAATGCCGAATACTCAGGGCGCGATCACCACCACGGCGGGCGGCGCTGGCGTCAACGGAGCCTACCCGAGGACCATACAATTGCAAGCAAAATTTCTTTTCTAGGCACATTTGGAAGCAGTACCCCTGGCGGCCCGTGAAGTTTGCGGGTCGTCTTTTTTTGTCCCGGAAAGGGCCTGCGCTGGCCAGAAAACCCCACCAAAAATGTGTGCTTGCGCGGAAATGCCACAGATGCACGGTCCTACGGGGGATAACGGCGAGGCCCGAGAGCCTTTCCAGGAGATAAAAACGTTTTTATCTGGCCACGGGAAAAATTGAGAAAAACACAGGGTAACCCCTTCCGCGAGGTTTCTATTGACAGCTTTTTCTTTCGTGGTACATTGGAGACGCAATCACAAGATAGTTCTCGTATCGTTTTTTTGGTCTGATCTTTCCCCAGGGTCGACCAGGCACCACTTAATCCGGGATGACCATGCTGCCATCCAGGTCGAAGACATTTTTCCTCTTTAGAAAAGGCAAAAGTACTTCAGTTCGCGTGCCAGGTATTAACGATTTAAGATTATTTCCTTTGTTTCAAGACTGAATGAGGGCCAGCCAATGACCAGTAAGTTCTTTAAAGTTTTCCTGTTGTTCCTAATGGTAAGCGTCATTTCTTTGGGAGCATTCGCACAAAACAATAACTCGACGATCAAGGGCACTGTGAAAGATGCCGGCGGCGCCGTTGTCTCCGGGGCGACTGTCACACTGACGGATATCGGGACGTCTCAGACTTCGACGACCAAATCCGGAACGGATGGGTTCTATACGTTTTCAGACTTGTCGCCGGCAAATTACAAATTGACGGTATCCGCACCCGGATTTGCGGACTGGGTCGGCGTGCTCACTTTGCGGGTTTCTCAAGCCGCGCTGGTCGATGCGACACTCAACGCCGCCAGTGTGACGACACAAGTCACGGTCAAGGATGTCACGCCTGTGATCGACGCTGTGAATCCCACGCTCTCCGATGTCAAGAATGCGACAGCGATTGAAACCATCCCTGTACAGAATCGAAGCATTCTGAATGTCCTTGCCTTCAGCCCGGGCGTTGTCGCGGGCGGCTATGGTGGATCCGGCGGCGGTTATACGCGTGTCAACGGCATCCCGGGAGGGTCAATCGATTACCTGGTGGATGGTCAAACTATGACCAACAAGTTCACCAATGAGCTGCAGCAGAACCCGCAACCGACGCCTACTTTCCAAGAAGTCAAGATTGTTACCGCAAGCGGCGACGCACAATACGGACGGCCCGGAATGGTCGAGCTCGTGACCAAGAGCGGCACCAACCAGTTCCATGGCCAAGCGTATGAGTTGAACCGGAACAACCATCTTCAGGCGAGGACATTCAACTCCGGCCCGCAGATCCCCTTTCTGCAACACAACGAGTGGGGTGCTCAATTGGGCGGCCCGGTCTGGATTCCCAAGGTCTACAACGGAAAAAACAAAACGTTCTTCTTCGTCGACTTCGAATGGATTCAGCAGAATTCGAATGGCTTTCAACAATACATTGTCCCTACACAGACCGAGCGACAGGGCAACCTGTCTGACGTTTACCTGGGAAACAGCGGCGCGACGAATCCAACTCCGATTCAGATTTACGATCCGGAGTCAACGACCTTCGATCCGGTCAGTGGTGCTTACACGCGTACCGCCTTCAGCGGCAACATCATTCCCGCCAATCGTCTGAACCCAGTTGCGCAGAAGGTCTTCGGAGTTACTCCAGTTTCGGGACTTGTGCCGCTTGCTGAACCGAACATTAATGGCGTGGATTTCTGGGACGGCACAGCAAACTACGTTCCCGCGGCGTCAGCTGATACGAGTCGCCAAAAATCGTACACGGCCAAAGTGGACCAGATATTCGGCCCAAATCGCTTAGCGGCTCGGTACACATACACCAACGCGACGACCGTCACTCCTGAATATTATGCTCCGACAGAACCGGATCAAGGTACCAGTGGTGGCCACAATGGAGCTCTTACTTTTACATCTGCGATTGGCGCGCGGATGGTGAATGTCGCGCGCGCTGGTGTCCAATACGAACATCACTATAGTGGCCCGGAACCCATCCCCGGTGTAACGACAGCGCTTGGTTTGCCCGCGTATCAGAACCAGGTTGGATGGCCCAGTTTCTACTACAACTACAATGGCATCACCTATCAGAATAATAACGACAACTACTGGGTTGGCATCGATCGCGACAATCCAAAGGATTATCCGGACCAGACGATTACAGGGTCTGATCAATTGTCATACAACCGCGGCAACCATCAATTGACGTTTGGTTTTGAAGTGAGCAACTATCGCCTCACTACATTTGAAGTCGGCCAACCGGGTGGTGGCTACAATTTCTCTGGAAACTTCAGCGCTCTGCAGGATCCGGCGCAGGTGGCCAATGGGAGCTACGACATCTCGGCTGTAAATACGGGTCTAGGTCTTGCGGATTTGTTGCTAGGGGATACGAACCAGGTTGCGGTTAACATTTATCCGACCTATCACACGCGGCAAACGGAGTATGACGGTTTTGCCCAAGACAACTGGCGCGTAACCCAAAAGCTGACCCTGAACCTGGGACTGCGCTATGAATACTGGACGGCATTCACCGACTCCTCCGGACTCAATTCCACCTTTGATCCGAATGTCCCGGGAGGTGAAATCGTCTTCCAAGGTTCCGGCCCACTTCCGTCGCAGGTGCCGCAGGCTGTCTACAGCTCGTTTCAAAATGCCGGATTACCGATCGAATCAGCTGCCTCTGCAAAGTATCCGCTCAGCTTGTTCACCATGCCCAAGAACAATTTTGAACCGCGAGTGGGATTTGCGTACCAGATTAACGACAAGACCGTCATTCGTGGCGGCTATGGAATTTACCAGTGGATCATTCCGCTGCAACAATTCCAGCAGGCAACCCGCAAGAATCCACCCTTCAGCTATTCCGCTACTCTTGCACCGAGCGAAATTAATGGTCAAATTACCGACGTTGATGCCGCAGAACTCGAGTTCCCGAATGCCAGTGCAAACTTTGGCGGTCCTCAGGGAATCAACCAGTACATGCTGGGTATTTACGACGGCCAGGGCAGCTCCACCTGCACGAACGCACCCGCTGGCACTTGTGTGACGCCGGGCTTGATTCTCAACACCAGCAGTGTGCAGATTTCTCAAGGCGCCGGATTCGGCTTTGACGCCATGAGCCCGAACTACAAGCCTTCCCGCGCGCAGGAGTACAACATCAGTGTTGCTCGGGAACTGCCTTTCCACACTGGATTCCAACTGAGCTATATTGGCAATCACAGCACGAACTTGATCCAACAAGATCCTTTAAATTACGAGATTCCGAGATTGCAATGTGCAGGAGGACCAGGATGCTCGGACAGCCAGCGTCGCGGTTATCCGGTCTTCGCCGAATCTACTTATAACGGCGGAGATATTTTCACCTACAATGGATACGCCAACACCAACGAGTTACAGGCGCAGGTTACGCATACCTGGGGTAATGGCCTGACACTCCAATCTTATTTCACGTGGGGCAAGTTCCTGACCACGACTGAGGCTGGATTACTGAATACACTCGGGGTCGCGTCAACCATGGTGCCGGCCGCGCTCACTCCCGGCTATAATCCGGCGGAGCCGCTTACGTCTGGGGCATCCACGGCGGACCGGTTGCGGGCCATTTACTCCAATGACCCTTCCTTGCCAGCCAAGACCTTCCAACTGAACGCCCATTACCAGTTCCCATTCGGAAAAGGGCAACGGTACCTTGGGAATGCGCACGGAATCGTCAACGCGCTAGTGAGCGGATATAACATTTCGCCTTTCTTCCTCTGGCATAGCGGGTTGTTCTTCTCGCCGTATTACACCGTATTCGCCTCAAATACAGTTGGATCTGGTGGCGGCATTATCCTCGCGCCTGGCAAAACTGGAATTCTGCCGGAAAACAAGAGAACTGCGCAGCAGTGGTTCGATGCCAGCGTATGGGATCCGACCTCCGGAACCCCGTACGCGGGACAAACCTACGAGCGAACAACATCGCTGCAAGGCGATTATAGGAATAACATTCCGCCGAACTACATGACAGGGCCAGGATTTAATAATCTGGACGCGAACGTTTACAAACTGACTCCGATTTGGAGGAATCTTGTGTTCGACATGGAAGCGCAGTTCTTCAACGTTTACAACCACCAGAACCTGGGCTTGCCAAATAACAGCGGCATCATTAAGGCCAACAATACGGGAGCACAACCGAGAACGATTCAGTTGCAGGCGAAGTTCTTGTTCTAAATTTGCAGTGTGCAATACTCTCGCGGCCCGCGGTTTTCGCGGGTCGCTTTTTTGTCTGCGGCAAATTTTCAATCGACATGCAGAATGGTTTGGATGAGAGCGAACCGCCTAGGCGACTTCCCTGCCGCTCCTCGATCGAGAAGTTTCTGCGCCGTGGATCCTGACCGATTTCGCTGCGCGTCTTCTAGAGCGACTCGGCCTTTCCTTCGGTCCGATCAGAAAGCCGCCCAGCAGATTTTCTTTGTTTGTCCCCGGCACCCATCAAGACAAGCGAACGTTGCGCAAAGGGCGAATAGACAAGAAGAGCCGTACACGCGAGAGCCAGGCCGAAGTTAATGTGATGTAACAGCAGAAATGGCGAAAGCGACCACAGCTCATCGAATGGCAGCAAGAACGGCCAGATTCTCAGGATTTTTTCGCGTGCCCTGGGCGGATGAAACAAAGCCGCGGAAAGCAGGAATGCACGGACCGGAATCAATATCCCCGCGGTGACGATCAGAACCGTAAATATCAAAGTTGCTTTCGGCAGCGCGGAAAGCAGACCCTCGATTTCTGGCAAGTTAGCCAGCGCGCCCACATAGAATCCGACATACATCAACTGAAACAGAACGAACAGTGTCTGCACCACGGAATACGAAGTTTTTGGAAGCTCGTCTGGGGAAGACAAGATTCCGCCGCCCTTGAATGAGGCGAGATCAGGCTCCGCGACTGAGGGGATATCTTCCGCTTCAGTTGTGGAATCGACGACTCGAGGCACGAGAACTTGGCCGGCTTCGATCCTTTCCACCGGGGCCACAAAGCGGTAGCCTCGACGCGACAATGTCTCGACAAATCTGGGATTGCCGGCGGTATCTCCCAGTGCGTCGCGAAGACGATTCACCGCGGAATTGACGCCATGCTCGGAGTCGACAAATGTGCCGTCGGGCCAAAGCTCTCGATAAATCTGTTCTCGAGTCAGCACTTCTCCGGGTCGCGCGAGCAACAGGATGAGGACCTGGAACGGCTGAGCGTTCAGCTTGATCCGCACCCCGTGCTTGCGAAGTTCACCGGTCGAGACGTCCGCTTCGAAGACTCCGAAGCGATAGCGCTGAGATGTTGCCTGATCGGCCATGTCTAACGTCGAGTGTATCCGATTGTGCCCTCAATTCTGCCGAAGCGTGACATGTACAACTCGTTAAAAGTCGCATGGCAACAATCACTTGCACCGTGAGGAACAATCGAGGACTAGATGAGACTTCATGCATTGATCCCAGACTGCAACTGACGCAGATTGGAATGCATGATGCATCGTTCGGTCTCAGGTTCCCGTGTTTTTCAGTTGATCTGCGGCTTGCTGATCTATGTCGGCATGCCGGGTCGCGTGCAAGCTGAGCCCACTGCGGCGGCGTTGACGGCCTTCAACTCATATGTTCACGCGGTTGAGTCGCGCCTGGCGTCGCAGCATCAGTCTCAGTCAGCCTTCCTTGCTCCCATAGCGCCGGTGCAGCAAAGTGACACCAGCCTGCGCCGGGGAGAGGTCATCATCGAGCAGCGCACACCATCCGGCGGAATGGTTTTACCTGGGGCCCTGCTGCATCACTGGCGCGCAACGGCATTTGTTCCCGGAGCCACGGCGGGCGAGTTTGCGAGTCTCCTCAAGAATGTTGACGCATATCCAGCGGACTTTTCTCCGCAGGTGCTTCAGGCGCGAGTTCTGATGGACGACGGCGATCACCTGCAGGCTTGGATGCGAGTGCGACAACATCATGTGATCACAGTGGAGATGGACACGACTTACGAGGTCACCTTTGGCAGGCTCGATGCGCAACACGGATACAGCACTTCCCGAAGCACCCAAATTTCCGAGTTGGACTCAAATGGGCGCGCCGTCGATGCCAGTCAGGATCACGGCTTTCTCTGGCGGCAGAACACTTATTGGAGTTACGAGGAACGCGATGGCGGACTGTACATCCAGGTCGAGTCCGTTTCTCTGACGCGATCCATCCCGACGGGACTGGGTTGGGTGGTCGGGCCGTTCGTCGAAAGCGTTCCGCGCCAGTCGCTGGAATTCACACTGCGGTCAGCTTGTAGCGCCCTTCACCGAACGATCGATCAACAAGCGAAGAGTCTGCGCAGCAAGAAAACCGCGGAAAAAGAAAGGACACAAGGATGAGCACGAAGTCTATCGTGACCCACGCTGGAGCAGAATTTCGCACGGCTATTCGTATCAATCAATCGCTTACAGCTTCCGTCGAAAAGCGTGCGCTGCGCTGGCTGGCCGAGCGAGCGCCAGCCTGGGTTAGCTCCGACCAGCTGACTGCTTTGGGCCTTAGCGCGCAGATCGGCGCCGGAGCCTGTTTTGCGTGGTCGCGCTACAACCGCGACGCATTGATTCTGGTGGTCGTGTGCGTGGTGCTCAATTGGCTGGGAGATAGCCTGGATGGAACTCTGGCGCGCGTCCGCCAGCAACAGCGTCCGCGCTATGGCTTTTACGTGGACCACATGGTCGACATCTTTGGTTCAGTCGCGCTCATGTGCGGACTCGGCTACTCCGGATTGATCCACTGGCAGACGGCGATCGCGATGCTGATTGCATTCCTGTTGCTTTCGAGTGAAAGCTACCTGGCGACGTATACTCTCGCACGATTCGAACTCTCGCAGGGATTATTCGGTCCAACTGAGATTCGCATTCTGCTGATTGCCGGCACGGTGGCCGTGCTGCACAATCCCTACTCCACACTATTCGGGCACACGGTGCTGCTGTTCGATCTTGGCGGAACGATCGCGGCCGTCGGCATGTTTGCAATGGCGGTCTTCGTGACCGCTCGCCACACGGCCGAACTGTATCGGCAAGAGCCGCTGCCGTGAACATGCTGATCCGCTGGGGCAAATTCAACGCAGTGGGCGTAATGGGCATGGTATTGCAGTTGAGTGCGCTCGCTGTGCTCGAACGGTGCGTGCCCGGCCATTACCTGGTAGCGTCCGCCGCGGCTGTCGAGTTGGCAATCCTCCACAACTTTGTTTGGCATCTGCACTACACCTGGCAAGACCGGACGGACGATTCCGCGCCACTCGTTCGGCTGGTGCGGTTTCATCTCTCGAATGGGCTGGTTTCAATGGTGGGAAATCTTGTGATCCTAAGATTTCTCGTTCAGCAGATCCACCTGCCAATTCTTATCGCGGACTGTATCGCGATTTTGTGTTGTTCGCTGATTAACTTTTGCCTCGGAGATCGCTGGGTATTTCGCGAAAGCTCTGCATAGCATCAGTCTTACAAGGCGCCATCGAATCGTCGATGCGGCGAAGCGTTGGGCGACACCTACGACGTATATCGAACTCGCCCGGCAGGTTTCTTGCGCGCGCCCATCGAAGGGTGACCGTGGAAGGCCTCCTCCGGCGGGTATCGGCGGCGCTCCCCGCATAGGGGACAAGTTCGGACTATATGCGTCGTCGGCATGACGCCGATGGGGATGGCTTCTCTGCACCCTTTGCATCGGAGGACAGGCTGCAGCTTTGGTTTCGGATTCACAATGTGAGCCAGTTTAGGCGAACGAAAAACGAATGTCTAGTGTCAATTTTGACTCCTGACGTCGATGCGGTTGATTTGAGCACCTCAAACGTTTGGAACTGGAAGTATTTTGATCGCGATATGCAGTCGCTCCAGGTCAGTGGGAACGCGATCGAACCTGTCGGACCACATCTTGTATCGCGTCTGCGATCGCATCCGGCCTCTGCTGCTGCATAAAGTGACCCGAACCGGCGACCAACCAGAAGTTACCCGTATTTCGACCGACCGGCGAGGTCGACCTGAAAGCTCTGCCATTCCGCGTTAACGGCGTCGAATTGCTGCGGAGTCAGCCCAGGAAATGCAGAATGCGGAGGTGTTTCGGTGCGCTCGAGAACAATGAGGGGAATGTCCGCGTGCCATGTCAGCTTTTGATGGCTAGGGAAAAACCCGTTTTCTTGTAGGAAAGTTGGATTATTCCAATTGGGATCAATCTCGGTTGAGATGGCCGCATCGCGCCATTCCATTTCCTCATGCGCGGAGTCGACGAAAACAAGTCCAGCAACCTGGCTTGGGTACTTCTGCTGATATCGCCGTACAAGAATCCCTCCAGCCGAAGCTCCGACCAGCACGTAGGGTTGTTTCATTCGCGCGGTCTGGAAAAGTCCGTGCATTTCCGAGACGACCTGATCGATTGGACGCAACTGGGGATGGGGATCTTGAATGTGATCGCTGCGACCAGCCCCGATCGCATCGTAACTGCAAGTTCGAATCGATGGTGGAACCTTCTTTTGTACAAGCGCCCACGCATCAGCGGTACCGAGGCCTCTGCCATCGCCAGAATCACCGTTGGTGCTGCGTTCGGATCGCCCGAACATTCGAAGAACATCCGATGCCCGTCAGGAAGCTGAACAAGACCACTTGGAACTTCGCCTTGAGAAGAACCTTGACGATAGTTTGCTTCCACGGAGCACGCGTGAACGATCGGCGAATCACTCAGTGTGCAGAAGCCGAGAGCTGTCCCGAGAGCGAGTCCACAAGTTAACAGACAGGCGGCGAGTACTATGCGTAGTCGGGTAGCATAACGCGGAGTTGTCAAAGCAATCGTTTCGGCCAGGATACCCAACCACACTCCGAAGATGGCCGCTGGGCCTCGCTGATGTGCGTCGCCGAGTTGCTCTTGAAACACCCAGCGCATTTCATCCTCGTATCGAGCTACCAAATCGTCATTTTGAAACTTGAGAAGACAGTCGTACAAACCGCATTGAGCTCGATAGAGACGAGTCATTTCCCTTCTCCAATCCTCAGGACTTTCTTTTTTCGCGCGAGATCAAGTAACTGCTGTTGCCGATGAAACTCCGCACCGAGAAGACGCTTTCCCGCTGCAGACAGGGCATAAGTTCTGCGCCTGTCCTCGGTTGAAGTGGAGGTTTCGCTGATCAACCCTTGATCGGACAGTTTCTTGATCGTGGTGTATAAGGTCGCCGGTCCAACTGAAAAGGTCCCCCCAGAAAGCTCACGGATGTCCTGCATAATCCGGTAGCCATGCTTGTCTCCCTCCGCTAGAGCGAAGAGCACAAAGAATGACGCGGTCGGCAATGGAAGATTTTCCGACAGATCATCATCGAATTGGCGTCCCCTGGTCATCGATCCCATTCCGTATATCGGTTTATGATATATCCGAAACCGATAATGTCAAGCTCGACGCAATTCTTACGCGGCCCTCCAGATCATCCCAATTGCCAGGGTTGACAGGGGCCATACGGAAAGTGGCCGTTCGATTCTTCGGAAGTATTGCGAAATCCCATCGTTGGGCTTTTCGATGATGGATTTTGAAGGGATTGGAGCCGACGATCGGACTTGAACCGATGACCTGCTGATTACGAATCAGCTGCTCTACCAACTGAGCTACGTCGGCGCTTTTTGATTTGGGGCTTAAAAAAGTGCCCGACATCGTGCCCATGGCGGCCCCAGGTGGTGTGGGCAAATTCTGAACCATTGGGTCAGGTTGAAGAATGCAGCAGGACGTCGTGCAGCAGTCCCGAAGGCGCTGTATGAAGGGTACCATTCGGCGGAGAAAACCCGCAACGGGCAGCGGTTTCTGTCGGGCACAAATCACGATAGATAGAGCACTCGCACTGTTGGCGCAGCGACGAATGTCTGTGGGTGCGGTCGCGCTGCCGGATCCAGTGCTCAGCGACATGCGATGCCGAGATCATTTTTCAGGGCAACGTGGGAAACGTAGTTGCTAAAACTTTTTCGTCGTGCAATTTCGGCCAGCACCGGAGAACGACCCTAGCGGGCCAGGCCCCACACAATTCTGGCAATGACAACAATCACGGTGCAGCTGACGGCTGTCCACTTCTTCATTCTTATGACCGACTCTGGCTCAATGTCCTCGGATTCACTTAGCATGCTGCGATGGAAAATCATCACTCGTCCTCTGGAATCCACTAAACCATTGCTCACGGAGGACTGGCAGTGACTGCGGTCACCGAGGTGGTCGGGCTGGAGCACACCCGAAGGTGAATCCACGGGGAATCGGCGACTCCACTGTCACACTTTGAGGAAAATCTTGCGGCGATAGAGAATCGCGACTGGGACAAAGCATATGGCGACGATCATAATCGAATACGCCAGGGATGCCAGGTGATGAGACGGTATCCCCGCGAAGCAGTGGTCAAAAAGATAGGCGCTCAGGCTCACCGTTGTGGTTCCGCTGTGAATCTTGATTGCATATAGGCGTGGCTGACAGAAGCTCCGAGAAAACATACGCCGTAATGGCATTCATTCCAAAAACCAGCCAGATATAGGTCCAGCCTGTTTTCCAATTCTTGATATCGATCGCCCAATAGCATACCGACAGCGCGACCAACGCAATACCGGCGGCGAACAGCACATACGAACTGCTCCAGAGGTTCTTGTTGATGGGGAACCATAGGCCCCAGAATTGCCCCAGAACAATGCCGAGAATTCCAGCTCCCAACATTCCCCAAGCCTTGATAGACGGACCGCGTTTGGATCGCAGCCACATCGCTGTCAGCATTCCAAGCAATGTTGTCGCCACTGCGGGAATGTCGCTCAACAATCCTTCGGGATCGCGTACGCCTCGATACAACCGACCCGGAAAGATATGCCGATCGATGTACGCTCCGAGATTCCGCGTTTGATCGAACAATGGAATATCGCGGCCCGGCATGCCATAGCCCGGTACCGGAACCCATCGCAAAAGAATCCAGTAGCCAAACAATGCCAGCACGATCAACACGATTTTGCTGGCAGGGCGTCGGTCCAGAAGGTACAAGATGCTCGCAATCAGGAAGCAGATCGCAATCCGCTGCAGCACTCCGTAGATGCGCCATGTCGCCAGCGGGAAATCTGGAAAGCCGTTAACGACCAGGCCGAGCGCAAACAAGATGCAAGCGCGCCGGAATGTATGGAGAAGAAGAGAAGACTTCGAGGCTCCGCGACTCAAGCGAGATTCAAAAGAAAAAACAATGGTGACACCGACAAGAAATAAGAAGGTCGGAAATACCAGATCGGTTGGGGTCCATCCGTTCCACTCGGCATGTTCGAGGGCGGGAAACGGATAATTTGAAAAGCCATTGTTGACCAGGATCATGAACGCGATTGTGATTCCGCGGAGAACGTCCACCGAGACCAGTCGATTTGAAGGGATGCGCGACGTTCTCGACGCGGCGACGGCGGTAGAAGTCTGGGCTTGATGGACTGACATTCGCTTCAACGTACCACCCAGTTGAGCGATGGTCAATTGTAACTGCTGGTGGGCCACAGCTTCACCGGGCTGCCCGTGGTGTCCTTATACTTCTCGCGCAGGTCCTTCAGTTGCATGACCAGATTTTCTGCAATCGACTGATACGCAGGATGGACTTTGTAGCCCGACCACTCGAAAAGATTTTCCATTTCATCCGGATCTTTTTCCAGGTCGAATAGTTCCCACTCATTCACCGTGTAATAGCTGATTAGCTTATAGCGGTTGGTACGAATTCCATAGTGCGGCAACACCCAGTGCGGCGGAGCAAACTCATAATAGTGGTAGTAGAAGGATGTTTGCCAGTCTGACGGAGCGCTCCCTTTCAGAAGCGGTGCGACGCTGCGACCCTGCATATCCTGCGGCACTGGCAAACCAGCCAGATCGAGAGCGGTGGGTGCGTTGTCAATATTCACGACCCAATCCTTGCTGACACTGCCCGGTTGAACATGCCCTGGATAACGAATCATCCACGGAACCCGAATCGCCTGTTCATACATAAAGCGCTTATCAAACCAGCCGTGATCGCCGAGGAAAAACCCGTGGTCTGCTGTGTAGACAACGATGGTGTTCTCCGCAAGTCCAGACTTGTCCAGGTAGTCGAGGAGCCGGCCCATGTTGTCATCCTGAGATCGCAGCGTTCCCAGGAAGTGCTGCATGAATTTCTGATAGTTCCACTGCTTGCGCTGGCGCTCGGTCAGGTCTTGCGGCGGATTGAAGTCCGGCATGTCCGCAATTCGCATCCTGGCTTCTCTTGCAGGTGCGGCGCGCATGGAATAGTCATCGTAAAACGTGCCGGGCTCTGGGATGCGAACGTCGTCGTACAAATGTTCGTATTTGTGTGGCGGATCAAAGGGACGATGATCGTTGAAGAACTGCATCATCATAAAGAATGGCTGCTGGAATTGCTTCATCCCTTCAATGGCAAAATCCGTCATGTTATCGGTGATGTAGCCGGGATAACTTTTCTCATGAATTTCATTGCTGCCTAAGCTTGTATTTCGCAGGTATCCGTTGGGATCGTAATATGGGCCGCCCGCGCCGCGCTTGAACACAAAATAATCAAACCCTGTCTCCCCAGGGATTTGCCGGCAGATGCCACTTCCCTACCATCCCAGTCTGATATCCATTGCGCTTGAATATTTTTGCGATCGTCTCCTGCGATGCATCGAAGGTGGGACTCGTCATTCCCGCGGTTGTTTCACCCGGGTTGGAAGTCATTCCATTCAGGTGATCGTATTTCCCTGTCAGCAACGTGGCTCGACTTGGAGCGCACAGCGCATTGGTGACAAAGCTGTTTTCAAACCGCATGCCTTCGTTCGCAATCCGGTCGATGTGCGGAGTTTGTATGAGCGTGCTTCCATAGCAACTCAGCGCCTTAAGCGGAATGCCTTCACCTGTAATCCATAAAACATTGGGCCGGGTTGAAGAGCGGTGGCCAGGGGGACCATTTGGAGCACGCACCGGAGATACCGGCACATGAGAATTTGCTTGAGCGGATAACAACCCAGGCGTCATCGCCGAACCCAAAGCAGCGCCTCCCATGCGTGCCAGGGCTTCTCTGCGAGTGATCGAGTTTGTTTTGTCGCTCATCTCTGCTCCTTTATGAGTGCCGAGTTTTCCGCGCGGCGAAATCTCCACTTACTAGCTAGGATGCTCCACGCAAGTTTGGGCGAAGAGTCAACGATCCATCTTCGTTCAACTTCTGCAGGCAAGCCCATTGCACAGGATAACGAACACCTTTCACTTCAATTTCTGCCGAGAGCTTTAGCCCTTTCCAGTCGATTCCATTGGGAAGAAGGAACTGTGCCTGTCGAATTTTTCCGGGCAACGGGTATCCAGGATCGAGGCTGCCGCCGGCCATGACCTTGCCGTCACCACTGGCCACCGTCACTCGAAGCGCCCCTGGAACGCCGGCGATTCCATCATTGGCGAATCCTATGATGAGGCCTTGATGATCGCCATCGACGTATTGCCAGATGAACGAAGGTCTCACCTTATATCCGATGGAACGATTGATATGGTCGATCGCGGTGGGAGAGCGATGGTAGAAGTCCATAATATTTTCTGCGCTGATGTTATGGAAATTCCACAGTGACCAGTAGTTTGCCCCAACATCAATAACATGCTCGATTGCACTGTCGCTGTAGGAGATGGGCTCCTTCGTCGGTGGAATTTTTGAGATCTGACCGGGCAGCGCGATCTCCACAACCGCGCCAACCCAGGGAGGCCGATTGCTGATGGTTTCAATCTGCATATTCTCAATAAAAATTGTGTCGGTGCGCAGCCAGTTGCCGCTCCGTACAGTTCGATCGACAAGCTCAGAATTCCCCACGCGACTGAAATCCGGCTGCGTGTTGGTTGCCAGCGGCGTCTTGGTCCAGTTGGCAAGCTGCACGTCGAGCATGTGAAGCCAGGTGCGTTCCGCCGTTGCATAGTCGGGAAATGGATTATTTGTATAGGGCCACGTATGTCCCTCGCCCCAAAAGCCATACATAAAGGTGTCCATAAATTCGATCTGCGGACTTCCATTCAATTCGACCGCCAGCAGTTCATTCAGTTCGCGATACGCTGCCTGAAAAACTGGATCATCGTAGCGAGGCTGCATATGAGCTTTGCGATAGCGAACCTCGGTGGCATCGCCCCGCCACTCTCCAGCCAGCTTCACCATGGGAACTTTGTCAACGAGAAAGTCTGGCAGCACCGGTCCCGCAATATCTGGATCACTCATCATGACGCGAAAACCAATCCGTTTTTTATACTTCGCCGCCATTTCAAAAGTGATCTTCCAGTAATCGGCGAAATCCAATCGCCCCGGCTGTTGCTGCACGTCTCGCCACGGGACGCGGATGTAGAGTTTCTGGCCTAGAGGAAGACTGGCGAGCGCCTCGATGGCTTGCTCAAGATTGTTGGACTTGATTTCGTCGCGGCCTAGATCGCCGGAGATATAAGTCATGAGGCCTTTGCCGTAATTCGGAACAATTTCGTTCGTCCGCGTCGTTGCCATCACAACGTCGTCGGTGGGAATCACGGCCTGTGGCGGATATTGTGGAAATGGCCCCTGGTTCAGCCGGTCGGTGATTGCGGGGCCGGAGCCAAAATCGTATTTACCCCAGTTGTGAGCTGGGACAAATGCACGGGCCTGTTGGGCTGCCGCTCCGCCCGCGATACCCGCGATTGCTGCCGATTTCAGGAATGTTCTTCGATTCACAGTCATTGCCTCGCTTCCGCAACAATGCAACTGCGCCCCACTATACCGATCGGAATAAATAGAAACAAGTCGGAGCCTCGGCATGGCTCACTTTTTCTGGTGGAGTGGATTGCTCAGGCATAGCGACTGGGGCTGGCGTTCGCACCCAATCTCGCGGAACAGTATTCGCAGCAGTTTGGAAGCTTTCGGACATGCAAATCCAGGGGTACCGGCATCGCGCTTGACAAGCGGATAATTGAAAGCTAAAAGGGTGGAGTCCGTAATGAAACGAAATTTTGCTGGCGTGCTGATTTAAACACAAGTGAAGGAGAAGCCCTTGGACCGTCGATGCATGAATCTCGTGGTGTTGGTTGCGTTGCTATCGCTGAGCGTGAGTTTGTACGCCGCAGTTGCCCCCACTCCTTCCCTATATGTGTCGACGCATGGAAGCGATTCCAATCCGGGCACGAAAGAAAAGCCGTTTCTGACAGTGCAGCATGCGGCCGACGTAGCGAAGCCGGGAGACACCATCAACATTCGCGGCGGAAAATATTGCGAGCGGCTGGCCGTCACATCCTCCGGGAACGCGACCCAGGGTTACATTACATTTCGCAGCGAACCGGGAGAGACGGCGGTGTTGGATGGAAGCTGTCTGACTCCGGAGGTTGGCGATAGCCCCATGGTCGCGTTGCGAAACGTGAGCTACGTAAAAATCGAGCATCTTGAGATTGGCAACTATCGTACCGCCGATCCCACTCGGGTTCCCGCAGGCATTCGCGTCTACGGCCACGGTTCCCACATCGAGATTCGAGATAACAATGTCCACAATATTGAGCAGACCTACCCTGGCCGCGAAGGCCCCGGCCACGGCGCCAATGGATTCGGCATCGCCGTATACGGCACCGACGCCACAAGTCCAATCACCGATCTGATTGTCGACGGAAACGAAGTCCACAATCTTCAGACAGGCTCGAGCGAATCGCTGGTGTTGAACGGCAACGTCACAAATTTTCGAGTCACTCGAAATCGCGTTCACAACAATAACAATATCGGCATCGACATTATTGGATTTGAGCACACCGCGAAAGATCCCAGTGTGGACCGCGCGCGCGATGGGGTGGTCGCTGAAAATCATGTGTACGACATTACCTCCAGGGGCAATCCAGCGTACGGGAATGACGCAAACTCAGACGGAATCTATGTGGACGGCGGGACCCACGTAGTGATCGAGCGCAACATCATTGACCACACGGATTTCGGGATTGAATTGGCCAGTGAGCACTTCCATCGCGATACCAGCTACATCATCGCGCGCAACAATCTGATTTATTCCTGCCACACTGCTGGCATCTCAATTGGCGGTTACTATGAAAAACGTGGCAGCACGCATGACACGATGATCGTCAACAACACACTATACAAAAACGATACCTTCCATACTGGCACCGGCGAAATCCAGATGCAGTTCTATCTGCGCAATAATGTTTTCAAGAACAACATCGTCTATATCGGTGACTCGAATCAGGCGCTGAGGAGTCGATCGGGCCGCATGGATCCCAATACGCCAACGGTGACGTTTGATCACAATTTGTATTACTCGCCCGTCGGCGCGAACAAAGTGAAATGGTCGCTGGATGGCAAGGACTATTCGAGTTTCGAGGCGTACGTGAAAGCCACAGGAGAAGATCGCGACTCCAAATTTGCGGACCCAGAATTTGTCGAGCCAGCCGCGCACAACTTCCATCTGAAAAAAGATTCTCCTGCGATAGGTAGCGGAGTCAATCCAGGTAAGGATATCGTGGGAAGCGAGGATCTCGACGGCAAACCGCGATGCATGAATGACAAGATCGATATCGGGTGCTACGAGATGCGTTAGCGGATTTGTCGCACGGAAAGGACGTCGATGCCGCACTCGGATCAACCGGGCAACATGCATTCTGATATCGTGCGGTCCTCTTCCATGTAA
>CAVZFK010000021.1:0-114042 GCA_963774515.1 uncultured Acidobacteriota bacterium | reverse complement strand
CGATACAGAGACCCTCCGAACAGACACCCTCCGCGGCTGTGACTATCCGCCGCGCAAAGCCGGAGGACGCTGAGCCGTGCGGGCACATCTGCTACAAGGCATTTCACAAGATCAATTCGGATCATAATTTCCCGCCGGAAATGCCTGCGCCGGAGATGGGCGTGGGTGTGCTGCAGATGATGTTTTCTCACCCGTCGTTCTACTGTGTGGTGGCCGAAATGGGAGGTGCGATCGTCGGCAGCAATTGTCTGGATGAACGGTCGTCCATCGTCGGAATCGGTCCGATCACGATTGATCCCGCGGTGCAGAACGCGGGTACAGGGAGACGTCTCATGCAGGCGGTACTGGATCGGGCGGCGGAACGGGGCGCGCCCGGCATCCGTTTGCTGCAATCCACGTTTCATACTCGTTCTCTGTCTCTCTATGCGAAGCTCGGCTTCGAGGTACGCGAATTGCTGTGCGTGATGCAAGGCGCGCCGATGAAGATCTCCATCGAAGGCTGCATGGTTCGTCCCGCGGGTGATGCTGACGCTGCGGCGTGCGATCGGCTGTGCGCGGCGGTGCATGGACATACCCGCTCGGGAGAGGTCGCCGACGCAATCCGCGAGGGAGACGCCAGAGTGGTTGAACGCGACGGACGCGTGGTGGGATACACCACCGGGCTGGGATATTTCGGTCATTCTGTGGCCGAATGCAACCGGGACTTAATGGCGCTGATTGGCGCGGCGGAGGGATTCAGCGGACCCGGATTGCTGGTTCCTGCTCGCAACACGGCGTTGTTTCGCTGGTGTTTGGAAAACGGATCTGCGGGTTGTGCAGCCTTGCACCCTGATGACGATGGGACTCTATAACGAACCTGCGGGGGCATGGATTCCGTCGATTTCGATGTAGCGCGGGTGGCCCGGTTTTGATTTCAGCCCTTATATTTCAGTCCTTATGTCGCCGCGGAATTTGACGCACTGGCGGGGTGGGACTTAGTCTCGAAGGAGAGGGCTGCGGCGGAATTGGCTGGCGTGCGGCTCGAATTTTTCACTCGCCTGGAGGCATCGCGATGAAGTTCCTCGTTGCCGATCTTGAGCGGCAGGCCATCGATTTTGATGAATCTCTTGCTCCGGGAAGCATTGATTTTGTGGACGATATGCAGCAGGTGGGGATATTGCACACCCAAGGCCGCGTCGATTTGCTGAAAGAGCATCGCGGCACCAACGAAATCGTCGATGACATTCGAATCCGGGGCAAGCTGGACACCCGCATGGAAGTGGCGTGTGCGCGCTGCCTGGACCCGGTTTCGCAGCCGATTGAGGCCAGTTTTGACCTGATTTTTCGTCCCGCGGGGGCGGATCTGGACAATACTGACCGCGCGATTTCCACATCGGAGACCGAAATCGGCTACTATGAAGGAGACGGTTTATTGCTTGAAGATGTGCTGCGCGAGCAGATCCTTCTGGCGCTTCCAGCCAAGAACCTTTGCCGCGAAGACTGCAAAGGGCTTTGTCCGGAGTGTGGCCGGAACCGGAATACGGATCCCTGCGACTGCGTGACCACTTCGACCGATCCGCGCTGGGAACAGCTGAAGGCATTGCAGCCGCAGATAGTTCGCAGCCAGGACAAGCCATAATTCTATAAAGTTTGTTGCACCCGCCTTCGAGAAACTCTCACCGGAATAGCGCCTGAATGGCGTGCGATCGAGCGAGAGGGACAAGCGGCGGGGAAAGGGAATTTCCATGCCGAATCCGAAACGACGCCACTCCAAACAACGCACCGCCAAGCGGCGTTCGCACGATTTTCTTACCACGCAGTCGCTCTCTGAATGTCCGAACTGTCATGAGCGCAAGCTGCCGCACCAGGCGTGCCCGAAATGCGGCACCTACAAGGGACGCAACGTCCTGGCCATTGCGACAAAGGAAGAGAAGAGCTAACCGCCTCCCTCCATGCTGATTGACATCGCGCTTGACGCCATGGGTTCCGACAAATCGCCAGAGCCGGAAATTCGCGGCGCAATCCTGGCGTGTCGGCTGCTACAGGTACGGGTGCATCTTGTTGGGCCGGAGCGCACGCTGCGACCGCTGCTGGCGAAGCAGATGCATCGCGCCGGGGAACGTCATCTTCCTATAAAAATTGTTCAGGCCAGTGAAGCGATTGGCATGGACGAAAAGGCTGTGCAGGCGGTCAGGACCAAGCGCGATTCCTCGATGCGCGTGGGGCTGAAGCTGGTGCGCGAAGGTGTTGCTGCCGGATTTATGACGGCAGGCAATACGGGCGCGGCCATGGCGACAGCGAAGATGGTGCTGGGCACATTGCCGGGCGTGGATCGTCCCGCGCTGGTGGCGGTGTTGCCGACCAGTACAGGCAAGCCTTGCCTGCTGCTGGATGTGGGCGCGAACGTCGATTGCAAGCCGAAAAATCTGGAACAGTTTGCGGTGATGGGGGAGATGTATGCTCGTTCGGTGCTGAAGGTGGAGCGCCCGCGGGTGGGGCTGCTTTCAATTGGCGAAGAAGAGGGCAAAGGCAACGAGCTGACGCGGGAGAGTTTTCCTCTACTGCAAAAGCTGCCGATGAATTTTCTGGGCAACGTTGAAGGCCGCGACATTTTTAATGGCCAGGCCGATGTGGTGGTCTGCGATGGATTCATCGGCAACGTGGCGCTGAAGACATCGGAAGGACTGGTGCGGCTGGTGCGGGAATCGCTGCGGGAATCGTTGACCTCGACAGTGACGGCGCAGGTGGGTGCGTTGCTTTCGCGCAAGGCGTTCAACCATTTCAAGCGGCGCTTCGATCAGTCAGAATACGGCGGCGCTCCTCTGCTGGGCGTGCGCGGTGTGTGCATCGTGGGGCATGGCTCTTCGACCGATCGCGCCATTATGAATGGCATTCGCGTGGCGGCGGAGTTTGCCCAGGCCAACGTGAATGCACATATTGAGCAGGGTCTGCTGGCCTTGAACGGCGCACCGGCGGAATAAATACGGCTTATGAGTACGACAAAAAATCCAAACACAACTATTGCATTTCTTTTTCCAGGGCAGGGATCGCAGGCAGTCGGGATGGGCCGCGAACTCTACGAGGCATTTCCCGTGGCGCGCACGGTTTTCGAAGAGGCTGATGAGGCGCTGGGATTTTCTATCTCGAGACTGTGTTTTGACGGGCCGGAAGATGAGTTGCGACTGACGGAGAATACGCAGCCGGCAATTCTGACTGTGTCTGTTGCGGCGTTGCGGGTGCTGGCGGAGCGAGGCGTGCGCAGCCATTTTGCCGCCGGGCATTCGCTGGGAGAATACTCCGCGCAGGTGGCCGCTGGAACGCTATCGTTTGCGGATGCGGTGCGGACGGTACGCAATCGCGGACGATATATGCAGGAAGCGGTGCCGGAAGGCGTGGGTGCGATGGCAGCGATTCTGGGCATGACGGCGGACTTAGTCATTCGCGCTTGCGCCGAGGCAGCCAAAGAGTCGGGCGGGGTGGTTTCGGCAGCCAACTTGAATGCTCCCGAGCAGACTGTGATTTCTGGAGCAGCGGCGGCGGTGGAATTGGCTTCCGCAAAGTGCAAAGAGCGTGGCGCGAAACGTGCGATCCCGCTTAAAGGTGAGCGCGCCATTCCATTGTGCGTTGATGCAGCCGGCACAGGATCGTCTGGCAAAAGATCTGGAAGCGACGGCGTTTCATGAGCCGAAATTGAGCGTGGTTACGAACGTGGATGCGGCCTGGGTTGCGACCAGCAATGCCGCGCGCGATGCGCTGGTGCGCCAGGTGACCGGCGCGGTTCGCTGGGTGGAGTGTGAGCGGCAATTGATTGCTGCCGATGTGACGCACTTTGTTGAAGTGGGTCCGGGCAAGGTGCTGTGTGGGCTGATGCGACCGCTGGATTCCAGCCGTATCTGCCTGAACGTCGAAAACGTCGCAAGCCTGGACAAAACTCTTGCTGCGCTCGAAAATAATTCCGGTTGAGCTAGAGGAGATCGCAATGACGCGAGCGGCGCTGAAGGTGCGAGGAAACATGCGGTCGGGTGGGCGAATGAGCTCTTCCACGCTGCCTATCTTTCTCGGAATTCTGGTGTTCTGTTGCATGCCTGGGACGGGTTCGGCAAAGAAGGCCGAGAGAACCCTGACGACGCCGGCCGGAAAACCGGTACGCAAGGTATACGTGGATGCGGGGACGCCGGTGATGGCGAATGCTGCAACTACGCGGCTGGATCAGGATACTTGCCTGACAGTTGTTGCCAGTCCAAAAGAGGCAGACGCGATTCTGGAAGTGGGAATCGCACTTCCTTCTGTCGGCGGCGACTCAGGAGGCGGCGGCACTGACGTTTTTGGTTCGCAGCCCAAGGCTCAGACGCTCGGCAATGCCCACAGCAATTCCAAAAAGAGTGTCTCCGCAACCTGCAGCGATGGCAAGGGCGGAACCATCGACTGCAAGTCGTACAGTTCGCAGGGAGGCGACGCAGCGGAGCAGCCGGCCTCTGACTGGACGCAGGGAATATCTCCCAACTACACCGTTTCGCTGGCTCCGTCGGAAGACAGCACGCAGGATCTGTGGGATCCGAATGGGCGCGAGAAGCATGCGTCCTGGAGCGACCAATTGCGTGAAGCTGCAGGCTGTCCGGTGTGCCCGGGAGCAGATTTCAATCCCAAACGCGACAAGATGAGTTATCGGCAGTGGATGCAGGCGAAGTGCCCGAACGTCTTGAACACGGCAGCGGAATAAAGGCGCGCGAGAATCGATCTACGATTGACGCGCGTCGGCTTGAGCCGAAGATTTCTGCGACCTTACGTTCGCGGAACACGAAAATACTTTCTACATTTCTCCGCACAGAAAACGTGTGCACCATTTGCCCGATGATTCCAAACGGAAGTGAATATTCCACGCGGTCGTGGATGAGTGTGCCTCCGTCGACGGCTTGAAAGCGATGGGTGTGGTGCCACAGCTTGTACGGGCCTTGCAGCTGAAGATCTTCAAAAGCGTTCGGCGGCTGCCAGGCCGTAATTTTCGTTCGCCAGCGCATGGGAATTCCGTGCCAGTGCAGTTTGTAGTCGATCAGCGTGCCGGGGAACATGGCGATGGGTTGAGGCGTGAGGATCTGAAAGCGCAACCATGGCGGAGTGAGCAGTTCTAAATTGGCGGCGTCAGAAAAGAAGCGAAAGACTTCGTCGAGCGAAGCGGGAACCCACTGTTCGCGCTCCAGAACATAGGGCTTGTTCATAGTTGCGATCCGGATTTAAATGGCGCAGGTTCCGTACGAGATTGCGGCGGCATTTGCAGTGAGATGCAGATTCTAGAGCTCGACGAGGACGTCGTCGCCCTGGACGCGCAGGGGATAGCGGGTGGCTTTTGCAGCCGGCGAATGCGTGGCCTGGCCGGTGGTCAGATCGAATTCCCATTGGTGCCAGGGGCAGACGATTTTGCCGTGCTCAATGGTACCTTCGGCGAGCGGGCCGCCGCGATGCGGGCAGACATTGTCGAGCGCCAGGGGAACTCCCTTCAGCGTGGCCACGCAGAGAGTGTGACCCTGAACGGAGAACTCTTTGGCCTCGGCTTCCGCTGGAAGCTCCTGCCGACCGCACAATCTGACCCACTCACTCATCCGGGCACACTTTCACTCCATGGGTTCGATGCAATCCGCGGAGGTGCGGATTCGAGCAATTTACCTGCAGCGGTAGAGCAGGGCGGTAATATGCGCGCAGTTCGTCGCGGCGAGCTGCACCTGGCTGAACTTCGATGGTTCACAGTAAGGGGATACGCTCTATCCCTGGATTGCGGCCATGATGGTGCCGCCCAGAATAATCAGCACCCACCAGCCAATGATCACGATGGCGGCGCTGCTGCGTTTGACCTTGGCAACGATGGAACAACCCAGGATCAGGAGCAGGACCACCCAGAATGTGAATATGTCCGCAGAAGAAAATAGTGTGCGCAGCCACAGCGGAGTATCTGAGGTGAGATACCAGCCGACATTGGTGCCAACGGGATTGTTGATATCGAATTGCTCCGCGCTAACCCCGGCAAAGATGGCAATGGCCGCCAATAAGAACTTGATGAGAAAAGGCAGGCTGGCGAAGAACCAGACCGCCAGGTACTGCTTATAGCTGGCCTTGGCGCCGAGCCCGAAATTAAAGGTCATCATCAGGATGCCGGCACAGATGAAGGCAAAGATCAGACCGATCACGGGATAGAGATAACTGATCACCCTGGTGACGGACCCAATCGTATGGATACTTTGCTCTCGCTGCGCATCCGTCAGGGCGCTCATTCTCTGTTGCGCCGATGCATTGTGGTTGATATTGCTTTGCGCGACCTGGTCGAAGCCGATCTTGTGGTCAATGGAAGAGGTAAATGCGAAGCTGACAACAATGAGCAACAGATAGGGAAGCCACCAGCTGGCGTTTCTGCGAATATCGGTAAAGGTCTTTGTCGGCGCCACAAACGCGTCGACAACACGTTCCACCTGACTGAGGCCAGCAGATTCCCCAGGTTGCTGCATGGCTGCTTCCATCGCTGTCATGTGCTTTCCTTGTCTCCGAAAACCGGGTTGAAATCCTTGGGCACCAGTCTAGCTGGAGTAGGCTAAAAAGCGCAGATATTTTCTTAGGAAAGTTTTTGGGAGCGCGTAGATGCAATTGCTTGCGGCTCGTCTGGCGAGCGAGGCAGCTCGCCATGTGCAGCGAATAAGGAGATTTTGAATGATGGCTGTTCAGCGTCGATGGACGTGGATTGTTCTGTTTTTTAGCCTTGGTGTCTCGTTGCCGGGTTTCGCAGCGGCAAAGACGCAGCCGCACACGTTCGTGGCCGGGCATGGAGAGTTTCTGCTGGATGGCAAACCGTTCCAGATTATTTCGGGCTCGATGCACTATGCGCGGATTCCGCGAGCCTACTGGCGCGATCGGCTGCGCATGGCGAAAGCGATGGGGCTGAACTCGATCACGACATATGTTTTCTGGAACTGGCATGAGCCGGAGCGTGGGGTCTACGATTTTTCCGGCAATCGCGATGTGGCGGAATTTGTTCGCGAGGCGCAGCAGGAGGGACTGTATGTCATCCTGCGGCCGGGTCCATATTCCTGTGCGGAGTGGGACTTCGGCGGCTTTCCGGCGTGGCTGCTGAAAGATCCGAACATGGTGGTGCGATCGAGAGACCCGCAATTTCTGGCGGCAGCCCAGGCGTGGCTGATGCAGCTTGGCAAGCAACTGGCGCCGCTGCAGATTGGCAACGGTGGGCCCATCATCGCGGTGCAGGTGGAGAACGAGTATGGCTCCTATGGCAAGGACCACGCGTATATGGAAGACATCCATCAGATGCTGGTCGACGCGGGGTTTACCAAGGCGCAGCTGTATACAGCGGATGGCGCGGATGAGATTCCAAACGGTTCCTTGCCGGAATTGCCGGCGGTAATTAATTTTGGGCCGGGAAACGCACAGAAAGATTTTGCCAAGCTGAAGCAGCTGCGACCGGATGGACCCATGATGACCGGGGAATATTGGGACGGCTGGTTCGATCACTGGGGCGCGCCGCATACGGCCGACACGCCGGATCAACAAGCCAAGGATTTGGATTGGATGTTGCGGCAGGGATATTCGGTGAGCCTGTATATGTTCCACGGAGGGACCAGTTTTGGCTGGATGAATGGCGCGAACTCCGACGGCAAAACGTATGAGCCGGATGTGACCAGCTACGATTACAACTCGCCGCTGGATGAAAGCGGTCATCCGACGCCGAAGTATTATCGTTTCCGCGACATCATTGCGAAGGATACCGGAATCAAGCCGCCTCCTGTGCCCGCTGCGCCGCCGACGATGACGTTGCCAGCGATTTCGCTCGCCGAGGGAGTTTCGTTGTGGAAGTCGCTGCCGGCTGCAATTCATTCGGAGCGGCCGCTCTCCATGGAGGCCTTTGGGCAGGCGTACGGATACATTCTGTATCGAACGCAGTTGGATGGGCCGGTCGACAGTGTATTGACGTTCGATACGGTGCACGATTATGCGCAGATTTATGTGGATGGAAAATTGGTGGGGACGCTGGATCGTCGGCTGGGACAACTTCAGTTGCCGTTGCATGTTTCTTCCGCCCATGCGCAGCTGGATGTTCTGGTGGAAAATACGGGGCGAGTGAATTTTGGTCCGTCGCTGCCCGCGGAACGGGCTGGGCTTGTGGGACGGGTCAAGCTGGGGCAAAAAGTGCTGACAGGGTGGGATGTCTATCCGCTGCCGATGTTGAAGCCGGACCAGATGGCATTACTCGAAAGCGCCCTGCAGCGGAGCGTGTTTTTACCGGGCCAGCTTCAACGTGACCACGCCGAAGGATACGTTTCTGGATACCAGCGCGCTGACGAAGGGCGAAGTGTGGCTGAACGGCCGCGCCCTGGGACGTTTCTGGAACGTTGGCCCGCAGAAGACGCTCTACATACCCGCGCCGTGGCTGAAGCCGGGTAAGAATGAGGTTGTCGTGTTCGACCTGGATGGAAAGCCGGACCGGAAAATCGAAGGGCTGGGTCATCCGATCCTGCATGCGACCGTGGCGGCAAATCCGGTGAAGTAACTTTCACGAAACTGAAATGAAACTTTGGCAAAGCATGGCCCGTCGAAATGGAGTCCACTCCAGTTGCCGAATTGTCGCCGAGAGTGTCAGACTAGAACCACCGCGAAGCTCACTCGCAGAAGAAACCAAATCGATGTGAGATCTTTTTAAGGCTGGCCCGGCTCGCTTGAGGTTGTTTCCACCCGAATCACGCGAATCGCTCGATGTGCCGCACGCTCCTTCTTGATCCGAAACCAGGAGAGACAAATGTCAGAAGCAAAGTTTCCTCCGCAGGCAAACGAACCCACGGCTGCTGAACCGCAGAACTCTGATGCCGCCGACTCGCAAGTGAAAGATCGTCCCGCCGCCAAAGGAATCACGCGGCGCGGATTTCTTAAAGGCGCTGGTGTTGCCGCAGCCGGGACTGCCCTGCTGGAAGGCGCGCAGGTTTTCACGCGCGAAGCTGCCGCAGCCACCCATGGCGAGCAACACGGAGTGAAAGAGCTTGGACCGGGTGCGGTTCCTGTCACCCTGCATATTAACGGCAAAGAACAGACCGTCCAGCTGGAGCCGCGCACCACGCTGGCGGATGCGCTGCGCGTCCACATGGGCCTGACCGGGACGAAGGTGGTGTGCGATCGCGGATCGTGTTCCGGCTGTACCGTGCTGCTGGACAACATGCCGGTGAACAGTTGCATGACGCTGGCGATGGACGCGATTGGGCACAAGGTAACGACGATTGAAGGGCTGTCGAGCGCTTCGCATCCGGAAGATCTGCATCCGGTGCAGGCCGCCTTCATCAAGCATGACGCGATGCAGTGCGGCTTCTGTACTCCGGGCATGGTGATGGCCTGCTCCGCACTGTTGAAGAAAAATCCCCACCCCACGGAAGACGATGTGCGACAGGCGACGGCGGGCAATCTGTGCCGCTGCGGCACCTACCCGAGAATTTTTGCAGCCACTTTGGAAGCTGCGGGCGTCTCCGGCAAAGAATCCATCCGTAACGCGTAGGAGAGAATATGGCGACCAAGCAATCTGATCCAGCCACGGGTGCAGCGCAATCGACATCGACAAAAACTGTCACGATGCCGTATGGAGTTCCGGGCTACACGCTGCATGATGTTCAGCGCGAGATTCCCGCAACGGAGCCGCCGGTTCTGCCCATCAACTCTGACCTGCAGTACATCGGCAAATCTCCCACGCGCTGGGATGCGCACGCCAAGGTGAGTGGAAGCGGACGCTACACCGCCGATGTGCAATTGCCGGGGATGCTGTACGCCGCCATGGTGACTGCGAATGTTCCCCACGCCAGCATTGTTTCGATCGACACCTCCGAGGCCAGCAAAATGCCGGGCGTGAAGGGCGTGTACGTGATTCAGCATTTGCTGGGCGAGGCGGTTTTGAGAAATCCTTCGCTCGAGCAGAGTAACTATCCCATCGTGCGTTATGCCGGCCAGCCGATCGCGGCGGTGGCGGCGACGTACCCGCATATTGCGGAAGAAGCGGCAAAGCTGGTGAAGGTGCAATACGCTGCCAAGCCGTTTGTTGTGGATATGGAGATGGCTCGTCAATCCGATGCGCCGCAGGTTTTTCCTGGCCCGGCGGATGAAGCCGGTTCGGCAGGTGGCGGCGGCGGACCCCACGATGTACCGCAGACGGGCAATGTCCATGGCCCTTCTACGCACAAGCGCGGCGACGCGGAACAAGGTTTCAAAGATGCCGACTTTATTGTGGAGTCGAAGTACACCACCCAGGTGCAGGTGCATAATGCCCTGGAAACTCATGGCCTGGTAGCGGATTGGAAACCGAATCTGCTGACCGTGTGGGCGTCGACGCAAGGCACGGCCAGCGTGCGGGATGAGTTGGCTGACTACTTTAAAATTCCCAAGTCGCAGGTGCGAGTCATCACGGAGTATGTTGGCGGAGGCTTCGGCGCCAAGTTTGGTGCAGGCAACGAGGGAACGGTTGCGGCCATTCTGTCGAAGCAGACCGGCGCGCCGGTGCGGCTGATGTGCGATCGCAAAGGGGAGCAGCTTTCTGTGGGCAATCGTCCCAGCAGCGACCAGACGCTCAAGATCGGCGCCAAGAAAGATGGCACACTGACCGCCATTCAATTGATCAGCTATGGCACCGCAGGTTGCGGAACCGGCGCGGGCTGCGCTGGACCGGCGACCAATTTGTATCAGGCCGCATCGTTGCACACGGAAGAAAATGACGTGTTCATCAATGCAGGGCCTGCGGCTGCATTTCGTGCTCCGGGGCATCCTCAGGGAGCCTTCGCGCTGGAACAGACGATCGACGAAATGGCCGAGAAGCTGAACATGGAGCCGCTGGAATTTCGCGAGAAGATTGACACCAATCCAGTGCGCCGCGTGGAGCGACAGATTGTTCGCGAGAGTGCGATCTGGAAATCGCGCAATCCCACGCCCAATGCGGATCCCGGGCCGATCAAGCGCGGCGTCGGACTTTCGCAATCCGTCTGGTATCGATTCATCGAGATGGATTCTGCCGCGGAAGTTCGCGTGCATCGTGATGGATCGGTGGAAGTTCTCTCTGCTGTGCAGGACATCGGCACCGGCATCAAGACGGTGATGGCGCAGATTCTGGCAGAGCAGTTTGGAGTGCCGCCGGAGCAGGTTTCGGTGAAAATCGGCGACACAAATTATCCGATTGGCCCGAATTCTGGCGGCAGCGTGACGACGGCCTCGTTGACTCCAGCGGTGCGCGATGCGGCGTGGCAGGCTTCGCAGAAATTCCTTGCGAACATCGCGCCTTCGCTAGGCACGACGCCAGATGATTTGATTTTGACGAAAGGCGAAGTGCAAAGCAAAAGCGGGCATATGCAGCCGATCAGCTTTCGTCGAGCTGCCGCGAAAATGGGTACCAGCGAGGTTTCCGCACAGGCACGGCGCATTTCCGACTACGACGAAAAGCATTACGACACCTATGGCGGCGTCGACGTAGCGGAGATTGAAGTCGATACGGAAATGGGCATCATCCACGTGAAGAAATTTTTCGCTGTGCATGACTGCGGTCGGCCGATGAATCCTTCGCAGGTGATCAACCAGATCAACGGTGGCTTGATCCAGGGCACTTCGTTCGCGCTCTACGAAAATCGATTGCTCGACCCAACCTACGGCTTGATGGTCAACCCGAATCTGGATCAATACAAGATTGCCGGCTCGCGCGATATTCCCGAACTGCACGTGCAGTTGGTCGAGAGCTACATTGGGCAGAGTTCGACTGACGCATCCGGCATTGGCGAAGCGGCAGGAATTATTTCCGCCGCCGCAGCGATCGGCAACGCGTTTTACAACGCCACTGGAGTTCGCATCCGCAGCACACCGATGACACCCGCGGTAGTGTTGGAAGCCCTGAGCAAGGCCCCGCAAAGGAGTAACGCATGAACCAGTTCGTACTCGCAGACTGCACGACGGAGAGCGGCGCGCTGGCGCAATTGAGCCAGAATGCGAAGGATGGCATTGTGGTCAAGGCCGGCGGAGTGGACCTGCTGGACCGCATGAAAGAAGGCCTGGAGACGCCGAATAAGCTGGTGAATATTCGCAACATCTCCTCGTTGCGCGGCATTCGCGAAACGCCGCAAGGCCTGCACATCGGCCCGCTGACTACGCTGACGGAAATCAGCGAGCATCCGCTGATCCAGTCGCACTACACAATTTTTGCCGATGCGTGCGGCAATGCAGCCACTCCGCATATTCGCAACATGGCGACGCTGGGTGGAAATCTGCTGCAGGAAAATCGCTGCTGGTATTTTCGTTCGAAAGATTTTCAATGCCTGCGCAAGGGCAAAGAAATTTGCTTCGCGTTCGGCGGATTGAATCAATATCACTCCATCATGGATTACGGGAGCTGTCCGGCGGTTGCGCCATCGTCGGCTGCGGTAGGATTGCTGGGGCTGAATGCTACGGTGGAGTTGACCAGCGCGAAACGCGGCAAGCGCGTGGTCGGCATCAAGGAGCTGTACGTGATGCCGGAGGCGAATCCGACAAAGTTCAACGTGGTCGAGCCGGATGAATTGTTGACCGCGGTGATGATTCCCAAGCCGGCGGCGGGCACTCGGTCGGCATATCAGAAATACGGCGAGAAGCAGAGCTTCGACTGGGCGATTGCGGATGCCGGCGTGGTGCTGGAGATGGACGGCAACATGTGTCGTCGCGCGGTCGTGACGATGGGCGCTGCATCGCCGATCGTGCGTCGTTCTTCGCAGGCGGAAGCTGCGCTGACGGGCAAGCCGATCACGGAAGAAACTGCGCGCGCCGCCGGCAAAGCCTCGATGGAAGGGGCACAGCCGCTTTCCATGAACGCATACAAGGTACAGATGTTTCCTGTGGCCATCTATCGCACGGTGCTGCTGGCTGCCGGACAAATGGGTCGCGACCCGCGGGCCGCAGGATGATTTGCAAGGAGAGAAAATGATGAGCGCAACTGAAACTGCCGCTGGACTCAAGTCGCCGCCTTGCCGCTGTCTTCGCACCAAGAATGCCTACGGTACCACTCCGCGCTCGGCGGAGAACTGGCTGCCGGGAGTCGGTGCTTCTTCCTCCTACTGGTGTTTGCTGACGCAGGGTCCTGCGGGTCCGGATGAGAACTATGTTCATCTGGCTCGCTGCGGTTCTGGTCGCAGCTGCTACAGCGCGCCGGAAGATTAGCCAATCAACATCCGCGAATTTTTCCCGCAAGTGCGCCGAGTTTGACACACTCATCAGATGAGCCCTGCGCGTCGCGCCCTCGCGAAAAGTTGGAAACGGCTGGATGGGGTCGACCTCATTCGGGGGCTTGCGATTCTGTTTGTGCTGATGAATCACGTGAACATGCAACTGCTGTTTGCGCGGGTTCCGTATACGCAGGGACTGCCAAAACAACTTGTCTCCTCGCTGGTGTGGAATGGCCAGTTCGGCGTGCAGATGTTTTTTGCTGTGTCCGGCTTTCTGATCACGTCCACGACACTGCGGCGATGGGGCTCGGCGGATAAAGTTCGGCCGCGCGATTTCTACCTGCTTCGATTCGCGCGCATTGCGCCATTGCTGCTGCTGTTGCTGGCAGTACTGAGCGCGCTTCATTTCGCGGGCGTGGAACATTTCGTTGTCCATCCGAAAACTGGAGGCCTGGGAGCCGCGTTGTTGGCGGCGCTCACATTTCGCATCAATGTGCTGGAGGCGACGCGCGGATATCTTCCGGGAAGCTGGGACATTTTGTGGTCGCTGTCGGTGGAGGAGATGTTTTATCTTTTCTTCCCGCTGGCCTGCAAGTTGTTCGGGCGCGGAAAATTATTGGTGGCGCTGTTGATGGGATTCGTAGTTCTTGGGCCGTTTGGCAGGACGGTGTTGGCCCGCGGCAATCCAGTGTGGCATGAATATTCTTACCTGGGCGCCATGGATGCGATTGCTCTGGGCTGCCTGACGGCGCTGCTGATCGCTCATGTACATCTGGTGCGCAAACAGCTTTGGATGTGCGGAATTTCGGGCGCGATTCTCGTCGGGTTCATCCTGGGTTTTTCTCGTACTGCATACGCGTGGGGCCTGGAGCGCAATGGCCTGGACATGACGATCCTTGCGGTGGGGACATGTTTGCTGATCGCCGTATCCGCGGAGACGCAATGGCGAGGGCCACGAATTCTCGTTCCAATTTTGTGGCTGGGACGGCGGAGTTATGAGGTCTACCTGACCCACATGTTTCTTGTGATCGCGATTTTTGGCTTATTTGTGTCGCTCGGAAAACCTCTGTCAGCCGTGCCTGCGCTATTTGTAACAGTCATTGTTCTATCTGGACTGCTTGGCGAGGCGGTGGCTCGCTTCTACTCGGAACCCATGAATAAATTTCTTCGAAAGAAGTTTGGAGACGGTGCGGATCGGCTTGGATCGGTGATCGACGGCTCGGCCGAAGCGAAAAATGTAAGCCATCTTTCCGCATGAACGCTGCCCGCGGCGGATTCCGCGCAGCATTCAGCCGCAGCATTAGCTTTCCGGGATGGAGATTGTGCGCTGCACTTTTCCTTGCGCATCGAGGAGCTGAATTGTCGGTTGGCCGTGGATATCCAGGCCCATCTGTAAGCGTGGCCGGCCTTGCTGATCTCGCAAAGTCAGGTCAACAGAACCGTCATCGTTACGCTCCAGAGAAGCGCGTTGCAGCAACGAAGGATATTTCTTCATGAACGCGGACCATGCAGCTTTTCTTGCGGCATCATGCGGCATGGCTTTAATGCGCTCTGCTTCGCGGTACATGTCGGGCGTGATCGGCTTCTGTCGGCGCATCATTCAGCGTGATGCCCTCGGTTCTGCTTCCGTCGGGCGATAATTCGGTTCCCAGAACGACAGTTTGATCCTGATCGTACTGATCGAAGCTGAGATGGCTGAAGCTGGAGGGCTTTCCGTCGACGCTGGCACCGCCGTAGATCAGGCCACCATCCTCCGTTCCCTCGTCATTGATGAAAAGCATTCCCGCCGAATCACTGCGATCGGGGCGAGCGATTTCTTTTCCATGGAAAAAGCTGCCGGGATATTCGGCGCGATCCGAAATGATGAGTCGAGGCGTGCCATCGGGTTCGACCACGTCGATACGATGCACCTGGATTCGATCGAAGTTGACCGTCTTATCGGCGCCGTGAACGGGTCGCGCGAAATTGATGCACGTGGTTACGAGAAATACAACGGTGATGGTTGCGGAGTAGACCACAAGAAATTGCGGATGCCGAAAGACGCGCTTGAACACAATGCCCTCCATCGAAGCTGTTTCGCCTTATGGCACAGCTTATATGGATGCGCGTGGACTGAAAAATGGAAAAGCAGGGGCGGTGCAATTTGCCCTGGCGCTGGAGAGTTTTCTACCAGTTTGCGTTGTGAAAAATGTGGGCGTTCACGTCGGGCCAGAATTCCTTGACGAGATTGGCTCCGCCATCCAGCCCAACTTGCACAATCCATTTCTGTCCGGTTTTGGTCCATGTGGAATATTTGCTGGGATAGTAGAGGCTGGAGATTCCGGCAGCAGCACCGTTGCCGACGATTTCAGAAAAATTGAAAGTGTTGTGTGCGTGATTGGTTGCGGTCAGGTCGGAGCGAGTAATGAGCAGTCGGCTGACCGAATACACGCTGCGCTTGAAGACGCCTCCGCGACCCATGGTGTAGTATCGCGGATCCTCGTGCGTAGCAATGGGGACGATGGCTTCCGTGAACAGGTTGCCGTTCACATTATCCGCAAACGAGTGCCAGTAATAGCGGCCGTACCCGGCGGCGCCATGACCAAACTCCGGATAGGATTTTTCTGCGTCGGCCACGCCAGCGAGGCCGCCCACATAAATAAATGAGGAGTAATCGAAGCTATCCTGCAGCATCAAGATGAACTTCTGCTTGGCACTTTGCGGCGGAAGAATTTCGTCCATGGACACTGAGCGGAAGTTGGGAACCACGTACAGGATGCGCTTGGTCTGTTTCCCGGTCACTTCGGCTGCCAGCTCCGGCTTGGGATTGTCTGGAAGCGTCGACGTGCTGGGCTTGACGGAGGAAGAACCGGCGGCGGGCGGTGGAGTGGTGCTCGGCGTCTCTTGTGCCATCGCGGGTAATGTTAGTGCCATCGCGAGAAAGACGGCCCAGTATGCGCAACGCGCGAGGAGCGCACACCTGGTGGATCGACTCTTCGATGGATCCGGCATCGGGGTGGTCCGATGCGACGATGAAAGCTGGGAACCCGATACAGGTGCAACAGACAGCGACGGGCATAGCTGGGGCATCAAGCTGTCTCGAGGCAAGTTCAATGCTCCTGAAAGTGAGAATGCAAAAGGTATCGACTTCGAGTCTGAGTGCTAACAATTAGACGTTCTTTATGGCGGATGGATGCACGCTAAATCATTTACTTTTCCATGCTATCCCGACGATGAGGGAATCGGGTAACTATCTGCGGCTATCCATCGATTGGAAATGTTTTCCAGGCGATTTTGGCAAACGATGTTGAACGAAATATTCGGCAGCTTGCATTTCCGTGGGCTGGGTGGTTCACTGGTCAGCGTCATGAATCGTCGAAAATTTCTGTGCTCAACCGTTGCGACGGCCGCTGTATCCGCGTTTCCCAGGATTCTCAAAGCAGATTCCATGGCGAGTACTTCCGCGCGCCTCACCATTCAGTCGAATCAGCAGGGACAGCCGATCCCGGAGAATTTCCTGGGCCTGAGCTATGAGACGGCGCAGCTGTCCGACCCGGAATATTTCTCGATGAAGAATGGTGGGCTGGCGGGATTTTTGCGTCCGCTGGGTCGCGGCGTGCTGCGCATTGGTGGCAACTCCAGCGAGTATGCATTCTGGACGCCAAAACCAACGAAGGAGGAATCCGCCGCATCGTCAGGCCCCATCGGTCCCGACAAAGGTCACCATCCGCCGGCAAACACGCAGACCACTCCGGAGTCGATTCGCAATCTGCGGCAGTTTCTGGATATGGTCGACTGGCGTGCGATGTACGGTTTGAACTTTGGCAAGGGCACTCCGCAACTGGCCGCAGAAGAGGCCGCGTTTGTTTTTGATACGCTAGGCGATCGCTTGATCAGCTTTCAGATCGGCAATGAAGACGATCTGTTTCCTCACAATGGACTGCGTCCGGCTGGGTACAGCTACCAGGATTTTGCAAAAGAATGGAAGACTTTTTATGACGCGGTGAAGGCGAAGGTACCGCAGGCGAAATTTGCCGGCCCGGATACGGCAGGCACCAGCGACTGGCTGGTCGAGTTTGCGCAGCAATTCGGCAAAGACATTATTGAATTGTCGACGCACTACTATGCGCTGGGACCGGTCAGCGATCCTTCCATGACGATTGAGCGGCTGCTCAGTTCTGATAATTCACGGTGGGTGTCGGGAGTGCCGAAGATTCGACAGGCAATGGCGGAATCGCATCTGCCGTATCGTCTGACGGAAACGAATTCCTGCTATGGCGGTGGCAAGCCTGGGGTCAGCAATACGTTTGCATCGTCGCTGTGGGCGCTGGATTTGATGTTCCAACTGCTGGCGATTGGCGGCAGCGGAATCAACTTCCACGGTGGCGGATATGGATGGTATGCGCCGATTGTCGGCACCCTTGAGAACGGATTCGTCGCGCGGCCGGAATATTACGCGCTGCTGGTGATGGCCCGGCTTCTGGGCGGGCGGATAGTGGCGAGTCAGTTGGACGCGGGCGATGCTGGGCCACTGTTTGTTGCCTATGCTGCGCAGGACGCTCAAGGCAAACTGCGCGCCGTGGCCATCAATAAAGATGGCGAAAAGAATGTGCGCCTGAAGCTGCAGGCAGATTCTTCTGCTGGGCATGTTTCGCTGGAACGCCTGATCGCTCCCAGTTTGGACGATCAGCAGGACACGACCTTTGCCGGCTCGCCGGTGGGCGCGGAGGGATCAACCAGGCCAAGCCGGGTGGAACATGTAGCCGTCTCCAACGGAATGGCGGAATGCGATATTCCTGCCGGAAGTGCGGCTTTGCTGACCTGGGAGTAGAAACGCGAGCGATCGAGCCGCCATCGGTTGGCGCGACGACATTCCCGAATCGGTCAGCCAGATGCGGTCTTAAAACTTTCGTCACTCGCGACCGGGGTCAAATCAGGCTACACTCTGCTTGACATTTCACAATTCCATGGGGCGTGTGATCCTCACTGGATTGTGCATGTTCCCCTAGTGTCGGTATGGAAACGCACATCATCCTGGTCGTGGCCGCAATCCTGCTCTCTGGCGGGTGCTTCGGGCTGGTCATCGTCCGACTGACAAATCCATTTTTCAAAGGCGCAGGTTGGCTGGGAGCTTCCTTCGCGTCCGGCGCGATCGGGGCGGCTATCTTCCTGCTGCGCCTCGGGCACTGGGGAAACATTGCCATCCTGATGGCTTACATTTTTGTCTTGCTGGCATTCGCCCTTCAGTATGTCTGCTTGGTGGAGCTTTCTTCGTTAGAAGTGCGTGTGCCCAGGCTGGGAACCGCGCTGGTGCTGCTGCAGGTTCTGGTCTACCTCGTCTTTCGACATTTTCATGGTCTGGCGCAAATCACGATCATGGTTTTTTCAATGTCAATCGCACTGCAGGCTTGCGAAAACGCGTTGCTGCTGATGCGCACCAACCTGAACGGCATGGATCCACCCATATGGTTCAATGTCACGCTGCTGCTTAGTTTCGCGGCCTTCAACATTTCTCGAGCTCTGATTGTTCTTGCGCACGGGTTCCATGCGAGCCAGCCAGCCTCGTATCCATTGGAGGCGACGGCGGCGCTGGTCTTTCTTGGCGCGGCAATCGGCATGGGATTCGGGGTGTTCTGGATGGAAGGCCACCAGATGCGAGCCGAACTGGTGCAACTGGCGAATATCGATCCCCTGACCGGCATTCACAATCGCCGCTCGTTCATCGCGCTGTGTGAGCATGAACTATTGAGAACCTCGCGCACCGGAGAGGTCTTCTCGCTGATCATGTTCGACCTGGACCGCTTCAAGCAGATCAACGATCGCTATGGTCATCGCACTGGGGATACCGTGCTTTGCGCCGTGGTGGAGAAGCTGCGAAATTCCGTGCGCAATATCGACGTTGTCGGCCGCTGGGGCGGTGAAGAATTTGTGGCGCTGCTACCGAAAGCAGATGCCGAGGCGGCGATGATTGTGGCGCATCGATTGCGGTACCATGTGGACTCGATCACGGTCCCGGGTCCGCGCGCGAATGATTCCGGCGTGCGGCAGAATATTACCGTCACCGTGAGCATTGGCGTGACAACATATTTTGGTCATGATCCGACGATTACAATTCAGGACCTGCTGCACCAATGCGATTCGGCCATGTATCAAGCCAAGGCCGAAGGGCGCGATCGCATCGTCTCCCTGGATACGCAACTGATGCTGGTGCAGTAATTCGATCGCGGAGAGCTAAGCCCGGATGCCGACGGCGCTGACCATGCGGCCCGTAAATCCCTGTTCCGCACGATAGGAAAAAAAGCGCCTGGTATCGCATGCGGTGCAGAGATTCAGCGCGTAAATCTTCTCGGGTGCGATTCCTGCGTCCATCAACTGTCGCCGGTTCGCTTCCACCAGATCAAGATGCAGGCTTGGCCCCAGATTGCTGTGGCCTGGGGCGCGTGCTGTGAGGAAGAGCATGGGATATTTTTCTTTGATCGGGTCCAGGTCAAACACTTCTTCAAACAGCGAATCGGCGTAGCTGAATTGGGAGGTAAATTCCATCCGCACTTCTTCGCCGACGGAGTAGCAACAGCGCCCAATTCCAGGCCCAATGGCTGCTGTCAGGTCACGCGGTTGGCTGCCAAACTCGGCACGCAGGCGACCGACGCCACGCTCTACGATTCGTGACAGAGTTCCTCTCCATCCGGCATGAAAGGCAGCGACGATTCGCTGGCGCACGTCGACGACCAGGACCGGAATGCAGTCTGCGGTTTGGATGCCGAGCAGCGTTCCCGGCTCGGTCGCGATCCATCCGTCTCCGCGCAGAGGGTTTGCGGTGGTGGATGGATTCGACGCCGGTATCGATGCACCAATCCGGAATGGATCTGGCGCAGCAGGCGTAACTCGGGACTTTTAGTTCGTCGTGATTGCGGCTTGTGGTCGGCGCCGGCGAGCAACGCCTGCACAAATAGCTCGCGATTGCGCTGCACATTCTCCGGCGTGTCGGCAGGGGTCAACCCCAGGTTCAACTCACCGCATTTTTTTCGTGGATCGCCAGGCTGGTAGGCTGTCGACACTCCTCCGGCGCGGGTACTGAAGCCATGCAGCAACCAGTTGTACTGCTGCCACTCGGGTACGCGGAGGATATCCGGCCCGACGGACTTGGTGGCGGGCTTTTTTGCAGCCGCCATCGTGCGACTCACACGCTTTTTCGTGGCCACGGAGGTTTTCTTCTTGCTGGCGACTCCGCGCGCGGCCGCAGCCTTCTTTTTATGCGGACTACGGGTCAGGCCGCCACGCTGGAAGAGCGCGTCGAGTTCCTGGATTCTGCTGAGGTTGGATTGGGACGATGTCTTCGCTGCCACATCTAAATTCTAAGCTGGATGTTGCGCTGGATAGATGAAGACGCGAAAGGCCCGCGTCGGCGGGCCCTGCATCGAGGCTAGCGAAGATAAATTGGCAGGAACTTACAGGATGGGAGCCACTCAGTTTGTCGAGCGACAGAGATAGCGGGAATAAATTCTGAAAGAGGACTGCTGATTGGGATGCCTCATTTGACTATGAGTTATGCAAACGAAAGGCCAAATTAGGGTAAAGACGTGCAATTCGTTGCTCATTCCAGGGATCGTGAACCTGAGTCGCCACTAACTCATTCATAATCAATTGGATCTGGTGCGAGCTCCGCATCTTTGCCAGACTCATTGAAGGGAAGAAGGAAGATCATCCAGCCGTGGAGGAGTGGCATGGAGATACCACTAATGGGTAGACCGGTTCTCTTGTGTAATTTCAGTACCAAGTTCCTTCAACGCTGTGTCTTCCAGCTGCATTTGCTTGATTTTATTCAGCAATGCCTTGTAACTGACCTGCAAGCGCCGGGAGGCCTCACGACGGTTCCAATGTGTGGTTTCCAACATATGCTGGATGGCGCGACGCTCCGCCTCCCACGCTGCGCGTCGACCCACCTCCAGCAGAGACAGCTCGGAGTCGTCCGATATTCCGTTGCCTGCCGGAGCCGCCGCGTGATTCAACGCCGGCGGTTCATGCGAAGAAATGATGGCGGGTGAAATGACCTGCTCCTGCCGATGACTGGAAAGCTCGCGGAGAATCTGCGTTTCGCTGCCGACGATGACGAAGCGCTTGCACAGATTTTCCAGCTCGCGAATGTTGCCGGGCCAGTCGTATTGCATCATGCGTTCCGCAGCTTCCGGGCTGAAGCGACGGAGCGGGCGAGCATATTGAATCGCGTACTTTCGCAACAGGTAATCGGTCAGCACCGGAATTTCATCGCGGCGCTCGCGCAGCGGCGGCAGAAAAATGGTGACCACGTTGATGCGATAGAGCAGGTCCTCGCGGAACAACCCATCGCGAACCCGTTCCTCCAGCAATTTATTGGTGGCGCACACTACGCGCACATCCACGGCGACATCGCGCTTGGCACCGAGGCGAGAAAACGTCCCATCCTGCAACACATGCAGCAGCTTGGCTTGCAGCATGGGATGCATCTCGGCAATTTCATCCAGAAAAATCGTGCCGTGGTTCGCCAGCTCAAACTTGCCGGGTTTATCTCGAGTTGCGCCGGTGAAGGCTCCAGCCTCATATCCGAACAACTCGCTCTCCAGCAGGTCGTGCGGAATCGCAGCGCAATTCACCTTGATGAACGGCTTTTGCCTGCGCCGTGAATACTCGAACAACAGGCGGGCGATGACTTCTTTTCCCACTCCGCTTTCGCCGCGGATGAGCACGGTGACATCGGTGCCGGCAACCTTCTCCACCGTATTGCGAATCTCCGCCATGCGCGGATTGGCGCCCACCATGGCAGGCGGCGGCAGCAGCGGCATGGAAGGATCCACCTCCTCGCCGTCTTCAATCATGGGAGTTGGAATGCCTGCGGCGGCATCGTGCGTGTGCTCCGCGGGTGCGGCCGCGACCGGAACAGGAAGCCGCTCCAGCACGCCTTGTGCGCGCTCCACCATGGACACGGAATCCAGCGGCAGCGTCCACACATCCTCCGCGCCCAGGCGGGAAATGCTGAACGTAATTTTCTCGGTTGGATGGAATAGGGCAACGACAATGGGCAAGTAAGGATGACGGGCTCGCACCTGCTCCAGCAGGCTGCCGTCCTGGTCCAGTTCCAAAACCAGCAGATTTGGCATCCGCTCTCGAAGTTGCTCCAGCAGATGCTCGGTAGAGCGCACCTGGACCAGCGACACCGTTGCACCGGCCTGCATCAGCACTTGCGCCAACGATGCGGAATGCGCCGTATCCAAGACGGCGAGCAAAACCTGAACCTGGGTCACAGACATGAAGAGGTAATTTGATTTTAGACGCTTTCCGCGCTTCCTTCTGGAAGATTCAGATGCGCGAAGCGCGGTCGGCGGCCTTTCAATTGGATCGTGATCTGGCGAACTGCAAGCGAATCCTGATTGAGGCGTTATTGCGGACTGCGCGAACGCTCCCACTAATTACGAAGCCAAATTGGAGGTTGTGGCTTGTTTCCCGCGGGCGTGATCAGGCGGGAGGTTGGGAGCGTGATGATCTTCAAATTGGAAATCTGATTGCCTAGCGAAATGCCGAGAGGGCGCAGCTAGGTCTGCCCTCTCGAGCGAAAAGAGCCGACTTCTTAGACGCCTACATGTTCGGCTGCGTGGATCTTATGGAAGGTCGAGTTGACAACTTCGCCGCTCTGCACTTTGGGTGTTCCATCGAGCACCTTGGCCAGGAGCTTTGTCACTTCATGGAACGTATTGGTGTTGTACGCGTCTGCGTTGGCTTTGTTGTCCCACAGACTGATCGCCGTGACATCGTTTCCGTTGGGATTGGAGAATGTAATTTCGTCTCTAAACCCATTCTGTTTCCGAAGTAATGGAAGGACATCGTTCTCAAATGTTCGGGTGTAGTCAGAAAGTGTGTTGGATTTCAAATGAATAGAAACATTGCGTGCGTACATATGCAACCTCCTAAGGTTGGGGTTGCTAAGAAAGGGAACTTCAGATGGGCTGACTTAGTTCAGGGAACCTGAGATAAGGGAAACTAATAACCCTCTACTTCGACCCTAGCCTTATGGGATGGGGCTGTCAAACCTCGACATGGTTGCGCCGACGCTGGTTGCTGGGTGGGTTGTGGGCGTGGATACTCAAAGGTGCGGAGAAGACTTCTGCTCTGCTGGAAAGGCAGGCCCCTGGATGGAAACTCAGGCAAAACCGATGCTGATTGCTTGCGCGAAAGATCCGCTCTACCTGTTGCCGGCGATGGCAAACCGGCATGGACTGGTTGCCGGCGCGACCGGCACGGGCAAGACCGTCACGCTGCAGGTGATGGCGGAACAATTCAGCGCGATTGGCGTGCCAGTGTTTGCCGCCGATATCAAAGGCGATTTGTCGGGGATCAGCCAGGCGGGTGTGGATAGCCCGAAGATTCAGGAACGCGTCGCCAAGCTGAAACTTACGGATTTTACATTTCGCGGTTCGCCGGTTGTGTTCTGGGATGTATTTGGAAAGCAGGGCCATCCCATTCGCGCCACCGTTTCTGAGATGGGGCCGCTGCTGTTCAGCCGGCTGCTGGGGCTGAACGATACACAGGCCGGCGTGCTGACGCTGGTGTTCAAGATTGCGGATGATGGCGGTCTGCTGCTGCTCGACCTGAAAGATTTGCAGGCGATGCTGCAATACGTTGGCACAAATGCGAAGGAGTTTCAGACCCAGTACGGCAATATTTCCGCCGCCAGTATTGGTGCGATTCAGCGTGGACTGGTTTCGCTGCAGCAGGAGGGTGGCGACATTTTTTTTGGTGAGCCGGCGCTGAACCTGGATGACCTGATGCAGACCGATACCGACGGCCGAGGTGTCGTGAATATTCTGGCTGCCGATAAGCTGATCCAGTCGCCGCGCTTATATGCGACGTTTCTACTGTGGCTGCTGACGACGCTGTTCGAACACTTGCCCGAAGCAGGCGATCAAGCCAAGCCGAAGCTGGTTTTCTTCTTCGACGAAGCGCACCTGCTGTTTACCGATTTGCCCAAGGTGATTGAGGACAAGGTGCTGCAACTGGTGCGGCTGATTCGGTCCAAAGGCGTGGGTGTTTATTTCGTCACGCAAAATCCGATCGACATTCCAGATGCGATTCTGGGTCAGTTGGGAAATCGCGTGCAACATGCCCTGCGGGCGTTCACGCCGAATGATCAGAAAGCAGTTCGCGCTGCGGCGCAGACATTCCGCACCAACCCCAAACTGAATGTCGAAAAGGCGGTCACCGAGCTGGGAATTGGCGAAGCCCTGGTTTCATTCCTCGACGAAAAAGGTACGCCAACAATTGTGGAGCGAGCGCTCATTGCTCCGCCCGAAGGACAGATTGGGCCGATCACGGCGGAGCAGCGCCAGCAAATGATGAAGACGTCGCTGGTGGCGGGGGTCTACGAGGCTGCCGTGGATCGCGAGTCTGCGTATGAGCTGTTGAAGGCGCGCGCCGAGCAGGCTTCGTCGCAACAGCCGGCGGCCGCGCAAAGTTCTCCGCCGGGAGGTGTGGCGGGAGCCGAGGGAACCGCGCAGTCGAACCAGCCCTGGTACGGCGGGCTGTCGAACATCCTAACGCAGCCAACCGGAAAAACGGGTCGCGGCGATAGCTTGTTGGAGTCGATGGCGAAGAGCGCGGTGCGGACCGCAGGCAGCACCATGGGCAGACAGTTGGTGCGAGGCGTGTTGGGATCGCTGCTCGGTGGCGCAGCCTCGCGGCGATCCCGTTAGCGGATCAGTGCAGCACGAAGTCAGCGCGCGGCAACAACCGCCGCGAATATTTCGGCCCTGCGGGATCGCTTAAGTCGAAGAAGACCCGGTGGACTTCGATTTATAGAACCGATAAATCGCCAGCAGCACGATGGCGCCGATGAGCGACGTGAAAAATCCTGCTGCCTCTCCCTGGCCGTACCAGCCAACCGCTTTGCCGAGTAGAGTCGCCAGCAGCGATCCGGCGACGCCGAGTCCCATCGTGATCCAGATTCCGCCGGGATCTTTGCCGGGCATGATGAGTTTGGCGAGCGCGCCCACAACCAGTCCAACGATAGCTTCCCAAATCCAATGAAGCATACGTCCCCCCTGGACTACAGTTTCGAAAGTAGTTTCCCGCTGTCCGGCGATCGTGTCAATCCATATTCAGTCGACGCTTGAGCGGCGCTGGAATTCAGCGAGTTACTTTGCACCGTACCAACAAGGGTCGCGGTGCGCGGTCACATCCAGCGTTCAAGATGATGCAACACGAATCCGATGCCGAAGCCGGTAAGGGGATTGAACTCGCCGACATGGATTTCGCCTTTGGTTGTGTCGCCTGTTTGATCGATCGCAATGGTCACGTGCGAGGAGTCGGCTCCAGTGAGAGCCGCGCCTCTGTTTCGCAGATGTACGGATGCGGGATGATTCCGATTCCAGGCGCGATCGGGAATGGAAACAGAGAACCCAGCCTGCTTCCACGCGGCGATCGCCTGCGACAACGGACCTTCGAAGCTCCACAGAGCGTGAAGGCGTTGCGGTCGAGGACCGTGATCCATGAAGGTGAACTGAAAGCCTTGCTGCAGCCGCCGGGTCTGCCGGATCACGGTGGCCGCTGAACCTAATATCCATCGACCGACAAAGTCTGCGGAACCGTCGTTGAAGATGACGTGGCTGCCGTCGAAGGATGCGGAATAAGGGCGGCCGTTGTCATCGAGAAAGATTGCGTGCGTGTTGAGTGGCGTCGATTGAACGGACGAATCCTGTGGGCGTAGCTGAAGGCGCTGCCCCGAGTTGGAGACAATTTCAAAGGACATGCTGCAGCAGGAATTTCTACTCCCGCGGTCAGCTTAGCACTGGGATGTTGATGGACTGGCCTGCGCGAATTTTGTCCGGGTCTGCGATGTTGTTGGCGTCGGCAATCTTTTGATATTTGTTGGGCGTTCCGTAGAACAGCTTGCTGATCTTCGACAGGTTATCGCCGGACTGAATGGTGTACGGCTGATCCGCGCCGCCAGTGGTGGCGATTTGATGCTGCAGGTCGGAGTAGGTAGGGTCGACGCTCTTGATCACATCCCACACGCGATTCGCGACGACGGTGGATGGCACTGTGCCTTTCAGCAGCAACTTGTCTCCGCTAAGCGTGGGCGTCTCCACGGTAGCTCCCAGGGAAGAGAATTGTTGAATGGTCTCCACCACCGGAGCATATTTTTGTTTCAATTGATCTAGATCAGCCATGAGCAGATCCTCCTAGCAGGAGTCGGATGCGGCTGCGCGCGACGCGGCTGCTCTCACGTATAAAAATCCAGTGAATTGGCGGAATTTCCGTGATGTGCTCCGTAATCCTGGAAGGCAGGTTAAGCGCGGTTCGGATAGGATGTGCATCATGCCTTGGCGCCAGGTTCTCTCTATGAAGATCGTAATGATTCTTGTTTGCCTGGTCGCTGGCTTGCAGGCTACGCAGCTGGCGGCACAGACGAAAGCTGCCGCTCCTCTCTCCGACTATGTGGGCACCTATGCATTTGCTCCGGGGCAGACAGTTGAAATCGTCGCAGGGGATGAGTTATTTGCTGTTGTGGACGAAGCCAAGTACGGACTTAAGCCGTCGGGCGTGGATCGCTTCACGACGATTACGGATAATACAATTCCTTTTCTTCGCGATGCTGCGGGCAAGGTGAAGGGTTATGAGCAGGACGGAAAATTTCATCCGCGATTGTCCGCAACTGTGTCTGCGGAAGCGGCTGCTCTGGCGCGCCCACGCCCGAAGGGGCAGGACTTGCCCGCGGACTATCACTACCATGTGCCGCCCGACCTGCATGATGGGATTGCTGTTGGCGATATCGCTCACTCGACATTGGGTGTGGCTACGGCCGACGCAATCGTGCGCAGCATTCTGGACGGCACCTACAAAGATGTTCACGGTGTGCTGCTCTACCAGCACGGCAACCTGGTGATGGAGGAATATTTTTACGGATACAACGTCAACCGGCCGCACCAGCTTCGTTCGGCGACGAAGTCGGTTGTGAGTGCGCTGGCCGGCATCGCGATCGATCAGGGAGCGCTGACCGGAGTGGATGAACGAGTGCTGCCGCACATGAGTTACACGAGTTATGCGAATCCTGACCCGCGCAAGGCGACGATGACGCTGGGGAATTTTTTGTCGATGAGTTCTGGGCTTGGACTGCAACGATCACACTTCTGATTCGCCGGGGAGAGAGACGGTTCTGGACGATAGTCCCGACTGGGTGAAGGCGACGCTCGATCTGCCTATGATTCATGATCCCGAAACCGACGGCATGTATTGCTCTGGCGGAGTTGCGGTGGTGGGCCGCATGACGGAAAACGCAGTTCACATGTACTTGCCGGACTATGCGCAGAAAAATCTTTTCGAGCCGTTGGGGATTGCGCGCGCCGACTGGAAATGGAATTACAACCTGACCAACGCCGACAAAGAGTATTCGCAGATTCATCTGCGTCCGCGCGACATGCTGAAACTGGGAATTCTTTTTTCGCAGGATGGGCGCTGGCAGGGCAAGCAGGTGATTTCGTCTGCCTGGGTGCGGACCTCGACGGCAGAACATAGCCACATTGACAATGTGAGCTACGGATATTTCTGGTGGCGTCCGTGGTTGAACGTGGAAACGCCGACGGGTCCGCAGCATGTGCATTTGGTGGCGGCGCAGGGCAATGGCGGACAGAAAATTTATCTGGTGCCACAGTATGATCTGGTCGCCGTGTTTACTGGCGGAGCCTACAACGTGGATGGCACGCCACCGAACTCCATCATGGCGAAAATCATTTTGCCGGCGGCGATGGCGGGTGTTGCAGAACAGAAATCCGCACCGCTATCGCATTAATCTGTCGCAATTATTGGGGCAGGAAGATGCAACAGCTGGGCGACGGCGTCGTGCAGGCGTTGGGAAAAATCTGCGTGAGATTCGTTCGGATGCTGTTGCAGGGGCTGACCGATTCGCACTTCCAGGCCGGGTGGACGAAGGCGAGAAAAGCCTTTGCGCTGCGCGGCGGCCCACAATCCGACCAGTGCGATGGGCACCACCTGGGTGTGAGATTCCTGCGCGAGCAAGCTGATGCCGGTTTGGAACGGCTGCAGTTTGCCGTCGAGTGTGCGGCGGCCTTCCGGAAACACCAGCACGTTGTAGCCGCGGTCGAGCGCTTCTCCGGCATGCGCAAAACTCCGCCGCAATCCTGCGCCCGCGGGCAGCGGGAAAACATTGAGCAACGCCGTCACCAGGAAGGCCTGCACGGGAGCGAGCCAGCGCAGCGGTCCCGCGCCGACTCCAGCGGCATCCCGTCGACGTCGCCAGGCCGCGAGCAGTTCAGCGGACATTGCGACCGCCATGTGGGCGCGCACGCGATGGGGAAGCGCGTAGAGGACCAGCGGAACATCCATTGCGGTCACGTGATTGGCAACATAAATCGAAGGCTGTGCCGGCAATGCGGTGCGATCGCGGCTGGACGCGAGGATGAGCCAGCAGCCACACCAGCGGACGCAGCTTCAACTCGATGAACAGCATGCGCAGAAATTGCACCGGCGCGCTCCACGGCCAATGCGGATATTTTGTTTCATCCCCCGCTCGTCGCGGCGAAGATGGGGCGCTTGCGCTGGTCTCGCCGATCCCAGGCCTCAAAGGCGAGACCTGGGGCACCCTGGGTTCTGGTGACTCGGCCTGTTTTTCGTTGGCTTGCGCTGGACTTAATAACTTCCGCAAGTCCGCCAGCGTTCGTGCGCCAGCCACCGCGGCATCGCTGATGGATACGCCGAATTGTTCTTCCATCGCCATGGTCAGCTGCATGCGGCCCAGGCTGTCGAGATGCAGATCGCTGGCAAGCTCCGCGGAATCGTCGAGGCCTTCGACTCGCTGCCCGGTGACCTGCTGCAGCAGTCGTAGCAACGGGTCCTGACTGGCCGTAAGCGTCGACGAAATATTTTCGTCGCGAAGCTGTTGCGCGGCCCAGGCAGACACTTCGCGCCGCAAAAGTTTTCCCATGGTGTTGCGGGGAAATTCATTTGCCGGCCAGCGCAGGATGTTGCGAATCTGCTGAAACTCCTGCAGCTCTCGATTGGAGTTGGAAAGTATTTGCGTCAGGCTTGCATCTTCGGTGGGATCCTGCAGGATCACCACGGCGACGGGCTCGGGACCGCGCGGCGAATCCCAACCCACAACGATGCAATCGCGTACGCCCGGCTTGCGACTGGCACAACCTGCTCCAAATCTTCTGGGTGAATATTCATGCCCGAGGCGGCAACAATCACATCGCTTTTGCGCCCAAGAAAGCGCATCTCTCCGGAGGCGTCGACCGCGCCCAGATCGCCGGTGTGCAGCCAGTCACCGCTGCGCGGCTGGATGCCGCCATCACGCCATGTTCCTGCGGCCAGCATGGGTCCGCGTACCAGAATTTCTCCGTCTTCAGCAACGCGCACTTCGCGACCGGCGAGTGGTTTGCCAATGCTGCCGCGCGCGGGATGCATGGGGTGGTTCAGCGTCGCCAGCGCGGTTGTTTCCGTCATGCCGTAACCCTGGACGAGAACGAAGCCAAGCGCGTTCCAAAATTGCTCGACCTCCGCCGGCAGGGAAGCGCCGCCGGAGACGAAGGCCCAGAATTTAAATCCGAAGCGGCGATGCACGTCGCGCATGCGCCACCATTTTTTCCAGACGCGCTGGTTCTGGATCGCGTTGAGGCGGCTCTGCAGACCGAGGATCGCTGGAGAGCAAATGAACACGCAGCAGTTCCAGCACGCGCGGCACCACGGCGGCGACAGAGATGCGCTCGCGGCGGATACGTTCCATCAAGTGGCTGGCGACCAGGTTGTCCTCATAATGCACCTGCGCGGCCAGCAGCGGAGGCACCCACAGGCCCATGAACTGGCCGAAAACGTGGCTCAACGGCAGGGTATGCAGGAAGCGCAGAGGATGAAACCAGCGTTCGTAACGCAAATATTTTTTTATCTCGCGATCAAGAACTTCGACGCTGGACAGACACATTGCCGTGGGTGTGGACGATCCCTTTAGGGGCCGATGTGGTTCCGGAAGTAAAGAGAATTTGCAGCGGTGTCTCGGGGCTCAGCGAAGGGTTCGGCTCCAACATCGGCGTCGGTGGCAGGGTAGAAGAAAAATCTTCGAAGGAAAGTTTTGCGGCGGAATCCGGAGTTGATTCCTGCGGCAGTTTTTGCAGATGCTCCTGATCGCCCACGATCAGCCGGGGAGTTACATCCGCAATCACGCGAGTTGCAAAGTCGACACTGCCCGCAGCATCGAGAGGAACCGCAATCACGCCACGCAGCACGCAGCCAAAGAACGCTGCCACCCACTCGGCGGAGTTTGCACCCCAAAGCAGAACGCGTTCGCCGGGCGCAATGCCACGATCCGCCAGCATGCGAGAGAAACGTCCCGCCAATGTTGCCAGTTCGGCGTAGGTCGTCGCGATACGCCGATTGCCGGGATAGCTGACGATGGCGATCTGTTTGCCGTGCCGCTGAAAATCTTCGACGAAAGTGGCGAGATGCTTTCGCATGATGGTTTGGATGCCGATGAATTGCGGGCTTGCTTGTTACGGCAACGGTGGTGCCTCGTAAGGATGGCCATCCGCGACCGGGCGCACGCGCACGCGATCGACGCGACGATGTGAAGCCTCCAGCACCTCGAGGCGCAGACCCGCCAGCTCGATCACTTCACCGGGAAATGGAATGTGCCCCGCCTCTTCCGTGACCAGACCGCCGACCGTGGTCGATTCATAATCCTCTGACGGAGGCATGGCGACCGAGTCGTCGAACAGCTCTTCCAGCTGGTCCAGCTCAAAATTTCCGGGGACGATATAAGAGCCGTCCGGCTGCGGCTGGGCAGTTTCTTCGGCGACCGCAGTTTCATGCTCGTCACTGATGGCGCCGACAATTTCTTCCACGATGTCTTCAATCGTGACCAGCCCGGCGAGGCCGCCATATTCATCGATCACCAGCGCCATGTGTTGCTTGTCACGCTGCATTTCTCGCAGCAGGGATTGGATGTTTTTCGTCTCCGGTGTAAACATGGCCGGCCGCGCAATTGAGCCGGCAGTCACGCTGGCAGCTTCAATGTCGGAGATGTGCAGCAGATCGTGCATGAATGCGATTCCGACCACGTCATCGAGATTGCTGCGGTACACCGGCACGCGCGAGTAGGCATGGGTACGCAGCTGTTCTGAAAATTCAGCCAGCTTCATCGCGGCCGGAACGGCAAAAATTGCGGGTCGAGGGGTCATGACTTCGCGCACAATTTTGTCGCCAAATTCTACGGCGGAGCGAACCAGGGCGCGATCGCTTTCATCCAGAATGCCTTCTTCTTTACCGGCTTCGATTAGCGCTTCGACCGCCTCCGCCGAATCTTCTTCGACTGGGGTTTGATCGGATTCCGCCAGGGCAGCAATCGAAAGCAGAAAACCCAGAACCAGCGTGATGGGAAACATCAGGTAGAAGAGCGCGCGCAGTACGCCGGTGAGTCGCGCTACCCACTGGCCGCGGGTGCGAGTGAAAAACAGTTGCGGCAAAAATTCATGAAACAGGAGAATGGTGAGAATGATGGCGAGAACCGTTTGTGCGACGCTGCTTGCGAAGGACGCGGTATAGTCCTGGTGCGCGTGCAGCGCCACATGGGCAAAGACCAGCGCCAGCGACGCAAGGGAAAGCAGCTTCAAGATTGAAGCAGATTGCGCCGCATGTTCTCGCGTCATTCCCAGGCGCGGTTCAATTTGCTGTTCCCAGACATCGATATTTTCCTGAAATTCGCGTGCCAGAAACTTACCCATTTCTGAATACAAGCGGTTCACGTAGGAGGCCAGCGTCAGAATCGCGAGCAGCAGCAAAATCAAAATGAATTGCAGGATTGTCATGGGCGGCCCGCCCGTTGTCTGCGTGCGATGGGCGAGGTTCTTTTGTTTCTGATCTGGGCTGGCGTCGTGTTCCCCGTAGCGGTGCGTGCGATCAGGGTAGGAGGCAAGCGAAAGCGACGGCGCAGCTGATCTTCGCGAGCGGCCATTTCTCCCGCATCGGTTTCATGGTCATATCCGGCCAGATGCAGCAGGCCGTGCAACATCAAAATCTTCAACTCCACAACTACAGGATGGCCAAATCGCTGCGCCTGGCGCTCCGCCGCGTCGAAGGAAATGGCCAGGTCTCCTGCCATGGGAGGGTGCGCCGAGCGCTCACGGGACGGAGATTTTTGTATGGGCATTTCGAGCGCGGGAAAAGAAATGACATCGGTGGGGCGATGCTTGCCGCGAAATTTTCCGTTGAGGCGCTTGATTGCGCTGTCTGGTGCCAACAACACGGAGACCTGGCCTGCCACAGGCACAGCCTTTCGTGCTCGCCGCAGAAACAGGCGCAGCGCGGAGAGAGCGAGCGCCGCGTCTGCTCTACCTTTGTTACTGCTGTTGGCTTCAGGGTCGATGATGATCATCGCATGAAGCATGATATCGCAGAGCATTCGCTGCGACGGTGAATTGCATGGGGTCAGATGTGCTCGCCGGCCCAAAACAGCAACCGCGCTCCACCTTCCGTTGGTCGAGTCTGTCCGCAGAAAATGCCTGAGTCGTAGTGATCCTCGCGCTATTGCGTTTGCATGGGTGACTTATCGTCCGGCTTGCTGCGCAATGGCTCGGCGATTTCCAGCGGCAGTTCCCGCTGTCCGCGGGTGTAGCCGTCGTAGGCGCAAACGATCCGCTGCACCAGCTGATGGCGCACCACATCCCCCTGCTCGAAATAGCAGAAGTCGATGCCGTCGACATTTTTCAGCACGTCGATCGCCTCAATCAATCCGGACTTGCGCGGGTTGGGCAAATCGATCTGGGTAATGTCGCCGGTGATGACTGCCTTGGCGTTATTGCCCATGCGAGTGAGAAACATTTTCATCTGCTCGCTGGTGGTGTTCTGCGCCTCATCCATAATGATGAACGCATCGTTCAGCGTGCGTCCGCGCATAAAGGCCAGCGGAGCCACTTCAATCACGCTGCGCTCCAGCATTTTGTCGACGCGATCCGGTTCCAGCAAATCGTAGAGCGCGTCATACAGAGGCCGCAAATATGGATCGACTTTTTCCTGCAGCGTGCCAGGTAAAAATCCCAGACGTTCGCCGGCTTCGACTGCGGGACGCACCAGCACCAGCCGCGAAACTTTTTTCGCCGTGAGCGCCGCTACCGCCATCGCAACCGCCAGGTAGGTTTTGCCTGTGCCGGCCGGCCCAATGCCGAACACCATGTCCGACCGCTCAATCGCCTCCAGATATTGCCGCTGGTTGACCGATCGAGGTTGCACCATCCTGCGAATGCCGGTCGAGCGCTGCTTGCCGCTATCGACCAGGCTGCGCAGCGTCACCGATTTATCGGCGACCACCAGTTTCAACATTCCGTTCAGTTCGCCATTCTGTAGCGTCACCCCGCCTCGTCGCAGCGCCTCATAGTCGGCGAAAATCTGCTCCACGCGCGCAATCACTTCCGGTTCGCCCTCCAGATACAGAGCGTCGGAACGAAGGTCGATGCGAACTTTCAGAGTGTTTTCGATCAGATGAAGGTTTTCGTCGCGGGTGCCGAAGATGGGCTCGATGTTGGGGGTGATCTCGATGGTTTTCTTCATCAATAAGACTATTTGCCTCCATTGGATTCTGCTGCGCCAAGGCGGAAGACAGCGCGAGCTGCCTGCGGACATTGCACTTTGTTGGATTGCCGGGAACCAGGTTCGGATGGCTGGGCCGCCAGCAGCGTTGCATCTTTCCGGGCGAGTTCGAACCCGTGGGATGGGCTGGCCGGTCGGTTGGTTCGCAGTACGTGGTTGAGCACGAGGATGATGCGCACAGAGTAGCGCCGAGAGAAGATTCGAGTCAATCGACAAATGAAAAATATTTTGTGACATGAGAATCGATTTGATTTTGCGATCACGCAGGACGTTTCAATGAGGGCAGGTTCGCTTGCCGGGACGAGCCTCGATCTGCTCCCAGGGATAAGATGATTGCATCATGGCAGAGGTCGCGATCGAATCCGCTGAAACCATGTTGCACGGGTCGGTGCTGGTGTTGTTGCAGTTTGATGTGTGTGAGGCGATCCGCCTGGATGCACTGCGGGGGCTGATCCGGCCGCACACCGTGGAACACACCATTCCCAAGCATGCGCCGCCGGGATATGTTCGCTATCAGCGACCGCCGGTGGTGGAGGCCATTGAGCCGCTGGTGCTGGAGAGCGGCGAGCGGCTGCAGGGCGAAATCAAATACTACGACTACGGCGTGCTGAGCGTGGTCTTCGAGCTGGCTTTTTCCGGCGGCTGGGAGAAGCTGACCGGCCTGGCAAGCCGATGGGTGTGGGATGTCGACTTTGCCGCGCAGGCAACGGAGATTGTGCGCGGACGGTTGGCGCGCGCCGCTCCAGCGCTGGTCAAGCCGTATGCCGAGTGGCTCAGCGAAGATTACCTCATCTTTCATGTGCGCGAAATCAGCGGCTCGCCGTCGGTTGCCGACCTGATTTATCTTTACGGTTCGCGTATTGCGCAGGTGGTGCGCGGCGACATGGGGCAGCTTGCCGAAAGCGAAATTCATGAGGTGCTGCAGTCGCGCATTTCTTACTATGCGAACGATATTGCCATCATCGGATGGAACGCGGCGTTCATTTATGACAGCACTTCCGGCGCGCAGACCGCGATCCAATTGCTGGAGTATGCGAATTCTCAGCTGCTGGAATTTCGCCACTACGATGATCTGCTGACCAAGGAACTGGATCGGGTGTACACGCTGGTCGACGAGGGCACCGGATTGTTTGCACGATGGCGGCTGGCGCGCTCTGCCACTCGACTGCATACGGTTCTGCTGGATGTGGCGGAGCTGACCGAACACGCCGACAACGCCATTAAATTTTTGAGCGACATGTTTTCTGCGCGGCTCTATAAGCTGGCGGCGATGAAGGTCGGCGTCCCCGACTACAAAAATCTGGTCACACAGAAGGTGCGCACGTCGGAGGAACTCTATCGATTTATGGTGGACCAGTTTAACCAGAGTCGCGCATTTTTTCTGGAGCTGACGGTCGTGATTATTCTGGTGATTGAGTTGGTGTATCTATTCAAGGGCAGATTGTTTTAGGATTGCGCGAGCAACCGCGAGGGCGCGCCAACCTCGAAAAGGAAGGACGAGGAATCCGATATGAGTGCCAAGAAAGCCTCCGCAAAAAAGGCGGCCAAGAAAGCCCCCGCAAGGAAGCCAGCGAAGAAAGCGGCCAAGAAGACAACCAGGAAAAATGGGACATCGGGGAGCGGGCCGCGGAGGAAGAAATGACTAAGGGGCATTTGTGAACCTGGACGACGTTAAAAACGCCTACGAAACGCTTTCCGGCGCGTTGCCAGCTCGATCGTTCGTCAACTGAGTCTGGCCGGAATCGGCTTGATCTGGCTGTTCAACGTCGGCACGGGAACTAAGCCGGCGCTGCCGCATCAACTGCTGCAAGGGGCGCTGTTTATTTTTCTGGCGCTGTTTTTTGATTTGCTGCAATACCTGGTGGGGACGTTCACCTGGTTCGTCTATTTCCGCAAAAAAGAGCGCGCCGGCACGCCGCCGGATCAGGATTTTCTGGCGCCTGCGTGGATCAACTGGCCAACCTGGTTTTTATTCAGCGTGAAGGCGGCGTGCATGCTGGTCGCCTACCTGGGCTTCATCCTGCCGTTTCTCTTCGTCACATTTTCCGCCGCGTCATAGCGGGCGCGAGACAATCGCGGCGCTGTCGCTTGGCTATTGGCCGCCGGCGGATTCACCGGCGACGGGATAGCCGTGCGCGACCCAATCCTGGCCGAAGTTGGTCGGCATCGTTACCACGTGCAGGTGGGTAAAGCCCATCGCTTTTAGCGTGGCAAATGCGGGACGGATGTTCGGGCACTTGTTCATCGGGCAGCAGCCGCAGTAGATGTAGATGTCTGCGTTTTTCGGCAGCGTGCGGACCGCTTGCTTCAGCGCGTCCAATCCCTCCGGCGTGGAAGCTGGACCTGCATAGATGGAGCTCTGAATGTGTTTGCTTTTATACAGGACCTGAAAGCCAACCTGCAGGATCACCGGTTTCACGCCCTTGGAAAGCTTGGCAGCTAGCTGGCTGGGTTGCGTGATCTGCGTCGCAGTCCACGGGTTGGCAGGGGCGTCCTGCGCGTGGGCTGTGATCGCCACCACGCTCACCACAGCAACGATCGCAGTCACCGCATACCGCAGGGACGTTCTTCGGAGGGAAACTCTCATGTCGCCAGTGTACGGCTGCGGTCGGGAACGTAAGTAAGTCGACGGCCCGCTGAAACCCGCGCATACTCAAGTGAAACATCTGGAATCGGACAAGGCGTTCATGGAAAAACTGGTTTCGGGGTACCCGTCGGACGGGCAGATGAAAGAGATGTGGGAGGCGCTCGAGAGTGGAGACGACCGTGCTGTTCTGGCTGTCCTCCAGAAGCGGCGAGCGGAAATGGAGACAGCGGAGGACATCGCAGAAGGAGATCGCAGCAAACTCACAGCACGCGGGCGGCAGGATTGAAGCCACGAAGACTTTCCACAAGAGGTGATGATGGAAGAATTGAAATCAGAGTATCCGACGAACAAGCAGATCGAGGAAACGCTGCAGGCATATCGCAAGGGCGGCGACGCATTGATGGAACTGATCCAAAAGCGCCGAGCGGCGGACACCGAGAGTGGTTCGCCTGATGAGCAGGCGAAGGGTCGCTGATTCTCGGCGCGGCTGCCTTCGCCGAAACGCACACTCAACTGCAGCCAGAGGAAGATAGCGGATGCCGAATGACGGCCGCACCAAAACCATCTACAGCAGGACGCCGGAATCGGCGGCCATGCGGGCAAACGTCAAACGCGCGATGGCGATCACCGCCAGGCTGAACCGTTTGACGTTCGATGATGCGGACGAAATTCGGTCTTTGTTCAGCGAACTGATCGGTCAGACAGGTAGATGAAAGCTTTTTGCTGATTCCCCCGTTTTATACCGCGGGTGGGGACGAAATCCGCGTCGGGCGGAATGTTTTTGTCAATCAGAACTGCACTTTCTATGACCTTGGCGGACTCGAGATTGGGGACGATGTGATGATCGGGCCGAACGTGAGCCTGATCACGGCGGGCCACCCCGTTGAACCTTCGCAGCGACGTAACGCCACCATCGGAAAGCCCATCGTGATTGAGAAAAACGTGTGGATCGCAGCCGGCGCGACCGTCATCGGCGGCGTAACTGTCGGGGAAAATTCGGTCGTTGCTGCGGGCTCGGTCGTTACCAGGGACGTTCCACCGAATACCCTTGTTGCAGGAAATCCGGCGAGCGTGATTCGTTCGATTGTGGGTTGAGAGAATCTACGCAAGGGGGCGAAACTGGAAGTTCAAACCGGCCCACGACGGATGAGATTCATCCATTGACCCTTCTAAGCCGTTCACGTAGACTAAATACTTGCGCAGGAAGGCGTTTTTTCCGCCCCCGCCGCATCCTGACTTCAGGCAAATTCCAGCTCCCAGAGCGCTTTCGTAACGCGCAGCTCCGGTAGATGATGGAGCAGCCCGGGTCAACAGACTTCCGATTCAGCGAAAAGAGAAGGTTTTCATGGCAAATCATGTTTCGTCGTTAAAGCGCGCCCGTCAGACCGTCAAGCGCACCGCCGTCAACCGTGCCAACCGCACCAAGCTCCGCAGCGGACTGCGCGCCATGCGCGAAGCCCTGCAGCAGACCGATGTTCCTGCGGCGCGGGCGCAGTACAACAAGACCGCCTCGCTGCTGGACAAGAGCGTACAGAAGGGCATCCTGCACGACAATACCGCTTCGCGCTATAAGAGCCGCTTGAATGCTCGCGTGAAGGCGTTGGCGACGAAGACTGCGTAGTTCTTTCCTCTTCCATCTTTGCTGCGCAAGGATGGCGTTTCAGCCTCGAACCTCAGCGCCTGAAGGCGTCTCCAATCGTTCTCCTATCCCTGGACTAAAGTCCAGGGTCTACCTGAAAATGTGCCCGGGTTAGCTTCGCGAAACTTCCGCGGTGGGCGGCTTACCGCATGACGGTGGCGGCGATCAATGCGTCGAGCGCAGAAGTCTGACGCGTCGCATCGGCGGAATCGAACGGTCCCTGCCATAGCCCGCCAAACTCATGATTGGGCCCTTGATTGTTGCTCCAGATACTGTTGGCGTTGGCATCGACAAAGGCCTTATAGCGCGGATCGGGAGCGGCGGCATAGAGCGCCATCAGATTGCGGACGAAGATGCCTTTGAACTGGGGCGTGTCGCCGCCGGAAACTGTTCGGTCCATCAGAATGCCGTTTACGGTGAGGTGGTCGATGGCAGCGTTGGCGATGGCTTCCGCCTGCGGCAGCAGGGTTGGATCATGTTCGGCTTTCGCGAGTTCGACCAGGCCGCCGAGAATGACTCCCTGGTTATAGGTCCACGTGGTTTGGCCATTGTTGGTGCAGGCGTGCGGGTTGGTTGAGGTCAATCCATCATTGACCAGATGCTGGGCGTTGATCATGCCGGATGCATGGAACCATGCCCACTCTTTTTGCGCCCAGGCCAGGTAGCGCGTCGACTCGGTCCCGGTGGTGCGATTCGCCAGAGAAGCTGCGACGGAGAGAAAGAGCTCGTTGGCGATGGCGTTTTTGTACTCGGCGGGTTTTTTCCACCAGATGCCACCGCCGCAGGTAGTCGTGTCCCACTCGCCGGCCATGTTCGCGAAGATGGTTTCAGCCATGGCGAGATAGGCGCGCTTGCCGGTCAGGTCGTAAGCGTCAATCCAGGCCAGCGCCCACCAGCCTTCGTCATCGTCGTAGGAGTTGAGAAAGTCTTTGGTGTCCTGGCTGCGGCTCGCCCGCTTGAATGTGTTGGCAAGCACCGGCAGATATTGCCGGCTGCCAGTGGCGCGGGAATAGTTGGCCAGCACGGTGATGGCGTTGGCGGCGTTCCACCAACCGGACGGCGCAGCATAGAGGCCCGTGCTCTGCACATACCATTGCTGCAGGGTTTGGACACCGTAGGTTGCCTGCTGCGCATAGCTGGGCGGAGCCGAAGAATGACTGCCGCCATCGGCGGTCGCGCAGAAGATGCATAGACCAAATAGAAACGCGGCCATTGTTTTCAATCTGGTTTTTCCTCTTGTGTTCCGCTCGACAGCCGGGGTGCAGACTTGCCGCAGCAATTGCGCCCAGCGGTCGCCGTAATCGTTCCATCCTCCCAGGTGCTGGACGCGATCCAGTGCGGCGGCGCTCATTCGCTGTTGCAGGGCTGGGTCGTCGGCGAGTTGCTGCAGTCGATCGGCGAGAGCGACAGCATCGCGCGGTGGAACGATGAAGCCTTCTTTGCCATCCGTAAACAGGTCTTCGCTTCCGGTGTTCGGCGTCGCAATCACTGGGCATCCGCAAGCCATGGCCTCGCCTTGAACCAGCGCCAATCCTTCTTCCAGCGACGGCAAAACCATGGCATGACTGCGACTGAAATAGCGAACCAGTTCCGCGCGAGAGACAGCGCCGACAATCTCGACATTTTCCATGGGAAGCTTCGCGAATAAAGGTTTCATATGCGGAAACATGGGGCCCAGAATTCGGAGACGTTTGCGCGGATGCCGCACTTTCGCGAACGCTTCCAATAAATACGGCACGCCTTTGCGGAGGCTGACCTGGCCGACAAAGAGAAGGTCGAAGGTGTCTGTCGGGCGCGTGATGTCGGCGGCGGGCTGGAACGAATCCAGGCGAACTCCATACGGGATGACGTGGAGTTTTTCTGCGGCGATCCCTTCAGCAACAAAACTACGCGCCGCAAAGCTGGAAGGGACCACGATGCAGTCGGCCTGGTCATACTGTTTTTCTTCCCGCTCTGTGTCGCGCGGGTCGTAGATGTCGAGCGGCGCGCCCCAGTGTTGTGTTCCTCGCTGAGTAAGCGCCATTGATAGCGCGCGTGGGTCGAGCCGCGATCGCAAATGTATTTGCCGCCGCGCGATTGCACCAGCGCTCCAGCGGTCAACCCAGCGCCGGAGATGCCGATCAGCGCATCAAGTTTTGTTTTGGATCGGGCGATGCGCCGCGTCATCCATTTGTCGAAGGCGAGTGCGTTCCACCAGTCCAACCCTTCCGTCCACGGAGAAGGGTATAGCCCAAATCGCGCCAGCGCGGCCAGGCCGCCATGAATCCACGGAAAAGTCTGGACATACTCATGCGGCAGGCGCTCGCGCTGCAGCCGTCGCCAGGGGTAGGTGGAATACACGGTGTCGAGATAGTTGTAGCGACGCAGTTGATGCGCGAGTTCGAAATGGTGGAAGACACCAAAAACAGCCTGGGATACGCGCACTGCTGCTCCGTTCAATCGAGGGTTGGCCAAATTGAGATCCAGTATCAAAGTCGCTCTTGTCATCCTGAACGAAGCGTAGCGAAGTGAAGGACCTTGTGTTTCCTCGGCAAACCGCGAGGTCCTTCGCCTGCGGCTCAGGATGACAAGGGAGCCGCGAGGCCTCTGTTAAGCCTGACGTATTTTACAAGCACAGCATTTCGCACTTCTCCGTCAGTGCGAAAGCGCGTAATAGCCCTGCCGGGCCTGCACCTTGAGCGGCTGGCCATTCTGCTGGCAGGCGATGCGAATATGCCGATAGCTCCCGTCCAGTACGGCGTTTGAAGGGGTGTAGGCGGCCTGGTATTCGGTGCGCAGCTGGCTCTCGATGGTGTTGAACGCTTCGGGCAACTTCTTCCCGTCTTTGCCGATGGGAAAGACTTCGCCGCCTGTGGCTTCCACCAATTTGCGCATGGCGCCATCGCTGGAAAAGTCGAGCGTACCGTAGATTCCCGGATCGCTGATCAGCAGAACATAGACGACGGCATCGGCTTTCTGCGCGGCCTCGATGGCGGATTGCAACTTCTCGTCGCTGCCTTCATCCTGGCCGTCCGTCAACAACACCATCGCCTTTCGACCGGACTCCTGCCGCAATTTGTCGTTGGAGGCGAGATAGACGGCGTCGTACAGCAGCGTGCCTTTCGGCTTGGTGATCGAGGGCAGCGTTCCGTTGGCGAAGTTGCCAGAACTGGAGTTGATCTGCGCCGCATCGAGTGCTCGCTTCAGGTCGTCGGGGTTGCTGGTCCAGTCCGCCAGCAAATCGACCGTGACATCGAAGGAAATGAGGAAAGACTCGTCGGTGGGTCGAAGGATGCGCCGCAAAAAAGCGCTGGCCGCTTTCTGCTCATCGGGCAAAACTCGTTCCTGGCTCAAACTTGTGTCCAGCAGGATGCCGATCGACAATGGCAGATCGGTCTGCGCGGTAAAACTTTTCAGTTTCTGCGGCGCGTTGTCTTCAAAGACATTGCAATCCGCTCGGGTCAGGTTCGGTACCAGCTTGCCGGACTTGTCATGGACGACAAAAAACAGGTCCACCAGGTTGACGCTGACGCGAAGGGTGGAGACGCCGGGTGAAGCTGTGGATTGCGGGTTGTTTGGGCTTTCTGGCGAGGCGCCTTGTTCTGACTGCGGAGGCGTTGCTCGCGGCTGCGCCGGGGTCGACGGCGGTTGCGAATTCAACTGGGGCTGAGTTGGGGCCGCGGGCTGGGTCTGCGGCTGCGCTTGCGCGGGCTGCGACAGCGGCGGGAAATTCGCTTCTCCCTGGCCGGGCGGTGCATCCGGCTGGGGCGCCAACTGGCCCCAAACCGTGGGAGTAGCCAGCGCCAGCAAGGCAAATCCCAAAGGCAAAATCGCCAGCCGCAGCAGCCAGGACGACGCTGGGTGCTTCTTTCGTCGGCTTCGGCTAGGGCGATCCAAGAATTTTTCCTTCTTTGCAGGCTGGTTTGCGGTTGACCCCAAGGCGGCATCAACTCTGAGCTTCCTAAGCCAGGCTGACGGTGCCCCGATCCGACTCAGCCCGCAGCAGTTTCATGCGCCATTGACAACTCTACTGGGCACTTTCTGCTTCCCACCGTACAATGAAAAGAACAAGAACGGAAGACAACCCGAGCGGAAATTTAGAATAGACGCGGAACGATTGCGGTCAGGATATTTCATGATTGGAAGTAACAGCTCTGCCCGGCTCTCCTGCACAGGTACGGTGAAATTGGGAGTCTGGGTGTTTGCCTGCCTGCTTTGGATTGCGGGGCCACAGGTCAAGGCGCAGGATGGTCAGCACCAGGTGCCCAACGCACCGGGTACCAACACGGCGGACGCCAGCCAGAATGGGACGAGCGCACCCACGCCCCAGCAACCGGATGAAGGCAATCCGCCACCGTCTTCGTTGAAATTGCCGAACTTGCTGCAAAATGTCACCCCGGGAGAAGGTGCACCGCCGCCCGCGAACACCAGCAGTTCCGGTGCTTCCGCGCCTGCCGGACAGCCGGCCGCCACGCCTACGCAGCAACAGCCTGCTCCGGCGTCGAATGGTCCGGCTCCGGTGATCCCGCCGAAGGGACAGGGTCCCGCGGTTGCGACCTACATTTTGCGGACTCGAGTGAATTTTGTTCAGGTGCCGGTCACAGTCAAGGACTCCCATGGAGCGATTCTTCCTGGGCTGACGCATAATGACTTTCAAATCTACGAAGATGGCGTGCAGCAGCGGATCACGTTCTTTTCCGAGGACCCATTTCCCCTCTCCGTGGCGTTCGTCGTCGATCAGGATCTGCCTTCGGACACGATGAAGAAGGTCAACGACGCGCTGGCCGCATTTCAGGGTGCGTTTGCTCCTTATGACGAAGTGTCGGTGTACACCTACGCCACCCACGTTAGCCAGGCGACAGGATTTACCGGTGCGCAGAGTGCGCGCCTGACCGCGACGCTGGATCGCGTGAAATCTCCGGGCCGCTACATGGAGGTGCCGAGCAATACTGGCCCCATGGCGGAAGGCCCCACCATCAACGGACAGATGGTAGATCCAAATGTGACGCCGACGCACGATGGCAACTTTATCGGCATCATTCCGAAAGAAAATTATGTGTTGAACGATGCCATCCTGCGTGCGGCCACCGATCTGTCGCAACGCGGACGGGGACGGCGCAAGATTATTTACGTCATCAGCGACGGCAAGAACCAGGGGAGCACGGCCTCATACAAGGAAGTCGTGAAATACCTGCTGACCAATCAAATCGCAGTGAATGGAACATTGGTTGGCGACTCGGCTCTACCGGTGTATGGTTTCCTCGATCGCTTCCATATTCCATGGCAGATGGCGGACAATCTACTTCCGAAATATGCCAGTGCTACGGGCGGAATTTTGGATGCAGAAATTTCCCGCAACGCCATTGAGGAAAGCTTCGCTCGCGTTGCCGGTCAGGTTCGCAACCAATACACTCTGGGCTATTACAGCCACATTTCTGTGCTCGACAGCCGGTTCCGCAAGATTGAAGTTCGTGTGCTGCTGCCGAACGTAACCGTGGTGGCCAAGCAGGGCTATTACCCGACGGCAACAGCTGGCCAGTAGCTCGGGATGAGCGCAACGGCGACGACCACCGTTCTTGGCCTGACTGCGGCAATCATTTGGGGCGCGGCAGATTTTAGCGGCGGCATCGGTGCGCGTTATCTTCGTGTCTACTGGTTGCTGGCCATCTCGCACGCCTCCAGCTTGATCGCGCTGGTGTTGCTGGCGGATCTGCTGCATCAACCGCTGCCCGATGCGCGCATTCTGACCTACGGTTTGATCTCCGGCGTGGCCGGCGGTATCGCGTTGCTGGTGTTTTACCATGCGCTTTCGCTTGGAAGCATGGGAACCACGGCCGCGGTCACCGGTCTGCTGACGGCCGCGCTCCCCGTATTATTTTCACTGGCAACGATCGGGGCACCCAGCCATCGCCAGATTGCCGGATTCGTCCTGGCTGCCGGAGCGATCTGGCTGATCAGCAGTCCGTCCAGCCCTAACCAGCAAGTCGTCGAGGACCAGAGAAAAAAGCTGGTGCTCGCAGTGATTTCGGGGATCGGATTCGGTATCTTCCTGATCGCGTTGCGAGAAGCCAACGGCGGCGGATTGCTGTGGCCGCTGGCCGCTTCGCGTGTCGGAAGCCTGGTGCTTGGCGGTTGGGGGCGGACTGATCCTGAGCCGCGGACACTTCATGGCGGAGCCGGGACCGGGTTCGACTGGAACGACGATGCGCAAACGCTTGTGGATTGGGATCGGCCTGGCGCTGGTGGCGGGCGCGTTCGATACCAGTGGCAATTTTTTCTTTGTTGCAGCGACGCGAATTGGCCGGCTGGATGTGGCTTCGGTGCTCTCGTCGCTGTATCCGGCGTCGACCATTTTGCTGGCCGTATGGCTGCTGCACGAGAGAACCAATCGACGCCAGGCGCTGGGCATGACTGCCGCGCTGGTCGCGGTCGCGCTGATTTCCTGACAGCAACCGCGGCGTGCTGCATCCTTCTTGCGCAGCGATTCTTAGCTTTCTTCTCCGGATTCGGAAACTGCTTCGGCTGGCGCAGGGCGTATTCCAGGACGCTGACCAGCCCACTGCAGTGGCGATGCCTGGCGGAGGACCATGGCGCGGCGCTTCTTCCGCCAGTAACTTCATCCCCACCATGGAGAGCGAAAAAAGATTGGGATAACGATGTTTCACCTTCCAGCGAAGTTCTCGCTGGGTGCGGGTGGTGCCGTGTTCCGATTCGATGAACTGCGGCAATTCTTCCAGCGGCGTTCCGTCGCGCACTGCGTTTCGCACCAGCTCCATGTAGGCGAGTGAGTCGACAATTTCTCCGGCAATCCTGTGCGTGCACATCGGGCGCGATCAGGCCATATTGCAGTTTGAAGTTGTTCAGCTTATCCAGGCTGGCGTACATGGTTTTGACGATTTGCTCGCGCGTCAGCAAATCCGTTTCATAGTTCAGAATGAACTCCCACGACGGCGCGGAAAAATGTCGGATGTGATCCTGCAGCGTATCGGCAAGCCGCTTCAGGCCGAACTGTTCCGGATGTTCAAAGGCGCGGCTGGCAGGATCGAGAAATGGCGCTAACGGTGCGACGAAATAGCACAGGCGTTTGTCGTAATCGCAGGCGCGATGAATCTCTTCGCAGAAATCGATGTTGCGCATCGCGCTCTCGTAGGTTTGATGGGGCAGCCCGACCATAAAAAAGATGTCGAGCTTTCGGCAGCCATGGTTGAGTGCGGATCGCACCAGCTGAATAATTTCTTGATTGGTGCAGGGGAATTTTCCATTCTTGCGGCGCACATCTTCGTCCGCGCTTTCCAGCGTAATCTCCAGGCTGTACTTGCGGACGGTGCGCTCCACTTTTTCAAAGAAATCGTCGTCCGCGCCCCAGAACAACTCGAAGACCAGCTCGTTGGTGGGGCGAAGAGCGCAGACGCGTTCCAGAAATTCATCGACATACTTTGTTCCGCCCTGGCGAATGTCGCCAATCACAAAGATGGGCGTGCGACAGAAGCGCTGGATGCATTCGATGTCCTGCATGAGCTTTGCAGGCGAGCGCATGGAGGGCTTGGTGCGTGCGCAGTTGAAAGAGTAGGCGCTGCGCGAGCCACCGCAGAGAGCGCAATCCTGCGTGCATCCGCGCATGGTGAGCAACGCGCTGAGCGGATAGCTGAGCCACCCCTCGTAGGGGAGCGCATCCAGCAGGCTGTGATATTGAAATACCGATCGCATCGCGTAGCGATAGTCGGGAATGTCGATGTCGTCGAGATTCGCGGGCGGCGGCCCGATGGGATTCACAAACACTTTTCCATCGCGCTTCCAGGTCAGGTTGGGCACCGTGGAAAAATCCACGGCTCCGGACTTGATCTCATCGATCAGCGTCAACATGGAACTTTCGGTGGAGTCGCCGCGCATGACGAAATCGACGCAATCGTGCTGCATCAGTTCGCGATGGTAATAGGTGGAGGAGAGACCGCCGAAAATGACGGGCACGTCAGGATGATATTTCTTCACCAGCTTGGCAATCTCGATGCTTCCCTGGGCATGTGGCAACCAGTGCAGGGAAATGCCGAAAGCAGCCGACTTTAGCCCGCGAATCTTCTTTTCAACGTCGAACCGTTTGTTGTGCACCATGCGGGCGGCCAGGTTGACGATCTTGACGCGATGTCCGAAACGCTCCAGGTATCCAGCGATGCTGGTGAAGCCGATGGGATACATGTCGAAGACAGAGCTGGAGGGAACCACATCGCTGATGGGGCCGCGAAACTGATTGTTCTTTCGGAAGTCGTAGAAACTCGGAGGGTGCAGTAGGACCAGGTCAAATTCCATCGTTCTTATGTCCTGACAATTCGAAAACCAAAAATGCAAATCAGTGGAACAGTTCTACTTAGCTTGAAATGCGAAAAGCCGCACGAAAAATAGGCGGCTCTTGCACGGAAATCGAAGACCGGATTGAACCAGAAATTTCCAACGGATGTTTTCCGGAGGGTCAGGTTGTCGCTTCGGGGAAACTACTTCACTTCAGGCGTCGTCTTGGTGGTATCCGTTTTATCGGCGTCGTCGGAGTTACCGATGCCCTTGATGCCCTCTTTAAATCCCTTGATGCCTTCGCCGAGGCCTTTGCCCAGGCCGGGAAGCTTGCTCGGTCCAAAGATCAGAAGCGCTACCACCAGAATCACTACCAGATGCCAGGGCTGTAATAGGTCACCCATACTTGTTCTCCCGCAGGCTTGTCAGTCGCCTGCCTAGTCTACTCAATCGTATTGTCGCACAATCGCGCACCGCTCGTTGCTCAAGGACCGAAGCCGCATTGCGTCCATGAAAGTCGTGATCGGAAGGGTCGAAGCCGCTTGGCGCGGGGCTACTGCGTGTCCGCTGCGTCGCGGGATCCGTCTAAGGGATGTACGGTGGAAAGATGGTTCCGGATTCGCTGATAAAACTCCCAGATATTCTCCTGGTCACCCATGGTCAACCGGCGGTAGATCTTCATCAGCGGATAGAGTTGCGATCCTGATACGAGTAAAGTCGGCACCGCAGCTACGCCGCCGGGATATTGGATCAGATCCCAGCCGCCATTCCAGTAGCGACGCACCACTTCGCCCAGGTAGCCGCCCCACAACTTCACCTGCTCTTCAACCTGCTCATTTTCCAATAGATTTAGATCGCTGCCGACGCCGGCCAGGATTGTCTCCAGCGACTTGAGGCTTTCCTCGGAGTAATCGAGCTCAAACCCAAAGCGGTCGTGCGCGATCTTTACGGCGCGGTCGGCGCAGCTTTGCATCATCTCGGCAATGGATTTGAAGTCTGCCATAGCTTAAGGGTAGCAGCGTGCGGGTGAAATATGGGCCCGGGCAGATATTTCCCGGGTCACGATGGTTTCGACCGCGCCGCTGGAGCCGGCGTCAACTGTCCTGGCGAATCGGCGCTAATTCTGGTCGGCTGCGGGCATGACCGGCAGCGAAACCAGGTCCACGGTCGAGGGATCGTCGCGCAACTTCAGGTAGAGAGTCGTCCCATTCGGCCGCGGGACTTTCATGGTGTTGCCGGCAAATCCCATGGGCACGCTGGTCGGATGCGCAAATTGCGGAGAGGCCGCGATCGAATCGATCAGGAACAAGTTGTCGCCGGTGAGCGTGCACAAGTCCGCCGGATTGGACGGGCAATCCACATGCTTCAGTTCCGGCAAACGCACCAGGTTCGCCAGCGGCTGCCAATCTCCCGGTACTCCGGCGGCGGTCACTGGACGGAACCGCAGAGGCCCGAAGGCTGACGCACCGAAGGCTTTGGCAGGATCGAGGGTGGCGAAGACGGTTTGCGCGTCCTGCAATGTCAGCGAATTATTGGCCAGGGTGAGCGAGGTGACAAACCCGCCGTCAGCTCCACCCACCTCAATCGTTTGGTCTCGCGGAAATTGCGGCGGCGCCGTGGACTTCAAAAAGAAGTTGAGGTGACCGTACTGCGGCAAATCATTATCGTTGCCTAAATGGATGAACGCGGAACTACCGCCGGGGGTGACGGAGATGCTCTTGCTCAACAACTCCACCTGAGGACGGGAGGGTGCAATCGTCACCGGGGTGTCTAACACTCGGCCATCTTTCAAATGAACATGGGCGGTTATGGTTGCATCTTCGACAAAAACCTTCGAGCCGGCAAGATTTGTCGAGGTCTTCAACTGCAGCTTGTCCTCAGTGCCGGTGTGTTTCAGAGCGCCAGCATGAAAAATGGTTCCAGACATGTCGACGGTGGTCACTTCTTGCAAATGCGTTCCCGTCATCACGGCCTGATCGTCTCCGGCGTGAAGCATTAACCCGCTGACCTCAGCGGAGGGCGGATACACGTGGACTGGCACCTTTTCAGGCTTGGCCTGGCCATATTCAGAAACCATCAGCGTATACACACCCTGCGACGTTTTGGTCACAGGCAGATTTACTTCCATCAGTCGGGGCGGAGTGCGGGTGATGGTCGTTTTTTCCGTCTTCCCCTGCGGGGTGTCGATGGTGACTGCCTGAACGCACACCACGCTGTCCGCTTGCAGGTGCAACGATATTTTGTCGGCTGCGGTTACGGCGCTCGTTTCGCCCGCGGCAAACGTCCATTCCTGCGGACGAGAATTGGTGAAGGCGAAGTCCGGTCCGTCCCATGGATCGAAGCCCCACTCGCCACGCAGTTTGCCGGTCACAGTGCCACTGACGCTCGAGTCCTGCAGCGCGCGAGCATCCACCACAAAGCCGCCCCTCTCAGCATTGGCGGTCGCGGGCAGGTCTACCGAGTGGCCCGCGGAATCCTGAACGTGCAAGACCAGATCGTGCGCATAGTTTGTGGAAAAAACCAGCGGAGCTCCCTCGACCGACAGGACCAGCTTGGGTCGTTCCAGGCAGAGAAGTTCCTCGGGATGGACGGCTCGAAGCATGGGGAAATGCACCGGTGCCACGGGCGGCAAACTCGCCACCATCACGGATTTTGGATTGCTGAAAGATGGAGGGCTGCTCAGTTTTAATTGAATCGCGCCGTCGTCATTCACAGACAGTGCCGGGATGTAGGCGTATTGCGCAGTATGCAGGCTGCCCATAATGCGCACCATATCCACCACCGCACCGACGTAGGGGCTGTACATGCCGCCACCGGCAGCTGTGGAGGCGCTGATTTGATTGATCATGTCGCTGGCTGCGCCAGAAGTCAGAGCCGTGACCATCGATTGGCTCTGAGCATCATTCAGCACCAGGTTGTCTGGGTTCTCGATCAGGCAGGCCTCCTGTTGCTCGGGGGCCAAGTCGAAACACGCGGTGTTGATCTTCAAATAGAGCGTTTGCGCCAGCAACTTGGAGCGTGCTTGAAGCCGAGTCGGATCCGTATTCGAGATCTTCTTCACCGAATCAATAAAGGAGTCCAGGCGTGAGCGGGTCAGGTCGGCGGCATACAGGTCCTGTGCGGCACGCACAAAGACTCCGGGCCGCGAGCGCACTGCAGTTCGGACAGTGGTGAAACCGCCGCCCGTGTCCGGCGCCCAGAAAATCAATGCTTCCAGGGCTCCGTCTGGAACATGGATGTTGACCCCGTCGCGTTGTACCTGCGGCTTCCAGGCTTCGACCTTGGTGAACCAGTCTTCTGGCGGTGGATTCAAAGATCCCCGGAGAAACACCGGAATCAGCAAGTAGTGAATGGATTCATTGGCAGGTAGATCGGGATGCAGCCACATCTCGTCGCCGGCCTGCAGGTTGGGCACCTGGGAAATCGGCAGACTTCTGCCGGCACGCGTAATTCGAATTTCCAGCCGCGGTCCGGGCAGATCAAAAGGAGCGGTGGCAGCAGAAGCAAACGATGAAGCCAGGACCAGCATCGTAACCGCAGGAAGACCTGCGCGAAACCAGGGGCGCCAATTCATACCTTCTATTCTATGGAATCGGGATGAATCCTTCATCCTGTGTACCGAGTTCGATACCAAGAAATTCGAGCAGGAATGGGCGAAGTCTGCGATGATTGCGGAGGCGTTTACCACTGGCTCGGAGCGATTTAGAAATGGAACGGATACAAAAACAAGAACTTCTGGACAGTGATCATTGGTCTGGAGCGGAGGTCGCCTGTGCCTTGGGAGCGATCGGGCGGGTCAATCGGTTTTACGGCGGACACAGGATGCATAAGCGGCTGTTCCAGCGCGTCTGCTCAAAGTTCAACATAAAGAAATTACAGGTTTTAGAGGTCGCTTCCGGCTACGCGGACGTTTTGCAGGCGGCATCGCTGATGTTGAAGAAGCAAAACGTCTCGCTGGAGATTTCCCTGCTGGATCGATGCGCGAAACATCTGCCGCAGAGCCATAACTGGCATAGAGATCTGCATCCTCCGACATTGATGACCGGCGACGCGCTGGAGCTGGAAATGCCGGACAACAGCGTCGACATCGTGTCCTGCTGTCTGTTCCTCCACCATTTAAGTGTTGAAGAGGCACGGGCTTTTCTGCGGGAAGCGTTGCGTGTTTCCCGCGTTGCAGTCCTGATCAACGATGTGGAGAGAAAGCGCGTGAACTATTTTCTGTCTCACCTGTACCGGTTTATGGATCCAAGCCGGCTGTCACGGCACGACGGTCCGGCATCTGTACGTCAGGCTTTTACCTTTCAGGAGATGCAGGATTTGCTGCAAGAGGTGAGCAGCCACTACGAACTGGAGCGGGGATATTTGTATCGATTGGGTGGGATCGCGTGGAAGCAGGAGTCGCTGTCGGCCTGACGCTGCCAGGTGAACAAGCAGATCGAATCAGAAATTAGAAAGCGAGCCAATGTTTCGGCTCGCTTTCTGCTGTTCCAGGGAAGGGACTCAAAAAAATCCTTTAGCTGGCGGTGGAATGTTTGCTCGGCTTCACTTCAATCTCATTCACCACTTGCTGCACATTCGGAACATGCTTGGCCAGACGCTCGGCCTCACGCTTCTGGGACTCGGTCTTGACGCTTCCGGTCAATACCAGTGCACCATTCTTTGCCTTGACTGAAATATCCTGGTCGTCCAGGTTGCGGTGCTTCTTCAGGTCTGCCTTGAAGCTGTCTTCAATGGCATCGTCGGTATCGGAATTCGCGGCTTTGGTTGCGTCGGCGTTCTGCGGAGGCACGACTGCAATTTCATCCGCGATGGTGTAGTTCGGCGCTGCCTGCTTGGCGACGGATTCCGCCTGCGACTTCTGGCTGTCCGACGGCACCGTTCCCGTCAACGTGATTACACCCTTGCTCTGGTCCTGCGAAACGTTGATGGCACCCAGATTATTCTGGGTCAGCGAATTGTTCACAGCTTCTTTCGAATCCGGATACTTTGGGTTGCTGTTGCAACCCGCAATGACGAGTCCAGCGGCGAGACTCGCAATCGCAAACACCTTCGTCATACTTTTTGATTCGTGTTTCATTTTCGTACTCCTATTTTTTTGAACTGCTATATGGGGGTTTGCTTTTCACAGATTGCTTGCATTACTGCGGGAGAGCGGCTTCTGCGGATCGGCGATGTTGCACCGGCAGGCCCCAAGGCATCCTGAGAAAAGGGCGACCCGAACGCTTTCGGGCCATTCATCCAATTAGTTGTGGAATTTGGCCTTCTCGTTGCTCAGAGGCCGACGAATTTCGTTGATATTGTTGATGCTTCTACAAGATGATGACGGTCGCAGGCGCTCTGCAAAGCGGGGTCGGGCAACCCAGGCTCGCATTCCTGAACAAATTTTGAGGTTCGATACTTCTGCCGCGACGGGGTTCTACAGTTCATCTGGAGTGGCTAGCGATGGAGCGGACAATTCACGCGCATAGCGAATTTCATCCACTTCAATGCCCCAGACAGTGGCTTTGCGAGTTACGCCATCACGGGTCCAGCCGTCGCGTTGATAGAAGCGCTCGGCACGTACATTTCCCGTCAGCACCCAGAGAATTGCTTTGCGAAATCCCTGCTGCCACATCTGCTCGCGAGCCGCCAAGAGCAGCGCCACCCCGACACCGTGGCCCCAATGTTGCGGGTCCACATAGAGCGCGCCTAGCTCACCACAACCCGGCATGTCTGAATCTGTCACAGGCATGGTGGTTGCGAATCCACGGATCGCCGGGCTCACACGCTTCTTCAACCGCTACGATCGTCTTGGGCTTCAAGGGATCGCGCGTCGCAAAGTCGTACACGGCAGCTCGATCTTCAGGGCGAAGTTGATTCAGATAGTCGTCAGGAAGAATGTTGCGATAGGCCGCCTGCCACGAGCGCACATGCACGCCAGCCACAGCCATTGCATCCTCGGGTTGGGCGGCCGAAGCAGCATGTCCGAGTATGGCATAGCCAATGCGCCACACATTCGAAGGGAGCGGTCGGCCTGTCGCATCAGCGTCGTTCAGTGGGTCACTTCGGCTTTTGCAACGATGACAGCCGACTGTCCGGACGCCGACTCGTAATAGGAAACGAAACGCTGCGGCTCAGCGGCCTTATAGGGCGCCAGGTTATGGGCCCATCGAAATCCGATCGGCTGATACCACAATTCCGCTTGCACCTGGAACGGTCCGGTGGCGCGGCCAACGTCAACCACGTAGCGAATCCGGCTCCCCTTATCTGTAAAGTTCGGATCCGTGGCCGCGTTGCCGACAACAGCGATATCTTTGACTGCGGTTTGTTTGTCAAAGCCGTCCGGCAACAGGCGATTGTCTTTCAGATATCCAACGGCGGACAGCAAGCCTGTGGTGACGTGTCCGTGCTCATCCTTCAGGATTGGCTCGAAGATTTCCACTTGCTGCGGATTGGTGATCTCCCGATAGTGAGGCTCGTAGCGGGTTGGGTCGGCGTCATTGTCATTGCCGACAATAGACCCGTCAGGATTGAGCGCACCGGATTCGAAAACCTTGTTGCCGTTCCGATCGCGCACCACTACGTGCAGCCACACTCTGCGCGAGGGATATGCGGTAGGAAATTTGTGACCTGTAAGATTCACCACCATCACGTCGAACGCCAATCCCTTCGGCGTGGATTGCACATGCGGAATACTCGACCTGCGCGGATTGCGTTTGTATCAGGTTGACGGCTCGTTGAGCGGCCGCAGTCAGTTCTGCCGGCAGGAGCCTGCACATCGAGATCGCTGCTATGGTCGCGCAGCATCCTCTCCATCAGAAAATTTCCGCCGACGAATTCGTGCCGATGCATGCCTTCTCTAGGCTGACCGTAGACCGCGGTGATCCGCACTGCTTCATGCACCTCCGGCATATGGCACGACTGGCAGGTGCGTTTGTAGCGATAGTCACTGTGCAGCCACTCCAGGTACGGCATCTGTTCCGGCAACGTGCCAACCTGTTTTCCGCCCGGTCCCAGCGCTTTGGTATAGAGAGTGTGGCAGCTGCCGCACAAAGCCGCGTCGCGAATCTGAGGAGCTTCCTGCGGAATGAAACCTCCGGTGGAGGACAGCATGACGCGCTGGTGGCCGTTATCAATCACGAACGGGCCGTACTCGGGACGCAGCTGGTTTTTGTTGAAGCCCGCAACAACGAAATGGCCGTCGAAGCTCGAAGGCGTGCCCAGGCCGAGTCGCTTCAATTTGATGGCAAATCGAACACGACACTCCATCGGCTGCCTGCTTGTTGCCCTTGTGTTTCGCGGAGAGCGGCAGATGGGCAAACACTTCCGCCGGGTGTCCTGCGGCCTCTTCCACCAAATGCGAGATGGGCATATGACAGGTCGAGCACTCATCTTCAATTGCGGATTTTCCTTGCGGGTGATCGATGGATTCTCGGCGCACGCTGGCTTGCCAATACGGATCGCGACCGGCGTTGGCCATGATGCTGGCTCTCCATTGAAAGCCGATCGAAATGTCTTCGCCAGAACTGGTCTTCAATCCGTTATGGCAGCGACACAGCGATCCGAGGTGTGAAACTCCGTCTTTGGGTGCGGGTTCGATTGCGCATGTACCCCGCGGCTTTTCACTGCAGCCAGCGCCAGCAGCAGGATCGGCATCAGTCCGGCAATCCATAGGAACCTGGCTCTCATCTACCAGCCCTCCCATAACTTGCCATCCGCCCAATCCCACAAGACATAGAAAACTACCTGCGGGGTGCGATCGGCTGTGTTGGTAACTGGGGCCCGAACTCCCAGAGCTGCGCGAACATGTTGGCGGCGGCTCAGGGTGACTTGCATCTCCGGCAGAACATCAAAATCTGTTTTGGCTTCGTTGGTCAAGTCGCGCGTCGTCAGAAATTCCACCATGGGTGACCACTCGCGTCCCAGCCTGTGCTGGCCGGCAAGGGTTTGGCCCACGGTTGCATAACCAAAAAGGCTTTGCGGGGAGACCTTCTGGTCGAAGGGGATTTCGGCTCCCATCTGAAATTGGAAGAAAGTATTCGTCGGAAAAAGCTGGTCAAAGGACGCAAACGGCTCGAAGGTTGTAGTGCCGGCGCCGAATCCGCGCTTGCTGTTTCCTGTGGGCGGAAGGATGCCGGCCTGCAGCGCCAGAATCGAGCCTGTGCGCAGGCTTGAAAACATCACGCGCTTCACGCCAAACGTAATGTCACCGATACCGCTATTCCAGTTGTGATTCTGGTCCTGCATGTTCCAGGGCACATCCACTTCCAGCTGGTTCTTTTTTCCAAATGCCTGCTCGTGAATAAAGTCGGTGGTGAAACCCGGAGCGCCGCTGGCGTTCAGCGCGGTCGAGACGACGAATTCTTTTTCAGGAAAAGCCTTCTCCGTCACCAGCGCTCGCGGCAGGTTCAACTCTCCGCGCGGCCAGCCTTTTTGGGTACAGAAGTTGCGCATGTAGGCGATGACGTCGTCGATCTCCGGCGAAGAAAGCAATTCGCCAAATGAGGGCATGATCTGCGAGAAACCGCGCGCGGGACCGCCGTACACAATGACGGCTTTCCATGCGATGTTCGGTTCCGGCGTCGTCTGGCTGCAGTTGGAGAAATCAGGAAACGTGTCAGGCCGCTTGAACTCGGTGCTGGTCATAGGCGCGCCATTGCCGGTGGTTCCATGACACGCGATGCAGCCGTTTTTGTAGATGCGTTCGCCATTCTTCGCATCCGGTGGCTTTGAATATTTCAAGGTCTGAGCCAACAGGCCCGCGCTGCCGAACACGAGAACGAAGAATAGAGATAAAAGAATGGTGCGAAGCAAATTGCTGTGCTGAAAAGATGGCGCGTTCCTTCCGGGAGCAGCACTAGTTTGCGTCACCGCCGCATCTCGTTGTGCCGCATTCAAATCTCTCGCTCCCCTGTGAAAACGCGTCGATTCCGCAACGGTGCGTCAAGGCGAGCGAACGACTCCCCGAAACCCCCGGCGAATTCAACCCAGATAAATTTCTTGGATGCAGGAGAATGGCAGCTTGATGTTCAATGACGTCGAGGTTTCGCTTTAAACCTTAAGAGTGGCCGCCGACGGTTCTTCGAATGGTGGTAAATCACGTCAGATTTGTTCGCATACTGGAAAGACGATGCGCGATTCAAACTGCGGCGAGTCGGCAGATCCGAAATCAGACGTATTCGCGCTCTTGCCGACGGATCTGCTTGTAGCGCGCGAAGGCCTGATGATCGTCTTCCAGTCCCAGCACCGTGCGCAGCTTCGAGCCGCGATATGTATTCGCTGCCATCGCCAGCATATTGCGCATAACGAACCACGGGTCGTGTCGCAATACGGTAGGAAGGTGCCGCGTCTTCATCCCACGTTCCGCTTTCCAGCGTAAGTATTCAATCTCGTCCGCGGAGAGATACTCATTCTTCACAACGGAAGTCGTGCCGTCGTACTCTTCAAATCGCTCGTGCTCAATCAGGCCGCGTTTACGAAAATCATCTGTCATCGGCGTACGAGGGTAGGGGGTGGGATGCTGAATGTAGGGCCAGTCGACATACTTGCGGGCAAAGTCCAGATTCGCTTCGATTGACTCGACCGTATCGCCGGGACTGCCGACAATCAGCCCACCCACAACATAAATCCCATTGCGATGCAGATTTTCGATCGCCTGCAGCGTCGCGTTACCGGTCGAGTGTCCGTTGCTGCGGGCCGTATTTTTCGCACTCGCTTGCAGCAGCTTTAAGTCGCTCTCCAGAATGTTTTCTATGCCCAGAAACACATAGCGGAACCCGGCGCGCTTCATCAGCGGGGCCAGTTTCTCTCCATGGTTGGCCATGGCTGAAGTCATGCCCTGCAGAAAATAGTCGATCGTATTCAGTCCGGCATCGATGATGGCATTACACAGCGCCTCGAAACGGTGCACGTTCAACGTGATGTTGTCATCGACGATGAAGAGCGTGCGCGCGCCGTGTTCCTTTGCATCGCGAATGTCCGCGATCACACGGTCAAACGAGTAGGTGTGAAAATTGCGGCCACGCATTTCAATGATGGAGCAGAAACTGCAGTCGAAGGTGCAGCCGCGGGAGGTTTCGATGACATCCACCTGGCGCCCCAGCATGGTGTACCCGTCAAGTACGCGGGCGCTTCTATTGGGCAGGCGAATCTCCTCACTTTCGAGACTGAGCGGGGCGCGCTGCGGATTATGAATCCACTTGCCTGCTTGGCGATGCGACAGGCCAGAGATAAAGTGCATATCGCTGTTTTTTTCCAGGGCGCGTGTCAGCTCGCGCAAGGCGATCTCTCCTTCGCCGCGCACGATGAAATCGATGGGCATGTGAAGGTAGGCCTCAGACGCGAGGCTGGGATCATATCCGCCGACAACAATCTTCGCGTTAGGCTTCAACTCGCGAATCAGATGGATGATGCGTTCCGCGGTGCGGCGCTGGAACGTCATCGTAGACAGCCCGACCAGCTGCGGATCATGCTCCTCCAGCAAGCGCGTGACGGTCTTGCGAACGCTTCGCTGGCAAAGGATCAAGTCGGCGACGGCTACGTTGTGATGTTCATCTACGTTGCCGGCAAGTGACGTCAACGCTCCGTTGGGCATCCGGATCACGATTGAGGGCATGTGCTCAAACGAATCCGGCATCGACAATAGCAAAATGTTCATGTAGTCCCACCCGCCACAATCAGCTTGGGTGGAATTCTAACCTGAAATTTGCGGAATTGGCGAGGCTCGGGACGCAGGAAAAGTCTGCCTTGCGTAAATAGGCGCTAGCTGTACGACAGCCAGCGGATCATTTCCGGCAAGGTCGGTCGTTTACCATACATAAGGATCCCGACGCGATAGATGCGCGACGCTATCCAGAGCACGCCGTAGGTCGCGGCCACCATCAGGATGACCGACAGCGCCAGTTGCCACCACGGAACCGCCATTGCCGACATGCGCAGGCACATCACAATGGGAGTGCAGGGTGCGAACAGCGACAGCAACACGACCGGCCACGCCGATGGGTTGCCGAGGATGTACGGCATCAACACCAGGCCTGCTAGTTGCGGCATCACCAGCACCATGCTGAACTGCTGCACTTCAGACTCCTGGCTGACGGTGGCGCCAAAGCCGGCGCTGAGCGCACTGTAGAAGAAAAAGCCGAGCAGAAAATAAAGAACGAGGAAGACCAGTTGGATGGGCGTCACGCCATACGCCGCCAGACCGCCCTGGCCCAGTTCGGCGCCGAAGGCCGACGCACTCAGAAGCAGTACGGCTGTGATCCAGACACCCATTTGCGTCAGTCCGGCTGCGCCTACTCCCATCAGCTTGCCCGCCATCAGGGCTTCTGGCTTCGCAGTCGCCAATAATACTTCGAATACGCGGGATGTCTTCTCCGCGACCACCGAATGGGCCACATTCATTCCGTAAAACACGACGGCGAAATACAAGATGAACGCCATGATGTAGGCGCCCCAGAAACTCTTGCTGGCGTCGGCGGCCAACGCTTGACCGTTTTTCACCTGCCTGGTTTTCAGGTCGACGTCATGCAGCAAACCATCTGCCTGGCTGCTGGCCACGCCGTGGTTCATCAGCGCTTCGCGCACCAGCGCATCGCCAATAGCGGACTGCATTTCGCCGGCGCGGAAAACGTCCGCAGTGCCGCGAGAAACGTACGTCGCGTCTGGCACGGCTTGCCCGGGCTGCACATTCAACCACAGATATCCGTCGATTGCCTTCGACTCCACCTGGTGATTCAGCGCCGTCAGATCGCTTTCCGTCACGGGAGCTTGCACCTGCACATGAAGCTGCGGAGCCATTCCGTTTTGGCCGCCCCTGGCATCGTCTTTTCCTGTGGGCACCCGCAATAATTCTGTTCGAGTGGACTCAGCCAGCACCGGATCATTCGACGCGACCACGATGCTCCGCGGTCCGCTGGCCATTTTGCCGGAGAACGCGCCCATGCCGAAGATGGCGGCAAATACCAGCGGGATCAAAACGGTGCTGATGCGGAAAGCCTTGCTGCGGATCCGCTCCAGATATTCTCGTTTGGCGACTAGCAGGGCTTCACGCATCGACGCGCCTCCCAACGGTTTGGATAAAGATTTCTTCCAGGGATGGCTCGATCAACTCAAACTTGTAAATCTTCGCGTTCTGAAAAGCCGTTCGCAGCAGGTCCTGCGCGTCCGCGCCATCGCGCAGCTCAATCTCAACGTGGCCGGCGTAGGCTTTGTATTCCTTGACCGCAGGATGATTCACGAAGGAATTGTCGCCTTCAAAATCGATCACGACATGATTGCGTGGATAGCGAGATTTCAGTTCGCGCATGCCGCCGGACAGAACCGCCTTGCCGCCGTCGACCAGGCAAATGGAGTCGCACAACTTTTCCACCTGATCCATGCGATGGGTGGAGAACAGGATCGCCTTGCCCGCGTTTTTCAGCTCCAGCAACGTCTCCTGCAGCAACTGCGTGTTCACCGGATCCAGGCCGGAGAAGGGCTCATCCATAATGATCAGCGCTGGTTCGTGCAATAGCGTGGAGATGAACTGAATTTTCTGCTGCATGCCTTTGGACAGCTCTTCGGTCTTCAAGTCGATCGCGTCCAGGATTTGAAGGCGCTCGCACCACTGGCGGGCGCGCGAATTGGCTTGCGCCGCATCCAGTCCGTGCAATTGTCCCAGGAACACCAGCTGGTCGATCACCTTCATCTTCTTGTAGAGGCCGCGTTCTTCCGGCAGATAGCCGACGCGAGTCAGATTCTTGCGGGAGAAGGGCTGGCCGAACAGCGACACCGAGCCGGAATCCGGCATCGTGATCCCGATCATCATGCGGATGGTCGAGGTCTTGCCGGCGCCGTTGGGGCCGAGCAGGCCGAACATTTTGCCCGCCTCGATCTGCAGGCTCAAGGCATCGACGGCCACCTTAGTGTCGTAGGTTTTTGATATTTGATGTAGCTCAACAATATTCATGCGGGCGCGGTTCAATCAGTAGTTCGCAGTGTAGCAAAGGAGCATTAGGGGAGGGCTAAAAGGCAGTGGTGGTGAAGAGTTGTGTCAGCGTGAATGCGGGTCAGAACAATGTGGATGTTGCCAAATCGGCGACCAAGCCGAAAGTGAATGACGCAAAGGGCGTTTCCCGGGAGTAAAGTTGCGATGCTGGTTCAAAACCTTGCTCGATGAGTGAATCGGCCTGCTCTCGCCATTTGAGTTTCCACCATCGCCCGTGCTTCGTAAAAACAATAAGGCCTCACTTACCTATCGAGGTGGAACCGACACGTGATCCCGTTAGCTCTGCTCTGCGCCTCAAGTAAACAAGATGACCGATTCAGATGCAGTGTGAACCTCAAACAAAGAGATCAGGTTCTGCGTGATGGGCAACAATACCGGTTCGTCCGGGAGCTATCTCCGCCGCAAGCTGATGTTTATCCTGGTAATCCCCGCTGTTTTGGGCACGAAACGGTATCGGTGCATCGGTGAACAATCCATCGAGCCGATTGTTCAGTCCCTCTATAGCGAGCCCGGTCTCTGCTTCGCTAAGACGACCGGTGCCATAGACGGCAAATGTGGGCAGCACTTCCATGCCGGAGAAGAACAAGGTTCCGTGAGTGATGGGAAAGAGGATCTGCTCTAGCGAACCGTTGATACCGCGCGCACCATAATCCTCAAAAGGACCACCAACTGTGACGGAGAGCAGTGCCCGTTTGCCCGCAAAGCCGCCTTCTCCATAGCGGTGTTGATTCCCAGCATCCTTGTATCCGTAGGCCAACCCGTACGCAAAGACGCGGTCAACCCAGCCTTTCAGGATCGCCGGAAAGCTGAACCACCATATCGGAAATTGAAAGACGATAGCGTCTGCCTGGCGCAGCTTGGCCTGTTCGTCCTCCACGTCCTGAGTTTGCGCGCGCTTCGCATATGCGTTCCCGGATTCGCTGACGAAGCACAGTCGGTCCTCGTTCACTCGCTGAGGAAAGTCAGCCGCATCGAAGACCGCTTTCCAGTTCATCGCGTATAGATCGCTTTCGAGAACGCGATGTCCAGACGCAAGCAAGCTTGTCTTGGCGGCTTCCACGAGCGTGCGTGTTAGGGACGTAGGCTCTGGGTGAGCATGGATCAGCAAAACAGTCTTCTGCATTTGGCTTCCTCTGGGTGGTACATCCTGACTCCCTAAAGAGATGAAGACTGAAGCTTCTAAGATGCAGAAATAATGGTACTTACAAATATGTGATGTACTATCAAAAAAGATAGTGTAGTGAGGAGCAGCCGGTGACGAAGCGTCGTTTCAAAGAATACGAACTGGAAACCGGCTGCGGCGTCGAGGCCTGTTTAGAAGTGGTCGGGGGAAAGTGGAAGGGGCTCATTCTCCACCACCTTATGCAACATGGGACGCTGCGCTTCAATCAGCTTCAGAAGCTGAAGCCGAACCTGAGCCCCCGCATCCTCACCGCCCAGCTTCGAGAACTGGAGCGAGATGAGGTAATAGTCCGTGAGGTCTATCCAGTCGTTCCACCGAAGGTGGAGTACTCGCTGTCACCTGCCGGGGAATCGCTTCGTGAACTGATTCAAGCGATGCAGAAATGGGGTGATCGTTTCCTCGTTCGGGTCAATGCACCCGTTCGGAAAACCTCGGCCAAGTGACACCAGTCGAAAATCCCATGGTTGACCTCTCTGGGAAGAGGCAAGCTCCCGCGAGACACATTCGGTGAACTTCGGAGAGTTATGATTTGTCGAGTCCATGTCGCTTGGTGGTAAATCGCCGAGTAACTCATCGAGAGATCAGTACCGAGAAATGGGCTTCTAGGAAGTGATTGCGCTCCACGGATCGGACGAGTCGGGGACCGAGGAAAAGGGTGAATGCCAACACGAGCTTCGCTACTTCACCGGGCGGGAGCCGGTGATGAGGATGTCGACCAGCCTGCGGGCGCTGGGCTGCCAGGTGGGACCCGAGTCAACAAAAAAGACGCCGATCAGTGGGCGAAGCAAATCCAGGGCGTCGACATCTTTTCGAATGTCGCCGCTTTTGATGGCGCGTTTCACCAGCGCATCCATGGCTCCGTGGATCAGGCTGCGAGAACCTTCGTAGAGCCTCGAGGGACCTCCCACCACGCTGTTCAGTGCGGGGGCGATGATCTGTTTTGCGGCCATGTGGTCGACGAACAGCAACATCCAGGCGCGCAACGCCTCGATGGGCGGCAAAGTTTCAGAAAATTTGCGACCCTTGGCGGCCAGCTTTTCCACTTCGCTGCGATAGACCGCTTCGATCAGGGCATCGCGTGTGGGAAAGTGTCGATACAGCGTGCCGGGTCCGACGCCCGCCTGCTTGGCGATGTCGTCCAGGCTGGCGCTGGCGCCAAAGCGGGTAAATGCCTCTTTTGCCACCTGCAGAATGCGCTCGCGATTGCGCAGCGAGTCTGTCCGCGGTTTTCGGCGCGACTTTCCGGGGACGGGTTTTACAGCTTTCTTAGCCATGAGTAAAAATATTTGCAACCGGAGACAGTCTCCGCTTATCTATAGACTCAGAGAAGGATTCGGAGACACTCTCCGTTTTATTGGGTACGCATGGGCTTGTCAATTTCGGATGCTGCGGCAGCAACGCGCATCCACAACCGGCATAGGAGGAAAAGATATGCGTGTATTTGTTACGGGCGCGACAGGTTTTATTGGTTCGGCGGTGGTGAAAGAGTTGCTCGGCGCGGGACATCAGGTTCTTGGGCTGACTCGTTCTGATGCGGGTGCGGAGTCGCTGACCCGCGCGGGTGCTGAGGTGCATCGCGGCGATCTGGAAGATCTGGAAAGCCTGCGCACGGGCGCCGCCAAGTCGGATGGCGTGATCCACACGGCCTTCCGGCACGACTGGTCAAAGTTCGTGGAGAGCTGCGAACTGGACAAGCGCGCCATCGAGGTGCTTGGCACGGCGCTCGAAGGTTCGCATCGTCCTCTGCTGGTTTCGGCCGGCGCCGCGGCGCTGGCGGAAGGGCGTCCTGCAACCGAAGAGGATCCGGCTGTTCCTCCTTCACCTGGGCTGCCGCGAGTTTCGGAACCGGTGGCTCTCTCGTTCGTGGAGCGCGGTGTGAACGCGTCGGTGGTGCGTCTTCCCCAGGTTCACGACACGGTGAAGCAGGGGCTTGTCACTTACCTGATCGCGCTCGCTCGCGAGAAGGGAGTCTCGCCCTACATCGGTGATGGGCTCAATCGCTGGGCGGCGGCGCATATCACCGATACGGCCCGCCTCTACAGACTGGCTCTGGAGAAAAATGAAGCGGGCGCTCGATATAACTCTGTCGCGGAAGAGGGAGTGCCGTTGCGGGAGATTGCTGAAGTGATTGGCCAGGGCTTGAAGGTGCCGGTGGTGAGTATGTCTCCGGAGGAAGCGCCAGCCCACTTCGGATTTCTGGCGATGTTCGCCGGCAGGAACCTGATCGTCTCCAGCGCGCTGACGCAGAAGCGTCTGGGATGGAAGCCGACCGGGCCAGGAATGATCGCGGATCTGAAGAAGATGCGCTACTGAGGTTGCGGTAGACCCCGGACTAAAGTTCGGGGAACCGGATCTTTATCGTGAGCCTTTAGGCTCTGAGGTGGGCTGCTGAGCCTTCGAACCTCAGCGCCTGAAGGCGCAGTTCGGCCGCGTCTAATCCCCGGACTAAAGTCCGGGGTCTACCTTGTTCGCTCAAGCGGGACTCCAGAGAGCGAGGGCGCGGCGGCTGGTAGCATCCAGAATGTGATCGCCCTCGATACTCCCATCCAATTTGTGAAAGGTGTCGGCCCGCGCGTGGCCGAAAAACTGAAAGAGAAGAACATCCTCGTCGTGGAGGATTTGCTGTACCACTTGCCGTTTCGCTATGAGGACCGTCTCAATCCGCGCGCATTGAACGAACTTGTCCCGGGCGAAATGGCCAGCGTGATTGCCGAGGTGCGCGGCACGATTCTGCTGCGCACCCGGCGCATGCCGATCTTTGAAATGACGGTGGGACAGGGAATCTCCTCGCTGAAATGCATGTGGTTTCACGGAACGTATCTCAAGGACAAATTTCAACTGGGCCAGATGCTGGCGCTCTACGGCAAGGTGGAACCCTCGCGCAGTCGAGCCGGCGCGTTCAAAATGATTCAGCCGCAAATTGAAATTCTTCCCGGAGAGAATGATCCGGAAGAAACCCTGCTGGAAGTCGGCCGCATCGTTCCGGTGTATGAATCGCTGGGCGGAACGCAGCTAAGTTCGCGCTGGTTGCGGCGTGTGATTTATCGGCTGCTGGAGGAAATGGGGAATGCGCTGCCGGAAACGCTGCCGGTGGAGTTGTGCGAACGGATGCAGTTGCCGTCGCGAGCAGAGGCGCTGCGAGCGGCGCATTTTCCGCCTGCCGGAACCGGGCTGAGACTGTTGCAGGCCGCGGCCACTCCGGCCCATCAGCGGCTCATCTTTGAAGAGCTGTTTTTTCTGGAGTTGGGGCTGGAGCTGAAACGCCGACGCATGCGGGAACGTCTGGGGCCGGCGTTCGCCGCCGATCTTCGGGTGCGCGAGGCGCTGAAGCAGGTGCTGCCGTTTCATCCCACGGCGGCGCAGAAGCGGGTGTTATCGGAGATTGTGCAGGATCTGCGGCAGCCCACTCCGATGCGCCGATTGCTGCAAGGGGATGTGGGCTCCGGCAAAACCATCGTGGCGCTGCAGGCTGCCTTTATCGCGATTGAGAATGGCTACCAGGCAGCCCTGATGGCTCCCACGGAAATTCTGGCGACGCAGCATTTTCTGGCGGCGAGGCGGCTGCTGGAACGGTCGCAGCGGCAGCCCGCTTATAACGTGGTGCTGCTGACGGGCTCGCTGGACGAGGATCGCAAGCGCACGAATCGCGGCCGCATCGTGCGCGGTGAAGCGGATCTCGTCATCGGGACGCACGCGCTGATTGAGGAGAAGGTGGAGTTCGCCAATCTTGGCCTGGTGGTGGTCGATGAGCAGCACCGCTTTGGCGTGATGCAGCGCTTTCGCCTGATGAAGAAGCCGAATGCCGCCGAGCCGCATGTGCTGGTGATGACGGCCACGCCGATTCCGCGCACGCTGGCGCTGACGCTCTATGGCGATCTGGATGTGAGCGTGTTGAACGAGCTGCCGCCGGGGCGCACGCCGATTGTCACGCGGCGTGTGGTCGATGAGCGGGCGGAGGAAGTGTGGGGATTTGTTCGCAAGCAGGTGGAAGCTGGACATCAGGCCTATATTGTTTACCCGGTGATTGAAGGCAGCAAAGACGATCAGCCGGAACTCGATTTTGCTCACGATCTGGATGCAGAGACGGTATCGGACGAGGAAGGCTCGGCGAAGACTGGAACGAAAGCGAAGGTGGCGGCGAAGAAAAAAGCGGGCACCAAATCGCGGGCGAAAACGGAGTCGCTGTTTGAGAAGCCGGCGTTGAAATCCGCAGTGGCGATGTGTGAAGAGTTGCGCGCGACGCATCTGGCGGGATTGCGCATTGGGCTGCTGCACGGGCGGCTGGGTGCGGAAGAAAAAGAAATTGTGATGCGCCGATTTCAGCGTGGCGAACTGGATGTTCTGGTGGCGACCACGGTGATTGAGGTCGGAGTGGATGTGCCCAATGCCACGGTGATGGTGATCGAGCACGCGGAGCGGTTTGGCCTGGCGCAACTGCATCAGCTGCGCGGTCGCGTCGGTCGGGGTGCAGCCCGCTCGTATTGCATTTTAATGACGGCTGGACGAGTGACGCCGCAGGCCGATGAGCGCCTGGATGCGATGGTTCGCACGCAGGATGGTTTTGAGTTGGCCGAACTGGATCTGACGTTGCGAGGTCCCGGAGAATTTTTTGGAACGCGACAGGCGGGTCTGCCGGATTTTCGCGTGGCCAACCTTTTGCGCGACCGAAAACTGCTGGAACTGGCGCGCATGGAAGCAGCGCGGTTTGTCGAGAGCGGCGAAAAAGAAATGTCGCGCACCTCGGTGGAGATTGTGTGGGCCCATCTGAAAGCGCATTGGCAGCGCCATTATGGCCTGGTGGAGGCGGGTTGAAGCCGGCTCAACGCCTCCGTCGAAATGGCGGTCGCGGGTACGTTCGGCCTCGCCAATGTGATACCGTGCAGCCATGATTGTTGGCAGCGGCGTGGACATGATTGAAATTGCGCGCATTGCCGAGACGCTGGCGCGCTATGGAGACCGATTCTGCCAACGCGTTTACCTGCCCGGGGAAATCCGCTATTGCCGCAGCAAAAAGAATGCCGCGGAGAGCTTCGCCGCCCGCTTTGCCGCCAAAGAAGCAGCCGCGAAAGCCTTGGGCACTGGGATTCATTTCGGGGTCGCGTGGCGCGATATTGAGGTGGTTCGAACCCCGAGTGGCCGTCCGACACTGCAGTTTCACGGCCGCGCCGAAGCCATCGCTCGCGCGCTGGGTGTTCGAAATGCCGTCATTTCGCTTACCCACTCCCGCAGCGACGCGTTGGCGCAGGTCATTTTAGAAGATTGACGCAGGCCGGAGCCGCGACCCTTGCAATGTGCAGTTTCACCAGCACAAAAAATGGTGCATCCGCGTTGATTTTCGTAGCCAAAAATAAAATTCTGCATCTATATCCATCGTTGGCAGTTCAACAGGCATTCGGATGTGGCGACTCCTCTGCTATGCTCGACTGTATTCAGTCTCGCGGCGGTTGCGTCCTGCCTTCCGATCGACCCGCTCTAACCAGGAGAAGCTGTGCCAAATCAGCACGAGGTTCGTTGGTCACAATTGAAGGTGGGCGTCCTGGTCATAGTCGCCCTTGCTGCGCTTACGCTGCTCATTTCTCTCATGTCAGGCAGCACGGGCGGAATCTTCAGTCGCCACATTGTCGTGCACTCTTTCTTTGAGAACGCTTCCGGGCTGAAGCCGGGTGCGCCGGTCAACCTGCAGGGTGTGACCATCGGCTCCGTCAAGAAGATCATTATTGTTCCCGGACGCAAAGTCACTCCTGTCGAAGTGATCATGAGTCTCGGGCTGAACTACAAAGCTGCGCTGCATACCGACACCTCCGCTTCGCTGGCCACGGCTGGCGTGCTGGGAGATACCTTCGTTGACCTGGACAGCGCCCACGCGACCGGGCCTCCACTGACCAATGGCGATGAAGTTCCTGTAGTGCAGACGCCGAGCCTGTCGGATGTGATCAAGTCCAGTCAGACGACCATTAAGCAAGTGAATGTGATTCTGGCGAAGTTGAACACTATGGCCGATGCTCTGGGTACAAGCAAAGGCTCTCTGGGCCTGTTCATCAACGACCCTGGTCTCTACAAGCGCGCGGTTGGCACGCTCACCGAGCTGCAGGGAACCATTACCAAGATCAACCGCGGGCAAGGCACCCTGGGTAAATTGGTCGCGGATGACGAGCTCTACAAGCGCGCCAATGATACGGTCGCGCGGCTGCAGGACATTGTGAAGCAGGTTGACGCCGGTCAAGGTACGGTGGGCAAGCTGGTCAAAGATCCTGAGTTGTATAACAACGTGAACAAGACTGCCGCGAATGCCAACCGATTGATCGCCGACATCAATGAGGGCAAAGGGACGATTGGAATGATGGCGAAGGATGAGGCCTTCCGCAACAAGGTCAACCTCACCATCTCCGATCTGCAATCTATTCTGCATCGTGCTGACGCAGGCGAGGGCACCGTGGGCAAGCTGCTGCATGATCCATCGCTCTATAACAACAGCGATCAGGCAGTGATCGAGATGCGGAAGCTGCTTGCGGCGGTTCGCGCCAACCCCAAGAAGTACCTAGTCATCCGCTTGCACATCTTCTAGAGCGCATAATTCGCGGACGAGATGCAGCGCGTTCGCGAGATCCCATGCGCGAAATATAACGTGAGGGGAAACGCTCGTTTCGACGGCGCGCGTCACCCTGCTTGCAGAGTCCACTGGTCGGCGCAGTTCAAATCTTCAGCCCATTGCATCCGTGCAGGCCATCGTTCGAGGGTGGACGGCGTCTCCCGAGCCTTCCCAGGCTGCGTGGAGTCATTGTTTTAAAGTTGGGGTCCGCTGGCACAAATACGCCGAGGCTTTTACAATTGGAGAGCAAGCAATCCAGATATAAATTCTGCTTTGGCAGTCCTCTGCGTCGCACCCAAGACCAAGAGGTTGAAGGATACACATGAAGTTTTGGAAGTATAGCCGTGTCGCTCTGGCTTTGATTGGTTCAGTGGTTTTGGGGCTGAGCATCACTTGCTGCGGCGTCTACACCACCGGGTACATGTACGTAACCGGGGCGCAGTTCAATCAGATTGGCGCTTACAAAATTGACCATGACTTTGGATACTTGACGCCGGTGACAGGCTCGCCATTTTCGAACGCCGGCGGCACACCGATGCAGGAAGCAGTCATCCCGGGTGGACGCTATCTGGCGGTCGTGAGCCAGGGAACGGTCGGCCAGGCCGGATCGGGCAGCGTATCCATTTATTCGATTGGCGGCGGCGGCGTGATTGCGTTCCAGCACACCTACTTCACCTCCGGCATCAATCCTGTGGCAATTGCGATTGCCCCCGCAGGAAATTACCTGTACGTGCTCGACCAGATGGCCCCGCCGGACGTTGTTAACGGGGTCGACCAGAATGCTGGCCGCGGCGATGTTACGGTGTTCGCTATCAACCCCAGCAGCGGCAAGCTCACGCTGATCACCAACCAGAACACGTTCAACACCAACGGTACGCAGCTGCCGTATTTCACCGTGAACTACAACCCGGTGCAGATGGTGACCGCCAGCGGCTACCTATATATTCTGGATCAGGCCTATAACCCGAGCCTGGTGACCCCTCCGACGGCTTGCGTCACCGCCCCGATACCGGTTGCATGTACGACACCGGACGTTTTCCTGTACGCGATTAACACCTCGAACGGTCAGTTGACCTTGACCCAGAATGCGCCGCTGACCCTGGGCATCCAGGCGGGTGCGGCCAGCACCATCGCACTGGCGGCGGGTGGAAAATACGTCTACATCGTCGACATACTGCACTCGGTGCGAACTCCGGGCCGGATCCTGCCGTTCACGGTTGGAAGCGGCGGCGTCCTGCAGAGCCTCGTGGGTGGACCGACGAACAACGTGGCTTCCATCCCGAATGTTGCTACAACTCTTTACCCGGACGCAGTCATATCGAATTCCAACGCCCAGTTCTTATACGTTGCGAATTACGGGCCGAACGTCATCACCCAGGCGAACAGTTCAATTTCAGCCTTTACGATCAGCACCGCGAATGGACAGTTGCAGCACACTACCCGTTTCGACTTCCGGCAGCAACCCATTTCCAACCGGATCGGGACCGATCTGGATGGTGATTGATCCGACCAACCAGTATCTGTATACCGCCGATCACAACAGCAATACGGTGACCGGCCACATTATGGGTGCGACCAACGGTCAGTTGTCCAGCATGTTCAAGGGCACCACGTTCACTACAGTTGGGCAGCCAACCTACGCAGTGGTTTCAGGTCGCACGTACTAAGAAATGGATGAAGGATTGTGGGGGCCTCTGTGAGGGAGGCCTTTTCCGCTTCTCTCGATGGAGATTCCAAAGGTCAAATTGGCGACACTCTGGCTGGAGAAAGTAGTTTTGCAATCAGCCGCCTTTTACGGTGGAGCGCTAGCAGAAAGCCGCTTGGCGCTTTTACAATACAAACGGGAACAACCCCACAAGGTATAAGCAAGGAATCTATCCTCGTTGCTGTATCCAAAGCCGGGGACAAAGGAATCGCATGAAGTGGAGTCAATACGGCCGGCTCACATTGGCCTTGGTTGCATCGCTGGCTCTTGGATTGAGCATCACGGCCTGTAATCCAAGTTTCACGCTCGGGTTTGTCTATGTCTTGAATACGGCCCAGGGCTCGCAGGGCAGCATCAGCGCATATACGATTGATAGCGTGTCGGGCGCCATTACGCAGACGGCGAATTCGCCCTTCCCATCGGGTGGCGCGTTTCCGATTGCTGCCTCGACCAGCAACAACAGCAAATGGCTGTATGTCGTTCATGAAGTCGACAATACTTTGGTCCAGTTCAACATTGGAACCGATGGCAAGCTCTACCAGGCGCACAGCTATAACACCCCCGGTACCTATCCGATTTCCATGACCATCGACCCCAGCAGCAAGTACCTGTTCGTGGTCGATAGCTATGCTCCCGGATACAACGGCGTCGCCCCGCCGAATCTAAATCCGCTGCAGAGCAACACCGTTCCCACCCAGGGCTGCGTCGCCGTCTATCCCATCAACCAGTCGGATGGTTCGCTTGGTTCTCCTGTCGCTGGAAATGATGGAAACTGCTTTACCATCGGAACGCCCGTGATTGGTGCGCAGCCGATTGGAGTGACCGCGACCGCCTTCGTGAATTACCTCTACGTGGCGGATCAGGGTACGCACTCGGTCTTCGCTTATTCCGTGGATTACTCCACCGGTGTGCTGACTCCGCTGGCAACGAACAATTTCCAGGCCGGCGTCAAGCCCAGCGCGATCATCAGCGATCCGACCGGAAGATTTGTCTACGTGACGGATCAATATCAAAATTTGATCCTTGCCTACAACATCCTGACGGATGGAACCTTGCAATCGCAGGTGAATGGACCTTTCCCGACGGACTTGTTCCCGTATGGTATGGTCGTCGATCCGCGCGGAAAGTTCCTCTACGTCACCAACTACAATTCGAACGACGTGCGTGCCTATAACATTCAGGCTTCGACCGGCAATCCTCTAGCAACCGCAGGCGCCGGGTATGGAACTGGCACCGGACCGACTTGCATTGCGCTGGAACCGGCCTATGGACGCTATCTGTATACCGCGAATAACCTGGACAACTCCGTGACGGGCTTCAAGCTGAATCCCAGCACCGGCGTGTTGGTGACTGTGTTGAACAGTCCCTTCCCCGCGGGCGGCTTGCCGGACTGCGTTGCAGTATCGGCGAACGGAACTCACCCGGTCCAGAGCATTACCCCGTAGCGAACCAATCGCCGTGGGCGAACGTGAACACTCGACAAAGGGTCTGCCTGGCAGGCCCTTTGTGCTTAGGCCGGGCCCACTCGCAAACCATCTGCAGAAACCTGGGCCCTCCGGATGGGATGCATGAATCGGAGAGACTTTCTTCGGAGCTCGAGCGCCCTGGCGGCGGCGACCACTTTCGCCCGATCGCCGCAACTGTGGGCGCAGGCAAGCGCTGACTATACCCTCCAAATTGCTCCCCTCCACCTGGAAATTGCTCCCGGAAAAACTGTCAAAACCACCGCAGTGAATGGGACGGTTCCTGGACCGTTGATTCGCGTTCGCGAAGGCGCGCCGGTCGCAATCGACGTGGTCAACCACACCACCGTGCCGGAGATCGTGCACTGGCATGGCCTGCACATTCCATCGCTTGCGGACGGAGCTTCTGAAGAAGGCTCGCCCATGATCGCGCCACGGGGCGGGGTGGTGCGATCGGCGTTTACGGCTCGACCTGCCGGGACCCGCTGGTATCACTCCCACATCTACGCGGGGCATCACCTGGAGCGTGCCACGTTCAGCGGAGAATTCGGATTTTTCATCATTGATCCTGCTTCCGATCCGGCGCGGTACGACCAGGAGGTTTTGCTGGCGCTGCATGATTGGGACGGATATATCGGCGGAGCCGCCGACGGATTTCAGCAGGTGGTGTACAAGCACGCCACCATCAACGGGCGCATGCTTGGCTTTGGCGATCCGATTCGGGTACGTCAAGGCGAGCGAACGCTCTTCCGCGTGCTGAATGCCAGTGCCACGCTGACTCATACCCTGGCGCTCACGGGCCATCAATTTCTGGTTACGGCTCTCGACGGTAACCCGGTCCCAACTCCCACGCGCGTCGATACGCTGGTGCTGGGGCCGGCGGAGCGCGTCGATGCTGTGGTGCTGATGGATCAGCCTGGGGTCTGGGTTCTGGGCGAGCTCGACGACGCGATGCGAAAATCCGGCATGGGCATCGTGGTCGAGTACGCAAATCAATCCGGCGAGCCGCAATGGAAAGCTCCGTTGGCCGTGGATTTTCGCTACGAATTATTCGCCGATGCGACTCCGCGAGGGGAGGATGGCGTGCGGGAAGTGGAAATTCCTCTCACCTTTCAATCGAAGTTTGAAGGGTATGGGGACTTCGACCATTGGACGATCAACGGTCTATCGTGGCCGAAAACAAAGCAGATCTCACTCACCAATGGAACTCGCTACCGTCTACTGCTCGATAACGACAGCAACGATATCCACCCTGTTCATCTCCATCGCCACACATTTGAATTAAGAAAGATGAATGGAAAGCCGACATCAGGAATCAAAAAGGATGTGGTTCTGTTGCCAACCCGTTCCAGAACAGAAGTGACCTTCACCGCAGACCATCCCGGAAAGACCTTGTTCCACTGTCACCAGCAAGACCACATGGATTCCGGCTTCATGATGCTGTTTGATTATGCTTAAATATTTAAGAGACGTGAACCTGGGAATGCATGGATCGTCTGCTCAAATTCGTTGCTTTCTCGGCCTGCTGGTCCTGATCGTTGCCTTTTCTGGGCCGAAACTTCTGCATGCGCAGGACAACTATGAAATCCAGGTATATCCCTCGGAAACGATCGCACCCAAGACCCTGTTGACAGAATTGCATAGCAATTACACGGTCGAGGGCAGCACTACAACCCAATATGGAATGCTGCCGACTCAAGGACAGGAACACGAAACCATTGAGCTGACCCAGGGCATCACTGACTGGTCAGAGGTCGGGTTCTACATCTTCACTTCGGAACGCAACGGCAATGGCGTGCAGTGGGTCGGCGATCACATTCGTCCACGGGTGCGCGCTCCGCTCAGCTGGGGTCTGCCGGTAGGACTTAGCCTGTCGAACGAAATTGGATATGCGCGAGCGGCCTATGCCAATCCCACCTGGTCCTGGCAGATTATGCCGATCGTGGATAAGTCGATGGGCAAGTGGTACTGGTCGGTGAACGGAACTATGGACTGGGGTATCCATCCCGTTTCATTGCCGCCGGGTTCGACTCCCCAGGAAATCCAGTACTACTATCGCTACGTTTCTCCCCATGGATTGACGTTCGGACCCGCCGCGACTCTGACCTATCAGCCGAACAAGTACTACAACATTGGCCTGGAGTATTACGGCTATTATGGCGAGTTCGGGCACTTCGTCCCGCTGCATTATCAGCAACAGCAATTCTTTCCGGTCGTGAACCTATTCGTCTCCCCCAAGTGGGAAATCAACATTGGCGCGGGCTGGGGAGCGACCGCCTCCACCGATCACCTGATCGTGAAGGGCATTATCGGACGCTACTTCAATTGGGGCGGCTGGAGGAAGCGCCAGCCCATTCCGCGGCCCAAATAGAATTCCGTTTATCCTGAAAGACATGGCGTATTTTCTAGGGCTGGATGCGGGAGCGACGCGGACGCGATGTGTGTTGGCCGACGACGACAACATTCTCGCCCGCGCCTCCAGTGGCACCATCAAAATATTGCACAGGCCGGTAGAGGACGCCGAAAAAAATCTAGACGATTTGCTGCGTGACGTTGCCGCAGAATCCGGCATCTCTCTCCACTCGATCGCCCGCACCTGCGTCGGCCTGGCCGGCATCACTGTCCCCCGTGTCGAGCATTGGGTTCGCAAGGAATTGCACGCACGCGTGAGCGGCGACACTTTGCTGGTGAGCGATGGAGCGATTGCGCTGGACGCGGCTTTTTCCGGCGGCGCTGGCGTGATCGTCGTGGCGGGGACGGGATCTCACGTGATTGGGCGAGCCAGCGACGGACGAGTGGCGCGCGTGGGCGGCTGGGGTCCGGTGGTGGCGGATGAGGGATCGGGAAGCTGGATCGGCAAGCGGGCGGTTCGCGCCGTCTTCGATGCGCTGGATCGCGATGAAGAGACGCTGCTGATGAAAAAGGTTCAGGAAGCGTGGGAGTTGCCAAGTATCAGCCACCTGGTCGATGCGGCGAATCGCATTCCCGGACCGGAATTTTCGAAGCTAACACCGGTGGTGGTCGAGTGTGCGCAACACGGCGATGCGGATGCGGTTCGCATTCTGCAGGAGGCCGGAAATTATTTAGGAATGTATGCGGTGCTGGCGGCGAAGCGAGTGGAGAAAATGGAAAGCCAGGGCGCGGCGCTGCCGGAGGTGGCATTTACCGGCAGCATTTTGAGCCAGATTGCGCCGGTGCGCGAGGCGATGATCGCCTGGCTCCGGCGGGAACTTCCCGGAATACGAATTCGAACGGAAGCGGTTGACCCGGTGCTGGGGGCGCTGTGGCGCGCACGTTCGGCTTAAGGAGAAACATGGGACTACAAGTAGCTGGAATTGAAGTCAATCCTGCAATTATTGCGCCCCTTGATCGGGGCTTTCTGCCGGCTTCACTGTTTTCGCGGAAGTACCGCGAACTGGCTGCGGCATCCGGCGGTGTGCCCTTGCGTCTGGCGCTCGAGCGCGGCAACGGCGAGATTTCAACCTTCCGGACTACGGTGGTTCCTCCCCATGCGGGTCACCTGGAAGCCACGCTTCTGTACGTCGAGCGCATCGTGAAAATGCTGCTATGGCAGCGCGGCGGATGGAAGGTTACAGTTGGCGGGCCAGCCGAAATCGGCAATCACATCAAGCAGGTCTATTCGCCCACGGGCGCGCGTAAATATGACTACCAGTTCATGGGCGATGTGTACGAGCACACGTTTGAAGTCGTCGTCACCACAGCCGAGGCTGTTCCGGAAGCCAGGGAAAGCGCCGTGCCGCTCGGCCGGCATCTGGACGGCTGCCGCGTCGGATTCGATCTGGGAGCCAGCGACCGCAAGGCCAGCGCGGTCGTCGATGGCGAGACAGTGTTCAGCGAAGAGGTAGTGTGGGATCCGCGCAATCAATCGGACCCCGAGTATCACTACCGGGGCGTGATGGACTCCATCCAGCGCGCTGCTTCGCATATGCCGCGTCTGGATGCGGTGGGCGGCAGCGCAGCGGGCGTTGTGATCAACAACCGCGTGCGCGTCGGCTCGCTCTATCGCGGCGTCCCGAAGGACCAGTTCGAAAAAATCTCATCGCTGTTCGTGCGGATTCGCGAAGAACTGGGCGTTCCCATGGAAGTGGTGAACGACGGTGAAGTGACTGCACTCGCCGGCTCCATGTCGCTGAAGGACAATCCGGTGCTGGGTATCGCGCTGGGCTCGAGCACGGCCGCAGGCTACGCCGACCATGCAGGCAACATCACCAGTTGGCTGAACGAACTGGCGTTCGCTCCAATCGATTATCGGGCCAACGGACCCCTCGAAGAGTGGTCGGGCGACACTGGCTGCGGCGCGCAGTTTTTCTCGCAGCAGGGTTCGAACCGCATCGCTTGCGACGCCGGAATGGAGTTTCCGCCGGATATGCCGCTGCCGCAGCGTCTGATTGTTCTGCAAAAGAAGATGGCCGCGGGCGATCCGCTGGCCCGGCAGGTGTACGAAACCATCGGCATCGCACTCGGCTACGCCGTTGCGCACTACGCCGATTTCTACGAATTGAAGCACGTGCTGATACTGGGCAGAGTGACGACAGGAGCTGGGCGGCGAAATTATTCTGGAGCGGAGCCGCGAAGTGCTGCGCGCAGATTTTCCGGAGCTTGCCTCCCGCATTTCGATCGCGCTGCCTGACGAAGCCAATCGCCGCGTCGGACAATCCATCGCAGCCGCCAGTCTGCCGGCAATTCCAAAAAGGAAGGCATGAAACTGAGTGTGGAAGCCCGCGTTATATGCGCGCGCTTCCACACGGCTCAAGCCGAGCTCTGTTTTTCCACGTGCTCCGCGCGGCGCTCTAACCGGAGACAACCTGGCCGTTCAGAAGAGTGCTGCGAATATCACCTGTGGGCGTCAGCACGGTGATGTCGGCTTTGCGGCCCGGTGCCAGCTCGCCATAGGTTTCGCCGAAGCCTGTCATGTGCGCCGGATTTGCCGAGGCGTAGTGGGCGGCGACACCGTACGTGGTGTTGGTGAATTTCACAAAGTTGCGAACCGCGCGGTCCATGGTCAACACGCTGCCCGCCAATTTTCCTTCAAACGTGCATTTTCCGTCTGCCACGGTGACATCCATCGTGCCCAGCTTGTACACCCCATCCGGCATTCCTGTAGCGGAGATGCCGTCGGTGACCAGGATGCCTCGATCGGGCGTCTTGGCCTTGTGAAACAAGCGCACCAGCAGCGGATCGACGTGGATGCCGTCGCAGATTAATTCCGCGTAGAGATGAGGTTCGTCCAGCACAACTCCCAGCAGACCGGGTTCGCGATGATCGATCGGCCGCATCGCATTAAAGGTGTGCGTCGCGCTGACAGCTCCCGCCGCGACGCCGGCTTCGGCTTCAGGAGTTGTCGCATTGCTGTGTCCCAGGCTGACGCGAATGCCAAGCCGAACCGCTGCCTGAATCAACGGGATGGCCTCCGGCAACTCCGGCGCGACAGTCATCAAAACAATGTGTCCGCCAGATGCTTCCCAGAAGCGCTGCAGCAATTCAAGTGACGGCGGTTGCAGATATTCAGCCGGCTGCACGCCACGCTTGCTGTGGGATAAAAACGGGCCTTCCAGATGGATACCGAGCGGCCTGGCACCGCCGGCGCGATTCCCAGACTCCCTGCCCGCTCGCTCGATTTGCTGCGCCATGCCTTCCAGCGAGCGCAGGGTCATGTCGATGGGCGCGGTGACAGTGGTCGGCAGGTAGGCAGCAACACCGCAGGTGGACAGGAATTTTCCGATGGCATCGAACGCCTCGTCGGTGCCCTCCATCGCATTGTGGCCCACGGCTCCGTGAATGTGGACATCGAAATATCCCGGAACCAATGTGGCGTCAGGATAGTCGAGATGTTGCGCTCCCTCCGGAACCGCCAGGGCGCCGCGAGACTCGATGCTGGTAATCAGGCCGTCTTCAATGGTGACCTGCGGTGCGTCAATTTCTGTCAGCGGAGTCAGTAGCTTCGCTGCTGTCAATACTGTGATCACAATTGCCACCCTTCTTGCGAATCTTTCAATTGCAGCTAAACATGCAAGCGATTTGAGTCGACGATTTGCCGATTGCTCTTTCGCCTGAAAATTTCCGTGTACATATTAAAGATATCAAGGGTAGTTAGGACGCGCAGGGTGCAGGCTGGATAGCAGCGTCCGCACGGCATCTTCAATATTTTTAGTCGCCATTTCGCAGATTTCTCCGTCACGCTACGTTCACCGAAGGCTGAAGTGTCGCGGAGCGAAGTGTTGTAGCATCAAATCAAATTCAGACGCACGAAGAACGCAGCATAACGTGGAGCTATTGGAGCCCGCAGGAATGAGCGCAGAAGGTCGAGCCAACATCAGCGCTGATCGCTCGCCGCAGGCTGCCGAAGCCGGCGGCCAACCGATCGCAACAGGAGCAGTTTTCAATGACGGCGAAGCGTCCCGGGAAATGTTGCCGCTGACAATGCTGCCGCTCTGCGTCGATCTGGATGGCACCCTGGTCAAGTCGGATACGCTCGCGGATTCTGTCTGCGTTCTGGCGCGAACTCATCCGTGGGATCTGTTGCGTCTGCCCGGTTGGCTGCTGGGTGGCAAGGCTCGGTTCAAGCGCGAAGTATCGTCCCGCGCGCCGCTCGATGTCGCGCATCTTCCCTACAACGAGGCCTTGATCGTCTATCTGCGTGAGCAGGCAGCTTCCGGTCGGCCGCTGTATCTTTCTACCGGCGCAGACCAGCATGTGGCAGATGCAGTCGCGCACCATCTGGGACTCTTTGACGGAGTCTTCTCGAGTGATGGCGTCACGAATCTGACAGGCAAAGACAAGCTTCGCCTGCTGGAATCCCGTTTCGGACAAGGTTTCGCGTACGTCGGCAACAGCCGCAAAGATCTGCCTCTACTCAACGCATCAAAAGCTGCGATGCTGGCAAACCCGACCGTGGGGTTGGAGAGTCTGCTGCAGCGCAAGAAAATTCCCGTGCAGCAGGTCTTTCAGGATCGTGCTACCGGATTTCGTTCCATCTGGCGCGCTCTACGCGTCCACCAGTGGGCAAAAAATGTTTTGATTTTCTTGCCGCTGATCCTGGCGCATGCGTTGAAGATGAATATGCTGCTGCAGTCGGCGCTGGCATTTCTCAGCTTCAGCCTGGTCGCATCCAGCACGTACATCGTGAATGATGTTCTGGACCTGGCGGCCGATCGAGTTCATCCCAGGAAGCGCAATCGACCCTTTGCTGCTGGGGATCTTTCAGTGATTGCCGGCTTCTGCATCGCGATTCTTCTATTCGCGGCAGGAGTGGCGATCTCCATTCCGATGGCGCCGCGATTCACATTCTGGCTGCTTGTCTACTGTGTCGTCACGCTGGCCTATTCGCTCTATTTCAAGCGTGTTGTCATTGTCGATGTCATCATCCTTTCCGCGCTATATACGCTGCGCATCCTGGCGGGTGCGGCTGCGGCAAAAGTTCCCATTTCCGATTGGATGGCGGGATTTTCTATCTTTTTCTTTTTCAGCCTGGCTCTGGTCAAGCGCTTCAGCGAACTGGAAAATCTTCGCGCGCGAGGAGTGGCGCCAAGTAATGGCCGCGGCTACCTGGTGCACGATATGGAGCAGTTGCGGGCCTTCGGCACGGGCAGCGCCTTTGCCTCGATCGTTGTCTTCACTCTCTACATCAACAATCCGGACGTGCGGAATCTGTATCACCATCCACAGCGCTTGTGGTTGCTGACGCCCCTGTTGATCTGGTGGATGAGCCGCGTCTGGCTGCGCGCCTCGCGCGGACAAATGCACGAAGATCCAGTGATTTTCGCGTTGACAGACCGAGCCAGTTTGCTGGCCGGTGTGGCGATTTTCCTGATTGCCCTCTCCGCTTCGATATAACTGGAGATAATGACAATGCCGTCGAAAGCACCCGTCTTTGAATCCTGGGGTCGCTATCCCAAGCTGGATGTTCGTGTGGAACCGCTGTTCTGGACCGATGAATATCCCCGTGGAACGCGCCTTCCGCCCTCCGTTCTCGCCGTGGGTATGGGCCGCAGCTATGGTGACGTTTGCCTGCTGGAAGGCGGCACCATGCTTTCCACGCGCGGGCTCGATCGCTTCCTCCACTTTGAAGCCGCGACGGGTCTGTTGCGATGCGAAAGCGGCGTGACCCTCGATCAAATTCTGCAATTTTCCGTTCCGCGCGGATGGTTTCTGCCCGTTACTCCCGGAACAAAATACGTCAGCGTCGGCGGAGCGATCGCCAACGATGTGCATGGAAAAAATCATCATGTCGCAGCCTCCTTCGGCAACCATGTGCCGCGTTTTGAGCTGGTCCGCTCCGACGGCTCCAAGTCGATTTGCTCCGTGGATGAAAATCCGGAGATGTATCACGCCACCATCGGCGGCATGGGGCTGACCGGTTTGATCACCTGGGCGGAAGTGCAGTTGCGGCCCATCGCATCCCGCAAGATTCGCTACACGGCGATCAAGTTCAGCGGCATCGACGAATTTCTTTCTATTTCCAGCAGCAGCCGGTCAGAGTGCACCATGGCGTGGATCGACTGCATCTCTCAGGGTCGCGCGTTTGCTCGCGGAATATACATGCAGGGAGATTATTCCGAGGTGATCGAGCCGAAGAAGGTGTCGCCCAAGCCGCGGCTTGCGGTGCCATTTGATTTTCCATCCTGGGCGCTGAATCGCACCTCCATGCGACTGTTCAACGAGCTCTACTACCGCAAGCAGTTGCGGCGGCAAGTGACCGGGCTCGTCGACTACGAACCGTTTTTCTATCCGCTCGACAGCGTGCTGCACTGGAATCGCATTTACGGCAAGCGCGGCTTTCTGCAATTTCAATGCGTCATCCCGTTCCGTTATGGAAGAGATGGAATCATCGCCATTCTCGAAACCATCGCCGAATCCGGCATGGCATCCTTCCTGGCAGTGTTGAAGGTGATGGGTGAATTGCCGTCGGTCGGGTTAATGTCATTTCCGCAGCCTGGAATCACGCTGGCGCTCGATATTGCTCTGAAGCCGGAAGTGACCTTCCCGTTATTCGAGCGGCTCGGGGAGATGACGCGCGAACTTGGCGGCCGGCTCTATCCGGCCAAGGATGCGTGCATGACAGGCCATCAATTCCGCTCGTTCTATCCGCAGTGGCAGCAGTTCGAGCAATATCGGGACCCTGCATTTACTTCGGCGTTCTGGGAACGGGTGACAGCCGATGCGTAGACGTCGCAGTCAGATTGAAAGCCTGGAGGACACTCCAAGCCAGCCACAAAGCAGGTCCTCAAAGCATCCGCTGCCGGAGACGATTCTGGTGCTGGGCGCGACGTCGGCGATTGCGCAGGCGTGGATGCGCCTGCTGGCCCCGCAGGGAGTCAGCTTTTTTCTGGTGGCGCGCAACGCCACCCATCTGGACTCTGTGGCGAAAGATCTGGTCACACGCGGAGCCGAAGCTGTTCATATGGAGACGGCAGATCTGGACGACACCACCGGCCACGTTGCGCTGCTGGAACGTGCGGCCACCGCGCTCGGAAATCTGGACTGCGCGTTCATTGCCCACGGCGTGCTCGGCGATCAGGCTGCGGGCGAGAAGGATTTCGCCGTTGCCTCCGCCAGCCTGCAGACGAATTTTCTTTCCACCGTGTCGCTGGTGACCTGGCTGGCGAACTATTTTGCTGCGCAATATCACGGCCGTCTGATCGTCATCTCCTCGGTGGCGGGCGATCGAGGGCGCAAGAGCAATTACATTTACGGCTCCGCCAAGGCTGGTCTGAATGCCTTTCTGGCCGGCGTCCGCAACCGGCTGGATCGCGAGGGCGTGCAGGTGCTGACGGTTCGGCCTGGATTTGTCGCGACCCCCATGACCGCGCACCTGCCGCAGGGACCGCTGTTCGCTACTCCCGACGACGTTGCGCAGGATATCCAGCGCGCCATCGAGCACCGCCGCGATGTTCTCTACACTCCCTGGTTCTGGCGATGGATCATGGCGCTCATCCGCATTATTCCTGAATGGAAATTCAAGAAGATGGATCTGTAGCCTGCACCCTATCTCGTTTGCCTGCAATGAAAGTCTGCCGGGAACGAATTTGCCCGGAGAGCCGTATCATCATTAGGTAGAGAACGGCCGAATCACGAGACCACGCATGGGATTTCGAGAGTCACTGAAAATCGCGCTGCAGTCGTTGTGGGCGAACAAAATGCGCTCCATCCTTACGCTGGTCGGCGTGGTCATCGGCGTCGCGTCCGTCATCATGATCGTGACCATGATCAACGGCGTGAACAAATACGTCGCGACCAAGGTCTACGGCTACGGAGCTGACGTGTTCACGGCCAGCCAGATGCCGCAAGTGATCATGAGCAGCGAAGAATACCTGAAATATCAAAAGCGGAAAATTCTGCGCATGGACGACTACGAAGCGGTTCGGGATGAGTGCACGGATTGCACCGCGGTGGGCGCGGAAATCTCAAAATCCGGCACCGTAGTCTCGGCGCATCAGTCCGCCACCAACGTCAGTATTCGCGGATGGACCACGGACATGCTGACCATGTACAACTTCAACATCGCGGAGGGCCGGTCCTTTACTCCGACGGAAGTAGAGCATGACGCCAAGGTGGCCGTCATCGGCTATGACATTGTCGACAATGTGCTGGGGATTGGCGATCCCATCGGCAAAGAAATACGAGTCGACGGAGTTCCGTATCGGGTGATCGGCGTGGTCGAGCGCCAGGGAAATACGCTTGGCCAGAGCCAGGACAATTTTGTCGGCATGCCGATTTCCACCTATCAGGCCGTCTACGGCACTGACGATTCCCTCACCATTTACGGCAAAGCTGGCGGGCTCGATGAGAAGCTGGAACGTGCCTCCGATCAGGTTCGCGCGATTCTGCGTGCCAAGCGACACGATGCACCTGGGCAGGATGACAGTTTCAGCATCGATACCAACGCTAGTTTCGTGGGTCTCTTCAAGAGCTTCAGCCAGAGTTTCTTCGGCGTCGCGATTGGAATCGCGACCATTTCATTGGTGATTGGCGGCATCGTCATCATGAACATCATGCTGGTCTCCGTGACGGAACGTACGCGTGAAATTGGCGTGCGCAAAGCCCTGGGAGCGCGCCGTAGCGATCTGATGATGCAGTTCCTGATCGAGTCCGCAACCATGGCGCTTGTCGGTGGACTGATAGGGGTAGTGGGTGGAATTGCCATCGCCAAATTGATCACGCTGATTATCGGATTTCCGACGACGATCGCTTTGTGGTCGGTGCTGGTCAGCTTGTTGCTGGCGACCTCGGTCGGAATTTTCTTCGGCGTTTATCCCGCGCGTAAGGCGGCCATGCTCGATCCCATCGTCGCCCTGAGGTCAGAACTGTGAAGAGACTTCTTCGTTCCAGCCGATCCTTTGAGTCCATTCGCATGGCGATGGAAACGCTGCGCAGCAATAAAATGCGCTCCGGCCTGACCATTCTTGGAATCGTGATTGGTGTGACAACCGTGATCGCGTTGTCGTCGTTCATCAACGGCCTCAATCAGAACGTTGAGAACCTGGTCGCCTCCTTCGGTACCAGCGTGTATTGGGTGTTTCGCTTTCCGGTGATCGCTGTGCGTCCCACCGCTGAAATGCTGGCTCGCAAGCAATTGACCATGGAGGATGCGCAGGCGATGGCCAAACTGCCTCACGTCACGGCGGTGTCGCCACAACTGCGGTATCAGAATTTCGACCTGGGATTCGGTAATGTCGCCGTGAAATATAAGGGGCGCAGCGTACAGCACACCATCCTGGAAGGGGACACCACGGCCGAGCCGGAAGTGGATACCGTCAATATTCCGGTAGGACGTTTTTTCTCCCAGTATGAGCAGGACAAGCATTCTGACGTAGTTGTTCTCGGCCACGATACCGCGGACGAATTATTCCGCGGCGAAGATCCGCTGGGCAAGGAAGTCGAAATCGGCGGCGACATGTTTCGCGTGATCGGCGTGATGGAAAAACGCAAGACCGCGTTCGGCGGCGGCAAAAATCCGGATGACAATGCGGCGTATTTCCCGATCGGAACCTTTCATAAAATTCATCCTGAAATTCTGGATTACTGGATTTCAGTAAAGTATGACAGCGAAGCCAACAAGCAGGCGGTATACGACGAGATTGAGCAGACACTCCGAATTCAGCGCAAGGTTCGCTTTAATCAGGAAGACAATTTCGCTATTTTCGCGCCGGATGCCATCACGCGAATCTGGAATCAGCTGACCGGCGGCATCTTCATTTTCATGATTGGCGTGGCCAGCGTTGGACTGATGGTTGGCGGGGTCGGCGTCATGAACATCATGCTGGTTTCGGTCACCGAGCGGACGCGCGAAATCGGCGTTCGCAAAGCGATTGGAGCCACCAAGCGCACCATCCTGCTGCAGTTCACCATTGAGGCGATCACACTTGTGCGCTGTGGGAGGATTTATTGGCGTGATCATTGGCGCCGTGCTTACCATGGCGGTGCGGCTGATTTTCCCCACGATTCCTGCCTTCGTTTCCACTTTCTGGGCCATCACCGGCTTCAGCGTCTCCTGCGCCATCGGCCTGGTTTTCGGTATTTACCCGGCATGGAAAGCGGCCAATCTCGATCCCATCGAGGCGCTGCGCTACGAGTGAGCGCCGTGCAAACGATCACTCCGGCTGGAATCTGAGCGACAATATTCGCAGCCCCTCATGATTGCATCGCATACATGGTTCACTGTCGCGCAATGGATTGGCATCGTATTTACTGCGCTGACATTGATGGCGTTGGTGTACTCGATTTTTGTATTTCGTGCCGCGCGTGCCTACATGCGAAGCTTGCGCCAGCCGTTGCCGGACTTCTTTCCTGCAGTCAGCATTCTCAAGCCGGTGAAAGGCGTCGACCCGGAAATGTACGAAGCTTTCGCCAGTCACTGCCGGCAAGATTATCCGGGCGAATTTGAAATTCTTTTTGGCGCCAGTAGCAGGGAAGATCCGGCCGTCGCGCTCATCGAACAACTGCAGCGCGAATTTCCGCAGCAGCAGATTCGTCTGATAATTTGCCCGGAGGTTCTCGGCGCGAACGGGAAAGTCGGCAACCTTGTTCAGATGGTTGCCACAGGCGCGCTACGATCACCTGCTGATCAACGACAGCGATATTCGCGTGACGCCGCACTATCTGCGACATGTGATGCCGGCGTTTGCGCTGTCCAACGATACAGGCAAAAAAGTTGGAATGGTGACGGCGCTCTATCGCGGTCATTCAGCCAACACTCTGGGCTCGCGATTGGAAGCGCTCGGCATCAGCACCGACTTTATCCCCGGCGCACTCACCGCACGATGGATGGAAAAAGGTTTGCGATTCGGTCTGGGATCTACTCTGGCGATGACTCGCCAAGCTCTTGATGCCATCGGCGGCCTGCTTCCGCTGGTAGATCATCTCGCCGACGATTACGAGCTAGGGGCGCGGATATTTCGCGCAGGCTTTCGCGTCGAGCTGGCGCGTGAAGTGGTCGAAACATCCATCCCGGCGTACACCTTTTCTCAGTTTCTGGCGCATCAACTGCGGTGGGCACGCGGCGTGCGCGACGCCCGCCCACTGGGCTATTTCGGCCTGTTGGTCACGTTTGGCCTGCCGTGGGCGATCGCGAATGTGATCGCGGCCGCTGCTTCGCTCGACAGCATTGCGTTGTTGAGCGTGATGCTGTGCGTTCGTTTTGCCATGGCGCTCAGCATCGGCGTCGGTGTGCTGGGCGATCGCGCAACCATCCGCGATTTGTGGCTGCTTCCATTGCGCGATGTGGTGGCCCTTGCTGTCTGGTTCTGGAGTTTTGCCGACGATGCTGTCGTTTGGCGTGGCGAGCGCTTTCATGTGCGCGGAGGAAAATTGATCCGCGAAAAACAATGACACATACCGCCGGTTGCCGCGAGCAACATCGGGCATATAGTTAGTTTGAACAATTGCATTGGAACGAAAGATTGTGATGAATATGGTTTCGACGCCGTCCATCAGTAGTACGCCAGTTCAGCTGCCCGTAGCCCAGGCCGCAACGTTGATTTATGACGACTGGTATCCCGCGATACGCAGCGATCGACTGCGCCGTGGTCAGACTGCGACTGCCATGCTGCTGGGAATTCCTCTTCTGCTGGGCAGAACTATGGACGACAAATTATTTGCCATGCGCGACAGCTGCCCGCACCGCGGTATCCCGCTCTCCTACGGCTCGTTCAACGCTTCCGGTGTCACCTGCAAATACCACGGATGGAGATTCGATCCGGTCTCCGGTCAATGCAGAGAGATTCCATCGCTGACGCCCGAAGATACACTCGATTGCACGCGCGTGTACGCAACGGCGTTTCCTTGTGAGGAGCGCGACGGACATGCGTGGGTCTATATGCCGGGTCCAGGCTCCGGCCGCGTGCGTCCGGAAGATAGGGACACGCTGCCGCCGGTTCCGGAGCTGGAGAAATTTGGACCTCGCTATCGCTGGGCGCACCTGACTGCGGAGTTGCCCTGCAATGTCGATCACGGAATTATCGGGCTGATGGATCCCGCGCACGGGCCCTTCGTGCATCAATCCTGGTGGTGGCGCAGCGGCGCCAGCATTCATGTGAAGCAGAAACAATTTGAGCCGATTCCGCAAGGATTTCGCATGACCGCGCACGCGCCTTCCGCCAACAGCGCGCCGTATAAATTGCTGGGGGTCTACGGTCAGCCGGTCATGACGACCATCGATTTTGTACTCCCCAATCGGCGCTACGAGACGATCCGCTGCGGCGACAAATGGTTTTCCAGTCTCACTACGGTCACGCCGACAACTGCAACAACATGCCGCATTGACGTGTGTGGCGCGTGGAACGTTTTTTATCGCGTTCCCTTTGTCACTTCGATTGCGAAGGCTTTTGGTCGCAGATTTGTCGAGCAGGATCGCCAGACCATGGTCGAGCAGGCGCAGGGGCTGCAGTTCAATCCGTCACTGATGTTGATTGATGATGCCGATCGCCCGGCGAAATGGTATTTCGCACTGAAGCAGGCGCGCCTGCAGATGGCTTCGACTGGCAAATTTGAACATCCGCTGACCGGGCCAGTGATGTTGCACTGGCGCAGCTAGACGCCGCATTTATTTGTCGACGGCCAGACTGATCCACGTCGATATCCAACTTTGTTCCAAGCTCTCGAAATTTTTGTTCCCATTCGGCATCGTGAGTCGCGGCAAATGTTCGCTGGCGAGAAATTGTGTACCAGAGATTTTGCGCTTCCCACACATCCACTTGAACTGGCAACTCAAGCAACACGTCGCAGACCTGTAACGCGGTGTCGAGATACTTCGGGTCCATGTGCAATTCCAGCTCCTGCATTGCGCGCAGCATGCGCTGGCCGGCCACGAAGGGGACAGAGACGCTATCGACTTCAATCTGGTCCGCTTGAATCTGGGTGAGCACACCACGCAGGCGCGCAGCATCGAACGGATCATTCGCCAATTCCTGGCGCAGGTCGGCATTCAGGCTGAATTGTGCAGCCAGTAAAAGCACCGGCGGTTTCGGCATGCCACTCAAGCTGAGATAGTGCAGCAGCGAAATGTGATCGTCATACATGGTGCGCAGCGTGCCTTCCATCTCCGCCAGCGTGGTGTCGAGAAGCATTTGCAGAATGCGTCGCTGCTCGTCGCGAAATAAAGAGCTGAGCGAATAGCCGGTGGAATCAAACTCGCGCACGAAGACGCGCACTGCTTCCGTCATGTCGGCGCTCAAAATGGCCTTCTGCATCTTTGCGGTGAAGTCCTGAAAACTGGTTGCCGTCGCTGCGTCGGCGCGGCGTACCCCAGCGGAAAGATTTTGATCGCCGACATGCAACACCGCAAACACGACACTTTCGCATTCCAGCGTAATCTGCGAACAGATTTCCGCGTGGCCATACTCGAAGCGGCCGCGCCCCAGCGTCAGCAGCTGTCCTGAGGTGCGATGAACGTCATAGCAGAACAGCGGAGTGGATTCCGGCTGCGGCTCAAACAGCGAAATCACTGCGTAATGCGCGCCCACTTGTTCCAGGCCAATCTTCTGTGCCAGCACGCTGGTGCGATAGATGTCCGCGCCGGTGGTCGGCTCTTTCGCATTGCTTTCCGCCCTATCAAGCCGCGAAAGGAAGGCGCCCTCGAGCTCTTCCCCTGGCGCGCCGAAGACTTCCGCCGCCAGCTGCAGCACGCGTCCCGCATAGGAAATCACCTGCACTGTCTCGATGCCTGCCAGGTCATCAAAAAACCATCCGCAACTGGTGTACATCAATTGCAGATGGCGCTCCATTTCCATCAGCTTTAACGCCGTAACGCGCTCCGCCTGCGACAGGGTGCGCAGGCAATGCTCCTCAAAGAAAGCCTGCTGCGACGCTGGAGTGCGATTGAGAATCACCTGGATATAGCCATCGCGGGCAATTGCCGGATCATGAAACAACGTCGCCGCAGATTTCTGCCACAACGGCCGGGTTGCATTGCGCAGCCAGTCGAGAGCGTCTCGCAGCGGCCCTCGCCATTTCTGGTTCCACTCCGGATTCTGCCCGGAATTACAGCCGCAGTCGGCGCGCCATCGCTCTACTCCGTGGCTGCAACTCCAGGAGGACTCTTCGCGAATTTCCGCCTCGGAAGTTGGAGGAAATTTCTCCAGAAATTCTCCGTAGTTGGTCAGACGAGCTTCACCACTTTGCTCGATCGATTGCAGCGCGTACGCCAGTGCCATGTCGCCATGTCGATGATGGTGGCCGTAACTTTCTCCGTCGGTGGCAACGTGAACCAGTTGCCCGGGCTCGTCGTTGTCGCAGAAACGGCGGAGCAGACGCTTCGTCATGTCGCCACCGTTGTTCAGCAGGCCTTCAAATGCAATGGCGCGCGACGTGGGTCCATCGTAGAAAAATACCGTGATGCTGTGTCCCTCAGAAGTGTGGACGAGATATGGGTGGGTTGGGTCGACGGTCCCATCGGGAGTTTCGTGCCACGTAGAAATCCTGGGATCCTTTTTCTTCACGATCGCACGAATCCGCGCGCACTGGTGTGGGGCCAGAATCGTGAACAGAATTCCGTGCCGCGCCAGCAGGTCCAGGCTTTCCAGATCGACAGCGGTTTCCGATAGCCACATGCCCTCCGGCTTGCGGCCGAAGCGATGTTCAAAGTCGGCGATGCCCCAGCGGATTTGCGTGATCTTGTCCTGCGTCGAAGCCAGCGGAAGAATGATGTGGTTGTAGACCTGCGCGATTGCCGAGCCGTGTCCGCCAAATCTCTCCATGCTGATGCGGTCCGCGTCGATAATTTTCTGATAGGTCAGCGGAGCGGATTTTTCCATCCACGCCAGCAGCGTGGGCCCGAAGTTGAAACTGATGCGGGAATAATTGTTGACGATGCGAACGATCTTGTTCTGCGTATTCAGGATGCGCGAACTGCCGTTGGCGGCATAACACTCGTGATTGATGCGCTCATTCCAGTCGTGATACGGCGCGGCAGAATCCTGCACCTCAATCGCTTCCAGCCAGGCATTCTCTCGCGGCGGCTGATAAAAGTGGCCATGCACGCACACAAATCGCTGCGGCGCGCTCATCGATTTCTCCGCGCAGGCGGCGCTTTTCCTTCGACTGGCAAATCACAGGCGCGCCACAAATACCAGCTGGCCACGGAATGCCACGGCTCCCAGCGTGCTGCCCGGCGACGCATCACATCCGGCGCAGGCAAATCGGCGGGGGTGACCGGATCGCCCGGACGTAGCTTGCCGAAGGTCAGAGCGAAACCCTTGCGGACTCCATAATCTGAAACTGGGAGCACGTTCGGTCGACCCATGCGAAAGATGAGCAGCATTTGCACTGTCCAGACGCCAATCCCGCGCACCGTGGTGAGCCGCGCGCAAATCTCTTCATCGGCCATTCGATGCAGCTTCGTTAGCGGCGGCACAACGCCCGCCTCGCTCTTCTCCGCTAAATCTCGAATGGCGAGCAGCTTACTTGCCGACAGGCCGGCACCGCGCAGCGCGACATCGCTCAGCCGCAACATTCCCGCAGAGGTGGGAGTGTGATCGGGAAACAACTCCAGGATGCGGCCGTGAATTGCTTTCGCTGCGCGACCATGCAGTTGCTGATACACGATCGATTCCAACAGCGCTTCGAAGGTGGAATGCGTTGGCTTCAGCCGCATGGCGAATGGCCCGGAACGCACCATCAACTTCCCCAGGCGTGGGTCCGCCGCCGTCAATTCCTGGCAGGCGCGGGCGTGATCGTAACGAACTTTGCGGAGACCGGCAGTCACAGGTTCCAGTCTATACACTGTTGCGTAACAGACGAGGTGAGCCGTGCAGCCGAAGAACGAAAGCATTCCTGCAGAAGGAATTGGATGGATCATTGGCGGAGAAGAACATCGCACTGGCACGCGACTGGAAGTGCGTGCACCGTTCGATCAATCGCTGATCGCACATGTTTGGCAGGCAACGTGGGCGGATGCGCAGCAGGCTGTCGCGGCCGCGGTTGCGGGATTCGCACGGACCTCCGCGCTGGGATCGTGGGAACGGCAAAATATTTTGGCCGCGGTGGCTGCTCGGCTGCAGTTGGAACATGAACAATTTGCGCAGACCATCATGCGCGAGGCCGGTAAGCCAATCACAGCCGCGCGTGCTGAAGTCGATCGCGCCATCCTGACATTCCGCGTAGCTGCGGAAGAGTCGACCCGCATGGGCGGCGAGGTTTTGCCTCTCGACCTGATTCCATCTTCCGCCGGACGATGGGGACTGACGCGCAGATTTCCCTGTGGTCCGGTGCTGGCGATCACGCCATTTAATTTTCCATTGAACCTGGTGGCGCACAAACTTGCGCCCGCCATTGCCTGCGGATGTCCCGTGATCTTGAAGCCTGCGCCGCAAACGCCATTGAGTTCATGGCTGCTGGTGCGCGCCATTCTGGAGGCGGGCTGGCCGGCGGAGGCGCTCGCATTTCTTCCGCTCTCGAATGAAGACACATCGCGGCTGGTAGCCGAAGACGATCGCATTCGCGTGGTGAGTTTCACCGGCAGCGCGCGCGTCGGCTGGGAGTTGAAATCCGTGGCAAAAAAGAAGCGCGTGTTGCTGGAGCTGGGCGGAAACGCAGCCATGATCGTTCACCGCGACTGGCCGGATCTCGAAGGCGCAGCTCAATCAGTCGTGAAAGGTGGATTTGGATATTCCGGGCAAAGCTGCATCTCCGTGCAGCGCGTGTATGTGCAGCAATCGATCTTCAAGCCATTTTGCGACGCAGTGTTGACGTCAGGTTGAGAAGCTGCAGGTAGGCGATCCGGCGTTGGACTCAACTGACGTGGGCCCGCTGATTCGCGAGAGCGATGCCAGGCGGGTGGAGAGCTGGGTTGAGGAAGCGATTCGCGGCGGCGCCACGCAGCTCGCTGGAGGAAAACGAAATGGCTCCATGATGCGCCCAACTGTTTTGACCGGCACGCGCTCGCCGATGAAAGTGAACGACGAGGAAATCTTTGGTCCCGTCATCACCATCGAACCTTACGAAGATTTTGCCGATGCACTCGTCGCAGTGAACGCGTCGAAGTATGGTTTGCAAGCCGGCTTGCTGACGCGCGATGCAGGGCTGATTCAGGAGGCCTATCGTGCGTTGCAGGTGGGAGCGCTCATCGTCGGCGACGCGCCAACCTGGCGGCTGGACTCGATGCCCTACGGCGGCGTGAAGGATTCCGGCGAGGGGCGCGAAGGCGTGCGTTACGCGATGGAAGAGATGACGGAGCCGCGCCTGTTGGTGATGGCGCTCAAGCCCAATCCACAAGGGTGAAACTGTCGCGCGTCAGACATAGGGCACACACAGAGGGGCAGTTGTAGTAGCGTATGGATTAGCAGATCCGCAGAAATGATTTTCATTTAGAAGAAAAATTTTCCCAGAAAATTTCGATTGGGGTTGCCGAACTTTCCACCGCTCCTGTAATCTTTTTTTCGGGTCGTCGAATTTTCCACGACGCCAAACTCTTGTTTTGCAACCAAAACCCGTCACAGCTCATCGCTCAACAGAACACCTTCGGCGACGGGTTCGGGGAAAATTCAGACAGCCAGGTTAAACACCCGGCAAGCAGGCAGGAAAGCACCTACACACATGGCGCAGATTTTTGACCGCAGTTCCAATTCGCTGACTCGGATCAGCCTTGTTCTTTCTGGATTGATCTTGATCGGGGTCGGCGTGACGCTCAACTACCTGCAGCGTTCTCCATGGGTTACCCGGCAAGGTCAGCACGTGGAGCAACCGGTGCCCTTCAGCCACAAGCATCACGTGCAAGGGCTGGGGCTGCAGTGCCAGTATTGCCACACCTCAGTGGAGAAATCGAGCTACGCCGGCATTCCGCCCACCAAGACCTGCATCAACTGCCATGCGCAGATCTGGACCAATGCCGATCTGCTGGCCCCGGTGCGCAACAGCTGGTCCAGCGGCAACTCCATCGTGTGGATCAAGGTGCACGATCTGCCGGACTACGTGTATTTCGATCACTCCATTCACGTCAACAAGGGGATTGGCTGCTCCACCTGTCATGGCCGCATTGATGAAATGCCGCTGACCTATCAGGAGAGTTCGCTGCAGATGGAGTGGTGTTTGAACTGCCATCGCAACCCGGCCAAGAATCTTCGTCCGACGTCGCAGATTTACCAGATGGCCTGGGAAAGCCCGTCCACGCTGCATCCGGTCTGGTGTACGAATCAGCCGACGACTCCCGGCACTCCGACCGCGCAACTGGTGAACTGCGTCACCCAGAATCCTGACAATGACGCTGCCCAGGTCGCAGCTCTCGATATGCCGCAAGTTCCGCCCAGCGGTCCCGACTCGCCTACGTTCGCCGACAATCGCAATTGGTCTTCACCCGGCGGCGGATCGGTGCACGCGCAGGTCCCAGTCAATCCGCATTTCGTCAAGTTCACAGACCAGAAATCCCTTGGAAACTATCTGCTGGTGCAATACCACATTCGTCCGCCGCGGCAGCTGACCAGCTGTGACACCTGTCATCGATGAATCGCGATAGGCAAGCGCAATCCCAACCGATTCTGGACGCAGCAACGAAAGATAACCGCAAAGGTCAAGATTCGAAGATGGAAAACGAGCACAAGACCGGTACCCACGAGACCATGGCAACGGATTCGGTTGAGAAGTCAAAATCGGCCCAGTTGATTGAGACAGCCCAGGCGCGTCTGGCAGGCATGTCGGGCAAACGGTACTGGCGCACCATCGACGAGCTGGCCGACACGCCCGATTTCCAGGACGCCTTGCGGCGCGAGTTTCCGCAGCATGCTGCCGAGTGGGTCGATTCAGTTTCCCGTCGCGGATTTATGAAGTTGATGGGCGCCTCGATCGCCCTGGCTGGTTTGACCGGATGTACCAAGCAACCGGACGAGCCGATTTATCCGTACGTGAAGCAGCCGGAAGACCTGGTGCTGGGACAGCCGATGTATTTTGCCACGGCGCATCCCTTTCCCATGGGTTCTGTTCCGCTGCTGGTAAAGAGTGAAGCCTTTCGCCCCATCAAGCTTGAGGGCAATCCAGAACATCCCATGAATCGCGGCACCTCGGATGCCTACACCCAGGGAACGCTGCTGGGCATGTACGATCCGGATCGTTCCAAGCGCCCGATGTATCGCGGCGAAACGCGTGACTATTCAAATTTTCTGGCGGTCTTTACCGCCATGCTGGAGTCGAAGAAGGCGAGCGGCGGCCAAGGATTGTATTTCCTCAGCGGCACCGTGGTTTCGCCAACGCTGGGGGCGCAGTGGAAGAGTGCCAGCGCAAAATATCCCAACGCGAAATGGTTCCAGTACGATCCGGTCAATCGCGATTCTTCGCGGATTGCTTCCAAGCAGGCCTTTGGCGACTTCGTCGATCCGCAATACAAGTTGGACGCGGCGGATGTTGTGCTTTCGCTCGATGCGGATTTTCTCTCCGGACTGTGGCAGCCTGGATTTTTGAAGCTGGCCGCGGACTTCTCTCAACGTCGCTCACTGCAGCCTGGCATTGAAATGAACCGCGTGTACGCAGTCGAAAGCACGCCGTCCACTACCGGATTTAAAGCCGACCATCGCCTGCGCATGCGAGCCAGCCAGGTGGAAGCCTTTGCGGCTGCTGTCGCGGCGGGTGTTGGCGCGGGATCGGCTGCCAGCGGCGCGACATGGACGCCGGAGCAGACGGCTTACCTGAACGCGGTCGTTAAAGATCTCAAGGCGAATTCGGGCAAGTGTCTGGTGATCCCTGGTGAGCAAGCTGCGCCGGGAGTTCACCTCGCTGCCATCGCCATGAATCAGGCTTTGGGCAATGTTGGAAAGACAGTCGTCTACACCGAGACTGTGAATCCCATGCCGACGGTTGAAATCGACGATCTGAAGCAGTTGGTTGGCGGATTTGAATGCCGGCAAGGTGGATTGGCTGGTCATTCTCGATACCAACCCGGTCTACAGCGCGCCTGCCGATCTGGAATTTGAAAAGGCGATGGGTCATGCGAAGACCGTCGTGCATATGGGCTTGTACGTCGATGAGACTGCGGATGTCGCCGACTGGCACATCAACCAGGCGCATTATCTGGAGAACTGGTCGGACGTTCGCGCCTACGACGGCACCGTCAGCATCGTACAGCCGATGATTGATCCGCTCTACGGCGGGAAATCAGTGCATCACGTGGTTCAAGCCATGCTCGACCAGCCGGAACTGTCTCCGATGGAAGCCGTTCGCCAGAATTGGAGGTCTGAGCTCAGCGGCGCGCCGGCAACTGGAAAGGCCGTCGATGCCGAGGCTGATCTGCCTTGGCGGAAGGCGTTGCACGATGGATGGATTGCCAACACCGCGTTTGCGCCGAAGCAGGTGAGCGCCAAGAACACAGCCTCTGCCGCTGCGCCCGCTCCCGATGCGAACGCGATCGAAGTGATCTTCCGTCCCGATCCGACCATCTATGACGGCCGTTATTCCAACCTCGGCTGGATGCAGGAGCTGCCCAAGCCGATCACGAATCTTTCCTGGGATAACGCTGCGCTGATGAGCATCCAGACCATGGCCAAGCTGAACGCCAGCGAAAGCGACGTGGTCGAAATTGAATATCAAGGCCGCAAGATCAAGGCCTCGGCCCTGGTTGCACCCGGACATCCAGATCAGAGCATCACCATTTATCTGGGCTACGGCCGCCGCAATGCGGGTCGCGTCGGCACCGGCGCTGGATTCGACGCCTTCCCGATTCGTCTGGCTTCCTCGCCATTGTTTGCCGTGGGCGCCACGGTCACCAAGACCGGCGAGACCTACGAGTGTGCCTCCACCAAGAGCCATTACATCGACGATCGCGGCACCTTCGCGCGTTCGTATGGCAATGTTGCCGAGGCGAAAGAAGCCAAGCCGGATACGACGCCGCACTCACTTGAAGGGCGCGAAGCAGAGCAGCGCGGCATCATTCGCGTTGCAACGCTGGAGGAGTACAAGCAGAATCCCGAGCTTTGCCGCTGCAGAGCCGGACTTCAATGCGCCGCCGAAAACCACCACGCTGTTTCCTGTATGGGATTACAGCAAAGGCTATCAATGGGGCCTGTCGATCGATATGAACTCCTGCGTCGGCTGCAATGCCTGCATCATCAGCTGCTATGCGGAGAACAATATCGCAGTCGTCGGCAAGCATCAGGTGAAGGTCGGTCGCGACATGCAGTGGATTCGCATCGACACCTATTTTGAAGGCGACTTGAATGCGCCTAAGGCTTACTTCCAGCCGATGACTTGCCAGCAATGCGAGAACGCGCCTTGCGAGCAGGTTTGTCCGGTGGGCGCAACTGTGCACACTCCGGAAGGCTTGAACGCCATGATCTACAACCGCTGCGTCGGCACCCGGTATTGCTCCAACAACTGTCCGTACAAGGTACGTCGCTTTAACTGGCTGCTGTTCTCGGATTTCACGACGCCTTCGCTGAAGTTGATGCGCAATCCTGAAGTCACAGTTCGAAGCCGCGGTGTGATGGAAAAATGCACCTACTGCGTGCAACGGATCAGCAAAGCAAAGATTCGCGCCGACAAAGAAAATCGTACCGTTCGGGATGGAGAGATCGTCACCGCGTGTCAGGAAGCGTGTCCGACTCATGCCATCACCTTCGGCAATATCAACGACCCAAACAGCCGCGTGTCCAAAATCAAAGCGCAAACACGCAACTATACGGTCCTGGCAGATCTCAACACTCGTCCTCGCACGTCTTATATTGCCGGAGTGATGAATCCCAGTCCGGATTTGATGGAAAACGTCTGATCGACAAAGTGAAACATAGATTACTTGAAGGCTGACGCAGTAACGGAAACCTCAGCGAACTGAAGAGGGTCGCACGAAGCATGGCTACCAAAGATATTTCGCCTCAAAATCCTACTCCGCCGGGCATAGACCCCATGATTGACCCGGTCACCGGGGAGCAGCGGGTCATTGCGCCCGGACAGACGTTCCGCTCGGTCACGGAGAAGTTGACGCGCATTGTGCTGACGCCGCACACGCCGCTGGGATGGTTCTTCGGCTTCGCGCTGGCGGGTAGCATCGCGATGCTGTTGCTGGTGGCGGTGACCTGGCTGTTCCTGAAAGGCACCGGCATCTGGGCCATCACGATTCCTGTGGCCTGGGGATTCGCGATCATCAACTTTGTCTGGTGGATTGGAATTGGCCACGCCGGAACATTGATTTCCGCCATTCTTTTGCTGTTCAAGCAGAAATGGCGCAACTCCATCAACCGTTTTGCGGAAGCGATGACACTGTTCGCAGTCGTCTGCGCCGCCATGTTCCCGGTCATTCATACTGGTCGACCCTGGCTGGCGATTTACTGGCTGTTTCCGTATCCGAACACGATGAACTACTGGCCGCAATTCCGTTCCCCGTTGATGTGGGACGTATTTGCGGTGTCGACGTACGCCACTATCTCGGTAGTGTTCTGGTACATCGGCATGATCCCCGATCTGGGGACGCTGCGTGATCGTGCGAACTCCAAGTTCGGCCGCTTTATCTATGGCCAGATGGCTCTCGGATGGCGCGGTTCCGCCCGCCACTGGATGCGGTATGAAACTGCATCGCTGTTGCTCGCAGGTTTAGCGACGCCGCTGGTACTTTCCGTTCACACCGTCATCAGCTTCGATTTCGCAGTCGCCATCATGCCGGGCTGGCATACGACGATCTTCCCGCCGTACTTCGTGGCCGGCGCCATTTACTCCGGATTTGCCATGGTGCTGACGCTGGCGATTCCGATCCGCAAGTTCTATCACCTGGAAGATCTGATCACGATTCGCCATCTCGACAACTGCGGCAAGGTCATGCTGGCCACCGGCTTCATTGTCGCCTACGGATATGCGACTGACATCGCCTACGCCTGGTATTCCGCCGACAAGTGGGAATTCTTTATGGCGTGGAATCGTATCTTCGGGCCGATGGGCTGGTCCTATTGGATTCTGATCTTCTCCAACATCGCATTTCCGCTCACGACTCTTTGGTCCCGGCGGCTTCGACAGAACGTTACATACCTGTTCATCGTGTCGCTCATCGTGAATACCGGAATGTGGTTTGAGCGCTTCGTGATTGTCGTTACCAGTTTGACGCGCGATTACCTGCCGTCCTCGTGGGGAACCTACCGCGCCACTCGATGGGACTACATGACGTTCATCGGCACGCTTGGATTGTTCACAACGCTGTTCTTCTTGTTCATCCGACTCCTACCCATGATTCCAATGTCAGAAATTCGCCAGATTTTGCCTGGCGCGAAAATCAATGAAGCAGAACTTCAGCACAAGGGTGGTGACTAATGCCAGTGCGCGAAGGAATTTACGGATTGCTCGCCGAGTTCGACACGCCCACGGAACTGGTGGTGGCGGCTCAGGCTTCCTATGACGCCGGATACCGGCGCATGGACTGCTATACGCCGTATCCGGTGGAAGAGGCCGCTGAAGCCATGGGCTTTGACGAGCCGAAAGAAAAGGGTGTGTCTCGCGTTTGCCTGCTGGGAGGAATTCTCGGTGGCCTCGCGATGTTCACGCTTGAATCCTGGATTTCGATCTGGGCGTATCCGCTGGATATTGCCGGTCGCGGCAAGTTTTCCTGGGTGGCCTTCATCATTCCGGCATACGAGTGGACGATTCTGTGGGCCGGGCTTTCCGCTGGTTTCGGAATGCTGGCGCTGAATCGTTTGCCGGCGCCTTATCACCCTGTATTCAACGCGCCGAATTTTCGCAACGGCGCAACATCCGACAAGTTCTTTCTCTGCCTGGAGGCCGATGATCCGCGCTTTTCTATCACGGAGACTCGCTCTTTGCTGGAGTCGCTGCACCCATCTTCGGTCGTCGAGGTGGAGCATTAATTTCATGTCAATGCATTCGAAAAATTCACTGTTTCGCTGGACGATGGCCACCGCCGCTCTTGCCGTGCTGATTCCGCTCGCGGGTTGCCGGCAGGATATGCAGAACGAGCCCAAAATGATTCCGCAACGCGGGTCGAAGTTCTTTGCCAGCGGGCGTTCAGTTCGGCCGCAGGTGCTGGGCACCGTGGCGCGCGGACAGCTCGATGCCGATACATATTTCTACACCGGCTTGATCGACGAGAAGGCGCAGGACGCGATGCCATACCCGGTGAATATGACGGTGTTGCGACGCGGCCAGGAGCGTTTCGATATTTATTGCACGCCCTGCCATTCCCGCGTCGGCAATGGCCGCGGCATGATCGTGGAGCGCGGCTATAAGCCCGCCGGCGACTTGTTGAGCTCGCGAATCCTGAAAGAGCCGCTGGGCCATTACTTCGACGTGATCAGCCATGGTTATGGCGCCATGCCGGATTATGCGGCGCAGATCACCCCTCAAGATCGCTGGGCCATCGCTGCTTACATTCGGGCGCTGCAGCTCAGCCAAAATGCGACCCTGCAGGATGTGCCAGCGGGCGTCAACATTCAGACCCTGGCCGAAGTCTCTCAGCAGATGGGCTATGCTCCAAGCTTCCCCCAGGGATGGACGATTCCGGCGTTAACAAATGTTCCAAGCGCTGGAGATATGATCCCGAATGCGAAGCTGGCGAATACCAACCAGCCAACCGGTCCGGAAGCTACCAATCATGGTGTTGCCGGGAAACAATCACGCGCCAAGGGAACGAAGAAGTAGGCGGAACGGATAGGACGAATGGAATTGGAATATCACGAAAATCATTTGCCGGCCGATCTGAGCGCTCCACCAGCAGTATTGCGCTGGCGTCTTCGCGCCCTGGCTATCGCCGGTGTTTTCGCAGTGCTGGCGGTGATCGATCTCTTGATCAGCCACAACTTCGACTACGTGTTGCGCGGCTGGCTGATGGGATTGATGATTTGCCTGAGCTTTTGCCTCGGCGGGCTGGCGCTGCTGATGGTGCAATGGGTGAGCGGCGGAAAATGGGGACTGCTGATTCGTCGTCCGCTGGAGGCGATGAGTCGCACCCTGCCGTTGCTGTTCCTGATGTTTTTGCCGATCGCGATTTTTGCTAAGCGCTTGTACATCTGGGCTAAGGTGATCGATCCGCAGGCCGCATTTCACGCTGGTGTCATCGATGCCATGCAGGCTCACGCCATCGAATACAAACGGCCCTACCTGAATTTGGAAGGCTTCTGGATTCGCGGAATTATCTACTTCCTCATCTTTGGAATTTTTGTATATTTCCTGAACCGCTGGTCGCTGCAGCGCGACTTCGATACGCACCACGGCAACTGGTTCTGGCAGAAGCGCTTTGAAAATCTCAGCGGTCCCGGCCTGGTGATCTATTCCCTGGTGCTGACCGGCATGTGCGTCGACTGGGTCATGTCGCTTGATCCTACCTGGTATTCGTCGATGTACGGATTTATGTTCATCGTCTCCCAGGGGTATGCGGCGCTTGCCCTGGCGGTGCTGATGGTGCTGGCGCTGTCGCAGTACGAGCCGATCAACGCCATCTTCCGCGTGCGCGAGCAACATGATCTGGGCAAGCTGCTGTTTGCATTTGTCATGTTGAATATCTACATGGCGTTTTCGCAGTACCTGATCATCTGGTCGGGCAACCTGCCCAACGAAATTCGCTGGTACATGGATCGCATTACCGGCGGATGGGGACCGATTGCTGGATTGGATTTCCTCTTCCACTGGGTGCTCCCATTCTTCCTGCTGCTGTCGCGCGACCTGAAGCGCAACAAGCGCAGACTGGCCGCGGTGTGCTGCATCATGCTGTTTGCTCGCTTCTGGGATACGTGGTGGTTGATTGCGCCCAACTTCCCTGGGGATCGCCGCAATCTCCACTTCAGCATGCCTGAACTGCAGTATCTGTTTGTTCCTGCGGCGATGGTTGCACTGTGGATGGCCTATTACTTCACGACCCTGCGGACACGCGGTCTGGTGGCATTGAACGATCCGCATCTGCCCGAAATTCTGGAGCCTGAACATGCCCACGCATAATCCAAACGACCCCAACGATCTGAGTCGGCGCGACAATCCAGAGTCATCGGATTGGGCGAATGCCACACCCTCGGACGATTTAATGTCGCTGCACCAGGAGCCGGATGGGGAAAGCCTCAAGGCAGGCTATGAGCTGACGGACGCCAACATTCCCGACATTGCCGGATTTCTGGTGGTGATGGCGGCTTCCATCGCTGTGGTGTTTGTGCTCGCGTTTGGAATTGGGAAATTGATCTACTACGGACTCAACAAGCAGGACGGCGCCGCAAATAAGTGGAGTCAGATGGCCGGCATGAAGCCGGGCAATATGGAATCCAATCCTCAAATTGAGCAGCAGCAGCTGCAGTCGCTGGTCAAAAGATTTCCGACGCCACGGCTGCAGACCGACGACGGAAATATGGACGTCGCCGAAATGCACGCTCGCGAGGACATGTTGTTGAACCATTACAGCTGGGTCGACCAAAATAAACAAACCGTCCGAATTCCGATTGAGCGCGCTATGGAACTGCTCGCTCAGAAGGGTTTGCCAGTCGAAAGCCAGCAGGGCCCACAGGAGCAGGCAATGTTTGGCGATACGCCCAACACGGTGACCGCACCGCTGACCAACGGGTTCGCTCGTACTGGACCAGAGTTGCAAATGATTGAGGCACGCGATCAGCGGCTGGGAATCGGTCCTTATGCTGAAACGCACGCAGAGTTGCATCCGGATCACTAGGATTTATGAGAACAGCATCGACAATTCGTTTCCGACTCGCGGCTTCCAGGGCGCTGAAAGCGGGGCTGTGCGCATGCCTGATGGCTGCATTCACCACAGCCATTGCTCATGCCCAGGTGGCTCCAATCGGCGAAAAATCGATGGGTGATACGTCGAACCAGTTGCCGACAATCCTGCAGAAGACCACGATTCATCAGAATCTCGATCAGCCGCTGCCATTGAATACCGAGTTCCGCGATGAAACCGGGCGCACCGTTCATCTGGGAGATTATTTCGGCAAGCGTCCCGCGATTCTGGCGCTGGTGTATTACCGCTGCACCATGCTTTGCCCTGAGGAGATGAATGGGCTGGTCGGCGCGTTGGAGATGTTGAAGTTCAATCCGGGAAAAGACTTCAACGTGATCGTCGTCAGCTTCGATCCCAATGACACGCCCAAGGAAGCTGCCTTGCAAAAGGCGCTCTACGTAAAAAGATATGGACGGCCGGATACCGCAAATGGCTGGCACTTTCTCACCGGTTCTGCAGCTTCCATCGCTGCTGTTACCAAAGCGGTTGGTTTTGGATATGTCAGTGTTCCCGGGCCGGATGGAAAAATCAATCAGTTCGCCCACCCCAGCTCCATTGAGCTGATCACAACCGAGGGCATGATTTCGCAATACTACCTGGGGGTCGAGTACTCCGCTCGCGACATGCGCGCCGGGCTGGTGGAAGCCTCGCATGGCCAGATCGGAACTCCGGTAGATTTGATCTATACCTACTGCTATCACTATGACCCGCACATGGCGAAGAACAGCATGGTTGTGGTGCGCATTGTGCAGCTGGGTTGCATGTTGACCGTGCTGGCACTAGGAGCATTTATTTTGATTTCGCTGCGGCAAGAAGCTATGCAGGGTGGCAACGCAGCAGCTACCAAAAAGGCGAACGGGTAAACCATACATGTCGCACATTAGTCCTGTACTTTGGCAGTTCTTAGTTCACTGGATGCAGAACTTTGCTATTTTCCCGCCGGAGGCCTCCACCATTGCTCCGTACGCGGATGCGCTGTACTTTGCGTTGGTAGGGATGACCATTACGGGCCTGGTGCTGGTGATGACCATGGTCCTGTTCTTCTCGCTGCGTTATCGCAAAGAACGGCATCCGGAGGCGGTCCAGATTGAAGGCTCAACGCTGCTGGAAGCGACATGGACTCTGATTCCGCTGGGAATTTTTCTGGTCTTCTTTGTGTGGGGCGCGCTGCTTTATTTCCGCGTATTCAATGCTCCGCCAAATGCCATGAACGTGTACGTCGTCGGCAAGCAGTGGATGTGGAAGGTCGAGCATCCCGGCGGCCAGCATGAAATCGACGCGCTACACATTCCCGAAGGCGTGCCCATCCAGGTGACACTGATTTCACAGGATGTGTTCCATAGCTTTTCGATTCCCGCGTTCCGGGTGAAACGAGAAGCGATTCCGGGCCGCTACACCACCGTGTACTTTGAAGCCACCAAGCCTGGAAAATATCATCTGTTCTGCACCCAGTATTGCGGTACCGACCACTCCGCAATGATCGGATGGGTCTATGTGATGACGCCCGCAGACTACAGCAAGTGGGAAGCCAGCAATACCAGCGGCGCTTCGCTGGCGCAGAATGGTGAACGGCTCTTCGCGGTGATGGGTTGCAATGCCTGCCACACCGGCACTTCCCAGGCGCGCGGGCCCAACCTTTACGGCCTCTATAACACTCGCATCCGGATGAATGACGGTACCACCATGATTGCGAACGACGCTTACCTGCGAGAGAAGATACTGAATCCCTCGTTGCATGTTCCCGCAGGATTTGTACCCATTATGCCCACGTTTCAGGGGCAGATCAGCGAAGACGCCATCATTGACCTGATCGCATATATCAAGAGCCTGAACTCCAATTACCGCCTGCAACAGATGATGAATAAGTCGGACTTGGATTCAGCCCAACCAGCCCCGATCGGGCCCGCCAATCAGGGTCCGGGAGCGGCCCCGTTGCAAAATGCACCCACGCCAGGAGCACCCAAGCCATGAGCACCATCGTATCGCTACCAGATCAGTCGACAGCGAAGCTGCCAGCGAAAAGTTATCTCAATCAGGAGTATGGATTGAAGAGCTGGCTGCTGACAGGCGACCATAAACGGATCGCGATGCTGTACCTGTTTTCCATCACCTTCTTCTTCGTGATTGGCGGTGTGCTCGCAGGTTTGATTCGCTTGGAATTGTTGACGCCGCCCAGCGATTTGATGGCGACCGACACCTATAACAAAGTCTTCAGCATGCACGGCATCATCATGGTTTTCCTATTCCTGGTGCCGTCGGTACCAGCAACAATCGGAAATTTCCTGATTCCGCTGATGGTGGGTGCAAGAGATCTTGCCTTCCCGAAAATCAACCTGCTCAGCTGGTACCTCTACATGGGCGGCGGACTGTTTATACTGGCCGCCATGGTGCTGGGTGGAGTCGATACTGGGTGGACCTTCACCACGCCGCTTTCGACGCACTATCTAAATACGCACGTCGTCACCGCAGCGATGGGAATCTTCCTGGCAGGCTTCTCTTCCATCTTTACCGGCCTCAACTTTATCGTCACGATTCACCGCATGCGTTGCCCGGGTATGACCTGGTTCCGCTTGCCGCTGTTTGTCTGGGGACATTACGCAACCTCGATCATCATGATCCTCGGCACTCCGGTGCTGGCCATCACGCTGGTGTTGGTGGCGCTCGAACGCATCTTCAGCATTGGCGTGTTTGATCCGACCAAGGGTGGAGACCCGCTGCTGTTTCAGCATTTGTTCTGGTTCTATTCCCATCCAGCGGTCTACATCATGATCTTGCCTGGGATGGCTGTCATCTCAGAAGTCATCAGCACCTTCTCTCGCAAGCGAGTCTTCGGTTATACCGCGGTTGCATTCTCCTCCGTCGCCATTGCGGTCTTCGGCTTTCTGGTGTGGGAACATCACATGTTCATCATGGGCGTCAGCCAGTATTCCGCGCTGGTCTTTTCGCTGCTGACCATGCTGGTTGCCGTACCTTCCGCCATCAAGATTTTCAACTGGTCGATGACACTCTATAAGGGTTCGATCACCTTTGAAACTCCGATGCTCTATGCCTTCGGATTTATAGGGCTGTTTACGATCGGCGGTCTTACCGGCATCTTCCTGGCAACGCTCGGCATGGATATCCACCTGACCGAAACCTACTTCATCGTGGCTCACTTCCACTTTGTCATGGTGGGCGGAATGCTGATGGCCTACCTGGCTGGCGTGCATTTCTGGTGGCCAAAGATGACCGGGCGCATGTATCCCGAAGGCGTCTCCAAGACGGCGGCCGTCATCACCTTCATCGGATTTATCGTCACGTTCTTCCCGCAATTTATTCTCGGCTACCTCGGCATGCCGCGTCGTTACGCAGCCTATCCAGCAGACTTCCAGGTGCTGAATGTATTCTCGACCGCCGGCGCTTCCATCCTTGGGCATTGGCTACCTGCTGCCGATGCTGTACCTGCCGTGGTCGCTGAAATATGGAAAGATTGCCGGAGACAATCCGTGGCAGGCAACCGGGTTGGAGTGGCAGATTCAGTCGCCGCCGCTGACCGAAAATTTCCCAGAGATTCCGATCATGGATCACGAAGCCTACGACTACGAGTGGCTGGCAAACAAGACTCACCACGAGGTACAGACCGTTGGATAGCCAATCGATTGCGACCACGCCAAACGAGCTGGAGCGCGCTGAACTGCCGCACGCGCACGAACATCCCTCGTTCATGCGGCACCACTTTGAAGACATCGGCCAGCAGCGCGAAGCGGCCAGCTTTGGCATGTGGGTATTTTTGCTGACGGAGGTGATGTTTTTCGGCGGACTGTTCTGCGCCTACCTCATCTTCCGCAACTGGTATCACGCTGCGTTTGTCGCCGGCAGCAACACGCTGGATATTACCCTGGGCACCACCAACACAGCTGTCCTGATTGGTTCCAGCTTCACCATGGCCATGGCGGTATATAGCGCAGAAATGCGTCGCAAAGGCCAGCTGATTCTTTTCCTGCTGCTCACCATCGGTTTAGGCAGCGTGTTCCTCGGTATCAAGGCCGTCGAATATCACCAGAAGTATGTGGATCACCACATTCCTGGAATGAATTTTTCCATTCAGGAATTTGTGAACCCTAGCAATCCCAAGGCCATAAAGCTGGCCCCTGACATGGCGGAAAAAACGCAGCTGTACTTTTTCCTCTATTTCGCCATGACAGGAATGCACGCGCTGCACATGATCATCGGCATCGGCATCTTGTTCTTCCTGGTAGCGCGAGCCTCGAAGGGCGCGTTCACTGAAGGCCACGTCATGCCCATAGAAAACTTCGGCTTGTATTGGCACTTTGTCGACATCATCTGGATATTCCTGTTCCCATTGCTGTACCTGATCAGTCGCTATCGATAGTGGACCGACGCGATTTGCAAGAGAAATTGACCACACCCGCAATCGCGGGCAACATGGAGTGCCGAGTATGACCCAGAAGACCAAAGAGACCCATCAGGATTCTGAAGTTCACGTCGTAAAGCCGCCTGTCTATCTGGCAATATTTCTTGCGCTTCTGGTATTGACGGCGCTGACCACAGGCATGTCGTTCATCGACCTGGGAGTTTTTAACGCTGTCATTGCGTTGGCTATCGCCTGCCTGAAGGCGTCTCTGGTCGTACTGTTCTTCATGCACATTCACTACAGCTCTCGGCTGCTGAAGCTGACTGTAGCTGCGGGGCTGTTTACCTTCATGCTGCTCATCAGCCTCACCATGACGGACTACATCAGCCGCGCCTGGGGTATGTTCTAAACACCCTTGCGCGCGTCACGCTTTGAATCGAGCCAATGAAAGATGCGGATCAACAGGTCCGGCTGCGTCGTTTTTGGGGAGCAGCGATCTTCTCGCTCGGCACCCTTTGGGGTCTCGCCAACTGCGTCTACTTTCCGGTTGCCGCATTAACCAGCATCGTCGGCAGTTCCTGGCTGGAAGTTTTTATCATTCTCGCCGGCGGTGCGCTCACGTTCACTGCTTCCGTCGCCGCGTTCTACCAGCGACGCATCGCATCGCGACTTCTGATTGCAGGCGGCATTCTCCTGCTGGCCTTCGCCATCGGCGGGCAATTTATTCAACCGCTCGACACACGCGGAATTCCAAACCTGCTGCTGCTTTTTCTTTCCGGCGCGGTCGCCATATCTTTGGGCGTGTTTGGAGCAGTCACCGATCGCAAAGGCTGGCCCACGCTTCGCGATCTTCCCTGAGCGCCTACAACCTTCCTCTCCATTTCCGCTCCTCCGGAGAAGCGATTAGGATGGAACGTTGGAATCTTTCTGTTCGATGGAGTTTGCAACATGACGACCAAGATTGCCGCCCGGCCTCAACTGGCACACTTAACCGCGCAACTGGATGAACTGAAGCAAAAAGGCACCTATTTCCATTTGCGCATCCTGGAAGACCAGCAGGAACCGGTTTGCACCTACGACGGAAAGCGGGTCATCAATCTCGCGTCCAACAATTATTTGGGATTGACCGCGCATCCCAAGCTGCGCGAGGCCGCGATTGAAGCCACCCGCAAATACGGCGTCGGCTCGGGTGCGGTGCGCACCATTGCCGGCACCATGCGCATCCACATGGAGCTGGAAGAGAAAATTGCGCGCTTCAAAAATGTTGAAGCCTGCGTCGTTTTTCAGTCTGGCTTTACTGCCAACGCCGGCACCGTCTCTGCGATTCTTGGCAAAGATGACTTCATCATCTCTGACGAATTGAATCACGCCAGCATTATCGACGGTGCTCGCCTCTCTCGCGCCAAAGTAAAAGTTTTTCGTCATCGCGATACCGCGCATGCTGAAGAGTTGCTGCAGGAAGTCCAGAAAGAGCCGGGTCACAAGCTCCTGATCACCGACGGCGTGTTCTCGATGGATGGCGACATCGGCCCGGTCGACAAGCTGTGCGATCTTGCCGACAAATATGGCGCCATCATGATGGTCGATGATGCGCACGCTTCCGGCGTGCTGGGTCGCAATGGACGGGGAAGTGTGGACCACTTCAATTGCCACGGACGCGTCGACGTCCAGGTGGGAACGCTTTCAAAAGCCATCGGCGCATTAGGCGGATATGTCTGCGGCTCGCGCGACCTGATCGACTACCTGTATCATCGCGCGAGACCATTTTTGTTTTCCACCTCGCACCCTCCGTCTGTCGCCGCCACCTGCATCGCCGCTTTCGACATTCTTGAAAACGAGCCGGAGCGCATCGAACGCCTGTGGGACAACACTCGCTACTTCAAAAAACAATTGGCCGCTGCCGGCTTCAATATCGGCGGCGTCAACACGCCAGCGAGTGAGACGCCCATCACCCCCATCATTCTGGGTGAAGGTCGAGTTGCGATGGAATTTTCCCGCAAGCTATTCGACGCAGGAGTCATGGCCACCGGCATTGCGTTCCCAACTGTGCCGGAAGGCAAAGCGAGAATCCGCACCATCATGACCAGCGAACACACGCGTACGCAACTGGATCAGGCGCTCGAGACCATGGCTCGCATCGGAAAGCAGATGGCCATCGTCTCACGTAGTCGCGAACTCGCGATCACCCAAGTTCCATCCGGGCTTCAGGTCGTCACCCGCGTCACCACAGCAACTTCAGTCCGAATTGAATCTGCCGCGAGGTCGTCGAGGTGCTGGTGATCACGCCCGCGGTTGGCGACACGCCAGATGGAGTAAACACCACCGGATTCGGCGTATTGAAATTCGCGCGGTTCAATACGTTGAAAAGCTCAGCTCGAAACTCCGTCGTGAACCGTCCGTGGATTGGCGTGTTCTTCAGGAACGATAAATCCCAGGTCGCCAGTCCGGGGCCGATCAGCGTATTTCTGCCCAGGTTGCCATAAAATCCACTATTGGCGGGCGGCGCCAGGAATGCGTCTGGATTGAACCATTTTTTAGGAGAGCCAAGGATCACCGGTCCAGAAAACAATGGATTGATAAACGGGCGGACGGGATTTTTCGTGTCTCCATTGTTCGACGGGTTATAGCTTAGCTGCGGTGTGAAGGGAAAGCCGGACTGCAAGGTCACGATCGAGTTCGCAACCCAACCACCGAAAATGACATTTTGAATTCCTGAAGCCTGCTTCAGGTACCGCTTGCCATATCCGAAAGGCAGATCGTAGGTCGCGCTGATGACCCCGATGTTTCTCACGTCATACGTCGCGAGGCCATGATCGACCCGCAGATCGAACGGGTTCGACACCAGTCCGGGAGCATTGCCGGCCGTGGTGGCATTCAACGAGTCGCCATCATCCAATGCCTTCGACCAGGTGTACACGCCGCGCAACGCAAGCCCGTTGCTGTATCGATGAGTTAAGTCCACCTGCAATGCATTGTAGGAACTTGTTCCCACCGCAAACCACGCCCACGCCGCGCCCAGCGCCGGGTTCGCCAGCGGCGTTCCCGCAGGAATGTAATACGCGCCCGTCGGAATGGTTGCGCCTGCCAGCGGTGCAGGAAAGTTGGCGGGATAATTGATCGGGCAGGGCGCGCCTGGGCATACCGTCGGCGTCGGCTCGTTGTCATCCAGGCTCAACATCTGATGGTATCCATGCGAACCAACATAGCCAATTCGTAGAACCGTGTTGGCGGAAAGTTCCTGTTCAATCCCCGCGCTGTAGGAAATCAAGGTCGGCGTTTTCATATCGGGTTGAACACCGGCCGGCAATACTTTCGCCTTCGCGGGTACCGGAGATGTCGGCAGCGGAAGTTCAGATACCGGCAGCGCTGCAATGCCATAGGTCGGATTAAATGGAGCGTTCTGATCCATCCGATATCCCAGCGCGTCCTGCAGATCGTTGTACATTCCAAAGCCGGCTCGCAGAACAGTCCCGTAGCCGAACGGCGACCACGCGATGCCGATTCGCGGCTGCGGTAGAAATTTTGCGTTGTTCACGGTGAAGGCGGAGTCCGCAATTCTTGGCTGGGTTTGAATCACATGATCCACGAACACAAAATTTGCCGCTCGGCCATGTGCTTCATTCCAGCCAGTTGTAAATTCGTCGCGAAATCCCAGCGACACCGTCAACTTTGGCGTCACTCGAATCACATCCTGCGCATACAGTGCGCCCAGCCACGAGCGCCAGTTCATTTCGGTCGGCGCTGGATCGTAGACGAAGTTTCCGACGGTTCCAGTCAGGAATTGCTGCAACCCTGTAAACGTGGCCTGGCCGAATTGGCTGAGTGCCAGCTCTTCGTTGGATTGCAGTCTTTGAAACCATCCGCCGAATGTGAATTGATGGCGGCCTTTTGTCCAGGTGACGCGGTCCTCGTATGTGAACAAATTCCGGTTGACATGTAGATTGCTGCCATTGTTGCTTCCCGCCAGGCTCACCTGCGCTGCTGGATTCGACGCCGAGCTTCCGCCCACGACAACGGCGCCGACAGGATGGCTGTCGACAAATCCGGGCAAGTCTGCGGCGGGCGTTCCTGGCGAAGGCTCTCCTGTAAAGAAATAGCTGGCGCGCGTAAAGCCGGCGCGGGCGGTGTTCAGCAGCGTCGGAGTAAAGACATGAATCTCGTCCAGGCTGAGAACCTGCTCGCGCAATCCTTCCACATCCGTGCTGTAAAGATTGCTGCTGGTGGGCGTCACGTCGGCGCTGTCGTCAATCGTATAGACCGAACTAAATGTGTCGGCCTGGGAGAACGTCCGATCGAAACGAACCGTACCAAAGTCGTCTCGAATGGTTTGCAGCGGATTGTTATAGGCGACAGCAATTCCGCCGTAGTCGGGAGCATTTGGGGTTGGATTCGGCCACAGCGCAAACAGAGGCTGCACGCCCGGACCAACGCCAACGTAGACGAGCCCAGACGGAGGGCATGGATTCGGAGCCGGAGTCACCAGCTTGCACGGCAAATATCCCTGGCGCGCATTTGCGTCGGGAACCAGATCCACTCCCGTCTGATGCAGGTGCTGGCGCAGTCCTTCATAGTTGCCGAAAAGAAATGTTTTGTTCCTCTGGATCGGTCCTCCCAGCGCGCCTCCAAACTGATTGCGCTGGAATGGCGGAGCCGAGCCTTGATCAAAATAGTTGGGCGCATCGAAGTCGTTGTTGCGAAGAAACTCGTAAGCGCTGCCATGTACCTGGTTCGTTCCCGAGCGGGTGACGATCAACACCTGGGCGCCGGGCCTCTTGCCGTACTCCGCACCGTAGGAGTCGCGCAGTACGTTGAATTCGCGCACGGCATCCACACCCAGCAATTGCTGGCTGACACCACCGGGCTGCATGTTGTTCTCTGCAGCGCCAGAAAATTCCACGCCATTCAGCAGGAAAAGATTTTGCTGCGGGCGATTGCCGGAAACTGCAAAGTTGTTGCCCACCGTGGAATTGGATACACCCACGCCGCCAGTCTTCTCCGATGTGAAATTGACGATGCCGGGATTCAGCGTCAGCAACTCGTCATAGCTGCGGCCATTCAGCGGTAAGTTCTGGATCTGCCGCTCGCCGACCAGGCCGGAAATATCTCCCGTGTTGACATTCACCAGCGGTGCGTCGGCGTGAACCACCACCTGCTGATTCACATCGCCCACCCGCAATTGAATATTGACGCCCGCCGCCTGGTCCACGGCGAGGTGAATGCCGGCTCGGATCGCTTCGGCGAATCCGGATTTCTTGACGCTAATTTCGTACTCACCGACAGCTAGAGACGGAATTTGATAGTGCCCATTGCCATCCGTGACGTCGCTGCGAATCGCTTCTGTATTGATATTTCGTACCGTCACCGCCGCAGCTGATACGGCGGCTCCCGACGGATCCGTGATCGTTCCTGAGAGGGACGCGGTGACCTGGGCGTGGCCGGAAATTGCACAGAACAGCACCAGCGATCGCCAGGCCGAAGGCTCGAAGCATCGTCGCCCGTACAACCCCGCGTTTTGGATGCGCCATAGACGGCGAAATAGGTTCCATGACAGTTCTCCTATGACAGGTAAAGATGGGAAGCGACATGTTATGGGATTCAAACGGCGTTCAATGGGTGGTGAAAATATACGATTTAATGCATCGAATCGATTATAGCAATACGAATTGCGTCAAAATACCCTTGGCAATGATCAAGGATCGATCAATATTCGCTGAACAATGATGAGTGGGCGATAGCGGACCGTAGAGTGACGCGGGTGATGGATGATGCGCAGATGATTCCTGCTGTTTTCGTCCGCGCCGTTCGGTTATGGAAGTGTGAACTCGATTCAGCGGCGCGGTGACGGAGATTCGTTCCGTGCATCGTGAACGATGCGGCCTTCGCTGATTGTCATTTGGATGCGGCCCGGCAATTTCGACCCGTCGAACGGAGAATTCCTCGACTTCGATTTCGATTCGCTCACGCGAAATTGCCAATCATCATTGGGCCGGAATAAAACGATATCCGCGAATGAACCTGCTGCCAGCGATCCGCGATCTTTCAAATGCAATACCTGCGCCGGCTGGCTGCTCAGCAGCGCTAACACCCGCATCAGCGGCATGCGATGCTGACGATGCAGCACCAGCAATGACAATCCCAGCGCTGTTTCCAGGCCGATGATGCCGTTGGGCGCGCGCTCAAATTCCTGTTCCTTTTCATGCAGCGCGTGCGGAGCATGATCGGTGGCGATGGCGTCTACAGTCCCATCCAGAATTCCGCTGATCAATGCCGCGCGATCTTCTTCGCTGCGCAGCGGCGGATTCATTTTCGCATCCGTGTTGTAATCGCCAATTGCCGTCTGCGTTAAAGCGAAATGGTGCGGCGCCACTTCGCAGGTGACATGCAGCCGCTGCGTTTGGCGCGGCGAACTGCCTCCAGGGCTTTTGCCGTAGAGAGATGCGCCACATGCAGATGCGCACGGTTGGATGGGTCGCCTTTGCGCAGACGCGCCAGCAATTCAATGTCGCGTTCGACAATGCCACTTTCAGCGTCGACCGACATGCCACGCAATCCCAGGCGAAATGAGAGAGCGCCCGCGTTCATGCTCGCTCCCTGTGTGATTCGCGTGTCTTCTGCATGCTGAATCACCGGCAGTCCGACGCGCGCTGCCTGCGCCAGCGACTCGAACATGATGTTGTCTTCCAGGATCGGCTTGCCGTCATCCGATACGGCGACCGCACCGGCAGCCTGCAGCGCTTTGTAATCCGCAACCGCTTCGCCGCGACTTCCCAGCGTGGCGGCTGCAATTGGAAATACCCGCACCACCGCTTTGCGATCCGCGGCCTGCATCCATCGCGTGGTCTCTGGCGAATCGTTTACGGGCGATGTGTTCGGCATCGCACAGACGCTGGTAAAACCGCCCGCCGCCGCAGCCTGCGTGCCAGTTTCTATCGTCTCTTTATAGGATTGACCAGGCTCGCGCAGATGCACGTGGATATCGACCAGTCCGGGCGCTACCACCATGCCGGTTGCATTGATGACAGTCGCCTTTTCTTTCTTGGCCAACGCCGTCAGCTTGCCGGGCATTTCCACGGCGGCGATGCGCCCATTGCGCACATACACATCGCGTCTCTCATCCGTTCCAGTGGAAGGATCGACAAGATGGCCGCCCTGAATCAACATTGCTGTCATCGATTCTTACTCGATTGGTCATTTCTTTTGGGATGTGCATCCAGTGCGCGCGCCAGCAACGCCATGCGAATGATCGAGCCGTGATACACCTGTTCCGCAATCACGGAGTTCGGCCCATCGGTGATTTCACTGGTGATTTCCAGCCCGCGAATCACCGGTCCAGGATGAAGAACGATCGCCGTCTGGCGCCAGCGCCGCCAAACGCTGCTTATGTAACTGATACTGTTCTATATAGTCATCCAGGTCGATTTCGAGGCCGGCCAGCCGCTCTTTTTGAATGCGCAGCATCATCACCACATTGGATTGCTGCAGCGCGCGATCGAAATTCCGTTCAATCTCCACGCCCGGCCCGATGCCCGCTGCATAGCCCGGCAACAGGCTTTCCGGTCCGCAGAATATAACCCGCGCACCCAGCCTGGGCAGCAGCAATGCATTGGAGCGGGCTACTCGACTGTGCAGAATGTCGCCCACAATCGTGACCGTAACTCCCTGCAGCGTACGTTCGTGGATCAAGTGATTTCGTTTGTTCGCCGCTCGCGCACTTGCCGGCAAGTGCGCCAGAATGGTTCGCAAATCCAGCAGCGCCTGGGATGGATGTTCGTGGCTGCCATCGCCTGCGTTCAAAACCGGTAAACCGGTGTAGCGCGCCAGCACATAGGGTGCGCCAGAATTTGGATGCCGCAGAATAATGCATTCCGCACCCAGCGAGCGCAATGTGATCCCGGTATCTTTGAGCGATTCACCTTTCTCAATGCTGGAAGATAGCGAACTCACCAGGGTGGTATCGGCGCCAAGCGATTTTGCTGCCAGCTCAAATGAAGTCCGAGTGCGCGTGCTCGACTCGTAAAACAGCAGCGCCACGCGACGCTTGGCATAGCGTTGCGCACGGCGAGCAGACGGCATCGCTTCCAGTTCCGCGGCTTCCGTCAGGATGCGATCGATATCTTCCAGCGTGAAATGGGTGACTGAGATGGATGAACCCGGATGGACATACCCCAGCGGAACCGTTGCGTGGAATTGCGGCACGGCGATCGTGTGCCGCGGCGCGATGCTCGGAGAAATCTCAAGTGCTAGAAGAGGACGCTTTGAAGAGGAATGGCCGTTGCCCGCTCCGTTGCCAGGGGTTTCGGCCGTGGGCGTTTTTGTTTTCGCTTTACTTGTCGCCGTCTTCCGTTTGATTGGCATACTTCCGTTCAACATCATCCGACTGCGATGGCAAAAAGGGGCCATCCAGGTCTCATCCGTCGACTCTTTCCATCAGCAGGACCTGCTCGCTGTCATCAATTTCATCCAGCTTCACTTCGATAATTTCACGGTCCGTAGTTTGAATGGTGCGTCCGACAAAGGTCGCCTCAATCGGCAGTTCACGATGTCCGCGGTCAATCAGCGCCAGCAAACGCACCCGTTTCGGCCGGCCGTGATCGATCAGCGCATCCAGCGCGGCGCGAACCGTGCGGCCCGTGTACAGAACGTCATCGACCAGCACCACATCGCGACCGGTCACGTCGAATCCGAGATCGCCCGGGTTGACCACAGGACGGGGTCCGCGGGTGGTCAGGTCGTCGCGATAGAAACTGATATCGAGTGTTCCCACATCGATCGGCTTATTCTCGATCGTCTCCAGTAACTTTGCCAACCGCTTCGCCAGGGGTACGCCACGCCGATGGATTCCGACTAACGTCAGCTCGTCAGTCCCATTATTTTTCTCGACGATTTCATGCGCCAACCGCACCAGGGTGCGCTCAATCTCCGATGAAGACATCAGGCGGGACTTTTCCCGCAGCAACGGGGTGGATTGCATCTCTTTGGCAGCCTTTTTCATGTTCTTCGCTGATCATACGAGTCCGATTCCCGGCGCACAAGCGCAACCATCACTCGACTTAGGAAAACTTTCCTGCGCCGCTCCTTTTTTTGAATCGTCCTGGAATCAGAGTTTTTCTCTGGCCTACATCCACCGCGGCATCTGGCCCGTACTACCGGTGCAGACCAACTGCAACGAATCAGTTGAAAGGAAAATATCAGCAATGAAGAAAAATATACTCACCCTACTCCTGGCATTGACGTTCGGCTTTATGGGCGTGCACGCGAACGCGCAAAAAGATCCCATGGTCGGCGGTGCCGCCATGTACCCGACGAAAAACATCGTCGAAAATGCCATCAACTCCAAGGATCACACCACCCTGGTCGCGGCTGTCAAAGCTGCCGGCCTGGTCGATACGCTGGAAGGTCCGGGGCCGTTCACCGTCTTCGCTCCAACCAACGAAGCCTTTGCCGCGCTGCCCGCGGGCACCGTCGATACGCTGTTGAAGCCGGAAAATAAGCCGACGCTGGTGAAAATTCTCACCTACCATGTGGTGCCGGGCGCGCTTACCACCCACGACCTGAAAAAAATGATCAAGCAGGGCGGAGGCAAAGCTGAATTAAAGACGGTTCAGGGCGGCACGCTTACTGTTTCCATGAAGGATGGCAAGTACACGCTGACCGACGAAAAAGGCGGCACTGCGATGATTACCATTCCTAATGTGATCCAGTCCAACGGAGTGATCCAGGTCATCAACGCCGTGTTGATGCCCAACTAAACTACCGAAACATTCTCTCTTGTGTGCCATCGAAAGGGCGTCCCAATGCGGACGCCTTTTCCGTGCCGAAAATTCTTGATGACCGGCTCCGCGCTGTGTACGATGCCACATTATGATCGTCGCATTCAAGTGGAGGGCAGCCATGGTCGCTCGCATTCTGAAAACCACAATTTTCGCCGTTTCAACGCTTCTTCTCGTCGGAATCGGTGCGAATCCCATATCTGCGAAGTCGCATGACTATCCGATGCGCTTGCAAGTCATCCACTCACGTTGGCATGGCCGCCATGGATGGATCGAGGGGTATGGCCACGGCAACCTTATAACGGGGCAGCCCGGGGCGCCTCCCAAGCAAGGCATGGATTTCGAATATTCATGCAGCACGCCCGTTCGCCATACTTTCGCGCCAGACACCTATCCGGCCCGCTACGGCAAGAACAATCTGGAAGTGGTCGTGCTGCTGCCGGAAATGGGCAGCACGAACGAAAAGGAATGCACTCTGAAAATCGAGATGAAGGATTTTGTCTATCAGGGTGGTAAAGGCGGCACTTTGTGGTCCGTGCCGTTGGCGGGCGGACAGCCAACTCAGATTCAGGAAGATGGCGGCACCGGGGGAAATGATCAGTAGTCT
>CAVZFK010000020.1:0-27460 GCA_963774515.1 uncultured Acidobacteriota bacterium | reverse complement strand
AGATGCTCACGTGTAGGAATGTTCGTAAAAGATCAGATTTCTGCGATTGGGCGATTCGAGCCAGAATTTTGAACCGCGGCACGTTCGTGATTCAATGCGAGGAGTCGCGCCAGAATTTCCTGCTTCGACAGGTTTGGCGGCCAGCCGTAGGCGGCAAAGACAGCTTCATCGAGGCTTCTGTGGGCATGCGCGAGCCACTCGGGGTACTCGTTGTAGAGATTCGTGAGGGTGAGGGTTTTTAGGTCGGCTTCGGACGCGCCGGGCGGATTGAGCCATGCATCGCGCAAATGTACAAGCTCGCGTGCGGCGTCGGCGATGGCTTTGACGCGAGCGTCTTCGTCTTCGGCGGGTTCGGTTCCGGGCGGCCCGGGAACGGGAAGGTGAGAAAAACAGTATCTGAATTATATGAAGGATCATTCCCTTTCCCAATCCAGGAACAAGTAGCTAAGGTCCAGCTTTCATGCACAAACGATTGTAAAACACCGAAGAAGTAATCGTCGTCCCGGGTAAAAACGTGTAGTTTGTGATCTGGGATTATGTCTTTATCCACCCAGGCGAAAATCCGATGTTTCGCTACTTCAGGCGTCACAATGTAGCGCGTCAGTGTCGCTGCTGCCTGACGGAGAGCCGGGCGCATTCTTCCGTGTAGCCACCAATTTCGCTTCATCAGCGCATCACGATTTTCATCACGAAGAGGCTTTACCTTTTTCTTGACATACTCGAACGGCCACTCGTAGAAGCAAGCTGCATCTTGGACTCATGTCACGGAAGTCGATGATCCATTCCGCCGCTGTCCCTCCCGGTGATGTCCTGACCCCCAAGGCGTCGCTTTACTACGTCGCTATTTGGACGACCATTTGGGTTCAGAGGCCGCGACAGCATCTTTCGGGCTTCTTCCTCTCCGATGTCGAACGGACCACCCTTCATCACGCCGAGAAAACATAGGCCTGCATTCTCTTTCAGTGGGAGAGCGCTGGCAACGTTCGATTCGGCGGTGAGGTCGGCGTGAATCTGCTTTACGTCGATGCCGTCGAGCGTACGCTCCTGGTCCGCTCCGTCGTCGAATCCAATCATCGAGACGCGGACAGCCGCTCCGTCGAGTAGCCATGGACGGTCGCTCCAGGCCATGAAGATGTCTCCGGAAGATTTAATTCGCTCCAGAACGGGTCGATTTCCGACCATTCGAATGGAATTGGTGGCAAGTAGCCCGACGCGCTTCGCTCTTTTCGCTTCGACTGCCCGGCGCGCATTCTCGAACCAATAGGTGACGAGGTCTGCGCCACCGGGTACCCGTCCTTCGTAAAGGGCTCGCAAGTCGTCGACGTATTTGTCGCCAAGCTCGCTGCGCATCCGTTTGTCGCCCAGAAAAGGCGGATTGCCAATGATGAAGTCGGCTTTGGGCCACTCGGGTTCGCAGGGCTTGCCTTCCGCGTCGTAGCGAAGGATGGCATCGCCGTGCTCGATATTGTCCCAGTTTCTGGAGGACCGGTTCGCGGTCTTCCTGCACGCCGTGTTCATGTTTCCATTGCAGAAATCCGATCCACACCACGATTGAGGCGAGCTCGTGGGCATAAAATTCGGTCTCGATACCAAACAATTGCGTGGGTGAAACCATGCGAGGAACAACGAGGGATATATGCTGCTCGGCTGAGAACGAGTCGCCTCCAGCCACAGATCCAGCAGGCGGCGAAGCGCAACGTAAAGGAAATTGCCGGAGCCGCATGCCGGGTCGAGCACCCGAACGGATGTCAGTTCGTCGATCCACGCTCCGAGTATTTGCTGCGATTTCAGGTCGGTACGAATCCGTGCCTGTCGGCTGTTGCGTGCGGTCTCTTCGGCTCGCTCCACCTCCAATGCCTCTAGAATTTGTTGTCGCACGGTGGCCCAACGCTGTTCCAAGGGACGCATCAGGACAGGCTCGATCAGCAGCAAGATGTCCTCTTCACTGGTGTAGTGCGCACCAATAAGGGACCGGCGAGCCGGGTCGAGAGAGCGTTCGAACAGGGTACCAAGATTGCTGGGGCGACGTGGGACCAGTCGTAGTTCTTTGTAACCTCATAGAGAATTCCAAGGTCCCCTGTGTCCAGATTGATGATCGCGTCGGTGTCGAAAAGGCCCCCGTTGAAATACTTGATGCTGTGCTCGCCAAAAATTCCGTCCCGCTCGCTCATTGCCTGAAACAGAAGCTTCAACTTGCGGAGAAACCGCTTGGGCGCGAATCGGTCCTCGCTCAGCACAAGGTTACGGAAAACATGATTGGGCAGTAGTCCGATGGAATCGGCAAACAGACAGAAGAGTATCCGAACCAGGAAATGAGCTACTTCGGCGCGACTAGCCCCAAGATTTCGTTCCTCGAGCTCGAGGCGTTCCGCCAAGCGGCTGAAGTGCGCTGCCGTTTCTTTAGTGACCTGCGCATCTGTGAATTCTGGACGCAGGACGCTGTAGTCACCGAAAAGAGCACCTAGGACTTTCAGCGGCGGAAGAGGACACGTCGCTGTCACTTTATTGTGATTGAGGTCATCCAGATTGAACGCGTATACACGCTTATTGGTGGAGGTGAAGTTCGTATGGACTTCGAAACGGTCAAGATCGCAAACAACCAGCAGCGGAGGGTTTAACAAATCCTCGCGGTAATCGTTGAGTTGGTCGTAGGCTTTCTTGAGGTCTTTGTGTTTGCCCTTGTATTCCCACGCGAAATGATCGCGCATCCAGACATCGGCGAATCCTTTGCCGCCACGTGTCTTACTTACATGCTTCTCAAATGCGTAACGCTCACCGACAGAATCGCTTGCGGCCGGGTGAGGTTGACCCAGCATTTCGCAAAGATCAAGAAAGTGGGATTGAGAACCGGCGTTCTCAGACTGCGAGAATATCTTCCAGCGAGTGACAAACTCAGCGACGGACAGGGCCATGTGTATGTTGGCAGTTTACAGTGAAGCAAGCGAGGCGCAAGGCTACTGCTGGCCGCCCCCCGCATCTCCACCGCCGCCACCCTGTCCGCCCAGGTTCCAGGAGGCGCTGAACAGGCTCTGGCCTGCCGACGCGTCCAGAATCGGTTCTACGCCGGCGAGCAACGTACATGCGGTCAGCGATCCGGAGGCAACCTGTGTCGCGACGATCATAACCGCGTCACCCTTATGCAGATCCGCCAACTGCACGACTGGCGCACGCTGCAACATTTGCGAGATGTCGCCACCGTGGTGTCCTGCACCAGGCTCCGTAGAAACCTGACCGGCTCCCGACGGCGTCCCCGCGGCTGGCATTGCCGGAGCGGCGGCATGGCCCGCCTCTCCACCTCTTCTGTTCCCTTGGGCTCCCGCCTCGTGGTTGCCGCCAGAGGCTTTCAACCGCGCCGCAATCGCTTGTGCCATCGTCGGATCGAGCTTATGCAGCTGAGAATCTGCATTCAGCTGAACGACCACCGGCTTCTTGGTTTTGAAGTCGGTTACGGTCAGCGTGTTGGCCGCCGCATCCGTAGAGACGACAGACCCGGCAATATTGCGGAAGCTGCCGGCAACAATTTCTTCCGCCTGCATCTGGGCGCCGTCCGCGCTTCGATCTCCCCGGGCACGAAGCTGGTCTCCGGCATGGATTTGATCCACGGTGGAGACCTTGGTATCGCTGAACTTGATGGATCCCGGCTCGTATATGCGGACCACGGTCTTGGGAGTGGTGTGGATCGTCACCGTGGTGTTCTGGCGGGCAATCGTCACCGTCCCGGCCGCCGCATCGACAGATTTCACGATTCCGCCCACGCCACGTTTTTGCCAATCTGCCTCTTCGGCCTGGTGTTCTTTGGCAATATCGGCCTCACGCATAGCGATCACGGTTGTCGCCGTCGGACCGGATCCATCCGCAGCGGGCCTCACCGCGACCAGCACCCGATCGCCAACCGCCAAATCCGTCAGATGAATCGGTTTCGCGCCGGCAATCGTCTTTGCCCCGGGAGTGGTTTCCAGCACGCGCGCTGAATCGGCGACCGTCACGGTGGTCGGCGGCCCAGCATCCGGCTTGACGGTCAGCGATTGACCTTTTACGGAAACGACCGCCCCTACCAGTCGGGTCATCGTCGCCGGCTGACTGCTGGCCGCCTGCGCGAAGATGCTGCCAGCGGTAGCCGGCACAATGCCAGTCAGTCCGCCGATCAGGACAAGTGAACCGAGGAACCGGAGTGAACCCATGAAAATCTTTTCTCCTCGCATGCCACAGAAGCAGCCTGCACACGCGTATCTGTTCTGTAGAAGGTGACGTTCTGCCCGCCGGAAGGTTTCACGAATCGAGCACATACTATACCCTTTCTGAAACAGTCGGCTATATCACCCAAGTAGCGGCGCGTGGAGGGAACTTTGCGCCCGATGGCTTCGTACTTCCAATCCAGACAGGTTTCGATTGGAGTGAAGACCATGATCTTGCCGACTCGACGGAGATTCCCAACATCCAGCATCGTAATTGCCGCAGCCATTCTCGCTACTTGCAGCGCCGTCTGCGTGGCTCAGAGTTCGGATTCCAAAAAAGATTCAGACTTCAACCTGGCGCTCCACGCCAACACCCACGTCACCGCATCTGACATTGGATTGCCGGAGTATCCTGGCGCCGCACCGTATAAAAATCCAGACGACAAGGATTCCGACTCCGCTGTCGATCTTGGCTTCAGCTTCGGCAACGTGCACTTTCTGGTGAAAGCCGCCAGCTACATCACTCATGACTCCCCGGCGCACGTCCTCGACTTCTATCGCAAGCCTCTGTCGCATTATGGCCAGGTTCTGGAGTGCGATCACGGACATCCCGTGGGCTCCATGAAGCAGACGCCTACTGGCCTTACCTGCAATGACGACCCCGGCGTGACCTCCGGTTCGAAAGACGATTCGTCAGGCGGCCACGAACTCCGCGCCGGACGCCCCACTCGCTACCGCCTCGTCGGAATTGATACGTCGAACGCTGGAACCACGCGCTTCGGCATGGCCTACATTGAAATGCCCAAAGATAGCGACGAAAATACCCAGACCAAGTAGCTCCGCTCGCCTATGATGGAGAAGATTCCAACCAAGGCGATCATGCGCCCAGGCAATCCTAATTGCGTTGTCGTTCAGACCCGCGGCCTCTGTAGCGCCGCTACCGCTCGACACGCGCGGAGATCATCCCATGATCCGGCGCTGGCTCGGCTGGCTGATTCGATATTTTCCGGTTCTGGTCGGTGTCGTATTGCTGTTGTACATAGGAGATTGGGCAGTGTTTGAAGTTCGCGTCGCACACGGCACCGCCTACAGCACGGTCGAAGTCGATCAGTATCTGGCTACCGCCCTAAAAGGGCAGAAGACAGAATATGACTTGATGGGGTCGACTCAGGAAACGTGCAGCCGCTCGATTTTTCCACAGAAATGGAATCCCCCCTGCTGGTGGCTGAAGCGGCATAAATCCAAGTGGGAATAGCCCTGCAATTGTTTTCTTCAGGTTACAAAGCCCGCCGTTGAACCCGACGGAATTCAGGCGCAACTCCTTCCCCAGGTGGGCGTCTAATTAGATATTGTCTCGCGTGGTGAACCTGCTGTGATGCATCTTCCAAAACTTGAACGGCGTCCTGAACTGGATGCTTTGCGTGGGCTCTTCCTGGTATGGATGACGCTGACGCATCTTCCTACCCGGTTCAGTGACTTCGTCAATCAACCCATCGGGTATGTCACTTCAGCCGAAGGCTTCGTGTTTCTCTCCGCGCTGCTGGTGGGGCGGCTCTATGTTCGCGAGCTGCTGCAGGACGAGCCCCGGGTTCGACGCAAGCTGTGGAAGCGCTCGCTGAAAATCTATGGCTATCACCTGCTGTTGCTGGGTTTTGCTTTTACCGTGGCCGCGGCAGTCGCTGTTCACACACATAAAGTGGCGTTGACCAACCTTCTCGATTTTTATCTGGCGCATCCAGCGGTGGCGATCGCGGGTTCCATCCTGCTGATCTATTGCCCGCCGCTGCTCGACATTCTGCCCATGTATGTCACGTTTCTTTTCTTCACGCCGTTGCTGCTTTCGGCGTCATGGCGCTATGGGTGGAGAAGGATTCTGGCAGCCAGCGGTGCGGTGTGGCTGCTGGCTCAATTCGGCCTGCGAGATCTGGCGCATAACGCAATCGTCAGCGTGACCCACCTGCGAATTCCGCTGCAGGAGACAGGAGCCTTCAATCTGTTTGCCTGGCAGGCGGTTTGGATTGCAGGCTTGTGGCTGGGCGCGACCTCTGCCGTCGGTGTAGTTCCTCTGCGGAAAATCCCAGCCTGGGGTGCGGCTGTGGCCGCCGCTGTCTGCCTGTTCTTCGTGGGTGTGCGGCATAGCTGGCTGGGGCCGCACCTGACGCAACAGGCGCTGGGAATGTGGCTGGACAAGTGGCAGATCGGCCCGCTCCGCGTTCTGAACCTGCTGGCTTTTATGGTGGTGTTTTATTGGCTGCGGAAATATGTTCTGCGCGTGGTCGCAGTCGAGCCGTTTCTGACCCTGGGCAAAGCCTCGTTGCATGTCTATTGCGCGCACCTGTTCTTCGTCTTCGCTGGACTGGCGCTGCTGTATGGAGAAGTCGAACAACTCCACGGATTGATGGCGATTTCGTTGGTCGCGATCACCTTTGCCGTGCTGATTCTGGTGGCATTGAATGAAGCCAGAAAGCGCCGTCGGAGCCGCGAGGCAAAATTGCGCCAACAAACCGATGCAGCTTCCATCCCCGCCCGCGAAGCCGCCTAGCCCTGCTTTTTCTTCTGCGTTGCCCGGCGCTGCTTCACCCATCCCGGCTTCACCGTCTGTCGAGAGCGGCCAAGTGCCAGTGCTCCAGCCGGTACTGGTTCGGTAATGCAGGAAGCCGCTGCAACATAGCTGTCGTCCTCCAGCGAGACCGGCGCGACCAGCGTGGAATTGCTGCCTACAAATACACGATCCCCAATTTGCGTTGGGTGTTTGTTGACGCCGTCATAATTGCAGGTGATCACGCCGGCGCCAATGTTGCAGCCGGCGCCGATCGAAACATCCCCCAGATAGGTCAGATGATTCGCCTTCGATTTTTCTCCCACCTGCGCATTTTTGGTTTCGACAAAGTTGCCGACGTGGGCCTCGCTGCCAATCTGGCTGCCCGGACGCAAATGCGCAAAGGGCCCGATGAAGGCGCCGTTGCTGACCGTGGCGCCGTCCAGCACGCAGCTATTGCGAATCAACACACCGTCACCAATCTTCGAATCCTGAATCACGGAATACGAACGAATGCGGCAGTCCTCGCCAACCTGGGTCTTGCCGAGCAGTTGCACAAACGGTTCCACGATGGTGTCCGGGCCCACCGTCACATCCGCGTCGATCACACAGGTTTCCGGCCGATGAATCGTGACGCCTTGCGCCATCAACGCTCGCGCCGCCTGCATGCGTAGCGCACCTTCCAGCTCCATCATTTCCGCAATCGTGTTGGCACCCAGCACTTCCGTTGCGTCGCCGACCTCATACGCCACCACGCGCTCGCCGGCAGCCCGCAGAATGGCCGCCATGTCGGTCAGGTAATACTCCCCGTGCGCATTGTTCGATTGCAGTTCGTCAATGTATCGATAGAGCGTGTCGATGTGAAACACGTAGATGCCGGAGTTGATTTCTCCAATATGCTGTTGATCGTCGGTCAACGCCTTCTGCTCGATAATCGCGCCGACATCGGGACTGGTTGGCTCGACACGAACCACGCGGCCATATCCAAAGGGATTTTCGGGCCGAGCCGTCAGAATCGTCATGGCAGCCTTTTGCGTCTGATGAAAATTCCGCAGATGCTCGATGGTTTCCGGCCGGATCAAGGGCACATCGCCGGAAAGCACCAGCAGGTCGCCCATACCGCAGACGGAATCTCCCAGGCACTGCACCGCATGCCCGGTGCCCAATTGCTGCGTTTGCAGCACAAAATGCACACCCGTGGCAGCCAGGGTGCGCTCCACTTCTTCCGCCTGGTGGCCCACCACGACAAAAACCTGGTCCGGCCGCGTCACCTTCAGAACCGCGTCCAGCACATGCTGCAACAACGGTTTCCCGGCGATCGAGTGCAACACCTTGGCGCGTTTCGACTTGAGCCGCGTACCTTTTCCGGCGGCAAGAATGGCTGTGGCAAATGGTTGAGATTCCATAACGTACCCATCGTCTCACAGCTATGGGATCAAAATTCAGCATCACGGTGTAAACCGCCCGGTGTGCCGAGGCAGCCTGTCGGGTGTAGGCTGTGGCAAAGGCTCGACGACCGCGCGAAAGACCTGCATCCAAACAGGCAAAGACCAGGTCTTAGAGCGGTCTGCATTAAGGATTCGCACAGGAGTGAAGCATGCGTCCACGTCTTCAGAGTGGTTTTCGGGCTGTGTCCGGTTTGCTGATGTTGAGTGTGGCCTGCGCAGTAGGATGTAACGGCTGCAGTTCCAACAATAATTCCGCAAGCACAACCGGGACGACCGGAACCACGGGAACCACTGGCACGACCGGGACGACCGGGTCCACAGGGACGACAGGAACCACGGGTACCTCCGGCAGCGGCGTGCAGGTGCTGACGTATCACAATGACAATACCCGCGAAGGCCAAAATACCCAGGAAACCATCCTGACGCCAACCAATGTCAACTCCTCTACCTTCGGCAAGGTTGGGTTCTATGCGACGGATGGCAAAGTGGACGCCGAGCCTCTGTATGTTCCCGGAGTGTCGATTGGCGGCGCCACCCACAACGTTTTGTATGTGGTCACGGAGAATGACTCCGCCTACGCCTTTGACGCGAACTCCGGCACCGTTTTATGGCACGTCTCTACCCTCGGCACCGGAGAGGTTGTGAGTGACGACAGAGGTTGCGGTCAGGTGACGCCGAACATTGGCATGACCTCGACGCCCGTCATCGACCCCAAGGCAGGCGCACACGGCACCATCTACATGGTGGCGGCCAGCAAAGACAGCAGCAGTAATTATCATCAACGCCTGCACGCACTCGACCTGACAACCGGTGCGGAGCAGTCCGGCAGTCCCGTCAGCATTCAAGCCACGTTTCCGAGTATGGGGCCGGAAAGCTCGAACGGCCAGGTGGTCTTCGATCCCAAGCAATATAACGAGCGCGCCGGACTCCTGCTGCTGAATGGCGTGGTCTATCTCGGCTGGTCTTCGCATTGCGATGATGAGCCCTATACCGGGTGGCTGATGGGTTATAACGAGAACTCATTGGCGCAGACCAGCGTGTTGAATCTGACGCCCAACGGATCGGAAGGCTCTATCTGGCAAGCCGGTGCAGGATTGGTGGCAGACTCCTCGGGCAATATTTATTTCCTCGATGCCAATGGAAGTTTTGGCACCACGTTGGACTCCAATGGAATGCCGGCGAACGGCGATTACGGTAACGCGTTCATGAAGGTCTCTACCAGCGGCAACAAGCTGACGCCTGCGGATTACTTCACTATGTCGAACACCGTGGCAGAGTCGAATCAAGACGAAGACCTGGGCTCTGGCGGCGCCATGTTGCTGCCCAATGAGACGGACTCGTCGGGAACCATGCGGCAATTGGCGGTCGGCGCCGGCAAAGACGCCAATATTTATGTCGTCGACACCAGCAACATGGGCAAGTTCAATTCCAGCGGCAACACCATCTATCAGGAACTGGGCGGCGCGCTCTGCAGGACAGGAATTTGGCATGCCCGCCTTTTGGAATAACACCGTCTACTACGGCGGCGTCGGTGATTCAATTCGCGCCTATCCCGTCACCCAGGCGAAGCTGGCCACCACTCCCAGTTCGAAGACCGCGCATCAATTTCCGTATCCCGGAGCCACGCCGAGCATTTCCTCAAACGGCACCTCGAATGGAATTCTGTGGGCCGTCAACAACAGCAATCCGGCGGTTTTATATGCCTATGACGCAACCGATCTAACCAAGGAGCTTTACGACAGCAACCAGGCCGCATCCGGTCGCGACAATTTCGGCCCTGGCAACAAATACATCACGCCGATGATTGTGAACGGGAAGGTCTACGTCGGCACGCAGACCGGCGTCGCGGTCTTTGGACTGCTGCAATAAATTCGCGGAGAGGCTAGCGAATTCGTTTTCGCTGGTCTCGGAACTGGGCAGCCAAAACCAGGAGATCTCTGAATATCCGTGCTTCGAAAATGGTCTGAGCGCCGCTATGTTGCTTCAACTCCGGTACGGAGCGATGGAGAAAAGTGTAGGTCTGCATCATCTGGGCAACGGATGGGCGATTCTTGCGCCTGACAAATGCGTTGCAAAGTTCACGCATGACGCCTTCCGGTGTGCCTTTATGAATGTTGCAGTCCGTTCCATTCAAATCGCTAATTGATTTCTGGACTCGACGGTTCTGTGTCTCGTAAACGAACCAGGTGTGTCTCAGTGGATTGACCTTTGCCCAGCCAATTGCCAGGCCCAGTTCGAAAGGCATGTTAAAGCGCGGCGTGGGCGGCGGAGCGGAGTCAAGCTGAACTCGGGAGAGGTCGTGGACTGAATAGCGGCATGTCCTGATGAGATCGAAAATGCGATCAAGGCGGGCCGCTCCGCCAGGAATGCCTAAGGTTACCTTTGGGGTGAGGCCAAGCTCGATCAGACCGGCTATGTAGGCAAGATAGAGGCGGCCGAATCGCCGGTCGTAGGGAATATTGAGGAAGACTGAATCAGGATCTGTCTTTGGCACGCTTGTCGGTGACGCTTCGGGAAGAGCTCTTCCTGGAAACGAATCGTCCGCTTCTCGAGTTTCGATGAACAGAAATGGAGCTCCGATGGCGAACGATACTGAGGAGCATTTTTTGGCGCTCCGCGCCCACGCCGAGTCGCTCCGCTATCTCTTCAGCGGAGGGGATGGGTGTCGTGACTTCAACAGAGCGGCTCACAACTTGATTATAGGTCAGGATGCACTTGAGAACGCGTTTACCCTTGAGCCGGTTCATGACGACCCTCCTTGACTTGCCATTGTAGGGTCGGCGCCGTGAAATTATGCCTGGCTTTCGCCGGATCTTCACGACGATGTGGCAGCATAAACCGGTATGGACAAGCCGGGGTCGAAAAGAGTTAAAATTAGTCGTCATAACGAGCATCGATTCCAGAATCCACGCATCCATAGTAGGCAGAAAAGGAGAAACACCTATGCCGCCCATCACCTACGAAATTGATTCAACCCACTCATCCGTTCATTTCAGCGTCCGCCACCTGATGGTCTCCAACGTTCGCGGGGAATTCACCAAGGTTTCTGGCACCGTCAAATTCGATTCCGAAAATCCTGCAGCGTCCTCTGTCGAGGCCACTATCGACGCCAACTCCATCAGCACCCGCGATCCGCAGCGCGATGGCCACCTGAAGAGCGCCGACTTCCTGGATACGGAGAAATTCCCTACGATCACGTTTCGCAGCAAGAAGGTTGAGATCGAGCCGGGCGGCGGAAAAGTCACTGGCGATTTAACGATTCACGGAGTCACGCGTGAGGTCACGCTCGACGTGGAAGGTCCGTCGCCGGAAATGAAGGATCCCTGGGGCAAGCAGCGCATCGGCGCCTCCGCAACCGCCAAGATCAGCCGCAAGGAATTCGGCCTGACCTGGAATGCGGCCCTGGAAACCGGTGGCGTGATGATCGGTGATGAAGTGAAGATCAACCTGGACGTCGAGTTTGTCCGCGGATAGGCCTCTTCAATCGGCGGCCGTTCACCACCCACGTCTTCCATCGCCCCGGATAAGACGTGGGCGTCCCGATCGCTGAATCGGTGGCTCGTCGGAAGTCGTCCGATGATCCATTGCCTCGCCTGCACATATTTCGGGACCATTCTCCCGCTGCGTACAAAGGGGAATCCGTATTGACCATTTCTTCTGCGAAGAATGAATTGACACCCAATTTGTTGGAACCTTAGGCTGAATGCATGGAAGTCCATCTCACCCCGGAACAGGAAGGGTTTGTGCGGCAGGCTATTGCCTCGGGTCGGCTTCGACGCGAGGAAGACGCACTGCAGGAAGCGCTTGCGCTCTGGGAAGTGCGGGAGCGAAACCGGGTAGAGATTTTGGCCGCGCTTGACGAGGCTGAGAGCGATCTGGAATCCGGATCCTTCAGCGATCATACCGACGCATCGCTTTCACAATTGGCTGGCGAGTTGAAGCGAGAGGCGCGAGTTTTGGGTGGCAACGGTTCCAAGGGGTGAGCTATCGCCTGAGCCGACGGGCACGCCGCGACCTTCTTCAAATCTGGAACTATATCGCCGTAGACAGCGAGTCGTCAGCCGATCGTTTCATCGATATGCTGATCCAGCACTTTCAGTTGTTGGAAAGAAATCCGTACATAGGTCGCGACCGGGATGAGCTGCGTGCCGGCTATCGTAGTTTTCCGGTCGGACAGTATCTGATTTTCTATCGCATCATGAGTCCCGGCGTGCAGATTATGCACGTAATGCACTCCAAACGCGATATTGAGAACCTGTTTGGTGCTTGAGCCTGGACCGTCGGGAGGCTTATTCCGTCCAGCGGCGGAAGATGAGCGCGCCGTTGGTGCCGCCAAATCCGAAAGAGTTCGACAGGGCAACGTCGATCTTATGCGCCGCCGGTTTGTTCGGCGTGTAGTCAAGCGTGCATGCCGGATCGGGATCAACCAGGTTCATGGTCGGCGGAATCATCCCGTTTTGCATCGCCATCACTGTAATGCCGGCTTCCAACCCGCCAGCACCACCCAGCAAATGGCCAGTCATCGATTTGGTGGAGCTGATCTTCAGCTTGTGGCTGATTGCATGTTCGCCAAATACATTGGCAATCGCCGTCGACTCCAGCGCATCCCCTAACTGCGTGGATGTCGCGTGTGCATTCACGTAATCAATTTCATGCGGCTGGATGCCTGCACTGCGGATGGCATTCTGCATGGCTCGGGCGCAGCCTTCGCCTCCCGGGGCCATGCTGGACATATGGTAGGCATCGGCGCTCATGCCGTAGCCGATAATTTCCGCCAGAATCTTCGCGCCTCGAGCCTTGGCGTATTCCAGGTCTTCGAGGATTAGAATTCCCGCGCCTTCGCCAATCACAAATCCGTCGCGATCCTTGTCGAACGGACGGCAGGCGTGCGTGGGGTCGTCATTGCGCGTCGACAGGGCACGCATGGCAGCGAATCCGCCAACTCCCATCGGAGTGATCGCCGCTTCCGATCCGCCGGCAAACATCACGTCAGCGTCGCCGCGCTCGATGATCCGATAAGCATCGCCAATGGAGTGAGCGCTGGTGGTGCAGGCTGTTGCTGTGGCCTCGTTCGGGCCCTTGGCGCCGTAGCGGATGCTGACCTGGCCGGCGGCAAGGTTCACAATGGCTGCGGGAATAAAAAATGGAGAGATTTTGCGGGGACCGCCAGCCAGCATGGCACTGTGTTCCCGCTCAATGATGTCGAATCCACCGATGCCGGAGCCGATGTGAACGCCCACCCGCTCGGCGTTCTCCGCCGTGATCTTTAATCCCGAAGATTCCAGGGCTTCTTGCGCGGCGGCCAGCGCGAAGTGGATAAATCGGCCCATCTTGCGCGCTTCTTTTTTCTCGATGAATAGGTGCGGATCAAAGTTCTTCACTTCTGCCGCAAACGTCACCGAAAAGCCGGTCGTATCAAAGGCTGTGATGGGCGCCATACCGCTTTCGCCCGCCAACAAATGGCTCCATACCTCCTTTGCGGTCTTGCCCACTCCGCAAATGAGTCCAATGCCTGTGACTACGACACGACGCTTCAAGACTAATTGCCGCCTTTACCATTCTTTTTGATGTAGTCGACAGCATCCTGCACCGTCTTGATCTTCTCGGCTTCTTCATCCGGAATTTCCAGATCGAATGCCTCTTCAAACTGCATCACCAGTTCGACCACATCCAATGAGTCCGCGCCCAGGTCTTCCTGGAAGGATGCCGTGGGGGTTACTTCTGCTTCATCAACCTGCAACTGCTCCACAATAATCTGTTTCACTTTTTCTTCAACGGCCATGTCTTTCTCCTAAAACCTTTGTTTGAACGTCAAAACTTTTGCTGCGTTGCGAACATCGAATTGGCACCATGCAAACTGCTGCCAAAGCAGGCAGGCGCTGGTAATCTCACTTCGGGCACCTTATTCAGAGTACAGCCAAACTGCAATTGCGGACACACTGTTCCCTTGCAAGCGTTTATGCTCGAAATTCGAGTGTACTGAGGGCCTGTGCCAGTGTAAAGCCGCGTGGGCATTTTCGAAGCCGCCGGCAGCGCAATTGGGTGGAATTCCGCTCCGGACATCGGCGAGGGTACAGTAAGGCAGAGGCAAATTTGGAATGAATATGGCTTCAATCGTGGGGATGGTCGGGCTCGCAGTTGTGGGCCTGTTGCTGGGCTGGTGGCTGGGAAAGACGGTCCGGAACTGGCGCGGTGAACGCGCGCTTAGCAAGCAAAGAGGCGGAACTTGCGGGCAAAACGGCAGAACTAGCCGCCAGCGAGCGTCGATCAAAGGATCTGGAGTCGAGGAACACGCAACAGGACAGCGAGATCCAATGTTTGCGCGCGGAACAAAGATCAACGGAGATGGAGAAAACGCGTTCCGAGGAACAGTTAAAGGCAGCTCAGCAATCGTTGGCTGACGAAAGGGACATGTTTGCAGGACTCAAGAAAGAGATGGAGACAACCTTCACAGTGCTGGCGAGTGACATTCTCGAGCAAAAAACGAAGACCTTCTCGGAGGGCAGTCAGAAGGAACTGGGAACGCTGCTCAGTCCGTTGAGGACGCAGATTGATGAGTTCCGAAAAAAGGTGGAGCAGGCGCAGAGCGATTCGAACAACGGTGTGACGAAGCTGGAGACGCTCATCGGCGTGCTGGCGACGCAGAGCCAGGACATAAGCGATAAGGCCGAGAACCTGACCACGGCACTGCGCGGTTCTGCCAAGGCGCAGGGAGACTGGGGCGAGTTCATCCTGCGCGATCTGCTGGATAAGTGCGGGCTCCGGGAGGGCGAGCAATACAGCTTCCAGCAGACATTCTCAGGCATCGCGGGCGAGGACGGAGAGAGAACGAAGTCGGTACGGACCGATGTGATTCTTATCTTGCCGGGGGGCCGCAATCTTGTAATCGACTCCAAGGTCTCGCTCACCGCGTACACGGATTACGTTAGCGCAGCGGATGAAGGTGCGCGCAGCGCCGCGCTCAAGCAGCATTTGGCTAGTGTGCGTGGGCACGTGAATGGGCTGTGCAAGGCAGGCTACCACCGGCTGCCTGGTATCGAAACACCGGACTTCGTGGTAATGTTTGTGCCCGTGGAGCCCGCGTTTCTCGTCGCACTACAAAACGATAGCGATCTTTGGGCCAATGCATACAAGCAGGGAATTCTGCTGGTGGGACCGACTACGCTGCTCTATGTCATTCGAATAATCAGCGTTCTTTGGCAGCAGGAGTTGCAGGCGCAGAACGTCAAGGAAGTGATGGACCGCGGAGCTGAGCTTTACGACAAGTTTGTGGGGTTTGTGAGCGATCTGGAGTCGGTGGGCAAGAACTTGCGCGCCGCCGATCAGAGCTACGGTACAGCTATGAAAAAGCTGAGCGAAGGTCGGGGCAACTTAGTGCGGCAGGTGGAAATGCTGAAGGAACTTGGAGTCCGCACGACAAAGGCTTTGCCGCGAACGCTGCTGGATAGGTCCGAGGCCGGGGAGATCAGCTTATCGCTGGCTGCCGCGGAAGAGAGGCAAGAAGAATAATGCGCCAGCGCAAGGAACTGCATCGCATCGGTCGGGTAGGCTGGCTGCGCGCCGCCGTACTGGGCGCGAATGATGGCATTCTTTCCACCGCCAGCCTGGTGCTGGGTGTGGCGACATCGCACGCCTCCCATAGCAATGTCATTGTCGCCGGCGTGGCCGGTCTGGTCGCAGGATCCATGTCGATGGCGGCCGGAGAATATGTTTCCGTCCACTCGCAGGCAGATACCGAGCGTGCCGAGCTGGAGTTGGAGCGGCACGAATTAAAAACCGACAACAGGGGCGAGCACAAGGAGCTGGCCGAGATTTATGTGGAGCGCGGACTGGATGCGGCGCTGGCCAAGCAGGTGGCGCAACAATTAATGGCTCACGATGCGCTCGAGGCGCACGCGCGTGACGAGCTCGGCATCACCACCACCAACAAGCCGCGCCCTATTCAGGCAGCTCTCGCCTCGGCGGCCAGCTTTGCCGTGGGAGCGGCGTTGCCGCTGGCTGTAGCCGCGCTTACACCGGGGACGATGTTGTTGTATCTGGTGGCGGCCACTTCACTGATATTTCTCGCCGGGTTGGGAGCGCTCGCGGCGAAAGTTGGTGGTGCGCGAGTGTTGGCAGGCGCACTGCGAGTGACATTCTGGGGAGCGCTGGCCATGGCCGTAACCGCAGGGGTTGGCGCCTTGTTCGGAGCCGCAGGATAAAGTTGCATTGGCCGCGAAGCCGCCTCATCGCATCCATTTGTGGAGAGGATTTTCATGGATCATTCCAGCGAAGTGCCGCGTAAAAACACTCAGGCCCAGCAAACCCGTCCTGGGTGCGGTTTAGGAAAGCGAGCCTTGGCGGCGATCGGTGTGGGCGCACTGGCGATTTACGGCGCGCGCGTGCTGATCAATCTCTTCGGACCCTCGCTGCCGTATTCCATGCGCGAATGTCCCGGCGGTTCCAACGACTCTGCGGAGTTTCTCGAATTCCTCAGCCTCGTCACCGATGCGCCCGTCCGCCATGCCCATATCCAGGCGTTGAAAAATGGCCCCGAGTTTTATCCGCAGGAAGTCGCTGCCATTCGCAGGGCTCGCCGCGCCATCGACATGGAGTTTTACGAATTCAAAGAAGGCAAAGTGAGCGCCGTTTTCCTCGAAGCGCTCACGGAGCGCGCACAAGCGGGAGTTGAGGTCCGCGTGGTGCTGGATGCGATCGGCAGCTTTACAACGAGAGGCTCCTACTTTAAGGAGTTGAAAGCCGCCGGCGGCCAGATGCATTGGTATCATCCGCTGCGTTGGAATACGTGGCAGTTTGCCAACAACCGCAGCCATCGCAAGATGCTGCTCATCGACGGGCATACAGCCTTCGTCGGTGGCGCGGGAGTCGCCGATCACTGGATGATGGAGACTCGCCAGGGTCCTCCCTGGCGCGACACCGTGTTTCATCTGCAAGGCGATGCGGTCGGCGGCTTGATCTCGACATTCTCGGAAAATTGGCTGGAAGCTTCCGGCCAGATCTTAACCGGCCACAAGCAATTTGAATTTCAAGGCGGACATCGAGGCGTTCCCTCCCTGGTTGTCTCCAGTACGCCCAGCGGCGGCGGCACGCATGCCCGCATCCTGTTTCAGGCGCTCATCAAAAGCGCGAAGAAAAATATTGTCATCACCACGCCGTATTTCCTGCCCGATCGCAGTGCGCGTCACGCGTTGCAGGAAGCCAGCGAGCGCGGCGTCAAAGTTCGCATCCTGGTTGCCGGGCCGCACATCGACCATCCTTCAATTCGACGAGTCAGTCATCACGATAGCCGTCATCTGCTGCAGGCTGGAGCGAAGATTTTCGAGTATCAGCCATCCATGATTCACGCCAAAATTATGGTTGTGGATGAACGATGGTGCGTATTCGGCTCGACCAACTTCGACCATCGCTCTTTCGCGTTAAACGATGAGATCAACGTCGCAGCCATTGACCGCAAGCTGGCAGAAACTTTGGTCGATCAATTCGAGGATGATCTGAAGCACAGCAAACTGCTGACGCTGGAGATGTTGAAAAGCCGCAAACTGGTCAGCCGTGCGGAACTGCTCGCGGGTTCCTTACTGGAGCGCGAAAGTTAACCGCGCTGTTTTTAATTCCGATCGGCCGAAATTGGTGGCGCGATAAATCCAAATTCCTTATCGATCGCTTCTGCGACGCCGAGAACGATTTCGTCTTCGAATGGACGCCCTGCGATCTGTACTCCAATCGGCAATCCATCCGGCGATTTGCCGACGGGCACCACGGCGGCCGGAGCGCCCAGCACGTTGAACCACTGCGTGTAGCGCATCGCATCGAGATATTCGACCCGCTGGCCTTCAATCATCCACGAGCGTTCGCCATGACGAAACGCCGGAACCGCACACGCGGGACATAGCAGCACAGGAAACGATTGCATCTCCCGCAGCATCTGGCTTCGTACCTGGTCAAGATCGGCCCACGCCCATAACAATTCCTCTCCGCTTAGCGGTGGATCACGATGCGCAATTGCAAGAAAGTCAAGCAACACCGGACTCAGATGCTCGTGCCTGCCGTCGGCAATGGATTCGACGAACATTGCTCCGCAGCGCACAAAGAATTTCCACCAGAGTTGCCGCAGCTTTTCTAATGCTTCAGGCCGAAAAGGCTGCACAGAAAACCCTTGTTCCCGCAACGCGCGAACTGCCGCCTGGACCGCGAGGCGTGTCTCCGCGGTTACCGGCACAGGCCCATCGTCTTCAAAATAGCCGATGGGAATTTGCTTCAATTCGTCTCGCGTAATCTTTCGCAGTGCGACCGGCGGGCTCGCTGGATCGGTTGGATCGGGATCGCATAGCGTCTCGAATAACAGGCGGACATCCTGCATGGTGCGCGCCATGGGGCCGATCGCGCCCAGAACAGAAAACGGCCCGATGCACGGGGGTTCGTGGCCGGTTGCGGGAATGCGTCCCGGTGTCGGCTTCAGACTGCAGATGCCGGTAGCGTGCGCCGGTGTGCGCACCGATCCTCCGCTGTCGCTGCCTAGCCCACCTGCCGACATGCCCGACGCGATCGCCGCTGATTCGCCGCCGCTCGAGCCGCCAGAGCTGTACTCCAGGTTCCATGGATTGCGCGTTTGACCGTGCAGTCGATTATCCGTTTCATACGCCATCAGAAATTCCGGACAATTTGTCGTGCCTAGAATATTCGCGCCCGCGCTGCCGCACGCGGGATACGACGACGGCATCATTTTCCGCCATGGCGCCTCGACGGAGCAGACTGCCGACCTCGCAATGCAGTCCAGCGACCGCAATCGAAGATTTGATCGTCATCGGCAATCCGTACAGCGGGCCGCGCGGTCCCGAGGTCGTCATCAACTCGCGCGCTTGTGTGAGAATCCGGGCTGCATCCGCATCACTGAAATGCACGATGGCGTTTAGTTGAGAATTTAGCCGATGGATTTCCCGAATATGCTCCTCGGCCAACTCCACCGGCGAAATTTTTTCCGTTCGCAGCAATGCAAGCTGCTCCGTTGCAGACAGCAGTGTGACTCGACTCAATTGGCGCCCTGAATACCGGAAGTATGCGCCGCGACTGGGGTTGCGGAAGCAGGATCGATTGGCGTCGAATGAGCCGGCACGTAATGGAACAAATATTCCTGCGAGCTGTCGCCGGAATTGAACCGGTCATTCCACTGCAAGCGATACTGCAGTGCTGACGGGTTCATGGGATACGCAGTGGGTTTGGAATAGGGATACGACTTCATCCCATGAAACGGCATTTCATTCACGGTGAATGGCGACGCCTCGTAAAAATCCATATCCTTCACGTAGCCGTTCGCATAGAAAAAGTAATCGCGTTTCCATCCGGCAGGTAGAGGCGGCAGCGCGGCCGCACGAAATTCCGCATCGATATCTTCACCAGTGCCGAAGATGACGAAGTGGTTGTCGACGGACTTCAGCAGCGGCGTCACGTCGCCATAATGCGTATAAGCTCCGCGCTGGCGAGCGAATGGGCCAGTCGCGCTGATGCGATCGTAGCGATAGGTCAGGTCGCCGGGGCTCTGCTGCTCGATCTGTTCCGGATAGCCGCGAAATTTCAGCGTCGACAGCGCTAACGGCAATTCTGTTCGGTGGATCTCTGCGGATCGATCCGGTCCGTTGTCCACCAGAATCTGGTCCCAGTAAATCTGCAGATTTGTCACGATGCGCAGCCGTGTCGTTCCCGGCGGCAGCTTGCCGGTCAGGTCGACGGTGATCGTCCGCGGCAAACCCGCAGGAAATCCCATGTCCGGCAAAATCGTTTTCCAATTTCCATTCGGCATCTGCGCCTGCAGCACCGGCGGCTCCGGCTTCAGTCCTGCCTGCCACGCTGCATACATCGACGACGCGCTGAAATATTCCACATAACCGTGCAGCAACAATCGAAGCGGATTCTTCTGTGTCCATGGGCCGATATCGAGCGTCAGTGTATGCGGATTGGCAAAGCCCGCGAACGACAGGTTGGTAAAGTCGTGCACGTAGCGATGATCGCGATCGAGCAGCAGATTGCGCACATCGTCACCATGATTGTTCCAGGCAGCCGCCACAGGCCGTGCCGCGCTGGTCACAATCACTTTGTCCGCAGGGAACGGCGGCGCTTCAAGAAAACGCGCATTCGGATACACTTCAGTTCCGGCAGGATGATCGATGGCGACCAAGCGCAATTGGTCGATGAAGTTGACCTCTTCCATCGGCTCGCCAAAGCGCAGACTCAGGTAGCCATTGTGCGGCTTCAACTGATCGCCATCCACCTTGATCCATTCCTCAGGGTCGGGAATATTCCTCGACGTCGGCGAAATCCAGTGGCCCACCACGCCCGCGCCAATCACGTCCGTGATGAATTGATATTTCTTTCCATCCCAGGCGAACAGCACCGGGCATGAGCTACCGCGGCGATCGATCTCAGCCAGCGGGGTGTACGTATCGGCCGGGACTTTCAATTCATCCTGAAGCACGCCGGTCGGCCACAGCATGCGCACAATATCCACATGCGTGCGGCTGCCGAGTCCTGCAAGAATTTCCGGCGCGCCTTGTCCCATGTAGCCCGTGGCGCCTGCAACTTCCCACTTCTGCCACAGGTCTCCGGAGAAAATCTCTACCTTGGTGCCAAGCGCGGATTTGTTGTCCGCCAATCCTTTGAACGACAGCCGTACCCAATGATTTTTGTTTCCGCCATCGTTGCGCAGCAGCACCGGCGGTCCGTTCAATTGCGTCACGATCAGGTCAGTGTCGCCATCGCCGTCAATGTCCCCGGCAAGCAGCGCGCGCGGAGCATCGAGTTTCAAGTTTGCAAGCCCTACGGCCGCGGTCACGTCTTGAAATCCTCGCGGTCCGCAGTTGCGCAGGATTCGCAGTTCAGGCCCGTGCGCCGTGTCGATCAGCACAGCCAGATCAATCCAGCCGTCATTGTCGATATCGATGGCCGTCAGGCCCCATCCGCGCGTCGCATCTTTCACGGGCAGCGGCACACGCTCAAAACGCTTGCCGTCGACATTGCGCCACAGCGTCACGCCTGGCGCGCCCGTGTGCGTGACCGCAACATCCATCCATCCATCTTTATTGAAATCGAAAACGTAGATACCATTTGTCGGCGTCAGCTTTGCATCGTTAAATAATGGAGTCGCACGAAAATTTCCCTCGCGCGGATTCGCATAGAAGGTCGGCGGCTCCGAGCCGGTCACAACAAGATCGACCGCACGATCGTTGTTGATGTCGGAGAGAGTCGCGTTGCGAGTCGCCCCATGTCCGGCCAGCCCGGTCGGACCAGTCACGTCGGTAAACGTTTGATTGCCATTATTGCGCCACAAGACGTTTGGGCCGCCCGCTCCGGTCAACGGTTTGCCCGTCACAAACAGGTCAAGGTCGCCGTCATGGTCATAGTCCACGAACGTCAGACCTGCAGGCTCGTTCTGCTGCGTGATGCCGACCGTCTTAGTGACGTCAGAGAATTTGCCATGCCCTAAATTTCTAAAGAGAACAACGCGATCGCGCAATGAAACAGCGATGTCCGGAAGTCCATCGTTATCGAAGTCACCCACCGTGCAGGCGATCGCGTCACCGCTTACATCCAGTCCCATCTGGGTCGCCGGCACTTCTTCAAATCGACCACCAAGGTTGCGATACGCATGGATCGCGTGCTCTCCCTCGCCCAACGAGATCAGATCGGTTTTTCCATCGCCGAAAAGATCCAGCATGCATGCGCCGCCACCGGCTTCCTCCGCCTCGTTCGCTGGCGGCATCGTCTTCGCGTCGCTGCCAATTGCCTCGCGCACAAAGCGGACAGGAATCATGGGGCCGACTTCTGGCTCCGCCACATGAATCGACTGCGCCAGGGAGTAGCTGCCCATCTCCCCATAGGAAATCGTCATCGGAGAACCAAGCTTTTCGCTGGTGATGTGCTGGAACCGTTGAAACGCCTGCTTGGCATCGTCCAGCGCGCCAGTTTCCTGATAGGCCCGCGCCAAACCGAACTCCGCAGAAGCGTGCAGCGGTTTCAATTGCAGCGCCGCCTGAAATTGCGCGATCGCATTCTTGTAGTCCTTATTTTGCTGATAGCCGCTGCCCAGCAAATAATGCGTATCCGCATTGTTCGGATCGAGTGCAACCGCCTGCTTGAAATCCTCGATCGTTTCCGCAGTGTTCCCATTTTTGCGCGCTACCAACCCCAGGTTGTACCAGGCCGCCGTATTCTTCGGGTCTTGTGCGATCACTTTGCGCAGCACGGCGCTCGCCTGCGGCAGTTGCTGAGAATTCAGCAGAGCGATTCCCTGATTCAATTGCGCAATCAGCAGCGTAGGATCTTTTTCGACCGCCGCAGCAAATAGTTCTTCAGCTCGATTGAAATTCTGCTGATTCATGTAGGCCACGCCGAGATTGTTCAGCTGAATGGCGTTCGCTTGCGGGGTAGGAGCGGCCTCGCCCCAGGCAACCGAGGCGATGAGAAGAAGTACGGCGAAAACCTGGGCTACTCGGAGGCGTGAAAACATTGGAATGCTGACTTACCTCGGTTCGCTGCGTTGGATGCCACCGATCCTTTAGTCTACAAGATAGAAATTGGAACCCGATATTGCACGACAGGGGTTGCGCTTTCTATTGACAGGAGCGAATGTGCGCGCCGGCTTTTGCATCCCGGCGAAATCAATTCAGCTGGATTGAGTGAAGCGCCGATCGGTAGGCTTGGGTTATTCGGCGCGGAGGAACATTGTCGAACGAAGACATAAACGATATGGACTGGGTTGGATTGCCAGGGCGCGCCTCGGCGATGGAAATCGCACGTCCGCATGCTGACCTCCATCGTGACCAGTGTGTCTTGATCACCGGCGCGGGCGGTTCGATCGGCTCCGCGTTGACGCTGCAACTGGCCCAACTTTCGCCCGCGCATGTTGCTGCTACTGGATGCTTCCGAACAGAGTCTGTATGACCTCGACAAAAAATTGCAGCGCCTCGCATCTCCCATCCCCTACGTCGCGATCCTTGGCAGCATCGATGACGATGAATTACTGAACGAACTTTGCGCACAGCATCATCCGGAGATGCTCTACCACATCGCCGCCTATAAGCATGTCCCGCTGATGGAATCGAATCCGCTTGCGGTGGTCCGAAACAATACGCTCGGCACCTATCGACTGGCGCAGTCAGCCGCGCGAAACCGTATCCGTCACGTCGTGATGGTTTCGACCGACAAAGCCGTGCGACCGACCAGCATGATGGGCGTCTCCAAGCGCATGGCGGAACAGGCTCTGCTGGCCTGCGCCACGGCCTCAACCCGCGTAAGCTGCATTCGCCTTGGCAACGTGCTCGGTTCGCAAGGCAGTGTCGTCGGAGTTTTCTTGGATCAGATTGCCCGTGGCGAAAACATAACGGTCACTCATCGCGATGCGGAGCGATACTTTTTCACCATTGAGGAGACGGTTGACTTAATTCTGGAAGTGGCTCGCGCGTCGAAACATACTCAGGTATTGATCCCGGAGCAGCGCACGCCAACCAAGATTGTTGATCTCGCCAATTTCTTGAGCCGCAAGAAGCACAGATTTCCCAACGATGCTCGCGTTGTTTTCACGGGCCTGCGCCCGGGAGAGAAACTTCAGGAAGAATTTATCGGCCGCGGTGAACGCCTCGGGGACGCAGTTGGCCCACGCCTTCGTGCAGTCGACGGAGCAGATTTGTCGCCCGACTTTGTTCATTCCGCAATGGCGGAGCTCGACGTTGCCGTTCGTGCGCGAAATCTCGACGCTGTCTTGCAAGTGATTGCGCGCCTCGTTCCGGAATATCGTCCCAGCGAATCTGTTGATGCCGCGCGTGCTGCCGCCTTGGTGTCCCATCATGGCTGAGAAGAGAAAGATCGCGGTCGTCACCACCTCGCGCGCAGATTACAGCCATCTTTACTGGCCTCTGCGCGATCTTGCGGCGCACCCCGGCGTGGATTTGCGCTTGATCGTCATGGGCTCGCATCTGTCGCCGGAGTTTGGCAGCACAGTTCAGGAGATCGAAAACGACGGCTTCAAAATCGACGCAAGGATTGAGTGCCTGCTCAGTTCCGATACCGATGTTGGGATGGCGAAGACAATCGGCCTCGCAACACTCACCCTGGCGGACCATCTGGGGGCAACGCGTCCAGACCTGTTGCTGCTGATCGCCGATCGCTACGAGATGCTCGCGCCCGCCTCCGTTGCACTGGCCCTGCGCATCCCGATCGCGCACATCGAGGGCGGCGAAATCAGTCAGGGCGCCATCGACGATGCCGTTAGAAATGCATTAACGAAGATGGCGCACGTTCACTTCACGTCGACTGAAACCGCACGTCAGCGCGTGATTGCCATGGGAGAAGAACCGTGGCGCGTGCATCGGGCCGGCGCTCCATCCCTCGATCATCTTCGCCGGGGAACATTGATTGACTCGCAGCGAAATCGAACGGCAACTGCAGCTTGATCTGAGCCTGCCGACTATTTTGGTTGCATATCATCCAGTGACCATCGCACGCGATACGGTACGCGAAGCCGATGCCTTGTTTGCGGCACTTGAAAAAACCGATGCGCAATTCCTTTTCTGTTTTCCTAATGCGGATGCGGGCAGTCACAAACTGCAGCAGCGTACGCGAGCCTTTTTGGAGCACCGCATCGACGGACGCATTTTCACTAACCTTTCCCCGCGTACCTATTGGAGTTTGCTGGCCCAGGTCGATCTGCTCCTTGGAAATTCCAGCAGCGGCATTATGGAGTCAGCCTCGTTTGCACTGCCAACTGTCAATGTCGGCATGCGCCAGCAGGGAAGAGAGCGTGCCCGCAATGTGATCGATGTCGATCCAGATGAACTCGAAATTCTGCGAGGCTATCGAACGAGCTCGCGACCCGGAATTCCGCGCAGCGCTGGCCGGCATGGAAAATCCCTACGGCAACGGAAACGCCTCCCAGACCATTGTTCGCGTCCTGACCACCGTGCCTCTTTCGGAGCAGCTCCTCATCAAGCAAGCAGCACCGCTGCCATCTCACCCTGCACCCTCAGCCCTGGCGAATCCATGACGGCGATCCGCATTCCTCTGTCTGCCCCCGACATCACAGAGGCCGAGATCGCCGCGGTCGTTAATGTTTTGCGCACTCCGCAACTCAGCCTCGGTCCCAAACTGGAGGCATTTGAGCGTGCCACCGCAGATTATGTTGGAGCCAATCACGCGGTCGCCGTCAACTCCGGCACCAGCGGGCTGCATCTTTGTATCCGCTGTCTCGGCATCGGCGCGGGTGATGAAGTCATTGTTCCGTCATTTACGTTCATCGCCGCTGCCAACGTCATTCGCATGGAACGGGCGACTCCCGTTTTCGTCGACATCGACTCTGTCGACGCTCAATCTCGATCCAGAAAAAGTAGAAGCAGCGATCACGCCCAGAACGCGCGCCATCCTCGTTGTCCATACATTCGGTCGACCCGCCGACATGACTGCGCTTCTCGACATAGCGAAACGCCATCGCCTGCGAGTGATTGAAGACGCCTGCGAGGCCATCGGCGCCGAAGATCACGGAAGAAAAGTAGGCGCGATCGGCGATGCTGGTGTTTTTGCTTTTTATCCCAACAAGCAGATCACGACCGGGGAAGGCGGCATGATCGTCACCAACGATGCCGAGGTCGCTGCCATGGCGCGCGCGCTGCGCAATCAGGGCCGCGGCAATCCAGGGGAGTGGCTTGAACATTCCGTCGTCGGCTACAACTATCGATTGTCAGAGATGCAATGCGCGCTTGGGTTGGAGCAACTTCGCCGCATAGAAAGCATTCTCTCGCGCCGATCCGAAGTGGCCGCTATGTATGACCAGCAGCTGCGCGGAAATCCTGATCTGCTTCTTCCCAAATTGCACATCTCGGACGGTCGCATCAGTTGGTTCGTTTATGTCGTTCGCCTAAGCGATCGATTGCGGCGGCACCATCGAGATGCGATTGTTGCTGCTCTTCGCCAGCAGGGCATCGGCTGCGGACGTTATTTCGCTCCCATCCATTTACAGCCAGCGTATCGGGACCTGCCAACGCCGAACGATCCGCTAACGGTGACCCAGCACGTCGGTGAGCGTACCATCGCACTCCCGTTTTTCAATCGCATCTCCTCCGCTGAGGTGCGCGAAGTTTGCGGCAAGTTGCAGGACGCAATCCGCGCAATTTCCGCCTGAAAAAGCAATTCTCCAAGCCGCCGTTTTGCCGCCAATCAGCCCACTCAATCGGGTACAATCCTTCGCAGTGGGGAGTATTCTTGCTGCGTCGTTGGCTGTTTCCGGCTGTTCTGATTTCGTTCGTGACTCTGGTCGCGTACTCCCGATCGGCGTATGCAGTCCCTCCGCCGCAGAGCGGCATGGCCAGCGGCCCACCCTCGAAGGCTGTTTACGATTCGCAACATCGTCCCATCACCGCGGGCGGTTTCGTCAAGTCCGGCCCAATCGTCTTTATGGATGTCGCGAAAAAGGCTGGGTCTGACAACCTGGCATCACACCGCCGGCACGCCTGAAAAAAAATTCATTCTTGAAGCCAAAGGTCCCGGCGTTTGTCTGCTCGATTACGACAACGACGGCTGGCTCGATATCTATCTGGTGAATGGTTCCACCTACGACGCCCTCGACGGCAAAGCCGCTGCGCCGCAGGCCGCTCTGTTTCACAACAACCACGACGGAACCTTCACCAACGTCACCGCGAAAGCTGGTGTGGGCAATGGACGCTGGGGCTTCGGCTGCACCGTCGGCGACTTCGATAATGATGGCTGGCCCGATCTCTACGTCACCAACTACGGACAGAATCGTCTCTATCGCAATAACCACGATGGCACCTTCACCGATGTCGCGGAGAAGGCCGGCGTGACGATCGGCACCTGGTCCGCTGGGGCGACGTTTGGCGATTACGACGGCGATGGCAAGCTCGATCTTTTTGTCGACGGATATCTTCACTACGACTACGAGAATCCACCGGTCTCCGGCTCGAAAGCGGTCGACTACAAAACCTGCGCATTCCGCGGAACCCCCGTCATGTGCGGCCCCGCTGGACTCCCCGGGGAGCATGATCATCTATTCCACAACAATGGCGACGGCACCTTCACCGATGTCAGCAAGCAACTGGGAGTCAGTGATCCGCCCGGATATTACGGCTTGGGAACCTTGTTCGCCGACGTCAACAACGATGGCAAACCGGATCTTCTGGTCGCCAACGATACCACGCCGAATTATCTCTATATCAACAAGGGCAACGGAACATTTTCCGACGAAAGTCTGGAGAGTGGCTACGCGTTAAATGCCGACGGCCGCGAGGTGGCGAACATGGGCA
>CAVZFK010000019.1:0-42919 GCA_963774515.1 uncultured Acidobacteriota bacterium | reverse complement strand
TCCCTGGCGATAAAAAAACAACTAGACTCTATCGGGCATCAGTAATTGCGCGGTTGCGTCGCTAGGCGTGCGCATCGTCCTCACGCGGGGGAGTCAGATCGCAGGGTCTGCCAACGCCAGTGTCTCCACCGATACAGCTCGAATTGGCCGCCACCTCTCGCGCAGTTTCAAAAATGGCCGCTCCACTAACGTGTACAACAAGCCCGCGAAAGCAAACGTCGTCACCGCATATACCATCAAGGCGGGCACGCCGCCCGGATCCACAAACCTCGCCAGATACATGCCATCCAGATGAATCACTTCCTTGTGCGTCAGATATAGGCTGTACGCCAGCAATGCCGTGGTCTCCGCTCCCCACACGCGAAATCGCCCGATCCAACTGCGATGGCTGGCCGCACTCAACACCAGTAGTCCCAGTCCCAGAGAAAGGATCGGGAACCCCACGACCGTCGCCGTGAAAGAGAATCGCGCGGCAAACAGCCACAGTCCCACAGCCGTCGTGACCAATCCCGCTGCCAGATACATGTTCGCGCGGTGCATGCACGCGCTCCACCATGCGGGACGGAACCACCGCATCGCCGCCAGCAGAACGCCGGTCAGCAAGCCATCCAGCCGCGTATAGGTTGGGTAGTAAATTTTTTCAATGTAAAGCGTCACGAAGGTATCGAAGTCTGCACCAAACTTCGCATTCAAGTGCCACCACGTCCATCCGCGTATTGCCATTCCAAAAATCACGATCGACGCGGCCACCCACAATGTCTTGCGCAACGACGGCCGCCGCATCAGCCACAACACCAGCAGCGGCAGCAGCAGGTAGAAATGTTCTTCCACGCACAGCGACCACGCCTGAGAAAATGCATGGTTCGTAAAATAGTCGATCTTGAAATTCAGCGTGAAGGTAAGAAATTGCCATAGCGGCGAAATTCCCGGCCTTTCGCGAAATTGAGGGACCAGAAAGTAGAGCGCCACTACCACCAGGTAAGCCGGCAAGATGCGGAACGCGCGCCGCAAATAAAATCCGCCCATCGAGGGCCGTTCGCCCCGCGACCAGGGCTGCAACAGCTGCGAGCCAATCAGGTACCCGCTGAGCACGAAGAATAAATCCACGCCCATCCAGCCAAAGCCTGCCACCGCGTCAAACGGCAGGCCCATGCCGCGTGTGTGGAACAGCATCACCCACAAGATCGCGATGGAGCGCAACAGGTCAAGTCCCGGAACACGACGCGATACGGGCATATTCATTGTGGATTTCCGCAAGGAGCGATTGCGGAGTCAGGCCAGATTCATCGACTATAAATCGGATCCATCGGCGTTCATCAAATTCTTCGTGGAATGTCGCTCTCCCGCATCCACCTCGTCACGTCGTCCCGCAATCATGGCCGCCAGCAGCGCTGTGCGCTTGGCCAACTCCCCCAGCACAATCGACTCATGCGTCGCGTGCGCGCCTTCGCCCACCGCGCCCATTCCATCCAGCGTCGGAATTCCCAGCGCCGCCGTAAAGTTTCCATCCGAACCGCCGCCGGTGCTGGCCTCTTCCAACGCAAATCCCATCGCGTCGCGCAAATCCCTTCGCCTGTTGAAACAGCGCCACCGTACCTCGGCTGCGCTCCATCGGCGGACGATTCATACCGCCCGTAATCGTCAGCTTGCACGCACGGTCCTTCACCCGCAGCCCTCGAAACAGTCTCTCCACACGCGCCGCATCGCGCATCCGCGCAATGCGCACATCCACCTCCGCCTGCGCTTCCGCTGCAATCACGTTGGTGCGCGTGCCCCCGCAAATCGTCCCAGGATTTACCGTCAGCCCCGCCTTCAGATCCGTAAACCCCGAAATCTTTTCAATCAGACGAGCCAGTTCCAGCACCGCCGAATGGCCTTTTTCGAAATCAACGCCACTATGCGCCGCCACGCCACGCACATGTACGGAATAATCTCCAACGCCTTTGCGCGCCGTCTTGTATGCGCCCTGCGGACCCTGCGCCGGTTCCAGCACAAACACCGCCGAACATTCCTGCGCAATTTTCTCCGTCACCGCGCGCGAAACCGGGCTGCCAATCTCTTCATCGCTGACCAGCAGCACCACCACCGGCGTCGTCTGCGCCTGCCGCTCGCGCAACATCGCCATCGCATGCATCGCCATCACCACGCCGGCCTTCATGTCGTACACGCCCGGCCCGAACGCTTTTCCTTTCGCCACCCGAAACGGCATCTTCGCGAGCGTTCCCATCGGCCACACCGTATCGAGATGACCTAACAACAAAATTGGCTTGCGCCTCGCCTCGCCACGCGCGTTCGATCCCCGCCCCATCGCGCCAAATCGTATCTCCAGCAAATCTCCAAATTTCTTCTGCCGATGCCAACGAATTTTTCCGCCCAACCCCTCGCCCCAACCCGCCACCAGGCGACTGGCACCATCAACCGCAGTCTTGTCTTGGCTTGGCGATTCAATCGAAACCAGCGCCCCTAAATCCTCCAACATCCTTTCTCGCCGCTTCTCAGCGTCTTTCAGCAATTCGCCGGGTTCAACTACCAGTGGATGGCTCACTCTGCGTCCTTTCGATCTTCCAGTTCGTCCTTATTGTTGCGGATTTCGCACAGTTCGAAGTGCAGTCACGACACAATATGTGGTATTTTTGCCACATCCATCTCGGCGCGACTCCTTATAGGATAAGCGTTTACAAGATTGGAGCTACGCGATCGCGCGCAACCTGCAATTCGAACAGACCATTGGCGGCTCTGTCGAGTTCTCTGGAATCGGCCTGCACAGTGGTGCGCCGGTGCATTTGCGATTGCTGCCTGCGCCCGGCGGTGCTGGCATTTTATTCCGACGCACAGATCTCGACAATTTTGAAATTCCCGCCACAGGCCGCAACGTTGCCAAAGTCAGTTACGCCACCAGCCTGATGCGTCAGGGCGTTTTGATTTCTACCACCGAGCATTTGCTGTCGGCGCTAGTCGGTTACGGCATCGATAACGTTATCGTCGAGCTGGACAATCTCGAACTCCCTATCCTCGATGGAAGCGCGCTTCCTTACATTACTGCGTTCCAGTCTGTGGGATTGCAAACTCAGCGTCGCCGAAGAGAATATCTTCGCATTCGCAAAACCATTGAAGTCCACGATGCCAGCAAGTTCATCGGAGTTTATCCCGGAGATGGTTACAGCGTTTCCTACGCCATCGATTTTCCCGCCCCCATCGGCAGAGAATCCTTTCAACTGGATCTGAATACTGGCGCCTACGCCACGCAACTGGCTGCCGCGCGTACCTTCGGTTTCCGCGAGGATGAAGAAAAACTCCGCAACATGGGCCTGATACGCGGCGCGTCAGAAAAAAATGCAATCATCCTGACCAGCAAGGGTGTGCAAAACGGTCCGCTCCGTTTTCCTAACGAATTTGTCCGTCACAAAATTCTTGATCTGATCGGCGACCTGGCGCTGGCGGGCAAACGCATCCAGGGCCACGTGGTGGCCGAGCGAGCCGGACACGCCATGCACACCGCATTGGTCGCGCGTCTCCTGCAGGACCGTTCGGCCTGGGAACTCGTCCACCTGCCCGTACAGGAAGAAGAAATCGCCATCCCATCGCTTGCTCCATCCGGCAACACTCTCCGCCTAAACCCAGACATACGCCACATTCTTCAGATATCTTTTTTTCCTCAGAAATGCGCTTGACAATTAGTTGCTAAGGCAACTATATTGACGAATATGGTTGCCTTAGCAACTAATTCTGCGAGGGTCAAAATGAGCGCTGCAAAATCTCATCCCAGATCGGTCAGTAGTCTCGAAGATCACCTTGGGTATTGGCTGCGGCTCGTTTCCAACAATGTCTCGGCCTCTTTCGCGCGCCGCCTCGAAGCGCTGGATGTCAGCGTTTCCGAGTGGGTTGCCATGCGCAAACTGTCTGATCAGCACGCGCCAATTTCCATCAGCGCGCTTGCTGAGCAAATGGGAATGACCAAAGCTCCCGTCTCGCGACTCGTGGAGAGGCTGGTGCATAAAGAATTAGTGAATCGCCAGGACAGCCGCAACGATGGCCGCGCCCAGCAGATTTGGCTCAGCTCCGCAGGACAGAAACTGGTCCCCAAGCTGGCTGCTATTGCGGATGAAAATGACGAGGCATTCTTCGGACATCTGACCGTGAATGCTCGCCTCGCGATGATCGCGCACATGAAAGATATCGCCAAACAGTATCGCCTCACACAGGTTCCAGTGGACTGAGGGTCGCCGAGACACCGTTCACCGACCCACAAATTTTATTCACGAAAGGACAAACTATGTTTACTCAAGAAACCATTGCAGTGCTGCACGAATGCAGCGAGCGCTCTGTTGCCGGAAACATTACGTTCCCAGAAGTTCTCGGAAAACTGATGGAGGTTGGCATCGAGTCATACCACGCGGACCTCTATCGCCGTGAGAAAACCTACTACGCCGCCAACGGCGATAGCCACACGGAATCCGAGAGTGGTCTCGATCCGAAAATATTCAACGCAGGCGCGGTCGCCAGGTCGCTAGATCCCAACTGCGTGAAGCAAGCGCTGCGCGAGATCCAGCACAAGGAAATTGATTATCAGCAATTTCTCCGCGGCATCCAATCTGCGGGCGTCGCGAATTACTGGGTCTATCTCACAGGCAAGCGCGCCGTTTATGTCGCTCGCAATGGCGACGAATATGTCGAGTGGTTTCCAGGAGCACGATGAGTCGCGAATCTCCGCAACCCGCCGACGCAACGACTGCATACATAGCGCTGGGTTCGAACCTCGGCGATCGCGAGGCCACGCTCCGCTCCGCGATCGCCGCGCTGCGGCAGCTTGGCTCCGTCGAGGCTGTTTCCTCGTTCTACGAAACTGCGCCCGTCGGCATCACCGAGCAGCCAGAGTTTCTGAATGCCGTGGTCTTGCTGCAAACCACCCTGCCGCCGCAGGAATTGATGGCCGCCCTGTTGCTTGTTGAGCAGCAGCATGGCCGCGATCGCAGCGCCTCCGTGCCGAAAGGTCCACGCACGCTCGACCTGGATTTGCTGTCGTATGGAGATGTTGTGATGGAGACGCTGACGTTGACGTTGCCGCATCCATCGCTCGCCGAGCGAAGATTTGTTCTGGTGCCGCTTGCAGAAATCGCACCGCAGTGGCGTCATCCCATCAGCGGAAAAACCGCAGCCGATTTGCTGGCCGAGATAACGCCACTCGGCACCGATTCCGACCAATCAATGCGCAAGTACGACTCTTCCACAGCTTCCGCTTGAGGCTCGCTGCAGATTCACGTACATTGCAAGAAACGCGCGCAGTTTCCGCGATCCCAAAGGAGGCACACTATGCCAGCAAATACGGATTTTTTCCAGGCACTGGAAAGCCGCATCGCACCCTACGACCTGCTGACCCATTCCTTCTATCGCGCCTGGACGGCGGGAGAGTTGACCTCGAACGATCTGCGCGAATATGCCGCCGAATACTGGCATCATGTGTCTGCGTTCCCGACTTATTTAAGCGCGCTGCACTCGCGCCTGGAAGATTCCGAACTGCGTCGCACCGTGCTGCGCAACCTGGTCGACGAGGAAGGGATCGACTCGCCCGACCGCAAGCCGCACAGCGAGCTGTGGATGGATTTTGCCAACGGCATGGGAGCGAGTGATGGCGACGTTCGCCAGCGCGAAGTGCAGCCGGAGACAAAGGCCCTGATCGGAACTTTCTTCCGCTGATCCAGCAGGAAAATGCCGCGGTGGGTCTGGCTGCGCTCTATGCGTATGAATCGCGCGTGCCCGCAATCGCCAAACAGAAGGCTGCCGGCCTTTGCGATCACTACAAAGCCGATGCCAAAACCTGCCGCTACTTTACCGTGCATGAAACGGCCGATGTGCATCACGCGGAAGTCTGGAAGCAGGCCATCGCCAAGGAACTGGAGCGTGATCCTGCGTCGGCGGATCGTGCTCTCGACGCTGCGGAGACCGCAGCCAAAGCGCTGTGGGACGCACTCGACGGCGTTGAACGCCTGCGCATGCAGCGCCTTGCAAATTAATTCTCCTAAATTGAAATGCTTCATCCCAGCCCCACAATTTGTCCGCCGCGGCGGACAAATTGTGGGGCAAACAATTTCAGGACTGCAAACATCGTGCTGCGATAGGATGAATGTCGATTCCGAATCAAAAGGAAGTTCGCAATCACGTCACCGATAAACGACACGCATATCAATCCGGCAGATGAAACGATTCGGGTGGGGCCGCTGGTCGTGCGATTCTTGCTGACCGGAGAGCAATCGAACGGCAGCGTCGCCATTTTTGAGCTGACTGTTCCGGCCGGACAGAAGCTGCCTGTGCCTGCACATAGCCACGATCACTATGAAGAAACCATCTACGGGCTCGACGGAGTGATGACGTGGACGATGGATGGAAAGCCGATCGATATAGGACCCGGGCAGGCACTCTGCATTCCGCGAGGCGCGGTGCACCGCTTCGATAACAACGGAAGCGAGGATGCAAAATCACTATGCGTGATTTCCCCGGCTCTCCTGGGCCCAGAGTATTTTCGCGAAGCTGCCGAAATATTAAAGGCGGCAGCCGGTGGACCCCCGGACCGCGCGAAGATGGCGGATCTGATGCGCCGCTACGGTCTCACGATGGTCGCCCCTTCGCCACAGTCATAAACGGAAACACGCAAACATATTCAATTCCACGCAGAGCTTCATGATTGGCCAGCCGGCGCAGTAGAAAGGGTGCCTCACCCTTCGATGTGAAGCTGGCGAAGGATGGGCACCCTGTCGTTTCTTTGCGTCTGCGAAGCGGTTAGAAGCGATGTGTCGGTTCAATGGAAGAGGAATTCTCTTCCCACGGCGCCGCGGACAACATGAAGCGTCCATAAAAGAAGAGCACAGCCCCAATCAACAAGGGGATCACACCGATAAAGAAAATCGGGCGATGCACGATGGTCAACAGGGAGATCATCAGGCCGACGCCGACCGCAGCGGTGATCAGGCCGCCAAGCTGCAAACCTCCGCGTCGTTTCTCCTGCGAAATCCGATGCTGCTCCCGCAGGTACTGCATTGCAGCGGCGCCGCCCGCTTCAGGAGATTCGGCAATCTTCTTCAGCAGATCATTCTTGTAGTAAAGTTCGCGCTCCCTGGCTCGCGTGCCGGTCCATGCCGCCACACCAAGGAAAGTGAAAAGTGCAATACTGCCAATGCTTAACCATACAAATACGGCCACGTCGCTTTCCATGGAAATCCTCCTTTAAATAACCGATGCCGGTAATATTTCTCGCTACATTGGGTGGGACAGACTAGAGTTATCTCCGGTTGCATTTTCTTTTGAGCGCCGTACAAAAAATAAAACGCAACCGTTGGGAGCGGAGCTAAGTCGTACCATATGTGAGCCGAATGAGCGCCAGCGAAGATCAAGCCGATGTGGCCAGAGTGCTTGCCGGGGAGATTGCCGCATTTGAAGGCATCGTGCGCCGCTGGCAAAGTCCGCTGATCAATTTGGCTTATCGCTTTTGTCGTGATAGGGGACGCGCGGAAGAAATGGCGCAGGAAGCATTTTTGCGCGCCTATCGCGGGCTGCCGAAATGGCGGGGAGACTCTGCGTTTTCCACTTGGCTATTTGCTTTGGCGACAAACCTATATAGGTCGGAGCTAAAACGGATTCCGGCCGGCGCGATGCCGCTGGAAGATATCGCAGAGCCGAGAGACCCGCGCGCGATCGATGGCGGACTTGAAGAATTGGATCGCGACCGGGCGGTGCGTCGCGCTGTCGATACGCTGCCGTCAAAATATCGCGAGGCGCTGATTTGTTTTTATTTTCAGGAAATGGATGTTCCCACCGCAGCGGCTGGTCTTGGGATCGCCGAGGGAACTTTGAAAGCGAGATTATTCCGTGGGCGCAAGATGCTGGAAAGCAAGCTGCCCCGGTTGCTGGATGCGCGCGAAAGCCATCCCTACGCGTATCCGAAGGAGACCGTATGAACAACGATGATCTGGATCGCATGTTGCTGGAGAGGGAAGAAATCGTGCCGTCGTCCGGTTTTGTCGCCGCCGTGATGGAGGCCGTGCAGCAGGAAGCGGTCGCGCCCGCGCCGATTCCGTTTCCGTGGAAATGGGCGTTGCCTGGTCTGATCGTCAGCGTAGCCATGGCAATGGGTATGATCGCGCGGTGGTTTTATTCTGCAGCGCGTGTGAGCCATCCTGCCCAACCCGTCGCGACTGCATCGTCGATCGAAACATTGTCAGCCTCATTACCGCAGGTACACATGGCGGTCACTACCGTGGTTGCGCTGGAGTGGAGCGCGCTGGCATTACTGGTGAGTTTTGCCGCGGCGTGGCTTTCCATGCGAATTTCGGGCGTTCGAGAATAGCGACGATGAATCGCAGCGGCGCGCAGTTGCATCAATTTTTTAATCCGACATTTACATCCCGCCACCGCGAAAGCTATCTCCTTGATCGATTGCCGGTTAGCTAAACCGCGCACAATTTATTTCCATCGATTTCAAGTTAGCATCACGCCACCTGCATCTTTGTAGGCTCCTCGACGTCTATTCATTAGGTGCGTAATTGCGAGCCTTTTATCGCAGCCGGCCCAAAAGATCGAGACGCATCGCCGGCAATACCTTGTTGAGGAGCAACACGAATGACAGTGAATCATTTACGTTCTTATGCTTTGGGAATTGCAGCCGCTCTGGTTTCACTCCCTATGTATGCATCGATGCAGGCCCAACCCCAAAATCTAAATCTTGTCAGTGCGAACGCTGAGCTAACCCGGGCGTTGAATTCGAAATCAACCCACCAGGGACAAAGTGTTACGGCCAAGCTGACCTCCAATGTAAAGACGGAGGGTCAAACTGAATTGCCGAAGGGCACACTTTTGATGGGCAAGGTCGCAGATGTGCAAAACGCGAATTCAAATGGAAACAACACGGAAATCAGCATCGTGTTCAACGTAGCGCGTCTTTCGAACGGGCGCCAGGTGCCGATCAAAGCGACTTTGCTGGCCGCCTATCCGCCTGACGTGCCGGGTGTGACGCAGAGCGCTAGTTCCTACATGGTTGTGCAGCCGCACCATATTCCCAGCGATCAGAAGATCGAGCAAGATCCTGGCACTCTGAGCAATGTGACGATGGAAAGCGCGGTGCAGAGCAATGTGTCCGGCGTCTTCCTCAGCAAGAAACACAACATCAATCTGCATGAAGGCACGCGATTCCAGTTGGCGATTGCAACGGAAACCGGTTCGATGTCGACCGCGAACGGATCGTAAGCTCGACGCGGGCGTACGCTGGCAGTTTTCGCGCTCCGTTGCTAACCCGGGCGAGCCGCCATGTTCGCGGCACGTCCGGGTTATGTTCTTCTCCGCGAGCAGATTCTTTCTCCCGGTAACCCGCGCGAAATTCCACCAGGCTGGAAGACGCAGAGCACAGGGCATCTGAATGCGAGTATCGATCGTTCATGTGCGTTTCCTCTATTTGGTGATCCCAAATTTTCTCTGCTGTGCTCACCCGAAATGTGGTTCAATTGTCGTTGCAAATTCTGACACAACATTTCTGGTGACAATTGCGAAGCGTAATCACAAGATCCATTTTTAGATTTCTCTGCCCTATCTTCCTTGGCGCTACTTTAACGGGGACCGTGTGTGGCCAACAGGCCGCCGGCAGCGCGAATCCCATCAACCTTCCCAGCGGAAGCCCTGGAGTTTACGTGCAAGATGGCGGCAATTGGCAGTCGATTGCCCCGGCATCACCAACCAAAGTGAAGACGAAACACGGGTTTGCCAGTTCGCTGACGTACGGTGCCGTCGCGGCACCCGTGGTGGCTGTCTATCCTGGCGCGCACGCTCAGGTGCAAGCGCATGGTGTTCGCCCGCGAATTTGTGTCTATAACGTCATCACGCCAGACACTCCTATTCTGGTTCGCCTGGTCGAAAAGAAAGACACGCGAGAACTCGACAGCGGGCACATTCGCGCTTCGCTGACGGGGTCGTCGCATCAGGCTGTGGCCGACGCGGGAATTGTGGTGCCCACAACCACCTCCGAGCCCGGGAATCATGTGACTCTTCTCGAGCCACAGAGCGATCTTGTTCCGGGCGAGTACGCTGTGATGTTCGGCGCTCAAAATCTCGCCATATACGATTTCGGCTTGGCGGCTCCGTAAGCAATATCGATGCCTTCGCCCCGGTTTGAGCGGTGAGTGCACGATTTGATCGTGGTGCGCGACACCGCTTCAGGTACACTGGTCGCGACTGGAGAGATCAACGTGAGAAAGAACTTCGTCGCACTCCTATTGTTGACCGGCCTGTCCGGCGCAGCTTTCGCTCAGCAGGCTCCTCCGCTTTTATTGAACGCGGCTACATGTCTCGCGTCGAAGAAGCAACTGCCGACCGCCGCAAATTCGTCGCTCAGCATCGGAGGCTGGACGGATACAAAGGCCTATCCGGGAAAGAAAGTTCTTTACCTGGTGGCGACATCGGGCTCGAATCACTCCGCCGGCAGGGTATATTCCATCTTCTACACGGAATATCACCATCACCAGTTATTCGACATTCAGAACGGAACCACGTTCGTCCAGTCGACCGATGGCAAAGGGACGATCAACTACGTGGTGCCGCCGATCGGGCTTTACGATGCGGAACCATCGTTTACCGCGGCCATCCAGCAGTTGAATTCGCAGCCAAGATATACCGTAACCGGTGCAGAAATCAGCGGGAAGATGACTCACACGACCTGCAAGTCCTATACCGATAACGACCAGCCATAGCTGAGACACTCTCGTCCCACATCTCCAAAGCGAGGTGTGGGGTACCCAGATTGAATCCTCATCCGAGTGTTCTCACACCTCTCCCAATACAATTCAGAAAGCATGTCGCTTTCCTTCAGCGTTCAATCCACACACGGCACAGCGCGGCGCGGACCCTGACGCTGCCGCATGGCGTGGTGGAAACTCCCATCTTTATGCCGGTGGGCACGGCAGCCACGGTCAAAGCCGTGCCGCAACACGTCTTGGAAGAAATCCACACCCAGATTCTGCTGGGCAATACCTACCATCTCTATTTGCGCCCGGGGCACGAGCGTATTCGCCGCCTGGGCGGACTGCATAAATTTATGAGTTGGCCGCATCCCATCCTGACGGATTCCGGCGGCTTTCAAGTCTTCAGCCTGAATCATCTGCGCAAGGTGACCGAGGATGGCGTCGAATTCCGCTCGCACATCGATGGCTCCCTGCACTTTTTTTCGCCGGAGCATTCGATGGAAGTTCAGTTGGCGCTGGGTGCAGACATCGCCATGGTGTTTGACGAGTGCACGGAATATCCAGCCACAAGAGAACGTGCTCGCGCCTCGCTGGACCTGACCATGCGCTGGGCGCGTCGCAGCCGCGACTATTTTTATGCGCATGCGCAAGAGGTTCCATGGTTTGCCGAACTCGGCGGACAAACTCCCAGCCTGTTTGGCATTGTGCAGGGCGGAATGTATGAAGACTTGCGTCGCGAATCAGCCGAGCGGCTTGTGGAATTAGATTTGCCGGGCTATGCCATCGGCGGCTTAAGCGTCGGCGAACCGCGGGAACATACACGAGCAGTGATTGCGTCGACCCTGCCGCTGCTGCCGGCAGACAAACCGCGCTATGTGATGGGCGTCGGTTATCCCGATGAGATTGTCGAATACGCCGCGATGGGTGTGGACATGATGGATTGCGTGCTGCCGACGCGGGCGGCGCGGCATGGCCTGTTGTTTACCAGCGAAGGCCGAATGAATATCAAGAACCAGCAATATGCGGAAGATCAGAATCCGCCGGATCCAAATTGTGGCTGTATGGTGTGTGCGCGCTATACGCGGGCCTATCTGCGGCACCTGGCCATGTCGAAAGAGCCGCTGGGTGGGGCGCTGAACAGCATCCACAACCTGTATGCCTACCTTGACACGATGCAGTCGGTACGCGATGCTATTTCCCTAGGCGCACTCGACGATCTGGTGGCGCGGACGCGGGGACGCGCCCGTCAACATGATGTAAGCTAGAAGATTCAGGGAAATATTCAGACGGTCTGTTCAGGTGGTCTGCGGTACTCCCGCTTTGAGAATAGATGCAGCAAACTGGAAATGGGAGCAGCAGGCAGGTTCCCTTTTCGGTAATTCGCGCGTCGGCTGGGATTGGCACGCGCAGGAATTCAAATCGCACGACCCTCGGCCCCGCCTCCTAAGAAAAGACTGGATGCCGCAAGACAAGAGGAAAAGTATCGCATGGCAAGCCTTGTGTTGTTCGCCGCGAACCCGCTGCAAAGCCTGACCACGTTCGCGCCTTTCATTCTGATCTTTGTTGTTTTCTATATGTTCATGATTCGTCCCGGCCAGCGGCGACAGAAAACCTGGCAGGATATGCTGTCGAAGTTGAAGTCGGGCGATCGAGTCACAACCACCGGCGGCATTCGAGGCATTATTCTTTCCGTCAAGGACGACATCGTTCAAATCCGGGTCGCTCCGGACAATATCAAGCTGGAAGTCGTCAAATCCGCCATCGCCAGCGTTACCACCGCTGAGGATGAAGCCAAGTCATGAAGCGCACCAACGGTTCCATCAACACCCAATTCCATACCATCCCTGTAGACCCAAATGCGTAAGAATCTCACTGGAAAAACTATCCTCATTCTGGCCATCCTGCTGGTGTTCGTCGGCGGCATCATTGGCATTCCCGGCGGGTTCAGTCCCGCAGCGTTGAAGCAGTCGATTACGGATCGCATCCACCTTGGACTTGACTTGAGCGGTGGCACCCACTTGATTTTGCAGGTGATGGTCGCGGAGGCAGTCGGCTCCAGCAGCGACACGGATCTGGCGCGCATCCTGACTGACCTGCAGACTGCGGGCGCAACCACCGCAACCGCGACCAAGCCCGATCCGAAGGGACAGCCGGGAGTGATTCGTGTCGCCGGCATTCCCATCGACAAAGACAATGCGGTGCGTTCTTCGCTGGAAGAACAGTTTGCGACGCAGTACGACATTCAGTCGGGTGCCGACAATTCCTACACCCTGACGATGAAGCCGTCGGTGCTGCGCGACATCGAATCGCGCGCATTGGAGCAATCGCGAGAGACGATTTATGAGCGCATCGATCGCCTGGGCGTTAGCGAGCCGCTGGTAGAAATCTATGGCCCGGGCACGAACGAGATCCTTGTCGAGCTGCCGGGCATTGAAGACGCGGGTCGGGTAAGAGACGTCATTCAGTCGACGGCGCGACTCGAAATTCATGAAGTGCTTGGCGGACCCTATGCGGACGAGCAAACTGCCCTGCAGTCGAACGGTGGAACGTTGCCGCCGAACTCAGAGTTAGTGAAATTTGACGGTGGCCAGGGAGCAGTGGGCCAGTTCTATTTGCTCAATCGAATCCCGATTGTCTCCGGCACGGAATTCCGCGACGCGCAGCCTTCGACAGACGTGAATGGACGTCCGGATGTGAGCTTTACGCTGACCACCTCTGGTGGCAATAACTTCTACAAGTACACCAGCGCCAATATCGGCAAGAGCATGGCCATTGTGCTCGACAACACGGTGCGCGAAGTGGCCACGATCAACGGCGCGATTCGCGATCAGGGCGTGATTGAAGGCGGCGGCATCACCAAAGAAGAAGCGCAGAACCTTTCGCTGATGTTGCGGACGGGCGCGCTGCCCGCCTCGATTCATTTTCTGGAAGAGCGGACCATCGGGCCGTCGCTCGGTGCGGACTCGATTCGCCACGGCGTTGAAGCTGCGGTTGGCGGCCTGCTGGCGGTGCTGATCTTCATGCTGTTCTATTACCATGGCGCCGGCATCAATGCGGACCTGGCGCTGATTCTGAACCTGGTCATCCTGCTGGGATTCATGGGGTATGCGCATGCGACGCTGACATTACCGGGCATTGCTGGAGTGATCCTTACAATCGGTATGGGCGTCGATTCCAACGTGCTGATCTTTGAGCGAATACGAGAGGAACTGCGGGCCGGAAAATCCCCCGCGGCGGCCGTCGATCAAGGGTTCTGCGCATGCATTCCAGACCATCATCGATACTCACGTAACGACCATCGTTTCTGCGGCCATTCTGTTCATCTTCGGAACCGGGCCGGTGAAGGGATTCGCCGTGACGCTGATCATTGGTTTGCTTGCGAACCTGTTTACCGCAGTGTTTGTCTCGCGCGTCATCTTTGAAGCCAATCTGAATCGCAGGCAGCGGGGCGAGCCGATTTCGATCGGCTAAGCGACGAGGAGCCGCTGCATGCAGGTCGCAGCCGCGGACGAAGTAAAGAGATAAGAGCTTGTAGCAAGCATCGGAGCAAGGCGTGGAATTTTTTCATGAAGTAAATATCGACTGGCTGGGGAAGAAGTGGTATTTCCTGGGCTTCTCTCTGATCTTCAGCATCGCGGGCTTGATCTCGCTGTTCTTCTGGCATGGGTTGCCGCTGGGCGTCGACTTCAAGGGTGGCACGCTCATCTATCTGAAGTTCGAGCAGGCGCCGGATCAGGGCCGCATTCGCAGCGCGGCTGATCGCGCTGGTCTGCATGATGTGAGCATTGTGCGATTTGGCCGACCAGAAGAACACGAAATCATCGTTTCGCTGCCTGAGCGCGACACAAAAGAAACCTCACTCGATGCCAGCCGAGTGGCCATCGTGCATACCCTTCAGGAGAATTACGCATCCAATGGAACTGCGAACGTGGGTAAGTTGGATCTGGACAATGCCACCCGCGAGACGCTGACGGACTTCCTGGTGAAGGCGGATCCATTGCACCTGGCGAATTCTGCGACGGCAACGGTGCAATACGGCGTTGTTGCGGAGAAAGTTCTGGACTACCGCGACAAGGTGCAGCATGGCCTGATCGGATCGTTTTCTGAATTGGATGGGAAGGTTGAACCGGCGGTAGTGTCGGCGCTGCAACAGGGCGCGTATTTGTCTGGATTCAATGTGCGCAACACGGAGATTGTCGGTCCGCAGGTAGGCGCGCAATTGCGGCAGAAGGCGCTGCTGGCAACCTTGTACTCGCTGGCGGGAATGCTGGTGTACCTGTGGTTCCGGTTTGAATTGATTTACGGCGTGGCGGCCGTTGTGGCTGTGTTTCACGACACGCTGATTACAGTCGGCGCGTTCAGTTTGTCGAATCGCGAGATGACGCTGACCGTTGTGGCAGCGATCCTGACCCTGATCGGTTATTCGATGAATGACACCATCGTGGTCTTTGATCGCATTCGCGAAAACTTGAAGCTGATTCGACGCGGAACGCTGTCGGAGATTGTGAACAAGAGCATCAATCAGACGTTGAGCCGAACTGTGCTGACCTCTGGCCTGACATTCCTGACGGTGCTGTCTTTGTTCTTGTTTGGCGGCGAGGTTTTGCATGATTTCTCCTTTGCCCTGGTGGTTGGCATCCTGATCGGTACCTATTCGTCGATTGCGGTGGCGGCGCCGATGTTAGTGGCCTACCAGGACTGGCGAGCGAAGCGCGGCAAGGTGGCGTCGTTGCCGGCCGGGAAAAAGGCGAAAGCGTAACAGAAAAGTTCTGTCGTAGTGCAGTAAGAACCGATGGTGCGTCGGCGCACATCCTCCTCCAGTGGCCGGCAAACAATCGAGGAACGGTGGGGAGATCGGAATGTTTCGAGAAAGTGACCGGATCATGAATATTCCGGGAACTTTCACCCAGACATCCGGTGTCTAAGGAAAAACAAGGTTTGGCGAAGAGTACGCGAGGGGGTCCGCTATGTTCGAAGACAGCACATTTGAATCGGCTAACAAGCTGAAAACAAAAAGCAAATACTGGATGATCGCAACCGCGGTTTTGAATGCTACTGTGGTCACCGTTCTGATCCTGATTCCACTTATTTATCCGGAAGCGTTGCCGAACCAGGCGTTGGCAACCCTGTTGGTGGCCCCGCCACCCCCACCCCCACCGCCGCCACCACCTCCGCCTGAGGTGAAGGTTGTGCAGGTGCACGTGGAGTCCATGGCCGATCAGTTGACGGCGCCCAGCAAAATTCCAAAGAAGATCGCGATGGTGAAGGATCAGGCACCTCCGCCGGCAACTGGCGGGGTATCTGGAATGAGCGGGCTCGGTGGCGGAAGCGGCGAAGGCGTGATTGGCGGCATTCTTGGCAGCATGGGCAATGGCCCGGTGGTCAAGGTTGCGGCGCCTAAAAAGATCACGGTGTCGTCCGGTGTTGAAGCCAGCAAGATCATCGATGAAGTGCAGCCTGTATACCCACCGATCGCCAAAGCGGCGCGCATTCAGGGCACCGTGGTTTTGGCTGCAACTATCGGAAAGAGCGGCACAATTCAGGACCTGAAGGTAGTGAGTGGTCCGGCTATGCTGCAGCAGGCAGCGATGGATGCCGTGCGGCGCTGGCGCTATCGTCCTACCGTGCTGGATGGGGTACCTGTCGACGTCGACACGACAATCAGTGTTGTTTTCACTTTGAATGAGTGATAACTTCGCATTCACTCGCTCAAAACATGTAGTAGCCCGGCAATAACCAAAGCAAGCTTATCCTTAAGGAGGATAAATTCCTGTGATTCTCGCACACGTATCGCAATTCGTTCCCCACGCGTCTTCTCTCGCGTTCTTCCAAGATCAGCAGCAGGTCGGCTTCAGCATCGTGGACATGTGGCACAACATGGGCTGGTTGCCGAAGGGTGTTGTATTCCTTCTTCTGATTATGTCGGTGTGGTCCTTGGCTGTGATGATTGACCGCGCTCTGTATTTCTCGGCTGCCCGCAAGCAGAGCCGTGAATTTGCCCCCAAGGTTGCCGGTGCATTGAAGGAAGGCCGCCTGGATGAAGCGATCAAGGTTGCGGACCGCAGCAAGAAGTCTCACCTAGCTGAAGTTGTCACCGCTGGCCTGCAGGAGTTCCGCAATTATGGCAGCGGCGGCACCGTCACTGAAGATCAGGTCGAAGCCAGCCAGCGCGCCCTCGAACGGTCAGAAGCGATTGTCCATGCCAAGCTGAAGCGCGGTCTGGGCGGTCTGGCCACCATCGGATCGACAGCCCCTTTCATCGGTCTGTTCGGAACGGTTATCGGTATTCTTGACGCGTTCCAATCCATCGCTACCAACAAGACATCCGGCATCGGCGCAGTCGCCGGCGGTATTTCTGAAGCGCTGGTCACCACAGCGTTCGGTCTGTTCGTCGCCATCCCGGCCGTTATGGCCTTCAACTACTTCACCAACCGCGTGGAAGCCTTTGATGTCGAAATGGACAACTCCTCCAGCGAGCTGGTGGACTACTTCCTGAAGCAGGGCGCACGCCGCTAGCCGAAAGCCTGGAAGTTCAGGACGCGGTTTCACACAGGAATGACGGATGTGGCTGGCGAAGCTGAATCGCTTCGCCGGCCTGCCGGGCCGAACCTGAAAACATTTTGGGCTATGTTCCATGCCCCTTGCGCGGTGTGGGGTTCTAGACCTCTGGGAGTTTGTTATGGGAATCTCGAAACGAGACGAAGGTAAAAAGGTCAATTCCGACATCAACGTCACCCCGATGGTCGACGTGATGCTGGTGTTGCTGATCATTTTCATGGTCGTCACCCCGATGTTGAATAACAAGGTGAATGTCGACCTGGCGAAGACGATCAGCGCTGTGCCGCTGCCGGATGCCGATAAAGATGACGCCGTGAAAGTATCCATTGTGCGCGATGGCAGAGTCTACCTGGGCGCAAATCAGATTTCATTGGCGGACCTGGGCCCGAAGGCGCAGGCGCTGCTGGAAAACAAGCCCAATAAGACCGTATTCATCCGTGCCGACTCGCGCGCTCGCTATGGCGTGGTGATGGACGCAATCGATAACCTGCGCACCGCGGGCGTCGATGAAGTCGCGTTCCTGACCGAGCCGGAGCAGAATGCGACTCCGCCATCCAGTCAAAAGACTCCGCCAAATCCATCCGGCAATTAAGGATGGAGTCGCGCGTCGCGGGCAAAGTTTTCCGTGCGCGCTTTGGCAATGAAAGTTTAAGACAGAACAGGCGCGGGCTATCGGATGAACCGAACCCGCAGTTTCTTGAAGCGAGGACAATCTCATGGCAATGACAGGTGGAAACGTCGGCGGTCTTTCGTCGACCCCGAACGTCACTCCTCTTATCGATGTGCTGCTGGTGTTGCTGATCATTTTCATGGTCATCACGCCGACCACGCCACACGGCCTGGACGCGTTGGTACCCCAGCCGCCAAAAAATCCGCAGCACCAGAACGACAGCGATCGCACCATTGTGGTGCAGGTGCTTTCGTCTCCTGGAGGGAAGCCCGCCTACAAGATCAACGAGACCGACGTCGTTCATAGCCAACTTTTGCCGCAGCTGGAAGCGATCTATGCCACTCGGGCCTCGAAAGTAATGTTCATCAAGGGCGATCCCAATCTGGATTGGTCGGCGATTGCGGACGTCGTGGACATCGGCAACCAGGCCAACGTCGACCACATTGGCGTGATCACTCCAAAGATTGCCGCCGGACAATAACGGCACTAGCCGCAGCCCCTGCTCTGCCCCAAATTTGGTGGCAGCAACAGGCGTGTTTCGAGAACTTTCTCAATTGCACGAAACAGAGTAAGATCACACAGTAAGGAAAATCACAACTTCTGCAAAGGTTTTCCCTGCCGTTCCAGCCTGGGTGGGCGTCGACTGATTGTAAGGAGAGGTCAAGCCGAATGAATCGCATTGTACGTCTTCCGGTCATGGCAGCATTGCTATGCACTGTGTTATTCCTCACCACCGGATGTAGCCGACTTAAAGCCCGTGATCAACTGAACAAGGGCGTAGAAGCTTTCAAAACGGCTCGTTACGAAGAAGCCATCAACCATTTCCAACAGGCTGTCGCGCTCGATCCTACATTGCCGATGGCTCGCCTCTATCTTGCTACCGCATATTCCCAGCAGGTTATTCCTAATCTTCAAACTCCCGACAATTTAAAGAATGCGCAACTTGCAATTCAGAACTTTCAAATCGTTCTGCAAAAAGAGCCCAACAACATCAATGCTCTTAAGGGAATTGCAGCCCTCTATCTGAACATCCAGAACTTCGATCAAGCCAAAGCGTATCAAAGGAAAGTGATCGACGCAGATCCGAACGATGCAGCTGCGTATTACACCATCGGCGTGATTGACTGGACGGTTGCCTACAAAAATGCCATTCCTGTTCGCCAGTCGTTTGGACTGCACGATAACGGCGATCCGATCAAGGACAAAAAGGCTTGCGATGCGTTGGCGGAAAAGAACACTCCGCTGATCCAGGAAGGTTTGGACGCGCTGACCAAGGCCACCCAACTGAAAGAAAATTACGACGAGGCGATGGCCTACATCAACCTACTCTATCGCCGCAAGGCCGAAACTGAATGCGGCAACGAAGATGCCCGCAAAGCAGATTTGGCGACGGCTGATGAGTGGGTGCAGAAAGCCATGGCTGCCCGCAAGGCAAATCAGATCAAGGCAAACCAGAACGCTCCAAAGGGCATTGTTCTGGGCAAATAGTGATTCATTAACAACAGCGCAAAGTTTCAAGCCAAAGGCCTCCGAACCATTCGGGGGCCTTTGAACTTTTCGCGGTGCCCGGCGCAGTGATCAGTCTCACATGAGATCGATCGACAAAGCCGGTACACTGAGCTTTGAAGAAAATCAAAAAAATCCTGATCGCTAATCGCGGCGAAATCGCGCTGCGGATTCTTCGCGCCTGCAAGGAATTGGGCATCGCCTCGGTTGCGGTCTACTCGGACGCGGATCGCACCAGCCTGCATGTTGCGTATGCTGACGAGGCGTATCGGCTGGGACCTTCGCCGGCGCACGAATCCTATCTTCGCCCCGACCTGATTCTCGAAATTGCCAGGCAGTCCGGTGCGGATGCCATCCATCCCGGCTACAGTTTTCTTGCCGAAAATGTCGACTTCGTTGCGGCATGCGAGGCCGAGCATATTCATTTTCTAGGTCCGAACTCGAATGCGATGCGGAAGCTGGGATCGAAAACCAGCGCGCGACAAATTGCCGATGCTGCCGGACTCCCGCGCGTGCCAGGATCGCTGGGCCCGGTCGAGTCCCTGGCAGATGCGAAGCAGGTGGCCGCGCAGGTGGGCTATCCAATTTTGTTGAAGGCAGTCGCAGGGAGAAGAGGAAAGGGAATGCGAATTGTGCATTCCCGGATGAAGCTGGAGGAAGCGTTGAAGAGCGCTCGCGCTGAAGCGGAGCAAGCCTTCGGCTCCGGCGCAGTGTATCTGGAAAAGTTGATCGATCACGCGCGCTCCATTGAGGTGCAGATTGTCGCCGACCAGCACGGACATTGTGTTTCGCTAGGGGAGCGCGAAAGCAGTGTGCAGCGCCGCCGGCAGAAAATTATTGAAGAAGCACCGTCGCCCATTGTGGATGAAGAGTTAAGAACACGAATGGGCGAAGCCGCAGTCCGCCTGGCCGAAGCGGCGGGATATACAAACGTGGGCACGGTAGAATTTCTGCTGGATTCGAAGCGCAACTTCTACTTTCTTGAAATGAATCCGCGCTTGTCCGCCGACCATCCTGTAACAGAATTCGTGACTGGACTTGACCTGGTGCATCTGCAGATTCGCATTGCGGAAGGCGAGCCGCTCCCTTTCACGCAGCAAGACATTCAACTTCGCGGGCATGCTCTCGAGTGCCGTATCTATGCCGAAGATCCGGAAAAGGATTTTCTTCCGTCGCCGGGAAAGATCACACGTTTTCGACAGGCTTCCGGGCCGGGGATTCGTGAAGACTGCGGCGTCTATGAAGGCTGGACGGTTCCCTTGGAATACGATCCGATGATTTCCAAACTGATCGCGTTCGGTTCCACGCGAGATATGGCGATTGAACGGATGTTGCGTGCGTTGTGCGAATACCATGTCGGCGGCATCGCAACCAATGTTCGTTTGTTTCGCCGCATTCTGCGCGATTCGGATTTTCGCGCAGGCAAGGTCGACATCAGTTACCTGGAACCACTGTTAACGCAATTTCGGCTGAAGGCGGAACAGGGAAACTCTGAACGTCAGGCCTTGCGAGAGCAGGCTGCAGTGATTGCAGCGTCCATCTTTCACCAGAAAGAGAGCATGGGCACCGGCGAAGATCCCGAGCACACGTTCATCTCCAATAACGGTGCTGCATCCGGCAGCGCATCCAAATGGAAAACAGCGGCGCGTAATGAGGCGCTTCGACAATGACGTACGATATTGAGCTGCGCGGCCACAAACACAGGCTTGCAGTCGAGCATGGGCCTGGCAAGCAGGAACAGTTTCTACTGGATGGCAAACCTTGCGCGGCGGATGCGCGCTTTCTGTCGCCCCGCGTTTTGTCGCTGCTGATTGATGGGCGTTCCTATCGCGTGGTCTTCGATCCTCGCCCGGGCGCCGAGGCGGTGGTCGTCGGGGAGCACCGCATGACCTTCACTATCTCAGATCCTCGGTCGTTGCAATCGCACAAGAGAACCTCCGGTAGCGACGCAGGCAAACTTTCGATCACGGCGCCCATGCCGGGCATGATCGTCAAGTTGCTGGTGGCTGTCGGCGACTCAGTCAAAGCGGAGCAACCCCTCGTCGTGATGGAAGCGATGAAGATGCAGAATGAACTGAAAGCTCCCAAGGCAGGAAGAGTGACACGCGTGGCGGTCAAAGCGGGAGCCATTGTGCAGGCAGGAAAACTTCTACTTGTCATCGAGTAGCGCGACCGCTCATTGCATCGCAGGAAAACTCACTTTCTAGTGATAGCGATAAAGTCGCACGCGGCGAATCGTGAATTCGCCGGCGGGCATGCGCAGATAGCGACCTTGATTGTCGTCGTCGCCGTTCAACTCTCGCCCGGGTGTCCATGTTCCATTCACAAAGCTTCCTTCCCAGATGGAATCAATGCCTGCAAGAGCGCCCGATTTCCCACTTGCCGCAAAAGTGATCACCATTCCAATTCCCGCCACCAGAAAATCATTCGATCCGGTTTGGATGATGAGTGCCGCCATGCGCGCCAGGAATTTCCGGTTCCACCTTCGCGCCGACTGAGATCGGCGCCGGCTCGCGAAAGTGAACCTGGAACGTGTAGCCACCGAGCGTGAACTGCTGCGGCGTCAAATCAACAGTACCGGCAAAGTTGGAAGGCGCGCGAATACCGACCATGTGCCCGGTTCCCTGGTTGGCGAGAATGAGTGGCGTCAACTGGTCGATAATTCCGTAGGCTTGCCCCAGGGCTTCTTGCTGATCTGGCTTTAAAAATTCTGGCGCGTAGACGGAGTAGCCCATCGCGTTCAACTGGCCATAGGCATACAGCGCATTGGTCCCGAGTTCCTCCGCATTCGCTCTGCCGGACTCCGGAATAAATAATGGATTGTCTGGCCGCGAATAGCGATTGGCCCATTCCACCACATTCGGGAAGTACAGATCAGGCGCAAAGAAATCAATTGCCGGTGCGGCAGCACGCCACACGTCAAACAGATGTGGCAGTGGACCACCGCTGGGATATTCTCCGGGCAGTTTTCCAGGCCTCATCAAGGCGGCGTTGACATACATCGGCAGCGGATAGATTTGTTTGCCGCGAGCCGCGACCTCGCCGGTGTAATGAGCTTCAGTCCAGGCGGTGAACAGTTCATCCGTAGCTGGGCCAGTGCCGAATGTGTCTGGCCAATTTGCGCCTGCCTTGGATCCATGCGCTTCCCATGCCTGTTTGATAGCAGGCTGCAGTGAATCGCGATTCTTTGAAAGATAGCTTGTGAGTTCCGCCGGCACGGGCGATAGAAATGCAGCATTCGCGGCGGCGCTGTGGTCGCGTGCGTCAGGAATCATGCCGACTTCGTTTTCCACCTGGACCATGATCACAGTATGGTCTGCGGAATCGATCCGTTTCAGATGTCGCATGAGCGCGACAAACGCGTTCGAGTCGGCGGCGAGATTGTTTTGATTGAGCGCGGAGAGAATCTCGAGGCTGGTACCATCGACTCGCGCCGCTCGCGGAAATCGCTGCTGGTTCTCTTTCACCCAATCGGGAACGTAGCTGGACATGCTATTTTTCCAGCTTCCGAACCACAGTAGCACCAGTCGTACGTGATGTTGTCGCGCGCCTTGGATGAGCCCATCGACAGTGGTGAAATCGAACTTACCTTCCTGCGGCTCGATCAATCGCCAGTAGACCGGAGCCAGCACTGTGTTGCAATGGATCGCTACAATTTTTGGCCACACTGTCTGCATGTACGACAGGCTCGACGCCGAAGAATTCTCGAGCTCTCCGCCGCGAACAAGGAATGGCTTTCCGTCGACAATGATCTGGGTGGCGCCGTGGTTCCGCGCCAGGTGCGGTTGCGGAGTTGCTCGCTGCGCCCGGACGGTCCCGCTGAACGCGAGAGTCAGTCCAGCCAGGATAGGAAGCGTCCAACGAATGCGAGTTCGGCGCATGCATCCCTTCTGTAACGATGACCCGAAAATCGAATCGTCAACCGGTCGCCGACTAATAGGCGTGAAGTAACTCGACACTGAGGCCGCCGATGGAATCCGTCTCCATATAGTTGTATTGGCCCGAGTCCTTCTTGCCGACGTCGCCCCATGCGCCCGCCTGCCAGATGCCATAGCCGCGCTTCTCGTACGCTGCCACAGTGTTCGACAAATCGTCGACCGGCATTCCTATATGCTGAATTCCTTCTCCGTGGAGCTTCAAATACTCCGCATAAATGTTGGGAGGAGTCGCGGGCGCAGAGATCCACTCGATGGCAAATTGCGGGTTAATACGCTGGAAGCCGACATCGAAGTAAAACCATAATGGCTTACCGCGATAGCGCATGTCTTTTCTGGGCGTCGCATGCTCGATCGGGATTGGCTGAAATCCAAGCTTCTGCCAATACGCGGAAACAGGGGGAATCTCGCGGACGACAGCTCCGAAGTGGGAGATCATCGTTTTTCCGGTGGGCGCAGGTGCACCCGGCGCGTAGACGAGACCCAGCGAATATTTTCCCTGTGGCTCCGTGTTGAAGTAAGTAAATGTGACCGGCTTGCCATTCTCTTTCACGGTTACCTGCTGCACCACGTCGACACCGAGGCTGCTCATCCGCTGAATTTCTTGGTCCATTTCCTCTTTGCTGGAAACTTCGAAAACGAACGAGAAAATGCCGTCACCGTGGCTGGAAAGAAAGCTTGAAAATGCATTGACCTCTCCTTTATCAGGCTGGATGAAGTCGACCGTAATGTTGCCGAGTTGGCCGGTTACCTCGTGAGCGAGAATGGTGACGGGCTTTCCGCGATACTCGCCGGTGAACCGGACATGAGGTGAGTCCTTGATATCCGAGAGGCCAAGCGGCTTCCATGCTGCGCTCACGCGATCGACATTCTGCACGATCCACGTGACACGGTTCATTGATTGATAGCACTTCGGCAACTCGGCCGCCGAACAGGTCATTGCACAGAAGAGAACAACGACAAAGCAACGCAATAGTTTCATTTTTCACTCCGCTCTGGAAGATTCACGCGATCTGCAAATGAATATGGGTCTGAAGTGTTGGAGTCGCGCACTCGTCCGTTCATCACGACCTTTGCCACTCTTCAGCCTTCGGGCGTGATGATAACTTGGCGCAGACGGTAACGCAATCGCCAGGACCAGGAAGCGATCTCTCATGTATAGATTTTGCCTGATCAAAAAGTTTGAGACCCGCTTTGGGGGCGGGTCTCATTTTTCAGCGAAGTAGTTAGATCCCGAATTTCTAGTGCGCGTTCTTCAGAATGTCTTCCGCATAATAATTGACGACGCGGGCTTGATCGCGCAGCATCTCGTTGTACGCGCTCTGCAGCAGGCGAGAACGGCTATCGTGCAGTTGCTGGCGAATCATCTGCTGTACGCGCGGATCGCTCAATGGGTGCTGTCCCGCCGGTTCAATCGCAATCAACTTGCAGATCATGTACGCGGCAGGCTGCTTGGACGGCCCTTGCACGATGGGTAGGACCGGGGTGATCTGGCCGGGCTGCAGTTTGGTGACGGCAGCATAAACTTCAGGGTCAGACTTGAGTTGCGACGCCGGGAGAAACCCCATGTCGCCCCCACTGGAAGTGGTTTCTGGTGCTTCCGAGTAGTTGATCGCGAGCTGGGCAAAGTCCGCTCCGGTTTCTAACTGATTGTGCAATGCATTAATCTTCTTGCGCGCTTCCTCATCATTGCGTGCTTTGCTGTTTTGCCGGTTTTCGACCCGACCGCTTGGATTCGGAGTGACGACGATCTGCGCCAGGTGATACTGCGGCTCGATCAGGTTGAATTCGGCCTGGTGCATGTTGTAGAAATTTGAAACATCGGTATCGGTAATGTTGATCTTGGATTCGATCTCTTTGTTCATTAACTTTTCTATGGTCATGTTCAGCCAGAGATCACGTCGAACATCCGCCAGCGTCAATCCCTTGGCCTTCAACTGATCGTTGAACTGCTGCTCCGTGAAGGGAGCTTTCAGCTGCGCAATTTTTGCGTCAACCTCTGAATCGCTGGCCACCAGGTGCAATTTTTCGGCCTGCTGCCGAATCACTTCGGAGCCAATTTGCTGATGCAGGATTTCCAGCTTCAGCATCGCGGCTTCGTCTGGCGTGGGCTGCTGCTGCCTGGAACTCATTTGGTTCTGGTAATACTTGTCGACAACCGATTCCGTAATCGGATGACCATTCACCGTGGCCCAGACATCCGGATTAGGTGTGTGGTTGCAGCCTGCGATTGAGGCGAGAACGAGAGCGCCAGTGACAGCGACTGTACCGATCTTGGCGGTGCGTTGCAGGGCCATTCTGACTGGCCCGCGAGAGAATTCAGCGTTGGTGGGATTCGACAAAGTCTGCATGATGACGTTCAATCCGTTCTCCATTTGCTCCGAGCAAAACCAGTGCGACTAAGTCCTGGCTTGTTCCATTCAAGATCACCGCTCCCTTTCGGTCGCGTCAACTCCAGCGTTGCGGCTACAAGGTGCATCTTCCCTGGTTTTGTGGTGCCTGCCGGGTTTACGTGGCTGCCGGCCGTTCCATGTTTCAACCGTTCTGCGGCTTCGACGGTTTCTATTGCTCTCAACACTTCCTTGCCCACTGCTAGTTTCCTGGCGCAGTCGGAGCCGTAGCGGGCGTGGGATTGCTATCCGGGGGTGGCACTTCTCCGGCGTCGCGAATCGCGCGATCAATAATGCTCCAAAGCATCTCTTGCGACAAAGCTCCTGTGGCACGCTCGCCGTTCACGAACAGAGTGGGAGTTCCATCGACTCCAAGCGCGTTGCCCTGGTCCAGGGATGGGCGAATCACGGACCCATCCTGCTTGGAGATACAAGCCTGCAGCTTGCCCATGTCGACACCCGCGCTTTTCCCTGCTGCCAAGGTTAAATCGTCCACCTTTTTGACGCTGGCCGCCAGGTTTTGCTGCCCGCCGGCTCCGGAAATCTCGTCAGTTTGCTCGTGGAATGTATCGACCAGTTTCCAATATCCAGTGGGGCTCTGATCCGCCAGACAATTCACGTTGATAGCGGCATGCATCGCCCACGGATGAATCTGCGACAGCGGAAAGTCGAGATAAATGTAGCGAACCAGGTCGCCGTAATGTTTTTCTGTCCCCGGGAATAAAACCTCATTCATGCGTGCGCAGAACGGGCACTCCAGGTCGTCGAAGTTGACAATCGTTACCTTCGCCTTGGGATTGCCGCGGATGGGGCGACCGAGCACATTGATCCCAGAGCCTGGGGCCTTGGTCAAATCAAACTTCTCCAGCCGCGCCAGCGTATTGTTGTCCTTCGAAATCAGAAAAAGCGTTGTCTTCTTTTGAGAGCCATTACTGAAGACGACGGGCAATGTATCGAATCCGCTGATGTCGCTCTTACTGCGATCGCCCAGGGTCACGGTGTAATCGGGAGGAACATTGTATTGGGAACGAATTGTCAGCTCAATCTGTCGATCGAGCTTCGCCTGGAGGGCGTTGCTGGCTGGCGGCGTCTGCGCTTTGCAGCCCATTCCTGCAACCAGGATGAAAACGAGTAAAAAACGAGATATGCGCAACGAGTTCCCCAAGCGATAGATGTACCTCCATTATCACACGCAGAGCGCTATCGGGGCCTTGGTTGGACACTGGGAAAGGGGGTCATTCCGTAGATTCCGCCAGTGCCGAAAACTGAGCATTTTCGTGGTGCTGAAATAGGCTAATCTGTCGGCCGCGTCACTTACCCACGATTGCGACGACCTGGGGCGTTCGACTTAGAAGAGACGCTCGGCGCGAACCAGGCTCCCCACTGCAGCAACACCCGACAACGAGAGGTTGAACGTGGTCGACGTTTCATTGCGAACCGTCCCCAGCGCGAAACGCTGCACCTCCACCGTCAGTCCGCAGCAGTTGCGGTTGTAGGTGGCCTGGATACCTCCATACTCGAGCGCGCGTCCTTCCAGCGATAAGTTGCCTTTTGCCGCGGCGCTCAATCCAGGCTTGTTAATGGCACCGTAGCCGAGCAGAAGCTGCATCTGGTTATAGTTCACAACATTGGCAGGCTGGGTGGGCGGCACGGGCATTTCACCCACAGCATTTAGCAGAGAATGGCCAAGTCCGGAAAAGAAATTGCCGTGCCGGTAGTCTGCAAAGATGTTGCTGGCGGCCCATCGCCCGGCTTTGGTGTCGTAGTCGGCGGCCCATTCCAGATCGGTATTGCCGCTGGGCGCAACACGCAGCCGGGAGACGACCGGCGACAGGTCGCGCGGCGCAGTGATGTAATCCACTCCGCTCATCTCCAGCGTTGTCGTGAATATATTCCGGCGACCGGTAATGACTGCGTTGCCAAACGTCGGATCCATAAAATATTTCTGCCCGACAAACCAGGAAAGCCACTGCCGCGAGACTTCTCCGCACGTTTGATCCGGCGGTTCCGTGTGCTCTCCGGCGGTGGCATTATCTCCGCACGGGGTCGGGTGTAGCCGCTTTAGGAAAAGCCGCTGCGTCACCCCATACTCCACTTCATTGGTATCGCTGTAAATGTCGACCGCGTCGAAGCGCGGAATTTGATTGAACTTATTCACTCCCGCCACATAGCGATAGTTGATTTCCGGCTCAATCGTATGGCGAAGCGCCACGCCAAAATGATTTGCCAGGTACGGGCCGTCAAAGTCGCGTTCCAATACTGGAGGCAGAATCTGCAGGTCGCCTTCCACCGCGGCGCGATTGATAGAAGGATCCATTGCCTTCGGTACAGCGTCCTCGCCCAACAGTGCGCCCGCAGGAGGGGGCGGCTCATTCGCCGGCACGGGGTCCAGCATCTGGCTATGTGAGTAACCGGTCTCGCGTACCCCGAGGGTTGGCCGAATAGTCCATCCATCCGCAATGAGCGGCATCGTGATGTGCGGAAATAGATCGAGCCGGCCGACATGGTGGGATTGATAATACGGCTCCGATCGAGTCAGAAATCCAAAGCTGGCTTCGCCGCCGGCAAGCGCTCCCGATGAGCCAAGGTCATGGTCCACAGCATCGAATTCTATTCTTGGCAGGTGGAAAATTCGTATCTCATCACCCGATACGTCGCTGGCAAATTTCTCATAGCGTTCAGTATCGAAGGTGCTGGCGAAGCCATCTTTTTCGTGCGTCAGAAAGGCCCAGGATTTCACTTCAGACGAGACGGCCTGCGAATAACTTGGCGCAAAGACCTGGCGGTAGACGTAGGAACTCAGGTACTCGGTGTTGGCGACAAAGCGCGTATAGGGGGTCATGTCATGTCGCGCAGTCACGATGGTGTCCTGGCCACCCTGATTCACATAGTCAGGTGCCAGGCCTCTGTCTTCCACGCCGTTATATCTTCCGTGGACAAAATCCTGGCCCAGGCCTTTGTATCGAAACTCTGCGTTCTGTTCCCATCCGCGCAGGGAATAGTACTGAAACCCCACCAGCAAATCTGTGCTGCGATTGATGACCCAGTAATATTGTTCGCCGACCACGGTGCCTTTGATGCTGGAGCCAACTTCAAGCGAAGGAATCAGGAAGCCAGATTGGCGACCAGCTGTGTCGACGCCGTGGGTGACATACGGCATGAACAAGACAGGTTTATTCAACACCTGGAAATCTGCGTTTTTCGCTTTTGCAGTTCCATCATCGACAACAATCTGAGGAGCAAGAATGCGCCAGTCGGGCCTCGGCAAGCGGCAGGAAGTCATGCTGCCATCGATGAGCTCATAGCTCTCCGGACCTCTCTTGATCAATTCCTTTGCGCTGATCAGAAAGGGATTCGTCGAGGTGTAAAGACTTCTGTTGCTGGACGGCGGAAGGCCGAAAATTTTGGGAATGTATGCGTTTGCTGGGGAAGCTGGGTGGATCACGCCAACCGATCCGATCACATCGTAAAAATGACCCGTCTGCTGATTCAGATTCACCGTACCGCGGCTGGCCGCGAAGTCTTCGTTGTCGGGGCCACCCGTCACCTGCAGATGTCCCTCGGCGTCAACCTGACCAGTTGTGGTGTCGTAGGTCGCGTGGTCGGCTAGGACCACATAATTTTCGTAATCAATTTCGACTCCGCCGCGTAAGTCATACTTGTCGCCGCGGCGTTCCTGATGACTCGCACGGATCGTGACCGGAACACCGACTGGCGGCGCTGGAATCGGCTCCGCAATTGGAAGATTTTCGGTGGCAGATTGCGGCGCGTCCGGAAGATTTTCATCGGATGTCGACGCCGCATTGGATGATGTGGAGGCCGCCGAATTCTGAGTGGATGTCGTCGGCGCGCCCGACTGAATTTGCGTAGCGGCCAACAGCATGAAACGGATTCCGGACTGACCCGGCGGGAGCCTCATGGTCAATGCCTGCGCATTCGTTCGCACATGACAAAACGCGAGCAGCATGGTACAGATACAAACACGGGTTCTCATGGGCCGGAACACTTTCAGTGTAAACGTTCCTGCAGCAATGAAAGTTTTCGCCGATGATTTCTGACCCGCCGCTCTGGCACCCAAACAATCCTGGTCGACGACGATTCCGTGATGCATGCGGCGCGACAGCCCTTGTTTGACCTCTTCGCGATTCTCCCTTCTTCAACCGAATTGCAAAGCGTTTTTGTCGTGAGACAGAACTACGCGCATGCGGTGCATCTCTGGTATCAGGAAACAAATGCAGTCACGTGAATTTTTTTGTGGAAATTGCACTATTATTGGGGCTATATAATAGGAGTTAAGGGTGAGTCCAGCATTGTCCGCGCCACAGTCGCCATTAGTCCCTCAGCAGCAGTTGCTGAGCGATGATTGGAAACAGGAGATTTCGGAGCGTCTCGATCGATATCGAGCGCACCGCCCGCAAACAGCGGCCAAGCCCTCGTCTCCTCCACGAACTCCAATAGATTCTCGAGCAACAAAGATCGCTCGCGCGGTGGCATCTCGCTACGCATCCGCACCCACCTACAGTGAATTGATCGCAGCCGAAACGGCGCGTGCCGAAGCCGAACAGCGCGCCCACGCGAATCAAGCCGCCGATACCGCCGGAGATTTATTTCAGGATTTGGACGCGGAAGCCAGCGCTCAGCCCACTCCCACAAATTCCGAAGCAACTTCAGTCGCTGTCCATTCAGCCGCCGATCAAGAGCCAATTCTGCCCAGGATTCCGGGAACACCGGTGATGCCGCAGTTTGCCGAGCGCACTCGAGAGATGCGCTTGCATCAGGCGGAGCAGGAACCGGAACCGACGTTGGAAGACCTGCTGGCATCAGCGCTGATTGAACCTCGCGCTGTATTGCCGTCGAAACTCATTGAGTTTCCGCGCGAACTGATCTCACCCCGTCGCGCTCGTCCGCATCTGCCCGAGGATCCGACGCGCTCCCAGGCGCCTGCGTTTCCAGAGGAGTCACCTGCGCAGCTTCGCATTTTTGAGGTGCAGCCTGAGATTGAAGTCCCGACGCAAATTGAAGCTGCGACGCGCTCGGATTTGCCGCTGACTGCGGAAGAAGCCGCGAAGGCGCAGCGCAAGGCGATTGAAGAATTCGTGGCTGGCGTGCAGAACAGCGTGTCTGCGGCCATCAACTCTCAGGTCTCAGAGAAAACCGGGGCCGACGCGGATGGAATTCCCACCGTGCACGCCACAACCCGCGAACACGTCAAGGACACTTCAGCGCAGCGCTCTTCAACTCCCACGACCCAGGCGCGTTCGACAACGATGCCGTCTAAGAGCAACGCCGCTGCGCCCAAGTCGGCGCGTTCCACCGTTTCCGCTTCCAGCACGACCGCATCGTCCAATTTTCGCGGACTGGAGTGGGCCTCGATCTCACTCGATAAGGAACCGGCAGCGCACACGCGGAAAGCGCAACACACGGCTTCGGAATTTGTACCGTTCATGGTCGATCCTGCCTCGATCGATCGTCGGGTGATGGCATTCGCGGTGGACTTCGCCGCTGTCACCGCCGGGTTCATGGGATTTCTGGTGGTCTTCGTCGCCTCCACTCCGCACCTGCCGACCGGATTGACCGCAGCTGCACTCGCGGGCGTTGTCTATGTCGCGCTGTGGGTGCTGTATCAGATGCTGTTCTTCTCTCTCAGCGGCGCCACCGCTGGAATGTTGTACGCGCACATCGCGCTGTGCACCTTCGACGATCAGAACCCGACCCGCTCCGCGCTGCAACGCCGCCTGGCTGCGTGGTGGGTGTCTCTTATGCCGCTTGGAATTGGATTCCTCTGGTGTTTTGTCGACGAAGACAATCTCTGCTGGCATGACCGCATCACCCGCACCTACCAACGCGAATACTAACCTCACCGTTTTCCGCGAACCTCCATCGACTCGCCTCAGCAGCACCAATGCTGGTAGATTTCTCATGACAGGAATTTGAGGGATCTCGTGGACTGCTTCCAGGATTTTTCAAAACGATTCGATTGCCGTCGCAGTCTTGCGAGGCGACTGATTGCTGGATTTATTTTGGCCGCGATTGCGCCCTGGATAGTGATTGTGGCGGCGGCACAGACCACAAGTCCGCCTGCAGGCTCTCCATGGGTGGCGACCTGGGGTGCGGCGATGATGGCCACACGGGCCGGTCACGCTCCGGACTTTACCGGTCAAACGCTGCGGCAAATTGTGCACGTGAGCGCTGGCGGTGAGCAGGCACGCGTCTGGTTTTCGAATCGCTTCGGAACAGAACCGCTGTTGATTGGCTCCGCTCACATTGCGCTGCGGACGAACGACGATGTGATTGATGTGGCCTCCGACCACTCGCTAACGTTCAATGGCAACGCATCGATCGCCATCCCTCCGGGCGCGACCATTGTCAGTGATCCGATTTCCATTCACGTTCCGCCATTCGCGAATCTCGCCATCAGCAGTTATTTTCCAGACCACACCATGGGCAAGACGCAGCATGGGTTGGCGAATCAAACTTTGTATCGAGCCAGCGGAAATCAAACAAGCGCAGCGAACCTGGCGAATATTGCCAAGCCGATGGAGTCCTGGTATTTCCTGACAGGAGTGGACGTGGCCGCCGCGGGAGGTGCTGCCGTCGTGACACTCGGTGATTCCATTACCGACGGAGCGCGATCGACGCCGAATACCAATCGTCGCTGGCCGGATGATCTGGCAACACGGCTGGCTGCGGATGCCGACACAAAGGCCGCCGGCGTTCTGGGTGTGGTGAATGTGGGGATCAGCGGCAACCGCGTTCTGCTGGATGGCACTGGACCGAACGCAGTAAGCCGCTTCGATCGAGATGTGCTGGCGCGCAGTGGCGTACGCGATTTGATTGTTCTGGAGAGCATCAATGACATTGCGCGCTATGCCGATCATCACCAGCCGGTGGGTGATCTGGAGCAGCGATTGGAAACAGCGTTCGCGGAGATGGCGAAGCAGGCACATCAGCACGGCATTCGAATTTTCGGCGCAACCCTGACTCCCTATCAAGGTTGCGGATGTTTCACGCCTGAAGGCGAAGCGGTTCGCGACGGGCTGAATCACTGGATCCGCACCAGCCCAATGCTTGATGGCTATGTCGACTTCGATAAGGCAACGCGCGATCCCCAGCATCCCTTGCAATATTTGCCGCAATACGATTCTGGGGATCATGTGCATCCCAGCGACGCGGGCTACCAGGTAATGGCGAACGCGATTGATCTAAGTTTGTTTACGAAAGCGGCGGACTCGCAGGTCGCAGGACATTGAAGACGATATTCGCAAGAGTATTCTGGACGCCAGGGAATATTTTGCTCGCGCGTTCGCTGCAGCAGCAAGATCCATCCACACCGAAAATTCGAGGAGCACAATGAAATTCTTTTCATCTTCTTTGAGTCTCGAGGGGCGTGTTCGCAACGTCTCGCACGATTTGGCTGCCGGTTTTACAGCGTTGGCGATGGCAGGTTTCATGCTGGGTGTTCCCAACTGCTACGCTGCGGCCGCACCAAGTGCCCACTCGCCGTGGGTGGCCACCTGGGGTGCTGCGATGGTGGCAACCGATCCGGGTAATGCACCAGATTTCACCGGCCAGACATTGCGAGAGATTGTGCACACCAGCGTTGGCGGCCAGCAAGCGCGGGTCTGGTTGTCGAATCGCTTCGGCACGGAGCCGCTGCATATTGGCGCGGCACACATCGCGCTCAGCGCGAGCGGAACCTTCGGCACCAATGCCGATGGAACTCCGAATCAAAGCGGCATCCAGGCTGGCACTGACCATGCCTTGACGTTCAACGGGATCGATACGGTTGTCATTCCTCCGGGATCGGAAGTCGTCAGCGATCCAGTCCCGCTGAATGTTCCTGCGCTGACCGACATTGCCGTTAGCCTGTATTTTCCAGATCACACCATGGCCAGCACAGAACATTCCGACTCAAATCAAATTTCTTACGCGGCGAATGGCAATCAAGTCGGTGCCGCGGATCTGGGCGGCAAATCCTGGGAGAGCAAGCCCTGGTATGTTGTTTCTGGCGTCGATGTGGATGCACCGGGAGACTCGGCCGTGATGGCGTTTGGCGACTCCATCACTGATGGCGCGTACGCAACCGAAAATGAAAATCATCGCTGGCCAGATTATCTGGCGACGCGTCTGGCAGCCGATCCAGGAACGAAAAAGTCCGGCGTGCTGGGTGTGGTGGATGTCGGCATCGGTGGCAATCGCGTTCTGCTGGATGGCTATGGACCGAACGCCGTGTCGCGCATCAACCCAGATGTGATCGCGCGTAGTGGTGCTCGCTACGTCATCATTCTGGAGAGCATCAACGACATCGGCCGGTTCACCAGCGATCATCAACCCTACGGCGATCTGACGCAGCGGTTGGAGGCGGGCATCGCGCAAATCGCTGCCCAGGCTCACCAGCATGGCATCAAGGTGATTGGCGCGACGCTGACTCCGTATCAGGGTTGCGGATATTATTCTGACGCCGGCAACGAAGTTCGCAATGCGGTAAACGAGTGGATTCGTACCAGCCCGATTTTCGATGGCGTCGCCGACTTCGACAAAGCCGTGCGTGATCCGCAGAACCCGCAGCACTTCGCGGCGCAATATGATTCCGGCGATCACCTGCATCCGAAAGATGCCGGGTATCAGGCGATGGCAGCCGCAATTGATCTGAGTTTATTCACCAGGAAGAAGTAGTCTCGCGTCCTTGTATCGAGCGCTTATCTGAGATGGATGCTGATCCCAACTGAAGCTCCGGTCTGTCGTCGCGGTTGTCGAGACGATAGACCGGATACCCTAAAATCCTTCCTCACATGCAGAGCGCACGTCCGCGGCCCGCAGACAGAATTGCAGGTCTTATCTACCTCGCGCCCTCGCACGTTACGAACGTGCTGGTCCCGCAAGAAATCCTCCCCATTGCGGACAAATTCCGTGCACTATTAGGGACATCACTCCGTAACTGACGAAACGTATGTCGTGATTCGTGCGGGACTGCAATTTCGCCTGAATGGGCGCCAATCCCGCGCGTACGCAATTCTGATGGTGTAACGCATGATGCGAGCAGAAAATCCTGGACTGCTTCAGCAGACGGATCTCTACAGTCTGGCGTCCACGCCTGACCACGCAATTGACGCGAATGCACGATCCTTTGCGACTCCAGCCAGCGTGTATCCACAATGGCTGTCCATCCCCATTCTGTTTGCGCTTTGCGCTATCAGCCTTATTGCCCAAAGCGTCCTGGTGGTGCTGCACCCGCAAGCCATGGTCGCGTTCAATGCGCTGATCGCGTTGGAGTTTCTACTCGCAGCTGCAGGTTGCCTTCGCTATGCCTCCAGACAAAACGCCGAGACCCGGGCACTTTGGATATTAGTTGCAACTGGATTTCTTCTCTCCATCGGCGGGCAAATCCAGGACACCTATGATGTGTTGCGAAATATTCAGCCGACGACCACGGCCACCATGGCGGATTTCTTTTTCTTGGTCTATGGAATCCCTGTGCTTCTGGCGATTTCCTTCACCAACGAAGAATCCAACCTGAGAGTTCTGTTTTTGCTGGACGGAGCGCAGGCGATCGTCGCAGCCGTTCTGATTTATTTCCAGATTTACTCGATCTTGCCGGCAACGGGTCACTCGATCGCCATCTCGACGACGTCGCTGATGTATGTCTACAACGTGGAGAATCTGACGCTGGCGGGAGCCGTTACGCTGCGTCTCTTTGGAAATCCGGCGCCAGCCAAGCGGCGCTTTTACATCGCACTCTCCATCTATCTCTGGTCCTATGCCCTTGTCGCGCTGGTCCTTGGCTATATGGAACTGGAGCGAAACATGGCGCAGGGGCTGCAGGATGTACTCTGGGGCCTGCCTTGTCTGCTGCTGCTGGCTGCGCTGTTGGCTCAGCCGGATCACGTGTCGGCCGGCGACGAGGCAAACAAGAATTTCAACGGCTCTATCGCGCTGTTACTGGACAACCTGAGTCCAGTGTTATTCACGCTTGTCATCGTAATCATGGGAGCCAGGATTGCTCCAGTGTATGCATGGATCGGATTCGCCTCGATCACCATCGCTGTCGGACTCTATGGATTGCGAGCCGCGCTGTTGCAAAGCAAGTATCTTCGCTCGCAGCAAGACTTAGCCAGTAGCAGCCGTGCGCTGGTGGACGCCGTCGACCGGCTTCAAGACATTTCGATCCGTGACGGACTGACAGGAATTTACAATCGGAGGCACTTTGATGAGGTGTTTCTCGCAGAATGGAAGCGCTCGATCCGGACGGGGAAGCCTCTTTCCGTGTTGCTGATCGACGTGGACCACTTCAAAAAGTTGAACGATCGCTACGGCCATCCCGAAGGGGACGAGTGTCTAAAAAAGATAGCCGAACAGCTTTCGAAAATATTACGGCGATCCAGTGACACGCTGGCGCGGTATGGTGGCGAGGAATTTGTCGCAATCCTGCCGGAGACAACCCGGGAGAGTGCCCAACTGATCGCTGACTCGATGCGCACGTCAGTCGAGGACCTGAAGATTAAAAATGAAGGTTCAAAGGCGGTGCGATTCGTTACAGTCAGCATCGGAGTCTGCAGTGAGAATGCAATGCTGAGCCGCCCCGCGGAGGAATTGCTGAACGCTGCAGATGCCGCACTCTATCGCGCGAAAAAACTAGGCCGAAACCGGGTCCAGGTCGCATAAATCCAGCGCGTCCCAGCACTCATAGCCATGCCCAAGTAGTTCGGCTGAGGGTCGCGCGTCAATCAGGTGCCCACGCCCATCCTTACCTACTAGGTTTTTGCCGCCTGAGTCGCGGCAATGGCGGCTCCGGTCACAGCCAGATCGTCGCTCATCGGCACAATTTCCAGCGTGTAGTTCTGCAGCGGACTCATGGCGACCATTTGCTGCAGATAATGTTGCAGCAATTTCATGTCGAGGAAGCGGACATTGAAACCGGTGTAGTAAAAACGTCCGGGACCTTGCATGTGGATGGAATTTGCCGTTGCCGCCGCCAGGCCGCGATGCCATAACCGCTGAAACTCCCTGCAACGCGCATCGCCTGTTTTCGCGTGGTCGAAAACTTCTTCCGGCTCCATGTCGAGGAAGCGCAGCCGCATGGCGCGATGGCCCATGATTCCTTCCAGGTGTCCGCGACCGCCGCAGCCACAATAATTTTCAGTGGAATCAAGCGTGACCACGCAATGGCCACCCTCCCAGATTCCCGGCGCGTAAGGATAACGGCCAAATCCAACGCCATACCCCAGCGTCCATAACCGGATGAAGGTATCGAGGCGATCGTGTTTCGCGGCGATCCCAGCCGCCATCGCGTCGGCATCGTTCAAAACTGTAACCGGGGCAACGATCCCCGCTTCCGCGAGCACGCGATGTATTTTTTCCGCGATGCGGGTACCCTTCAGTTGTGCCAGGTTGGGCGCGTCTTCCACTACGCCATCTTTCACAATTCCGGGCAGAGCCAGACCGACAGCATCAATCGGTCCACAGTCGCCAACCGCACGCACGGCCTCCTCACGCACCAGTTCAAGCAAGCCGTCCAACGGCGTGTCCAGCAGTGCATCCGTGTCTTCTGTGTCTTCAGGAAAATGGAACAGGCGCGAGCAGGGCTTTTCACTTTCGACAACGCCGGTGACGACGCGCCCGGTGAGATGGATGCCAAGACTTTTTCCCATGATTCAAATCTCCTCAACCGTCTTGCTCAGGCGGTTCAGACCGTTGAAGGCCGCGGCTTTGTAGCATTCCGCCAGGGTCGGATAGTTGAAGACCGTGTCGACAAAATAGTCGATGGTTGCGTTCAGCGCCATCACGGCCTGGCCAATGTGAACCAGTTCGCTGGCGCCTTCGCCGATGATGTGCACGCCAAGCAGGTGGCGAGTCTCGCGATGGAAGATCAGTTTCAGCCGGCCGGTGGTGTCGCCGCGAATCTGGCCGCGCGCAATTTCGCGATAATACGCGACTCCCACTTCGTACGGCGCATCCTCTTCCGTCAACTGCTCTTCCGTTTTGCCAATGAAGGAAATCTCCGGAATCGTATAAATCCCGTATGGATAATATTTTGGATTGGACACAACACAGTCGTCACCGAAGACCCGCGCAGCTGCGATGCGTCCCTGCTCCATCGAAACCGAAGCCAGCGCGGGAAAACCGACGACATCTCCGGCAGCAAAAATGTTCGGCACCTTGGTGCGATAATTTTCGTCCACACTGATGCGTCCGCGCGCGTCCGCATCCAATCCGGCGGCAGCCAGATTCAGGTCGTCCACATTGCCCTGGCGTCCAACCGCGTATAACAGTGCGCTGGCGGAAATCCGTTTCTTGCTCTCGGTGTTAGCGACCACGGTCCCATCGGCCAGGTCTTCTACGCTTTCCACTTCTTCATTCAAGCGCATGGTGACGCGGCTGTCGCGCAGGTGGTAGCTGAGTGCTTCCACAATTTCCTGATCGGCAAACTCCAACAGCTTGGGCCGTTTTTCAACCAGGATGACGCGCACTCCGAGCACCGCGAACATGCAGGTGTATTCAACGCCGATCACGCCGCCGCCGACTACGATCAAAGTCTTCGGCAGATCGGGCATGAACAGGACCTGATCGCTATTGATGATGTTGCGACCGTTCAGCGGAACTTTCGGATTGGTAGCCGGCCGCGAACCGACGGCGATCAGAGTGTTGCGGCTCTCATACACACTGGAGCCGCGCGAATTGGTCACGCGAATGTGTGTGGGATCTTCAAAACTGGCGGTGCCGGTAAGCACCTCGATGTTATTGCGCGATAACTGCGCTTCAGTCACGTCGACTTCCGTCTTGATGACGTGCTGCACGCGGAAAGCAAGATCCGCCATCGTGATCTTGTCTTTGACGCGATAGTTCATGCCATAGATGGAGCGGTAGTTGTAACCGGAAAGGTGAAGCACGCCCTCGCGGAAGGTTTTGCTGGGGATGGTACCGGTGTTAACGCTGACCCCGCCGACAAATTCGCGCTGCTCCACCACGGCAACACGCTTGCCTAGCTTGGCGGCCGAGATTGCCGCTCGCTGTCCGGCAGGGCCAGACCCGAGGACGAGCAGGTCAAATATTTCCATCGTTCCTTTCCGTCATTCCATTCCGCTTTTCAATTTTATTCTCTGCACAGCGCGGATTGTTGGTGGCTGTTGCGTAACCGCTCTCAATCGATGTATAGGATTGAGCTCCAGGCTCGCGCATCGCATTTTCGACAGTACCACAAGCGGATGAAAGCAATTGTCAATCGACCGCGGGTCTAGACTGGCTACACTGATTGGACGCGAGCGGAAGAAGAATTGCTGTACGCAATCACAGATCGTCGTCTCTATGCGGGCAACAAAGCCGATGCCCTGGCGCGCCTGGTGGAACTGGCGGCCATTTGGGCGACGAACGGCGTCTCTTACATTCAGCTCCGAGAGAAAGATCTTCCCGCCCGCGAGCAGGTCGAGTTGACGCGAGCGGTTGTTCACGCGGTAAGCGTCAAAACCATCGCACCGAGAGTTCTAGTAAACGGAAGGGTCGATGTCGCGTTGGCCGCCGAAGCGGATGGCGTGCATCTGCCGTCGGGCCCGGATGCGCTATCGCCAGAGGAAGTTCGCCGCATCTTCGAGGCTGCGGGGAGGAGACGCGCACCGGTCATCAGCGTCTCCTGCCACACGATTGATGAAGTGACGTTGGCGCGACAGCAGTCGCCGGACTGCATCCTGTTCGCGCCGGTGTTTGAGAAAGTGATTCGCGAAAGAGTTGCGATCGACGCGGTCGGAAGTGGAAGCGGTGCGTCCAAGGTTCCCGGTACCGGACTCGCATTGCTGGAGCAAGCTTGTCGCGCAGCTGCACCAGTACCGGTATTCGCGCTTGGTGGAGTGACCGCCGAAAATGCAACAGACTGTCTCCGCGCCGGCGCTGCAGGCATTGCCGCCATACGCCTATTTCAGCAACCGCCATCGGCATGGAAGTACCTGGCCTAGAGATGCCATGCGGAGGGAGCAATTGGCAAATGCGCGGACCATGACAATCGAGTTTCATCCCGAGAGTGACGGGGGAACCGTGAAGACGCCGGATGATACGGTGACGATCGATCTGCTGGCGCGCACTGTCAGCTAGCAGCGCCGTATCCTGATTCCATGGCTGCATCGGTGGACGAGTCGGAGTCATCACCGCAAAATCCTCGATTGAGAACGCCTGACTGTAACCAAACGCCTCAACCCGGTGTCATATCGTTGCAGGTTCGTTGCTTTGGTCAGGAGAATTTCCATGATGGGTTCCGTTGCAAGTCGCAGCACGATTTTCACCGTTTTGGCAGGTTTTGTTTTCTGTATGGGATGCCGCGCGGCGAAGGCGCCGATCCCCGCCCCGACTGTCGATGCTCCGCTGGCGAAAACGTCCAGCCAGGAAACAGCCGTTCTGGCTGGAGGATGTTTCTGGGGTACACAGACCGTGTTTGAGCGAGTGAAAGGTGTGACGGCCACGACGGTGGGATACGCGGGCGGGTCGGCCTCTACCGCAACCTATGCGCAGGTGACGCAGGAAAATACCGGTCACGCGGAGTCGGTGCAGGTGGTGTATGACCCTTCGAAGATCACCTACGGCACATTGCTGCGCATCTTTTTCTCTGTCGCGCACGATCCAACCGAACTGAATCGTCAGGGTCCGGATGTCGGCTCGTCGTATCGCTCCGTCATCTTCTATATGAATCCGGAGCAGGAGCGCATTGCCAAGGCGTACATCGCGCAACTCGACGCGGCCAAAGTGTTTCGCAAACCGATCGTCACCCAGGTGGTGCCGTTGCAAGGCTTTTATAAAGCCGAAGCCTATCACCAGGATTATGCGCTGCACAATCCGAACAATCCGTATATCGAGATCTGCGACCGCCCCAAAATTGGCGAGTTGAAGAAGCAGTTCCCCGACCTCTTCCAGAAGTACAAAGGCGAGTAGTCCCGCGGCGATCGCGTACGCTTTGTGTGACCGCTGCAGGGTGATTGTATAAAGGTCAGATGAGAACGCATGCCGTGTCATCTGATCCGCAGAATTTCACCGTTCATTGTTGCCGAGTCTGGACGCTCATTGCTTTGCTGGCCATATCTTTGACCGGTGTGCTTTCCTCGCAGGCGCAGCAGAGCGAGCAGAAGTTTGCGAACCTGGGCCAGTGCAAGCTGGAAAACGGCCAGGTGATTCAGGACTGCCGCATCGGCTATCGCACCTTCGGCACACTGAATGCAGCCGGCGATAATGCGGTGCTGATGCCTACTTCACTGCATGGCAACACTGGGGAACTGACGCCGCTGTTTGGAGACGGCAGCTCGCCACTGCACCTGGTGAATACCGCGCGCTTCTTCGGAATTGCGGTCGACGCATTCGGCAACGGCGTTTCCTCGTCTCCGTCGAACAGCAAGGCGCAACCTGGGACGAAGTTCCCCAACTTCACGCTGCGCGATTGTGTGCATGCGCAGTATCGGCTGGCGACGGAGGTGCTCCACCTGCAGCATCTGCATGCCGTGACCGGCATTTCGATGGGCGGCGAGCAGACGTTTGTGTGGGCCGTGATGTATCCAAATTATTTTGACCTCGCAGTGCCAATCCTGGGAACGCCGCGCGAGACCACCTTCGACCTGCTGACAAAGCAGATCCAGATCGACGCGATCGAGAAGGCTCCCGGGTATGACGATGGCCACTACACCACCGAGCCAGATTTGCGGTTAGCGAATCTGATCGACTCCCTGGTGACGATTACGCCGCAATACCGAAATGAGTTGACGCCGCGGGACCACGCGGCTGCGTACATCCACCGGGCCGAGACCTCTGACCATGCGGATGCCAATGACAGATTGTGGCAGCTGGATGCGGTGCGGCATCTGGACTTGATTGGGGATCGGACGATTGCCGAAGCGGCGCACGCTGCCAGCCCGCATTTCCTGGTGATCGTGAACAAGTACGATCACACCGTAAACCCGCAGCCGGCGCTCGACTGGGCGGCTGCGATTGGCGCGCCGACGTATGAGTCCCAAGTGCCCTGCGGCCATTCGATGATGAACTGCGATGCAGCCGCCGTCTCCAGCCGTGTGCGAGCTTTTCTGCTTACAGGCAAGCTGTCGGAATTTCACGGGCAGTAAATCTTCTGCAATATTTTTCCGCAACATCGCAGAATTTTGCGCAATCGCGGCGGCGTGGTTCAACTGCAAACAAAAGTGATTTTTCGCTGTTGCGATTATGAATCGGAAGGCTACACTGAAGTCCCCCAAATGCTGCGAAATTACGAACAAACTCGAGGGGGAAATGGACGTGACGAAAAGGACATTTTGGAGAGCCTTAATTGGCTGTGAAACTCTCTGCCTAGTGGATGTACGCATCGCAAAGCATCTCGTGCTCGCGCTATGTATGGTCTTTGCGGTTCTCGTTTTCGGAGCGCGAAATGCGAACGCGGCCACGCCCACGACTATCGACTGCACCAACGGGCAAACGCCGACGATGACGGTCGAGATCTACAACAACTCCACCAGTCATAACATTTATCCCGTGTTGTTCGCGGGCGCACCGAGTGCTACAGATACGTGGATGCAGGCGTGCTTCCAACTCAAGGATTCGCAACTCGCCGCCAACCCATATCCCAGGGCAACGCAATATCGCATGTACATCAATTGCTGCGCAAGCGGAGAGAACGGCATTCCTCCGGGTGGCTCGGCAATGATCACTCTGCCGCTGTACTCGCCGCTGGTTGGCACCATCAAGCCCAAGCAGTCAGGACAACTGATCGACTGGTGGCAGGGCGGTGGCATCAACTTCTATCGAGGGCCATCCACGGATACGAAGCCTCCCACAGTATTGCAGCAACACTGGAATGCCGACCAAAAAGGCAATGAAGTTACGCCGACAAACAACCCGCCCACCTGCAGCGGCGGCTGCAAGCTGCATTTCTTTAATGCTCCGGCGTCGATACCCAACAATGATCCACAGCAGCTGGCCGAATATACATTGGGCGCGCAACCGATTAATCCTGATCACACGAAACCGGGTCAGCCCGCGCGTCTTTGGGTAGCAGATAACGTCGACTACGATGTTTCGTACGTCAATTACGTGTACATGCCGGCTGTGATGGAACCCTACGGCAATCCATTGATTGGATATATCGGCTCGCCGACCACGATTACAAATTTCGATACAGCGATCGCA